>JAAEZQ010000082.1 GCA_018222805.1 Vibrionaceae bacterium
CCTTTACCAGATACAAAGTGCTGCTTAAGATTTTCAATTCTTAATACTTCTTTTGCCATAACATCCTCTTTTATGACGCGTTCACTTTGCACCAGAGTTAGTTTGCAAACATGCTTGCATCGATTGGTTTGATATCAATCATCTGCTTAGGTTCATTATCTAAGCTTGGCATCAAGCCCATCAGACGCTCAGTGTATGGGTGTTGCGGGTTATCAAACAGTTCAAAAATCTCTGCTTTTTCAACAATGCGTCCGCCATACATCACTGCCACGTCATCGCATACTTCTGCCACCACACCAAGGTCGTGCGTAATGAAGATCATCGCCATACCAGTCTCTTCTTGAAGCTCATTCATTAGTTCAAGAATAGACGCCTGTACGGTAACATCCAATGCCGTCGTGGGTTCGTCACAGATCAGGATGTCCGGTTTACAAGCCAGTGCCATCGCAATCATGACACGCTGACGCATGCCGCCAGACAAGTTGTGCGGATACTCATTGAGACGCTTTTCTGGCATTGGAATTTTTACTTTATCCAGCATTTCAACCGCATAGGACTCGCGAGATTTCTTATCCAACTCCGGGCGATGCAGCTCCAGCACTTCACAAATCTGACGGCCGATGGTGTGAACAGGGTTCAGTGCGGTCATTGGATCCTGGAAGATAATAGAAATACGATTACCACGCATTGCGTACATTTCATTTGCAGGCAGTTCCACCAGATTGGTTCCGCGATAGTTCACTTCACCCTTAACAATATTACCGTATGGTTTTGGTAGTAGCCCCATAATAGACATTGAAGTCACACTTTTGCCACTGCCCGACTCACCTACTAAGCCCAGCGTGCGCCCAGCTCGAACATCAAAGTTCACACCATGCAGTACTTTTACCGGCCCATCGTCGGTCGTAAATTCTACTTCGAGGTCTTTAACACTTAAAATTACATCGTTTTCCATAACACCTCCCTACAGCTTATAGGTGTCGTCGATTTCAACTACAGGCTCGAATGTCTTACCCGATTTCATCGCTTTTTGAGTTTCTTTTTTCACATCACTGTCGATCCAGTATGTGCCATCGCCAATAACGCCATCACTATAAAGAGCTTCTGTCATACGGTTCATCGGTTTATCTGGCAACTTCAGCCAGCGCCAGTGACCGTAGCGAACGTAAGGCACCATATAGCCAGAGATGATCACGTACGCGTCTGTTATATCACGCTGAATTTCGTGTCCGAGCTTGACCTTCTTATCCATATCTAAGTTGAAACGGTACTCCATGATTTTTTCATCCAACTCAGGTGTGCTGTAGTTGGTGAAGGAGTTCGTTTGTGGTTTATTGGCATTAATCGAGTGGAAATATTCCCAATAAGTTGGGATCTCTGAGGTGCTCATGGTTAAGAACGCTAGATCGTGCTTTTTCTCGCGCACATATTTGAACATCGAAGAACCATCAACCAGCTTCAGCTCAATGTCCAAACCTGCCAACTTAGCCTGCTCTTTTAGATAAGCAATACGCGGAGTATGGACAGGCGTTCCATAGGTCAACTCAAAGCTAAGACGCTGACCTTCAGAGTTAACACGAATACCGTCAGCACCGATAGAAGTAAAACCTGCCGCTTCAAATGCTGCTATAGCTTTATCCACATCAAAGGCTGGTGCTTTTGCATCCGGCAACGAGTATTTACCATGACCAAAACCAGTTGGGTTGGGCTTACGTGAATAGTCACCCCGCAAGACATTTTCGATCATGCCATCAAAATCTGTCGCATAGGTGACGCCTTTTCGCACATTAATATCACTTAATAGCGGTTGCGCCGTATTGATCCAAAGGCCACCAGCTCCCACGGGATACTGGTTATAACCCCATAACTTTTCAATGTACCCCTTCTGATACGGTGCCGAGTTAGATTTGTCATGCCACAGACTTGGTAGAATTAAACCAAAAGCGTCGAGATTGCCTTTCTCGAAATGTTTCATGGCTATGTCATGGTCACGAATCACAGTGATACGAATCTTGTCGACGTTATAGCGGTTTTGATAGTACTTATTGCTGTAGCCCCACCAGTCTTTACCGACATGTTTGAAGGTAACGCTTTTGCCTTTCTTGATATCGTCTAAGTAATACGCGCTCGTAGTTGGCTCACTTTTGAAGTTGTAGTAACGAACAAAGTCATCATGGATACCATCGCCGTTTTCGTCTTTAGCAGGATTAGCATAGAAGTGCGCTGGACGCGGGCGCAATGCTCCCATTCTCAGCATCAGTTCTTCCGGATTGAACTCTTTGGCTGCTACAACTGAGAAAGTGTGATCATCGTATTTAACGACGTCAGCCACCGTTTTGTTGTAGTAATCGTTATACCAAGGCTCCAAAATATCTTTCGAACGGTAAAAGTTGAGCATGAAGACAAAATCGTCTGCGGTCACTGGCTTGCCATCCGACCATCTCGCTTTTGGGTTTAGCCTAAAGTAAACCGTCTTATTATCACCAGCCAAAGCCCATTCATTTGCCAACTCAGGAATGAACTCAAGAGTATCAGGATGACGCACAACCAACCCTGGAGTATCGTCTAACAAGAAAGAGCGCAGCCCCGCATTTGCATCAGGCCCTACACTGCGTAGTGTCTGAGGAAAGCTCGACATATATGTGCGATAAGTACCACCGCGCTTCGCTTCAGGAGATCCATACTGCGGCTCATCCCAGTTTGTTTGCCACTCTAAGTCGGCGGGTAGCGTCGCGGACATCGCCCCAAAACTCAGGGCGGTCAACGTAGACGCTAAAAGTAATCTATTCATAAAACTTCCCTTTTTTATGTTCTGTTCAACACACTTAATTAAACATAGCGTGTGAATTTTTTCGGGTCGAAAGCCGCTCGAATCGCTTCACCAATGAAGGTCACCATCACCAGTACCAATACAATCGAAGTCACCACTGAAGAAACAATCCATGGCGAGTCTAGATTTGACTTACCTTGTTGCAGTAGTTCACCCCAGCTCGGTGTTGGTGGCATAAGGCCAAGGCCTAAATAATCTAACGCTGTTAGTGCTGTAATATTAGCCGCAATAGTAAATGGTGCCAGAGTTACAATCATAACCATGGTATTAGGAAGAATATGATTAAACAGAATTCGACCTGTTGATGCCCCTAACGCACGCGCTGCCATCACGTATTCACGAGCCGATTCCTTATAGGTCATGGTTCGCATGTACCAAGTCATCCCCATCCAGGAGAACAGAACGTTAATGGCGACGAAAAGCGCAAAGGTGGGCTGAACGATCGAAACCAGAATCATGATGACGTATAGGAATGGCACCATCGACCAAACTTCGATCAATCGCTGAACGAACAGATCAAATTTTCCGCCCCAGAATCCCATCGCACAACCAACCGCAGTACCAATCGTGTACGAAACGATCATGGTCAACAATGCAAACCCCATCGCTGTTCTAAAGCCGTAAACCAGTCGGGCTAAGATATCTCGACCGATAACGTCGGTACCTAAATAGTGCTTATTATCGGCGCTCGGAGCCGTTGGTGGGAAGTCGCCACTAAAGTCCTGCTCATACGGATTCCAAGGTACAATTGGTAAAATGACAAAATTATCGCCACCTTCCTCTTCAAACACTTTTTGTAGCACACGGTAATCCGCTTCGCTCGATGAGTCTTGGCCGAAATCACTGCCCAAACGCACATCACTCACGACAGGAAAATAGAAATTTCCATCGTATTTTACGACCAGAGCTTTGCTGTTGATCAGCAACTCAGCGAACAGAGAGAGGATCAACATGATCGATAGCACCACAAACGACCAGTAACCACGTTTGATCTCTTTAAAGTGACGAATTTTCTTTTGAGTTAATGGACTGATTGTAAACATCTTACGCTCCAAACTTCACACGAGGGTCGACTAAAGCAACACAGACATCTGAAATAATGTTACCGATCAACAACAAGATCGCGTTGATGGCAACAATGCCCATTACTACAGGATAATCACGCTCCATGATGGACTCGTAGCCCAGCAGACCAATACCATCAATGTTAAAGATAACTTCGATCAGGAATGCGCCCGTCATAAAGAAAAGTAAAGAGTTACCGAAATGGCTCGCAATCGGAATTAAACTGTTGCGCAAAGCATGCCTGCGAACGGCTTTCTTGAAAGGCAAACCTTTTGCGATTGCAGTACGAATGTAATCTGATGACAGGTTTTCCATCAGGTTGTTTTTCATCGTCATCGTCAGCGTGGCAAAGTCACCAATCAGATAACAAATCAATGGCAACACTGCATGCCACATGATGTCCTTGGCTCGCTCCAAGAAGGTTTCATAGTCATCAAAGTCATCGCCAACAAAGCCTCCCATCGGGAACCATTCGAGGTGATAACTGAACAAGGTGATTAGAAGCACACCTACCACATAGCCAGGTAAGGCATAACCAACAAATATCAGTATCGAGGAAGAGGAATCAAACACGGAGCCATGCTTGAGCGCCTTGTAATAACCAAGAGGAATAGAGATGAAGTAACTGATAAAGAACGTCATACCACCGTAAAATAGAGAAACAGGCAGTCGTTCAGCAATCATCTCTGAGACGGGCTCGTAGTAACGGGTTGATTCACCAAGATCCAGCGTAACCAATCGACTTAACCACTCGACGTACGCTTCCACTACTGGCTTGTCCAAGCCATAGAAAGCATTCAACTCTGCGATTTGATCATCAGAAAGCGCGGTGTTACCACCCGCAGACGTCATAGCGGCGGCGCCATCTCCCTGCGATTGCATCTGTGACAACATACGCTCGACAGGGCCACCCGGTACGAAACGAGTAATGGCAAAAATAAGAATGGTAATTCCGAGAAACGTTGGAATTACTAACGCTAAACGGCGTAAAAAGTACGACAGCATATACAACTTGCTCCTTGTCTACTGTCCAATTTAGACCGGCTTAACTGAAAAAATACCGGCCCCAAATGGTGCATATCTATCTTGCAGAAATTCAAACGATTGAAGCACGCTCCATGTGTGTCAATAACTTGTTTTTTATGACTGCAATAATGTCAGCGTCATATTTAGCTTGAATCCACATTGGCTTCAAGTGTTTAAAAACAAAACATGACGCACTTCGTC
>JAAEZQ010000005.1 GCA_018222805.1 Vibrionaceae bacterium
TTGCTTGTAATACAAAATACAATGAGCGAAGCCCAAGTAACGCAAATACGTTCGCGGCCAGCACCAAGAAGGGGTCTCTTGTGACGGCGAAAATCGCGGGAATGGAGTCTAAAGCAAACATAACATCCATTACCGCGATCACACCAACGACGATTAACATCGGAGTCGCCACCCATTTTCCTGCCTGTTTCAATATCATGTGATTACCGCGGTAATCATCAGTAATTGGAAATAGTTTGCGGATCAACTTCTCCGGATATGGGTTAACTTCTTCGTCTTCCCCACTCCCTTGTGCGAGTTTAATCCCAGTCCCAATTAGAAATGCCGCGAATATGTACAATACCCAGTGATATTGAGCCAACAACTGTGCCCCAATACCAATCATAACGGCACGAAGCAACAGCGCACCAATGACGCCCCAAAGTAACGCTCTCGGTCGCAGATGTTCAGGTACTTTGTACTGTGCGAAAATGATCGCGAAAATAAATAGGTTGTCAACGCTGAGTGATTTCTCCAGAAGGTAACCGGTAAGGAAGGAAACGGCAGCTTTTTCGTTCGTATAATGGCTGTGTGGCGAATAAAAATCCCAGAACATGTAGATCGAACCCACGAACACAAATGCCAGCAAAAACCAAAAGATGCTCCAAACAATAGCGTTTTTCATTGTAATGACGCCACCACGTGTTTGATAAATATCGACCGTGACTAAAATCAGAGTAAATAGCCCGAACACGGCATACATGTTGAGAGATTCTTGAAACAGAACAGATTGACTAACTTGAGTGGTATTTTCAATAAGAGACATGCTTCCTCCTACGTGGAAGAATCACAGGTTTGGTGACCTTCCGCATACAATATAAACCGACAGTCACATTGATAATGTGTCTGTTAGTCGCTGAATGCGTTGGTCTCGTTGAAGTGTCAATTTTGATTAATCGATGACACCTTTACTTACCGGAAAAGCAGATGCTTAACGAGATGACGATAAGTAAACTTGCGCTAACTACTCCCCAAACGAAGCCATCATACGCCCGTCTTTTTAATTTTCCAATAAAGAATCGCTATCGATAGAGCAAGGGGATTTTATAATATTCAATGCATTAAATTGATGAATGCTATCCCCATATAAAAAGGAGCACAACCTTGCCCCTTTTATAAGTTATCTGTCGGTTTAAAATACAATCACGGGCATAACATGTACTAGCACTGACCATGCAGCAACCCATGCAACAACAACCGCGACATCACTCCAGTCTTTATTCCACATCATTTCTACCTTCACCACATTTAACATGGGAAGATAAGCAAGATAGGCACCAGAAATAGCTAACGGCGCTGCTGAGAGTATAATTTGTGATTTTGGTTCAAACAGTTAGGATCGTCAGTAAGCAATTCTATGAAACAGTCTGCCATAGACAGGTTACTGACACTGCCCTCACCTTCCATATCCAATAAGGCTTCGTAACCCTCTTTACCTTTCATTGTATATGCGGAAGACGTACCACGGTACCACACGTCATCTTGAACCTTAACCCAACGATTCTTGTTGAAAATTTCTAATACGGTAATGCGTTTCCCTTTGGGAAGATGAGCTTTGTACTCAAAGCTCAGGTTGTATGTGTAAGGGTAACTACCTGAGCCGGTACCTTCGACACCATTGTTCAACGCGTTATTAATTGCCCCTTCCAAAGCTCGGCGAATCACACTTCCCTGTACGTTATAAAAACCAATAGGAACGGCAAATGGCAATAAACGTCCGGCAACGTCGGCAACCGTAAGTTTACCCGGATTTAAGGACGTTCTGACGCCACCAGCGTTATGAATAGCAAACTGAATTTCATGTCCACGCTGATTTAAGCTGTGCAAGAATGAATGTGCAACCGCGGAAGCAAGCTCGCTACCTCCCATTTCATCTGGGATACGAACGTGGCGCTTTTTGCTTTCGACATGAGCGATGACTTGTGATTGAAGTGCACGCACGCGCGGTATGTACTTATCCGTCAAAATAGCTTGAGTCTCGGAGTGTTTTTTACACACGACGACATTTGGTTGACCATGAATGAAGTCACAGGCTGTCTCAAATACGCCTTGGTCCAACTGTTGATCTAGTGAGGAATCCCAGAATATGCGACGGCCAAGCAACAACTCATTTTGACCACTTAACATCGTCGCTTTACCCTCTTCATCAAACTCAAGTACACAATGCCCAATAGTCAGCGCATGGAAACCAGCTTGGACCACATAAGTACCGTTAATATTTACACCATATTGGTCGTCTTTGCCTAAACCTATTGGTGAGAAATCACCTTGCAGACGATGGCTGTGGCCACCAACGATGATACCAATACCCTTAACTTGTTCCGCCAACTCTAAGTCACCTTCGTAACCTAGATGGCTAAGCAAAATGATGTTTTTTATCCCCGCTGCGTGGATTTGCTCCACCGTCGCTTTGGCTGTATCAATCGCTGCCACGAATGGAGTATCTGCGTCAGGGTTCGCAATATCACTCATTTTATCGATCGACAGACCAAAGATTGCCACTGGTACACCATCAAATTCTTTCACCATGTATTGAGCGCTTTGAGTTTGATGCTGATAACTCAATACATTGCCACAATCATTCACTCGATGCGATTTCGAGGCTAACTCGTTGGATATATCCCAGTTGCCAGCAAGCAAGGGAAAGTTGGTACGCTGACAGAATTTCGCTACCGGTTCATTCCCCATGTCTAATTCATGGTTGCCTAATGCCATCGCGTCGATTTGTAACGCATTTAGAAGATCAGCATTGGCTCTGCCTTTAAACAAAGAAAAGTACAGCGTGCCTTGAAAGCAATCACCTGCATGTAGAAACAACATTCCGTGCCCTTGACGCTTAGCATCATCACGGAGTTGTTCAACGCGTGTTGCAATACGAGAAAAGCCACCAGCACTGACGTAAGGCTCTAGCGTAACCTCTTTATTGATTTGTAATTTTAGCTGTAATGACGTTGGCTCAAAGTAGGAATGAGTGTCATTGATGTGTGCCAGTTTTATTCTTACTGGCTTATGATTTTTATTCATTTTCATCTTCTCTCTTTTCATTCCTTATAATAATAAGGAGTGGATCATGACAGAATCATGAATTTTATGAAACAGCGAATTTCTATTTCATATTTACGTGAGCCTACATAGGTGAATACACACACCACAAAAGTATCGATCCACTTCCTACACAGGCTCTCGTAAATTTGTGAGCTGAGCTTATAGCAACATTTTAGATTTCATATATTCTTATAGAAAGCAAGATAATTCTCTATAATTCAAATAATTGCGAGGAGGATTGAGATGAGACTTGAACGCATCGAAATCTCCGGGTTTAGAGGCATTAAACGCCTTTCACTCTCTTTTGACGAACTCACCACGCTTATTGGTGAGAATACATGGGGTAAGTCTTCATTGATCGATGCCCTATCCATTGCATTACCACCAGACGGAAAGCTCTACGAGTTTGAACTAAAAGATTTTCACGTTGACTACTCTATCTCCCACCCCCAATCTCAGCAAATCGAGATTATCCTTTGCTTTAAAGCACAAGAAAAGCAAGAGGTAAAAGCGGGCCGTTACCGTAGGATTAAGCCTGCCTGGTGCACCAAAGACAACGGTGAGCCTGTTATCTACTATCGAATCAGTGGTTCTCGTGTCGAGAATGATATTACGACTCAGTATACGTTTCTTAATCATGAAGGAAAAACAATAAAGATTCATCATTCTGAGAAACTTGCTATTGAATTGATGACTCTACATCCAGTCATTCGCTTAAGAGACTCTCGTCGCTTTCCTCATCCATCTCATGTCAACGGTGACAATAAAAATTCACGAATTGAAAAGCGTATTGACAATACATGTCGACGACTACTAGCAATGCCCGGTCAAGTCAACAAAGGGGAAATTCGCAGTAGCCTCGCTGCTATGCAGACGCTGATCGACCACTATTTCGCATTCCGAAGTACCAGTAGAGGTAACCCTAGGAAGCCAAGAGACGGTCTGCTTTATAACAGCCACCCTTCTGATAAAGGTCTGAGCCAATACTTAAGAGAAACTAACGATAAGCAAAGTCGGTTGCTTCTAATGGGCTTGCTCAATACTTACCTGCAAGCGAAAGGACCAACGGAGCTGAGGCGTTGTGCAAGACCAATATTAATAATTGAAGACCCTGAAGGTCGCTTACATCCCACCCATTTAGCAAGAGCCTGGTCCCTACTTCAGCTATTGCCGATGCAAAAAATTCTTACCACTAATAGTGGCAGCTTACTCGGCTCCGTTCCGCTCTATTCAATAAGGCGTTTGTATCGTCTGTCTGATCGAACCATCGCAAAGAGTCTTAATCCAACCAAGTTCGGGCGGGACGAACTACGACGCATTGGTTTCCATATTCGCTTTCACCGTGCAGGAGCGCTCTTCGCTCGTTGCTGGCTCTTAGTTGAAGGCGAAACTGAAGTCTGGCTCTTTAATGAACTGGCCCGTCAATGTGGTTATGATTTAGCGGCAGAAGGCGTTCAGATTGTTGAGTTTGCTCAATCAGGCTTGCGTTCAATAATTAAAGTCGCAAAAGAGTTTGGTATTGACTGGCACGTTGTGACAGATGGCGATGCAGCTGGTAAAAAATACGCTCATACGGTTCGTTCTCAATTAGAACATGACCAGGAGCGTCACCGTTTAACAGAGTTACCTGATCGAGATATAGAGCATTTCCTATACAATCACGGATTTGAACTTTTCTTTAAGGACATGATAAAGGTTCCTCACGACCATCAAATTCCAGCGAAAAAAGTGGTCAACCGAGTCCTGAAGAAACATGCAAAGCCAGACTTAGCCCTAGCAATTGTTTCGCATTGTGAAGAGAATGGTGTGGAATGCATACCTGTACTCTTGCGTTGGACGCTAAAACGCATCGTTACCATGGCAAGTGGCAATACCTAGGGCGAAAAATTGGTAAAAAGCACACTATTAAAGTGTGCTTGTATCAAATATCAATAAGTTTGATTAACAGTATTGAAAAGAATAATACTCAATACTCAGTGGATACCCATTAAGTCGGCGGCACTCTACTGCACTTGCTCAGCGAGCGAAGAGGTAGAATTCACATTTGATTTCGAGTGTAACCAAAGACCAGTGGCTTTCATTAGATAACCAAATACGCCACCTAACACTAGAGATGGCACTACAAGTTGCCAGTTACCCTCCGCTGCGAAGGTTGCACATGAGCCAATAAACGTACCAGGAATGTAAGATAACCAAGCTTGCTTAGCTTGAATACACATAAAGAAAGCCACGATGGCCGTTATTCCGTAGCCAAGGATTTCTAACCCTGCGTAGGTTGAACCATAGATAATGACCATAGCCCAAAACACGCCTGTTAAATTAGTAATCAGACTGGTTGCCAACCCTTTCAGGCCACTAGTTGGGGAGGCAAAGTAACTAGTACAACCTAAAAATCCCGCCCAGGATAGGAGACCTAAGGAGATCGCTATCCATCCCCAAACGCCAGACAAAATCCCTGTAGTAATAGAAATCGCTAAAAGTGTCGTCATGGTATTCGTACCTGCTTAGCTAGTATCAGACCCTTCTGGTTTGATAACTGGCTTCAAACATTGAAATCAAGAACCGATATTAGAAGTATTTTTACAGCTTATCGGTGACACTGATCACAATGACAACAATTGCAATTTCACTTGTTACACAATTATTGTGACGTAAGCGATAAATCAACAGATTTAGTAAATAGAATAACGATATCGTTCATATGATATTGGCAAGTACTATAAAACTGTCGGCTTCCCTTTCATCATACGTAAGCCTTCACGCTTAATGCAGTCTACTAGCGGATTTTCTGCCATATCCGCTCTCCAGATAAAGGAAAGCATACGCTCCATTTTGAGCTCTGGAACATCTAAAGCAACTAATAAACCGGCTTGGATATAACGCTCCACATCCAAATAAGGTAAACAGGTTAAATACTGCCCATTAGCAACAAGGCTACGAAGTACTGGTACGTGTTCGTATTCACGCCAAACATCGAGGTCTTCAATTAGTTTATTGATCGAACTATCAAAGGTTTTACGTGTCCCTGAACCATCTTCACGCAATACCCACTTTGCTTGTTCTAACTGGGCTAGACTGACAATTTTATTTTTTGCAAAAGGGTGATGTGAAGCTGCGACAACAGTAAGATGATCACGACACCATACTGCATGGTGTAATCGATTGTCGTCACAACGGCCCTCAATAATACCTAAGTCATACTTGTAATCTAATACTCCCTCGATCACACCTTTGGTACTTTTCACATCCAAAGATATGCGCATTTCAGGAAAGTCATTATCAATAATACTGATAAGGTCAGGGACTAGGTGTTCCGCTGGCGTTTGACTTGCGCAGAGACGAACCTCCCCGCTTAATAAATGTTGCTCGTAAAAGCCCATTTCAATCTGTAAAGCGTCTTGTAACAAGCGTTTTGCTTTTGGCCTCAACCACATTCCCCAATGCGTTAACGCCATCTGTTTGCCCTGCCTTTCAAATAGTGGCCGACCAAGCATTTTCTCCAGCTGCGAGAGTGACATACTTGTCGCCGATTGTGTCAAAGCCAGCTTTTCTGCAGCCTGGCTTACACTTCCGGAATCGGCAACTGCATTAAAAACCGCTAATTGCTTTAGTGAATAGCGCAACGTGTCCTCCTTTACGAGTGAGTATTCCCATACCCTCGCCTGATTAAATAGATAAGCAACGGCATTCATTTTACTCTTCTTTGATTAGTTATCAATGTAATTGATGAGAACCTTAAACAATATCAATTTTCTATGTCGTCATTTTTCTATTAGCCTGATTGTGCGGTTCAGGAATACCGCGGTTCTAAATACAACAACAATAGTTTTGACTTTATAAATCAAGGAGTTTTTATGGCATCAACAAATAAGGAGTCACTATGGCGGTGATCAACCCTGACAATCACCAGTATTTTTCTCCTAAAGAAATGATGGCCGAGGCAGAGAAGTTTGCTCTGAGTAAAGCCCAAAAAACGAGCACGATGACGCTCAGTCTTGCCACAATGGCTGGTGCATTTATCGGCTTAGCGTTCTTGTTCTATATCACGGTTACAACTGGTAGTGCAGGCGCAGGTTGGGGATTGAGCCGTCTTGCAGGCGGGTTGGCTTTCAGTATGGGGCTTATTCTTATCGTTATCTGTGGCGGTGAGCTGTTTACAAGCTCTGTGCTTTCAAGCATCTCCTGGGCAAACAAGCAGATATCTTTTGGAAAAATGCTAACTATTTGGGGCAAGGTCTATGTTGGTAATTTTATTGGAGCAATGCTGTTGCTCGCACTGGTTACTGCTGCGGGTTTATACCAAATGGACGACGGCCAATGGGGACTGAATGCGCTTAACATTGCACAGCACAAACTGCATCACACGTTAGTTCAGGCGTTTGCACTCGGTATTCTATGTAATCTTTTGGTCTGTCTCGCAATCTGGCTAACATTTAGCTCTGCTAATGCGATGACAAAGGCAGCGATGACGATTTTACCTGTCGCTATGTTCGTAAGCAGTGGCTTTGAGCACTGTGTCGCCAATATGTTCATGGTCCCGCTTGGCATTGTTATCGCTAATTTTGCTCCAGAGTCATTCTGGGTCTCTATTGGCGTTCCAGCCTCCCAGTATGCAGACCTAAATGTGTTTCACTTTGTCACTGCAAACTTAATCCCAGTAACACTAGGAAATATAGTCGGTGGCGCTGTATTAGTTGGCTTATCAAACTGGTGTATTTTCCGTCGACCTGAGCTAAAAGCCGCCAACATTCAAACCATCACTAAAACAACACCACTCATGTCAGTTAAGGAATCCAACATGAAAAACCGCTCTTTTGTTAAGGACTTAATGAATCCTGCACCAGTGACTATCAGCGCAGAAACTCCTGTAGTAACGGCTCTTGACACTTTGCTTGATCATCATTTAACCAGCGCCCCTGTCGTTGATGTACATAATCGCTTAGTGGGCTTTTTATCTGCGCACGATATCATGGTCGATCTTTGGTGTGAGGATTATATTCCGGTTAAAGGTCAGAAAGTGGTTGATTTGATGAGCCGTGACATTGTCGCTATTGATGCTGGCGACCGTTTAGTCGATGTGGTGGAGTTCATGTGCATCGACAAAGAAAAGCTGTTCCCAACAAGCAATATGGGTATTGCAACGCGCTTAACTTCTCTTTCACTGGAAGAGCGTGCCAAGAGTATGAACGTCAGTAAACCACAAGTGCTTCCGGTATTAGACAATGGACTCTTAGTCGGCGTAGTAACACGCGTCGAAATACTGAACGCGCTGCGCACCGTTTACGGTGAACGCTTGAATCTAGTAGAACAAGATGAATTAGAAACCGCATAACAATAATACCAATCACAGTAATTTACTACGATTGGTATAAAACACTAACTTTAGTTAGTTGGCACTAAGAAGGCGCTCTTCGTTTGAAGAGCGCCTTACTAATATACAAGTAGCAATGGATTACTTCTTAACGCCTTCAATATGAAGTTCCATATCAACATAGCTTGAAGAACCCATTACAGGGATATCAAAATCCGCAAGCTCTAGTCGGGTGTTACCCATGAAACCAGCACGCTCACCACCCCACGGATCATTACCGGCGCCAACAAACTCTGCTTCAATAGTGATAGGTTTTGTTACACCGTGAAGTGTCAAATCACCAGTTACGTCAAGTTTGCCATTACCTTTATCCGTTACTTTTGTACTAGTAAACGTTGCTTGACCAAATTTACCAGCATCGATGAAATCACTGCTACGGATGTGTTTATCACGCTCTGCATGGTTTGAATCCAGACTCGTGGTATCAACAACAACATTCACTTTAGAGTCAGCGATGTTTTTCTCATCAAAAGAAAAGTCACCAGAAAATGTATTAAAACGACCTTTGATAAAGCTGTAACCCAAGTGACTGACTTTGAAGTTAATAGAGGCGTGAGCGCCTTTCGTATCAATAACGTAGTCTGCTGCTTGCGCACCAAACGGAAGTGCCATAGCGATCGCTAATCCTGTAGCAAATAGTGACTTTTTCATTTTGAAGCTCCTAACATTTTTCTTAATGTGTTGTCTTTATCGATAAAGTGATGTTTAAGTGCAGCAACGGCATGTAGACCAGCAATAACTATAACTGCCCACGCTGCGTAAAAGTGAATTTCACCTGCAAGGTCCGATTGGTTTGGGAACAACTCGCCAGCACTTGGTACAGTAAACCATTCAAATACTTCGATACCTCGACCATCAGAGGTTGAAATGAGATAACCCGAGACAAAAATGGTAACAAGTAACAAGTACATCAAACTGTGCGCCAAATTAGCAGTTATGATTTCATGAGGTTTACCTTCGGGCTTAGGCGTTGCGCTCATGTGCTTCCATATGATCCTAAATAAAGTGACGATCGCGAGCAAAATACCAACAGAGCGATGATAATGAGGTGCAGTTTTATACCACTCGCTGTAGTAACTTAAATCAACCATCCATAAACCAACCGCAAATAAGCCAATAATAAATATGGCTGATAGCCAGTGCATGACGCGGGTCAGAAGGTTGTAGTTTTTTACGGATGTATCCATCTCAATTCCCAAGAGTTTCCTGTGTTGATATTGAATAAGAAACAACACATTAACCGATTTACTTTATATGAAACAGATTATTTACCAATATTTACATCTAGCCAATTACAGTACATCTACCAACCCGTTCGAATTTCTTGAATAAGTTAAATGTAAGAATTCGTGAATTTTATAGTTTTACTTCCTGTTCTATCTCGTACAGTTCGTCGGAAATCTCTAGCATGCGGCGTTCGAACAAGGCTTTAGCATCTTCAACGCCTTTGTTGTAGTACACTGCCCCAAGCTTTTCAGTTATAAAATCAATAAGAAATTCGCAGTCAAACTGACCAATGTCGATACTTAATTCATCTTCCATATAATCTTGAATCGCTGTTGCTAGGGTTTCTTTCTGCGCTCTGTCTAATTTAATCATTTACTGCCCTTTGAGTTTCATCGTCCAATTATCGAAATCTCGACAATGCGTTCTATCCAACAATCGTTCGTATTATCTAAGATATTGATGAATAGAATTCCTAATTTTGATGTTTAGATCAAGAAGTTGCGGATCCAACTTAGTCTTGCTAAAAAGACTATGCTAACTTTTTCTCATCGTTGTGATAACCGTTAAGGGATATTCTTTGCTACTCGACTTAGTAATACAAAGTGTTAATGATTTTCAGGAAGACTGCCTTAAGATCTGTGAAAAGCATTACCCTGCGGTACACAACCAAGGGATGAGCGAACATCATTTAGGCCTCGCATTTTCCAGGCGGATGGATCATACACTGCGTCACTTTGGCCATAGTAGTGTCATTAAATCACTTGAAGTGCTTAATGCTCCCGATCTTCCCCACCATTACCGCATTACTTCAGAGATCGGCACAGTATGGGTTTTGAGTTATCACATGGTCAGTGCGGGTAAGCCTTGTCGAGAAAAGATGCTATCCTCGATAACCGAATGGCAAAGTGAATATGGCTACGCGTTACAGCCTAACGATTTGCTTTTCCTTGTTTGTGACCATTGGATAAGTAGAAGTAAAACAAGCAGGGAGCTGCTACATTGGTGGATGGGGGAATTGCCAGAACCGATAAACGAGTACACTGAGCAAGGCATTACTTTATACACCAGTGAATCACAGCTTACGCAATCCCTCAGTTCTCGGTTTGATATCAACCCATGTTATATAAAGTTTGGCCACCCATTGCGCCGTTCAAACAAGCAGCAACTGGTTCGGAAATACTTGCAACTATACGCTGTACTGCAGTGGTAGCCCAAATTGAAATACATACGCTATTGATATAAACACATAGTTATACCAACCTAAATAAGTATTTGATGTACTCGCATCGATAATAAGCAATCTCAGTTAACGTCGGTTTTTGCCGCGATTTTTGTGGATAGCTAACTTCGCTTTAAGTTTACGTTTTTCTGCCGAGCGACTCTTACGACCACCGCCGTTACGCTCAGGCTCAACTTCTTCGATTAGACTTGGCTCAAAACCCGTCAACCATTCCTGAGGCAAGCGCTGATCCAGTAAGTTCTCGATCACATGCAGCAAATATTCTTCGTCTCGGCTCATTAAGGATACAGCAAGTCCAGAGTTACCTGCACGTCCCGTTCGTCCTATCCGATGTACGTAGTCTTCTGCTTTAAATGGCATATCAAAGTTAACAACTTGCTCAAGTTCCTGAATATCCAGCCCTCGGGCTGCAACATCAGTAGCAATCAAGGCACGCACTTTACCTTGTTTAAACTCATCTAATGCTCGTTGACGTGCGCCTTGCGATTTATCACCATTAATCGATACGGCTTTAATGCCATCAAGCTTTAACTCTTTCGCAAGTTCATCACTACCCTGTTTCGTTTTGGTAAACACCAGCACTTGTTGCCAGTTTTTCGAACCAATTAAGTATGCGAGCAACTCACGCTTACGCTTCTTATCGACTGGATAAACCATCTGCTTAACCGTTTCTGCTGTCGTATTTGGCGGGGTAACTTCGACTTCAATCGGAGAATCCATCAGCTTATAAGCAATGGTTTTAATGCGTTTTTCAAAAGTTGCAGAAAATAGCATGATCTGTTTTTCGGCCGGCATACGGCGTAGGATTCGTTGTAAATCAGGCCAAAAGCCCATGTCCAACATGCGATCGGCTTCATCGAGTACAAGCGTATTCGTCTTTGAGATGTTTACGTTGCCGTTAAACAAATGATCCAATAGGCGCCCTGGGGTAGCAATCAGAATGTCAGCACCATCCTCCAGCTTTTTCTTCTGAACACCAATACTGGTACCGCCGTATACACAGACAATGCGTAATTCTGTTTGCGAAGCATACTGAGATAGGCTTTCGAAGACTTGTTGCGCTAACTCACGCGTAGGCACCAAAATTAGAGCTTTTGGCGTTCCGTTCAGTTTTTCTTGCTGTACGCTTTGAATAATAGGCAACCCAAATGCAGCCGTTTTACCGGTACCCGTTTGTGCGGCAGCGAGCAGGTTTTTCCCCTCCAATACATGAGGAATAGACTTTTCTTGCACCGGTGTCGGCGTCACGATATTTAACCTGCACAGGGTTTCCACCAGATTTTGTTCAATGCCAAGGTCAGCAAAATTTACGGACATGATAAACCTCATAATTTTTGGAGCGCAGAGTTTACCAGAGCACTCCAGACCATACTACCTTTACACTCTATGCACTGATTAATTGCTTGTGGAACTCAAGTGCTTTTTGAAGTACATCGCTGTAGAGCGCTGGAAATTTGGATTCTAAGGTCGCATATTGTTCATCTAAAACTGCAAATGTAGTCGTAAGATCTGACATTCTTGGGCTTCTTTTTGACATCCTATACAGAGCAAATTCGATATTTTCTAAATCCAGATAAGACTGAAGCCATCCGCCACTCCACATTCTGCTATGCAATAACAAAAATCGTTCTGGCAGATCATCGCCAACTTCTCTGTCGACCCGTTGATGAGCATCGCTCACAAACTGATCCAACGAGTTGCGATGAAATGTATGCCACTGTTTCGCTAAACAGTGATCCCAAAACATATCCAGAGCAATGGGAGCGAAGCGTCGCGCAACCCCTTTAAAGTGAGGCTTGCACTCTTCAACGATAGGGTGATGGTCAGTGATACGGTCTACGAAACGATGGAGTTTGATGCCATTAGAAATATCAACTTGATACTGTTTGCTTGGATCTCCTTTCACGAAATCTCCAAGCAAATTCCCTAATAAATGGCTGTTGCAATGATCAGCGATGTGTAAATGGGCAAGAAAATTCATTAGACGCCATGTTTGCCGTTAGGCTTGATGTGACATGTACTTAGTATAACGGCTTAAGCAAGGCGTAGAGAATAACTGAATCCTATTCAGATTCGTTTTCTGGGCCGATGTAATCTGACAAGATGATGCCAATTTCAAGCGCATCTAGTAACTCTAGATTCTCATCGTTTTGATATTGGTCGCTCATTGTGACCTCCTTTGTTTTATTTTGAAGCGTACTTGCTTCTTCCTACTGATAATTTATATCAGTAGCTCCTTTTTATAATCTTTATATGACACATTCATGACAGCGAAAAGTAAAGATTTAAATTCCTATGAGCAACATCAAAAGCAATCGATTGCACATTGATATCCATTAAAATCGTCCCTCCTCTTAACGAGAACTTTCTGTCTTGAAATCTAATCGTCGCACCGACCCTTAATGTGACAGGCGTCAAATTACAGTGTTTTCAGGTTGTTCTTGTTACATATTTTAATGATTTAAATCTCATGTTTTCTTTAACCCTGACGATATAAGAGAACAAATACCTTACATCTCAAACGGAGTGTTAAATGAGAGAAGTTGAGTTTAGAACTATAGACCGACTCTTTATTAAGATGTCTATAAATGACAAAGTCTGGGTTATCTTCCTACTGTTTCTACTGGCTCTAACTTCGGTTGCAGGGAGCCGTTACTATAATGAAATCAACCAGTTTGAACATCAATCGATCATTTCAGTACAGGCAAAGCTTTCAGGGGTTATCGATGCAAAACCAGCCGACATTTACCAGATTGATGGAATTACCAAAGCGAATAGCCAGCAACAGAGTCTGTTTAAAGACGGAATTGTCACCGTCTATTCGACTACTGACCGTGGTGAAATGGTTAAATTAACAGATAACCTGAGTACAGAGTATCAACAAGCTAAGTCCAATGCCCTGACCTCACTGCTTCTTAGCTTTATTTGGGTGCTGCCATTCGCGTTGTTTTGCTACTGGGTAGGGACTTTCATTGGCGGAGCGCTTTGGGTGCTATACACCACGACAAAAAAAATTGGTGAAGGCGACCTAACCTCTCGCCTGGGATTCCATCCGGGCCGTGATGAATTCGGTACCATTGGGTGCGCACTCGACAAATCCATGGATACACTGACAGAACTGGTCAACAGTGTTAAAAATAACGCCCACACGTTGAGTGAGACCTCTTCTGCGTTCGAAAAAGACATGCACTTAAGCGAAACACAAATAGCTCACCAATATCAAACTCTCGACTCTGTCGCGACAGCAATGGAAGAAATGACAGCTTCAGCTAAGGAAGTTTCTAGCATCTCACAACAAGCGACCACACAATCAGACCAAGATGCCCACAAAATTGAGCTAAGTCGTGGTCGCGTACAAAATGCCATTAGTGAAATAGAAACCTTATCTAGCTACATTGAGCAAGCCGCGAATTCTGTTAGTCATTTAAATGAAAACACAACGCAAATTAATGACGTAATAACAACTATTAATGCAATCTCTGAGCAAACTAATCTACTGGCACTTAACGCAGCTATTGAAGCCGCTCGTGCGGGTGAACAGGGCCGTGGTTTTGCGGTAGTCGCGGATGAGGTGCGTACTCTAGCAAGCCGCACTCAGCAAGCTACCGTTGAAATTCAGACAATGATTGAGAAGCTACAAACTGAGAGCCAAAACATCGCTTCTATTACAGAACGCACTGTAAAACAGGCACAAACCAGTAGCCAGTTGATTGATGAAATTGGTGATGATATTTCTTCAATTGCAGACTCAGCTCGTTCTTTAATGGACATGAGCATTCAAATATCGACTTCTGCTGAAGAGCAAAGTGCTGTCGCCAACGATATTGCGTCGGAACTTACAGACATTCGTACTCAATCCAGCACGATTAGAGAAGTAGCAGAACAATCAACTATTGGGGTTGCAAATTTAACCAAAGCGTCGGTTGACTTAGGAGAGGTGCTCCTTCGTTATCGTACCAAGTAACTCAACTCTGCCTGGGCTCTTAAAACAGAGCCCAGTGTATTTGAGTTACTTCATTTTCTTTCAATTCCCTTAACTCGTTCTTTACAAACATTAGACCAAATTGAAATATTTGAAGTGAATCGAAAGTTATCTTTGTACCTGATGAAAGAATGTTCATCAAGATTGTGTTCGGCTATGCTTGAACTTGCCGATTCCATTTGCTGCTGGAAAAACAATATGAATAATTACAAAGAAAAAAGAAATAATGAAAACCTTAACTGTCCCCTATGCCAATGTGATGAATATTTAATATCTTCAGATGGAGAAAAGTTCACTTGTGCGGCTTGCGGTTTTCATACTAAACACTTTTCATCAATTCAATGCTTACATCAAACACCTTACTTACAATCTAAACTCAAACACATCCATAGCTTAAGTCGTATGTGCCACTAAGAGTTTAGGATGGCTGACATATACTCTATACAGAGCAGCCTAACAGCTGCTCTTTTAATTCATCCAAATGCTGAATTTTGATAACGCGTTCGTCGTCGACACGGTTAATCTCCTCTCCATTAAATAGATGAACCGTTTTGATGCCAGCATTTATTCCAGCCTCTACTCCCTTGGGAGTATCATCTATATAGAGACAATCACCGGGTAAGAACCCCATATTCATTGCAGAATACATAAGCAAATCTGGCTCTGGCTTCCAGCTATTTGCATCAAACGCTGAAAACACCTTCCCCTTAAAAGCATCTAATAGCCCCGTTAACTCTAGTGCATATTCTATTTTGTCTTTCGGACCATTTGATGCGACACAATATTCAATGCTATGAGAATCAAAAAAGTTAAGCAGCCGTTTAGCACCGTCCATTGGCTGTAAGTGGCGCACAAAGAGCTTTTGTAATTCTTGACGATATTCAGGCTCTAGTACATCAATCGGTACATCGATGTTCATTAACGCTTTGGTATCCAGAAGAATGTCTGCGAGTTTGCCACCTTTGAAATGAGACACACACTCATCTATTGTTAGTTCAGCACCATACTGGTTGAAAACATGAACTAAGGCCTGACAACACAAACGCTCGCTATCGACCAGTGTTCCATCACAATCAAAAATCACGCATTTAACATTATTAATTGCCATCGCCTTTCCCCAAACACGTTAAAAAATATTGCTGAGCTTATTTTGTTTTGTAGCTTAATAGTATTTGAGTTTAGGATTGATTAAACGATGAACACTGCATTTCGCAAAATTGAGTTCGAACAATTATCTGTTTTTAAATCAAGATCACCGATTTACAGATAGTTACCATTAAAAATGTGAACTTTTCAATAAGATGCTCGTATAAGGGCAGCAATGAATCTACGCATCAAGAAGAAACGGGAAGAAGTCGCAGACGCAGCGTCGCGCATAGTTTGAGTCCTGATACACTTGGTTGTAGAGTGCCATTGGTCTACCGGAGAGGTAGCGATTACTGCGTTACAGATGTGGCGATGAATGTGTTAGCGCTCGAGAATTATCGTCCCACAAAGTTTTTCTTCGTTATGTAGTCGCTTAGCAAGATCAGACTCAAATTGGCTTTTTGCTATTGAATCAGAAACAGCGACGTCAGAAATGAGCGTATTGCCTTGAAATTGACTCACGATTGCCGCGCCAACCGGATTTCCGTCTTTGAACCCGACATACAGTTCAAAATCAGGGGTCAAAATGATTTGAGTCAGGTATTCAACGACCATGTCTTGTTCGTATTGCTTGCCCCAGCGCTGAGATTGAAGAAGTGAAAACATAATGGTCAGTCGATGGAAATCAACAAGGAATATATCGTCAGTTTTGCACTCCGTCTCTCTACCTAGCAACGACTCTTTATCAACTATTTGATATTGTTGCTGTTTGAGCGTTTGAAAGTAGATATCTCGCCCTTTCAAACTCTCAGGCGTGGGAAATTCTACTTCGACCAGATCATGCAGCCACGCGTTCTTGCGCTCTATGCTGGCTAACTGTATTTCATTCATTTACATACCTTAACAATCACAGGCTACAAAGTAGTAGCAAGTCAAAAGCGAAAGCAAATTGCGTCTTGTATCGACAACAAAATCCGTGTGGGATACCTCTGAACTTAAAAGTCGTATCGCGTAGCTTCGTTTTGAGGCTGTACCTTAGCATGAAGCCTATAACAAACCTAGCTAAAGTCCTGAGGTAACGCCAAATTTTGTTTTACTTGCTAACGTCTGATAGATTAAATCCACAAACTTTCCTCATGAAGGCTCAAATAATGAAAAAACGCATACTTGCTTTAAGCTTAATTACCCTGCTTGCCGGTTGTGGTAGTGATGAAGTCGGTGATGTATCACTAGGCATGTTTACCATGAAAGACATCAAACTCAATACGCTTGTCGATCCCGAAGTACCGGGAGTGACTTGCCACGTTGCCAGTATTGAAGCAGATTTCAGTCTTGCTGACCCAAGTGATAGCTCTATTTCTTGTCGCCAAACGGGTGAAATCACACCTGAAATGCTTGCTAGGATTGATAAGAGTAAATCTGGCGATGTCGTCTTTAAGAAGTCAAAAAGTATCTTTTTTAAGTCGATGAAGATTCGACGCATTTATGATCCAGAAAATCAAACTCTGATGTACCTTTCGTACTCAACGAAAGAAACGTCAGGGAGTTTCAAACACAGTCTATCAACTGTACCACTCTGGGGAACAAAAGCTTACGTCGAGCCTACAGAAGCAAAAATCAATTGATACCTCATCGTTCATCCTTCGAAAGCCCACCATAATGTGTTGGTGGGCATGTTTTCTTGCAACATAATCAGTTTAATTTCATTTTTATGTGATACAATCCCGCCTCTTTTTTTTCTCACTCAAGAACAAGCATGAAGTTTCCTGGCCAGCGAAAATCTAAACACTACTTTCCAACTCACGCTCGAGATCCAATCGTTAACCAAATTCGACAAACACCCAAGTTATATCGTCCAACGATTGTCGGTGTAGGCCAAACCATCGTAGATATTGAAGCGCGTGTAGACGATGCGTTTTTAGAGAAATACAGCTTAAGTAAAGGACACTCTCTCGTTCTTGAAGAGAGCAAAGCCGATGCACTGTACGAAGAGCTGGTTGAAAAAGGTCTGATTACTCACCAATATCCTGGAGATACCATCGGCAATACCCTGCACAACTACTCAGTACTTGCAGACAGTAAATCGGTGCTTTTAGGTGTCATGTCTAAGAACATTCAAGTAGGTTCATTTGCATACCGATACCTTTGTAAAACGTCTTCTCGTATGAACCTTAACCACCTACAAACCGTAGATGGTCCTATTGGTCGTTGCTATACCCTTATTTCCCAAGATGGCGAGCGTACCTTTGCGATTAACGAAGGTCACATGAACCAACTTCTACCAGAAAGCATACCTGAAGAAGTCTTCAGCAAAGCATCAGCGTTGGTCGTGTCTTCTTATCTAATGCGTGGAAAAAAAGAAGATCCGATGCCACAAGCGGTACAGAAAGCGATCGATTTTGCTAAAAAGCATGATGTTCCAGTAGTCCTTACATTAGGTACGAAATACGTGATCGAAGGCAACGCTGAATGGTGGCAGGAATACATTCGTGAAAATGTATCTGTGGTTGCTATGAATGAAGAGGAAGGCGCGGCTCTAACGGGATTAACCGATCCACTTGCAGCGGCAGACAAAGCGCTTGATTGGGTCGATCTAGTACTGTGCACCGCTGGTCCAAATGGCTTGTACATGGCGGGTTACACAGACGAGAAAGTGAAGCGTGAGACCACGCATGACATTTTAGAAAGCAGCATTGGTGAGTTCAACCAATATGAGTTCAGCAGAGCAATGCGCAAATCTGACTGTCAAAATGCGATGAAAGTGTATTCTCACATTGGTCCATACTTAGGCGGGCCTCTGGAAATTAAGAATACAAACGGCGCTGGCGATGCAGCACTTTCCGCTCTTCTACATGATATGGCAGCAAACTCATTCCACCATAAAGAAGTGCCAGGCTCAGAAAAGCATGAAGTACGCTGCTTAACTTACTCTTCTCTCTCCCAGATTTGTAAATACGCAAACCGAGTGAGTTATGAAGTATTAACGCAACACTCTCCTCGCCTATCTCGTGCACTTCCTGAGCGCGAAGACAGTTTAGAAGAAGCGTACTGGGATCGCTAACAATCTATTTTTAGAGTAAAATATACTTAGGTCACCATTTGGTGGCCTTTTTGTTTTGATCTAGAGCAGTGTTTGGTTGTTTTTGCTAATATGCAGCACAAAGATTCGCATTAAATTCTTTACAGTTAGTTTTTTGCCAGTATTATTCTCGCGCAAACGATTGCGTAACAGCAATACCATCGCTTTATGCACTACGGTTTAGTCACTTTGGGAGCATCCATGCAGTCTGACATTGAAATTTGCCGAAATACCCCTTTATCCTCTATCGATACTATTGCCGCTAATGCTGGCTTGCAGCCTTATGAATATGACACGCACGGCAAACACAAAGCCAAAGTTCATCCAAGGTGTTTAAACCGCCTGAAAGAAAACAAAGACGGTAAATTAGTATTGGTCACGGCCATAACACCAACGCCACTAGGCGAAGGTAAAACGGTCACAACGATTGGTCTTGCGCAAGGGTTAGCAAAGTTAAATCAATCCGTGATGGCCTGCATCAGACAACCTTCTATGGGACCTGTATTCGGAATCAAAGGAGGGGCCGCTGGCGGTGGATACTCACAAGTCGCACCGATGGAAGAGTTAAACCTTCATTTAACTGGCGATATTCACGCAGTTACAGCCGCGCATAACCTCGCCTCAGCAGCGTTAGATGCACGTCTGTATCATGAACAACGTGAAGGCTATGAAGCATTTGAAGCTCGTACCGGTTTAAAGGCGTTGAAAATTGATGTCGACAGTATCACGTGGAAGCGCGTGATGGATCATAATGATCGTGCTCTACGCATGGTAAAAATTGGTTTAAACGAGCCAGGAAAAACCATCAATGGCACAGAAAGAAGCGAAGGTTTCGACATTTCTGCTGCCTCTGAGCTAATGGCAATCATAGCACTAGCCAAGGATTTAGCAGACCTGCGAAAACGGATAGGACGAATCGTTGTTGCTTATGATTTAGATGGCCAGCCAGTTACAACCGAAGATCTTCAGGTTGCAGGCGCTATGGCAGTAACGTTAAAGGACGCCATTGCGCCAACACTAATGCAAACTTTAGAAGGAGTCCCTACTCTTATTCACGCGGGCCCCTTTGCGAATATTGCTCACGGCAACTCTTCTATCATCGCTGATGAGATTGCACTAAAACTTTCGAGTTACACTGTAACTGAAGCCGGTTTTGGTTCGGATATGGGGTTAGAGAAAGCATGTAATATAAAAGCAGCAGCCTCAAACCACGCTCCTGATTGTGTTGTTATTGTTGCCACCTTACGTGGCCTAAAAGCGAATTCAGGACATTATGATCTTCGTCCGGGAGTTGCTATTCCTGAAACGATATTTAACCCAGATAAACCAGCACTAGAAGCCGGATTTAAAAACCTGAAGTGGCATATAGATAACGTTAAGAAGTATGGCCTTCCTGCTGTTGTCGCAATTAACCAGTTTCCACAAGACTGCCAACAGGAACTCTCAATACTACGTCAGTGGGTTCGCGAGTATGACCCGAGTGTGAATGTGGCCATAAGTACTGCTTTTTCAAAAGGTGGAGAAGGTACCATTGAGCTTGCTCAGTTTGTGGTAGAAGCATGTAATACTCAAACTGATTTCCGTCCGCTATATACAAAAGAACAAAAGCTGGAAGAGAAATTAATGTCAGTTTGTGAGGCGGGGTATGGCGCGTCAAATGTGGAACTGAGTGAGTTGAGTCTCGAACAGCTTAAGCGGTTCGAAGAATTAGGCTTTAACGACCTTTCAGTGTGTATTGCTAAAACGCCACTTTCTATCACCACAGACTCTAGCGTTAAAGGGGCACCGCGTGGATTTACAGTTCCAATACGTGAATTACGTTTATGTGCTGGCGCAGGATTCATTTATGCACTATCTGGCAGCGTGATGACTATGCCTGGACTTCCGGATAAGCCTGCATTTATGAACTTGGATTTAGATGACGAAGGCAACATTATTGGTTTGTCATAACAACATATCGCCCCTACTTTTTTATTAAACCTAATAATAGAGAGCGTATACCGCTCTCTATATCTTATTGTTTTGTTGTTGCTTTACATTGTAAATCATACTCGCTTTTAACCAGCCTTGTCTTTGCATAAATATAGTGCACACCATTTTCACTCTTCCCTAAAATAGTGCATTAATTGCATGCATTTAAATAGAACCCTCTGATTTTTAGAACTTTATTATATGGCTCAATTCTTGTACTAAAGTTGCAGTAGAACATAAACACACCAGTACATGTCATTCAAAATGTCGTTTGCTTTAAACCATCTCTCCCCGGTTCAGCACTATTTTGGGTCATGTAATACAAGGGAAAGGTAACACTATGCAAGACGCACTCGCCGTAATACTAGCTGGAGGTGTAGGCTCCAGACTCAGCCCACTTACTGATGACCGCGCCAAACCTGCTGTGCCATTTGGTGGCAAGTATCGCATCATCGACTTCACTCTAACTAACTGTCTTAATTCAGGTTTAAGAAAAATCTTAGTCCTAACACAATACAAGTCTCATTCGCTACAGAAGCACCTTCGTGATGGTTGGTCGATCTTTAATCCTGAGCTTGGTGAATACATTACAGCCGTTCCTCCTCAAATGCGCAAAGGTGGTGCATGGTATGAAGGTACCGCAGACGCCATCTATCACAACTTGTGGTTGTTGTCCCGAAATGATGCAAAATACGTTGTCGTATTATCTGGCGACCACATCTACCGAATGGATTACGCGGCAATGCTGGAGGAGCACAAAGAGAAAGGCGCAAAACTTACCGTCGCTTGTATGGATGTCCCTGTAGAAGAAGCAAAAGCATTTGGCGTGATAGGTACTGCAGAAAATGGACTGGTTAAGTCCTTTATAGAAAAACCATCAAATCCGCCGACTCTGCCTGAAGATCCTTCGAAGAGTCTTGCTTCTATGGGGATCTACATTTTTGATATGGATGTACTTAAAGAAGCGCTACGCGAAGATGCAAATAATGAAAATTCTAGTCATGACTTTGGCAAAGACATCATACCGAAATTGATTGATTCAGAATCTGTGTATGCTTACAAATTTTGCGGCAGTAAAGGACGTGTTGATAAGGACTGCTACTGGCGAGATGTTGGTACGATTGACTCTTTCTTTGAAGCCAATATGGATTTACTTGAACCAGTTCCGCCAATGAATTTATACCAGTCAAACTGGGCAATTCGTACTTATGAGCCACAATTTCCACCAGCGAGAACCGTATCATCAGCAACAGGCAACGAAGGCATTTTCATCAACTCTATCATTGCCAATGGCGTGGTCAACTCTGGTGGCTCAGTGCAGCACTCAATCATTTCCTCCAACGTTCGTATAAAAGACAGTGCAACCGTAGTTGACAGCATTCTTTTTGATGATGTTGAAGTTGGTGAAGGTTGCCAGCTAGTCAACTGTATCATCGATAAGCATGTTCGCATCCCACCAAATACTCAAATTGGACTTAATAAGGTAGAAGACGCCAAAAGGTTCCGAATTTCAGAGAAAGGGATTGTCGTTGTTCCTGAAAGTTATACGTTTTAATTCTTCTACATTGCCTAGTTAAACAAAAAGCGCACGGTGTGAATCGTGCGCTTTTGTAATAACAATCACAGTGAATAAAACTTAGATTTTACATACTGTAGTCCAGCTATCATCACTACCGGGCATAGAAGCAGTCCACCAGTTTGCTTGGTATATCACGCCGTCGTAAATCACCTTATCACCTTGATTCGCATAGCTTGGATTGCCTTCCCAATCCGTTTGAGGAAAGTCTGGGTATGTTACCAAACCAGCGGTATCACAAGAGCCAGGTTCTGTAGTACCACCGTCTCCACCAGTGCCTGAGGTTAAATCACCGATTGGCAAAGCTGGCTGCTCAAGTTTAAACGCAAACTCCTTTCCACCAGAAATAACGGAATAGTTCGCAGGCCCAGAAATCGGTAGGTAATAAACCATGTCCAACTCATAGGTTCCGCCAGCTGGAAGTTCTTTCCACGTAGGTAGTGAGAAAGAGACGCGGTGCATTACGCCATCCAAACCGCCAATGTTGTTTGTACGAGTATGACCAGACGCGATAACTTTTAAACCACCACCAGACTGATCTTTGGCGTTATCGGGCGCGGATACAGGAATATCGAACTGGAACTCCGTACCTCCAGGAATGGCTTGGCCAGTGTTGTTGGTAAAGGTAATTTTAGGGTTAATTGGGTAGTTTTGGTCACCGACTTTAAAGCCGCCCACACTCACCGTGATATCGACCGCTTCTGTCGGAATATCACCCGTTGCGACTGTATTACCGTAAGGTGTCGCGGACTTAAACTTGTCGTAAATGGCTTTAGTCATGGTGTTACCCATGTGGTATTCACCATTCCCCGCGGCACACGCTTGTTCGGTTGCATCGACAGAAGTTCGGTTACCGTTTTCATCAAGTACATAACAGTTGTAGTCACCTGCCAGTTCCCAGAACATAATGCCACCGATCTCTTTGTCGATAACGTAGTCTGCTTTGACTTCTATGGACGCTTTATCTTCCGTAGACAGGAACACACTCTTATCTGCGTTCCACAGCCAAGGGGCTACCGCTACATCATCATAAAGACGTGTATACGTACCAATGAGCTGGTCAGAAGGATCATTCAAAGGATCAAGACCGTAGGCATCAGCGTAAGAACCCCAAATACCTTTTTCTAGATTTTTAGCATGCCACATAGGGTTAGAGCCGGCACCCATTTCGTTACCTGCAGGGTCTAGATCATGCCACATATTGTCGATGCCCAATGCGCCATGACCACAGTTGTTGCTTTCGCCTTCACCCGTACCTGCAGCACATTCAGATTGATTAGGTAGCGCAGCTCGACCCCATAAGCCATTTTCACCTCCAGTGACGCCTTGCCAGCCACGAGTGTAGTACGGAACACCAATGTTGATACGACCTGCAGGCATAGAGCCACGGAAGTAATGGTAAGCCCAATCTGTATTCAGGTAACCGATTCCGCCATAAGCGGCCGTGCCATACACATTCCACTGAGCAAGTTCCGAGTCTTTCCCTGTATCAAACAGTGCTGCGTTGTGGCCAACGTGATCGTTCCAAGCGCCGTGCAAGTCGTAAGACATAATGTTCACATAATCCAGATACTTAGTAACGTCGAACGTTTCCATGCCGCGTAGTAGATAACCGGATGAAGGTGCCGCAATAGTCAACATGTAGTGAACCCCATCTTGAGCCGAAGCTGCGTCAAGCTTTTCACGCAACACTTTCATTAGTTCTTGGTAGGATGCCCATAAGTAAGCACGTCGTGGTTCCATAAAGTCCTTGTCATAAGGGTTGCCCGCACCAGCCATCGAAGTTGGGTATTCGTAGTCAATATCCAAACCATCGAATTTGTACTGACGCATCATCTCAACAGCAGACGCTGCAAACTTCTCAATTCCAGCATGATTAATAGAGCCGTCGGCATTGGTTGTCATGGTGTAGAAGCCACCATCTGCAACACGTTCGCCATTTGTAGCAAAATGACCGCCCGTTTCAGCCCAACCACCAATTGAAATGAGCGTCTTAACATCATGTTTTTGCTTATAAGTTGCTAGTGCACCAAAATGACCTTGGAAACCTAAAGTAGGATCGACTTCTACACCAGGCCAAGTCTTTCCGGTTGCTGGGTTATTTGGATCATTTACATCGCCAACATTAACTTTGCCGTCAGAACCAATACTCACAAATGCGTAGTTAATATGTGTTAACTGTTCCCATGGAATGTCTTTTACCAGGTAAGTGGCCTGTGGATCGTCACCACTACGCCAACTTGTGAAGTAACCAATCACACGTCGAGGGTGATCAGCCCCCATCTTCTCACGACCTTCTTCGTCGTAAATCGTACAATAAGGGACGTCGACACCTGTAGTCTGATATAGACCATCAGGACGGCAGCTAGATGCTAGTGCGCCATCATTCACCGTCAGAGTCACTAACGCAGAATCTGTCGTTGCACCAGCGTCATCCGTCGCTTTTGCGTATACAGCCAACGAGCCCACCTGTGAAGGGGTAACATCCAAAGTGTATGGTGCGCTTGTAGCGGTTCCTGCTAACGTACCTGCGATGTAAAAGTCGACTTTAGCCACTGTACCGTCGGCATCTTCTGCATTGGCGGTCAACGTTACACTACCGCCCAGTTCAATTGCAGATGTTGAAAGCGAGACATCAACCGTTGGTGCTTCGTTACTCGATTGAGAAGACTCAACAGTGAGCGTAATGCTACTTGCTGTGCTGACTCCTCCTGCGTCATCATACGCTAATGTTGAAAATTGATGCTGACCTTCTATTGCAGTCCAAGACGCAGAGAAAGGTGCTGAAGTAGCCTGAGCAACGACGACACCATCGACAAGGAATTCTACTTTACTGACTGTACCGTCTGAGTCAGCTGCATCGGCAGATAGAATCACAACCTCACCGGCGCTCACAGAGTCTGATGCAGAAGGTGACGTTAAGGTAACGGTTGGGAGGATATTTTGTGGAGGTTCAACTGGGCCAGTACTTTCGCAAGCCCCCAAATTTTCCCATTCTCCCCACTGGTCTGATTGCGCAGGGTTGTTGTTTTGTGTCCAGTGACGCGCTTTGTAGCCGTTACCTTCGTACTTAACCTGGTCACCACCTGTGTAAACTTTTGATGATTCCCAAACCTCTAAAGGGGCGCAATCAACGGCAGCATAACTGTTGAAGGCCATAAGACAAGACGCAGTCAGTGTACTTAGTGTGAAGACACTTTTTACCGCTTTCCCGTTTTTAAGGTGCATGTTCACTTTTCCTTAAGTTATTGTTAAAAATAAAATAAACGCTTTTTAAGCACGCATTTACACTTTTATTTCGACGTAAAATAACTTAAGTACAGTTTTGAAGATTCACACCGTACAGTGATCTATTTTCAGTGGCACTTCTAATAATTCATTACAATATTGCAAATATTCAGCAACCATTTGGCAGCAACTACTAACTTTATGGTTCAAATAAATAGGTCCGTCGCAAATTAATAAAATTGGCGAAAAAAGTCACAACTTTTTGACTCAAGATCACTAAGCCTTTGTTGATCTTGGCGTTTCATTAAAGTGTCGCTTGTACTCGCGACTGAACTGTGACGGGCTACTATAACCAACCAATCGCGCAGCATCATTCACTCTCCGACCTTCTAATTGGATCAAGTCGCGAGCTTTATTCAGCCGTACTTTTTTGATGTATTGCAGAGGGGATTCAAGCGTCACACTACGAAATGCCTGATGAAATGCAGAAATACTCATATTGGCTTCTTCCGCAAGTGTCTGCACGCTCAGTTGTTCATGGTATGCCTGATGAACACGGGTTAACGCTTTTGCCACTCTTGCGTAAGAGCCCTCCTGATGAGCGAGCTCAAATAACACATACCCTTCCTTACTGACTAAGGTACGATAAACGATTTCCTCTAGTAGAAGCTCCCCTAAAATCGCGACGTCAAGATCATTACAAAGCGCACTCATCAATCTTTTACACGCATCCAACATACTCGCGTTCATTTTGACTGATTTGAGCCCACATAGAGAGGTATCTGAGCAAGTATTACTGTAATTCTGTGCTTCAAGTTTTTTGATGAGTTTGTTTAACAATGCAGGTGTGATGTCAATTGAGATCCCTAGTAAAGGCTCATCGCTGGATGCAAACGCTTCGCACTCCAACGGCATCGGTACACCAACGACAAGATAGTCTTCAGGTCCGTATTGAACAGGAGTCGAGCCAATATGGATATTTTTATGTCCTTGCCCCAAAATAATAATTCCAGATTGATAAACAAAAGGCTGTCGGTTGTTTCCTTTACTACTACGATAAAACCATACTCCTTCAATCGCCGTCTGTTTGATCCCTTCCAACTCATGTAATTCATGCAGATCAACATACTGCTTCATAATTTCTGCTAGTGAACTCATTCAACCCCTCCACAGGTAACCATATTTTTCGCATTAGTTGGTAATTTCGAGCAATATACACCCACTTTAGCGATAGATTCTATCAGGCAACAGTAAAATTTGTAGAAATAGGCAAGTTATTTCCAGAAATGAACCTACTACATCCAGCAACGTAGTACTAATATGCATGTATTCAATCTCCTCAACAAAGAAACAAGAGGCCTGTAATGAACTTTTCTTATGTCAACCCAACCAAAATTTACTTTGGTCAGAACCAGATCGCTTCTATTAAAGAAGCCATTCCTACAGACCAAAAAGTACTGGTCATTTACGGTGGTGGTTCTATCAAGAAGAATGGTGTTTATGATCAAGTAGCGGATGAGTTACAGGGTCACGAGTGGATAGAATTCTCTGGCGTAGAACCAAATCCGACCAAAGAGACGTTAGACAAAGCCGTAGAAATGGTGAAAGCACAAAACGTCGACTTCATTCTTGCTGTGGGCGGTGGTTCTGTCATTGACGGTTCGAAGTACGTTGCAGCAGCGTCGAAATATGATGGTGATGGTTGGGATATCCTTATTGGTCAACATCAAGTGGAAGAGGCGGTGCCATTAGCCGCGATTTTAACACTGCCCGCAACGGGTTCTGAATCCAACATGGGCGCCGTGATCACCAAAGCAGAAACTCAAGATAAACTTCCGTTCATGTCACCTGCGGTACAACCAAAATTTGCCGTTCTTGACCCAGACGTTATGAAAACGCTGCCAGAGCGCCAGTTGATCAACGGTATTGTGGATGCTTGGGTACACGTTTGTGAGCAGTACTTAACGTTGCCAACAGGTGCAATGGTACAAGATGGATACGCAGAAACCTTGCTAAAAACGCTCAAGACACTTGGCGAACAATTTGCCGAACGCGATGATGACAAGTGGCGTGCAAACCTCATGTGGTCAGCGAATCAGGCATTAAACGGTCTCATTGGTAGCGGTGTACCTCACGATTGGGCAACACACATGATCGGTCACGAATTGACGGCAATTTGGGGCGTTGATCACGCGCGATCGCTTGCGATCATTCAACCTTCTCTACTTCGCAACCAAATGAAGTTCAAGCGCGCGAAGCTAGAACAAATGGGACGAAATGTGTTTGCGCTTGAGGCTGGTGATGACCTTGCAGAACGTACTATTCAAGCGATTGAAGCTTTTTACCACGAGTTAGGCGTTGCAACCAAACTTGAAAATTACGGTGATGACCGCCAACAAGCCGTCAGCACAGTCATCGAGCAATTAGAAAAGCACGGCATGACTGTCCTTGGTGAAAACCAAGCGATCGACCTTGCTTGTAGCCGCGAAATTCTTGATCTGGCCATTGCGTAAGACAGGCTCTTAGACCAAATGAGATAACGTTACGGTATTGTGCATAAAAATCACAATACCGTTTTTTATGCTACGCTTTAAGCACATATGAGTTTGATAGTTTGGTTTTTAGGAAAAAATTTAACAGTAAAAAAGTAACACAACCTAAGAACTTAAAAATACTAAAAATAATTCAAGTTTAAAGCGGCAGCTTAGCGTAAATAAAAATATAACGGAGTCGAGTGTCCTACGGGGATATCTTGCTCTAAGCGATAGCACCATGCTGCTTAGTTTGTCTATTCAAGAGAACAATCTATGTGGCTAGTTGTTGTCGTATTGGCGTCCTTGCATATCATTAGTATTCGTAACGGCCCTAAGTGGCTTTTTTACGCATCTAAACCGTTACCACTTCTCTTAATGATTGGGATTTTGATCACATCAGAAGCCACTCATCTGCCCTACACACAGTGGATTTTATTAGGTCTGTCGCTCTCATTGTTCGGTGACATTTTACTCATGTTACCTAGAAACAAATCTCTGTTAGGGTTCAGCGTATTCTGCTTAGCCTATCTATCCTATTGTTTTAGTTTCGCTCTCATCTCCGCTTGGCATATTACGCCTTGGGTGCCCGTTGCCATCTTTGGTTTAGGAGGTTGTATTTATTTGTTTTTCAGACCAACTTTGGGTAACAATAAGCTACCCGTAGCAATCTATATACTAGTGCTTATGGCCATGAGCTGGATGGCGCTGGAATACTACTTAAGTGGCCAAACTCAGTCCTCATCCTTTGCCATTTTGGGATGTTTACTCTTTGTCATTTCCGGTATGGTGCTGGCATTTGGACGCTTTGACGGTCAATCCATTTTTTCCCGTCAGGTGGTCATGGTAACTTACTACTCAGCACAAACTCTCATTACCATGTCGGTAATCGCCATCGTGATTCGCACGCCCTACCTTACTATAATCAATGCATAACGGATTATGTTATCGAGGTTTGTAATTGTCTTTCTCGATACCATGCTTTTTCATTCTCAAATAGAGCTTTTTACGCGGAATTTGTAGGTGACTCGCAGCATCAGTGACGCGCCCCGAGTGCAAAAACAACGCGTCTTCAATCAGTTGTTTTTCAAAGTCATCCACCAGTTCATCAAGCGGGAGTTGAATTTCGTTTTGGGAATAGATGCGCTCCTTCCCTGTAAGCTTGACTATTCCTATAGAATAGAGCTCAGCAATGTTTCTTAATTCGCGTATATTTCCGGGCCAAGGGTAGTTTCTCAGTAGTGCAAGGTAACTTGTGTCTACACTTGGCAATGGCTTACCTAATTTCTTACAGCTCAGCTTCAAGAAATGATGGAATATGGTCACAATGTCATCGGGGTGCTGCTTTAGTGGGGGGACATGAATGACACCTTGGTTAAGTAAATAGTAAAGCTCCGGTAATAATTGATTCTTTGTGATGTATTCTTCTGGCTCTGAATCAAAAATCGTCATGACACGCAGATTCTTTTTACCACAACGTTCGCGAGTTAACAGCACCTGAGCCAGATGCCTTTGCTCATCCTCAGCCAGTTCAGGCAAATTTTCTAGGACAAGTACCAAAGTGCCCTGAGAATTCGTTGCTTCATCAATACACGCTTTCGTTGACGTACTGCTTAACGAGAGTGTATTGAACTCAGTCTCTTTGTTTTGAGACATCATATCTTTAATCAGTCCTGCGACACGATGGCGCCCAGTACCAGACTCACCATAAACAACAATATGCGTATCTAATAGCGCATACTGCGCCACCAGCTTACGAAGCTGTTCCATATGGGCTGACTTGCCAATCAATGAACGTGATATCGACTTCTCCGCTTGAAGTTGACTTTCAACTTGGTTGGCACGAATTTTAAGCTGTTGTTTTACTAGCGCTAATAACTCTGGGGGATTGATTGGCTTTTCGAGAAACTCACACGCTCCCTGTTTAACGGCATCCACCGCCATTGGAATATCACCGTGACCCGTTATGACAATGACAGGGATTCGCTCATCTATGTTTTTGATCATCCTGAGCAGTTCTAAGCCGTGCATTTGAGGCATATACATATCGAGAATAACCACGCCCGCCCATTCAGGAGTCAGGTACTGTGTCGCTTGTGTCGGGTCGTTGATCTCTTTTGACTTAATCGACGATATATTCATTAAATAAGAATATGAGTCTAATACATCCTGATCATCATCAACCAACAATACTGAATACGGGTTATTTCTCATTCGGTAACTCCAACACAACCATCGCACCTTTCTCTAAAGAGGAAGCGAGATAAATACTTCCGTTATGCTTTTCTATTAATGACTTACAAATATTCATGCCCAAGCCCAGACCGACCTCTTTAGTAGAAACAAAAGGCTGGAAGATACGTTGAACAATCTCTTCTCCAAAACCAGTGCCGTTATCGCTAATGGCAATCATAGATAATCCATTTGTCTCTTCCACCAATTCAATCACAACTCTCTTTTGCTCTTCTCTGGTGCTCTCCATTAACGCATCACAGCTATTAACGAGCAGGTTGATAAATACTTGTTCCAACGCCAACGTATCGCCTTGCACCATCACGTCATTCGGCAATTGATTTTCAATCATGATTTTTTGTCGTTTTGCACGCGTATTAACGATGGTTGCCGCTTGTTCAGCCACTTCATGTATCGAGATCGGGCTGACTTTTCTATCGCCCTCTGGCTTCCGAGCAAATTGACGCAAACTATTAATGATCTTACTCATCCGGGCAGCCAAACCTTCTATGTGAGTAATCGACTCACTCACTTTTTCTGTTGAATGCTGGTCTATAAACATCCGTGCGCTGTACAAGTACGTCGACATAGCGTTAAGTGGTTGGTTAAGTTCATGAGCTAGGCTCGTCATGGTTTGGCCGACCACAGCCATTTTTGCTGCTTGTATTAACTCGTCTTGCGTTTTCTTCAGGTTTTCTTCCGTACGAATACGCTCTTCGATTTCATTCTCTAATTGCTGGTTTTTTATCAACAAATCTTGTGTCTTTTCTAACACTCGACTTTCCAGCGTGCGGGTGGTCACCTCTTGAAGCGTGACATCCGTAATGGTCATAATCAGTTTATCGTCGACGCCATGGGTGAATGGGCGAATATCAAAGCGCACATACTTGGGGGTTTCATCACCAAGAGACAAAGTCACATGCATTTTCCCAAACTCAATCCATGAGTGTGAGCGTTCAAAAACCTTGATGAGTTGCCCGCGACAATGCTCAGGAAAATACTCCCAAATTGGATGACTTTCGGTTACATCGCCAAGTTTCAACAGTTTACGCGCGCTTAGGTTGGCCGATTCAACCACTCCGTTTAAGTCACTTGTGATAAGACTTGCCGTTGTGTTATTGATTAAGCTGAGTGCGTTGGTTCGCTGAATTTCCTGGACCTTTTCTCCATATTCGATGAGTTTTTCACTTAAACGGCCGATCTCATCATTACCGTCAACCACTACTGGATGTGAGTGATCATTTTTGATGATCGCATCGATACTGTCCCCCAACCTAATCAAGCGCGAGACGATCCGCCGATTGATAAAATAGTAAGTCAAAAATATGCTGGTCAGGATAGAAAGACTAAAACAGACGATAAGTACGTGGTTGCCATAAGACACCCGTTCTGCAGTTTCACTTTTGACCTGCCTAAACGTTTCATCCGCAGTCGAAACCAACTCGCCAATTTGTTGGTGAATCGCCTCCATACTGCGCGAAATTTGTTCTTGCATCTGTTGGATATCACCGTTTAAGGTAACCAATGACATGAGTTGATTCTCGAAATTACCATCCGTACCAAGCACGGCCACCAGCTCTTGCAACAACTGCTGATAAGCAATGGAGGCTGGTTGATTCATTAAAGTTTGACTACTCTCCTGGAGGTCAATTAAACGAAAATGAATGACTTTCATGCCGTTATCAACCTGCTCAGGCATGGATGCGTCTGCAACATCAAGCGCCATATCATATACCGCAGACTCGATATCAATCACACGCTGTAACGTACTAAGCTGAACCAGTAACTTCTGAATACCTTTGGAATCATTTAGCCGTTCAATTTGCCAATGCACTTCTTGACGTACAGGCTTTAACTCTGAGCTAATATCCTGATGTAGCCAATCGATTTGTTCCTTTAGCTGATCAACACGACGAGTTTGGTCTATTCGATTGGAAATCATACCGACGTAGCTCTCTAACAAAGAGGCCAATCCAGCTTCCGAATCCAATAACTGATAAAATTCCGAACTCATCTTGTTGCTTTTCAGTGCGGCTGAGATAGATGCCAACTGCTCATTTATCTGCATAGCCTGCTCTGCAAGTTGAACTTTATTGCCGACCGTCTGCAATGCCTCAACTCGTCGGTTAATCTCACTTGTTTTGCTTTCTAGAAAAAAACTGGCGTTATATTTGGGAACGCTGTCTTCTAATAAAGTATGTACCTGATTGTCTAAGCTATTCCATGTAGCCCAGGCAACTAAACACACAACAGTAAGTAAGAGAGTGCTGCAGGTAAACGCTGCGACTAAACGCGCACCAATGGTCTTGTACTTAGGGTCTATCACTGTTTCTCGTTCCCTCGCCAATGAGCCAGCTCTTTATTCACTAAATCCAGCTTGTCAGACATCGCCCGCCCCAAGTCGTGGGAAAACTCAGCAAGTAATACCTGATAGTGTGTCATTCCAACTTCTGAGTTTTTATCTAATCTACTTAACCTCTGCGCAATCGAGGTGACCGCTTCAATACTCAGCGGTAATTCGAATAACTCTTGCTCAATCTCTTTAAGAGCTTGCTCTTTCTTCAGGTTTCCTGCCGCTTGTTGGTTCAATTTAATGAGAGTAAGCCACGCATCCTGGAGCTCTGGAAGTCGCTTGGTGATGGCGGTATCAAAGATCTGGTTGATAATCTCTTCTCTTGGCAGTACTTGCTCCATATCAAGAACAGGGTTTTCCCCGTAATACTGAGCAGAGTCATTTATTGCCGTTTTGGAAAACGTGCTAGCTTCCATCTGTTCCTGCACCGCTGGAGAAAGCAAGTGGGAAATAAAAGACTCAGCCAGATTGTCTCTTTTGTCTCGGTTAATTTGCGCAATGTACGTGGGCATGAGTGTAAAATCTTTATCGTATGAAAACCCGACATAATCGAATTTACGCTGAGCGATTAATGCATAGCTATCGACCGTCGGGCCTAAGCCTAGTTTTCCTTTGGCAATGTAATCCGCAACCCCAAAGCTACGTGAAGAGACGATCGCAAGATTAGCCCCGACATTAAGCAAGATACGCCATCCCTGTCGCCATCCGTACTGGCTGAGAACACTTTCCACCATCAACTGCATCGTTCCCGATCGGCTTGGCGTACTCATGGTGACGTGGCCAAAGTAAACAGGGCTAGTCAGGTCCTGAAAACGGGTAGGTTCTGGTAGGTGATTCGCCGCCAAATAGTCTTTATTCCACACAATTCCCGCCCCCGAATAACCAAATGCGACCACCTTGTCTTTACTCGGTAATAGGTATGAAGACAACCAGTTTGGTACTTGCACAAGAGAAGGCATATTCGCCAAGCGATTCTGTTCTACGAGCTCCTGCATCAAAAACGGCGACGAACTCAGGACCAGATCGATATCCTTCATGTAGCTCTTGCTTAACAACTGGAGACTTGATTGTGTACGTCGGTGAACAACTCGGACTGCCACTTCGGGATAGTGCTGAGTAAAATCATTAACCAAGGCAGTAATCGGGGCCTGAGAGAATGTCGTGAGTATAACCAGTTCGTTATCCGTTGCCTTTGTCAGCGGCGAATAAAGCGCGAAACTAATGAGTAAGCTAAGTACAAATTTTTGAAAACCAACCATCAAAACCACCCAAAACCATAAATAATGTGCGGCAACTCAAATCTATGGCAGATAGTAAACTATTTTTACTCTGTGGCTTTGAGTCACTATTGACGCACTTCAGCGAAAATTGAGTGTATTCTATCAGTAACTCGTTACGCTCCGACGCTCTAAATTCCCATTTTTGACTCAACAAATGCAGCAATATGGGTCAATTGTGTCTCAAATCCATACTTTTGTACTATTATATCTGCCACTCCAAGATAGCGCTGCAACAAAACATTTGTGATTAAAACTTGGAGTGCAAGATGTTTAATTTCTTTAAAACACGCCCAGACCTCCCGCTTTCGGATAGTTCTAAAAGTGAAATGCAATCGCGTTTCAAAAGCTACCAATGGCAGGTATTCTTAGGACTGGTTTTTGGTTACGCGGTATTCTACGTAGTACGCATGAGTTTAGGTGTCGTTAAAAAGCCGATGCTGGATGCTGGTATCGTATCTATTGAAGAACTCGGTATCATGGGTTCGGCTTTCTTCTTTACTTATGCCTTTGGTAAGTTCTCGAACGGTTTCCTCTCTGACTATGCCAACATTGGCCGATTTATGTCGTTCTCCTTACTTCTGTCAGGTATTACTGCCGTATTCATGGGTCTTAATACCACCGCGTTCTTCTTTGTACTGTTATGGGGTCTGAACGGTTGGTTCCAATCTGTCGGTTCGGCACCTTCTTGTGTGTCTCTGTTCCAGTGGTTCTCACCAAAGCAACGTGGTAGCCGTTACTCAATTTGGGGTGGTTCACGTAACATCGGTGAAGGTATCACTTGGATTCTGACCGCTTCTCTAGTGAGCTACTTCGGCTGGCGTGCAGGTTTCATCGGTGCTGGTATCGCGGCAATTGCAGCAGCTCTATGTATGTTCTTTGTTTTGAAAGATCGCCCGCAAACTTACGGGCTGCCTGACGCAGCAACAGCATTCGACGAAGAGCCAGAGATCAAGAAGAAGAACGATCCAAAAGAGACTCGCCGAGCTCAAATGTTCATCCTTAAACAGCCTGTAGTCTGGTTAATTGCAGCAGCGTGTGCAGCCATGTACATCTCTCGCTACGCGATGTCTTCTTGGGCAGTGCTTTACCTTCAGGAAGCCAAAGGTTACTCACTGATTGACGCGGGTTTCGCTATGTCTACATACCCTATCGCGGGTCTGGCAGGGGCAGTCCTATCGGGTCTTGTTTCAGACAAACTTTTTAACTCTAACCGCCACATTCCTACTCTACTTTACGGATTGGCGAACATCGCAGGTATGTGCTTGATGTTCTTCGGTCCAGACAACCGTATTGTTGACGCGGTTGCACTAGGCCTGATTGGTTTTGCTATTGGTGGTCTGGTCGTGTTCCTAGCAGGTCTGACTGCTTGTGACTTGATGCCTAAGAACGCAGTTGGCGCTGTGAAAGGCTTTATTGGCCTGTTCTCTTACATTGCCGCCTCTGCTCAGGAGCTTGTATCTGCATCGCTTATCAATATCACTGAAGTTGATGGCGTCACCAATTACGACTTCTCTCAAGCTCAGTACTTCTGGTTAGCGGCTGGTGTGGTTTCACTACTTCTTGCACTCACCGTTTGGAATGCGAAGAAAGTTGTCGATCTCGAACCAGAAGAAGACAAAGAGCTAGAACCTCGTCCTAGTCACTAATGACTCACCAAGCGGGAGGTAACACTCCCGCTTTCGTTAAACAAATAAAATTTAATGCCATAAGTACGCTTGTAAAGTGCATTTATGAGATTGAAATCTGTCTATTTTTATTCCCATTTTAAGTGTCGATTGAGGTAAAAAATGTGTAAAACTAAAATTGTGGCAACTCTGGGCCCAGCAAGTGAAAGCCGAGAAACCCTGACTAAACTGATTCGAGCTGGCATAAATGTGGTCAGACTTAACTTTTCACACGGCACCGCTGAGGAGCATATTGCTCGCGCTAACATGGTGCGTGAGATAGCTACAGAGCTAAACACGCATGTGGGTGTATTGGTTGATCTACAGGGACCGAAAATCCGCATCTCTTGTTTCGAGCAAGGTGCGATTCAATTGATGCAAGGTGACGAGTTCACATTAAGTGGCACACTAGATTCTCAATCGGGTTATCAGGAAATGGTTGGACTCGATTACCCTGAGTTAATCAATGATGTCGCTGAGGGTGACATTCTTCTACTCGATGACGGCCGTATTCAGCTTAAAGTAACTTGTGTAGACCACCAGAAGCAATGGATTAAAACGACGGTTCTGAATAGTGGAAAGCTCTCAAACCGTAAAGGAATCAACTTATTAGGTGGTGGTTTATCGGCTCCTGCACTGACCCAAAAAGATATTCAGGATATCGATACCGCAGCCAAACTACGTGCCGATTTTCTGGCAGTCTCCTTCCCTCGCAACGCACAAGATATCAACTACGCTCGTAGCCTGGCGTTAAAAGCGGGCTGCGATGCCAAAATTGTCGCGAAGGTTGAGCGTGCTGAAGTGGTTGAGACAAAAGCCGCTATGGACAATGTGATTAAAGCATCAGACATCATCATGGTTGCACGTGGCGATCTGGGCGTAGAAATTGGTGACGCTCGATTACCAATGGTACAAAAGTCACTTATCGAACGCTCAAGATACTGGGGCAAACCAGTGATCACTGCAACTCAGATGTTGGAGTCGATGATCGAAAACCCACTTCCAACCCGAGCAGAAGTGTTAGATGTGGCAAACGCGATTATTGATGGTACTGATGCTGTTATGCTATCCGCTGAGTCTGCTGCTGGTAAGTACCCAATCGAAGCAGTCGAAGCCATGGTACGTATCGCCAGTGGATCAGAGGAAGAACTCGAATGCACCCATAACTGCTGGAATACGCTAAATCACTTGTGTTCAGATCCAGGTAAGAGTTTTGCCCTTTCGTCAATGATTTCCGCATCCCGCGTTCACAAAGATCTTGGTGTCGCTATTTTAACTAAGGATGGTGAAACACCTCTTTTGATGTCTCGCTGTCAAAGCAAAACTAAGATTTGGGCGCTAAGTGACAAGCCAGATCTGCTGGCTCAGCTGACCATTTTGCGAGGCGTTGAGCCTCTGTATTTCAAAGCAGCAGAAGAAAACACTACCGACATTGCTCCACAACTCGTCGAGTGTTTACGCCAAAAGGCTAACGATTCTAGTATTTCTTCGATTTTGATGACGCAGTTAGACTCAATTGAAGGTATGGGCGAGATCAATGCCTGTCGCTTACTCAAATTATGTGCAGCGCCAAATGTTAAGCAAGCAGTCGCCGCTTAAGTAAGCGCATTAACCTACCCCTTTCAAGCGCGAGCTTGGGTTGCTCCCCCTCATAAGTAGCTCCATAGGGATTTGGCCTGCCATCTGGCAGGTCCTTTTTTAATTGTTCTACTCTTTAGTTCGAATATGTGTCCATACTAACTGAAATCAGGCTCATCACTTGCTATGTTAGAATGATCGTTATCCTAAAAAGCGTGTACTATTGAAAGACAACACTCCCGTCGTTGAATTTAGCGACGTAAACAAGTGGTATGGTGACTACCACGCTCTCAAAGATATCAACTTTTCTGTCCACTCAGGTGAAATCGTTGTTGTATGTGGCCCGTCAGGATCGGGAAAATCAACACTTATACGCTGTGTTAACGGCCTGGAGTCGATACAAGAAGGACAGCTTCACGTCTTTGGTCAACCGGCAAACAGAAAAGGGCTTAAGCCAGGGAAAATCGGCATGGTGTTTCAGCACTTTCACCTTTTTCCTCATCTGACCGTACTCGACAATCTGATGCTCGCACCCATACGAACACTGAAACTCTCAAAACAAGAAGCCGAAAAGCGAGCACGCCACTATCTCAAACGTGTCGATATTGAAGAACAAGCTAATAAATACCCTATTCAGTTGTCAGGTGGGCAGCAACAAAGGGTCGCAATAGCCCGCTCCCTGTGTATGGAACCAGACCTGCTATTATTTGATGAACCAACCTCAGCACTTGACCCTGAGATGATCAACGAGGTTCTCGATGTCATGGTTGAGCTTGCGCAAACCGGTATGACCATGATTTGTGTGACTCACGAAATGGGATTCGCGAAAAAAGTAGCAAACCGAGTCGTGTTTATGGATGAAGGTGAAATTGTGGAAATCAATTCCCCAGCCGCCTTATTCAACATGCCTCAGCACCCGAGAACTCGGGCGTTTTTAAACCAGATTTTAAGTTATTGATGATAAGACGAGTATTCAAGCCAGTTTTACAAGCCCTAATACAAATAGTCATTCTATTTGCTGCTATTTTCTGGGTGCTCGACTCTGGTGCACAAGCCATGGGATATCAGTGGCAATGGGAGCGCGTGCCTGACTATATCGCGTTTTATGAAGATGGAGAATGGTGGTCTGCTGAATTAATTAGCGGTTTAGTGGTCACGCTTAAAATCTCAGGCATCAGTTTGTTTTTCACTTTAGTATTTGGTTTGGTCACTGCACTACTCAGGCTAAGCGATTCAAAAATCGGTAATGCCATTGGCAGCTCATACGTTGAGCTGATCCGTAACACACCTTTATTGGTGCAAATCTATTTACTTTACTTCGTGTTTGGGCCAGTCATCGGGCTAGACAGGTTCAGCACGGCCGTGTTGGCGCTATCACTTTTTCAAGGTGCTTACACAGCGGAAATATTCCGAGCGGGCTTAAACAGTATTTCTAAAGGCCAGTTTGAAGCAGCAAAGACGCTTGGCCTTTCATCATTCTATAGTTATAAAGACGTCATCTTGCCTCAGGTGTTGCAACGTACATTACCGCCGTTAACCAACGAAGTGGTGTCACTGATAAAAAACTCTTCCATCGTCAGCGTGATGGCCATTTTCGACCTGACAACCGAAGCGAGAAATATTGTCTCAGAGACGGCGATGCCGTTTGAAATTTGGTTTACCGTGGCAGCGATTTACCTTGCTCTCACACTCTCATTGTCCGGCTTATCAGCGTTGCTGGAGCACAAATTAGGAGCCAGTTGGCGTAAATTATAAGGAGATAACATGAAGTTATTCAAAGCGACCATTACTGCGATATTAGGGCTTGCTCTCACTTTACCTTCGTTAGCAAGTGAAGAATCGACAACACCAAATTTAGATCAAATAAAGGAAAGAGGCACGCTGCGTGTTGGTATGTCCACTTTCGTACCGTGGGCAATGCGCAACAAGCAAGGGGAGCTCATCGGGTTTGAAATTGACGTAGCAAAACGACTGGCCGCAGATTCTGATTTGAAAGTTGAGTTTGTGCCTACTGCGTGGGACGGCATCATTCCTGCGCTTCTTGCTAAGAAGTTTGATGTCATTATCGGTGGTATGTCTATCACGCCTGAGCGTTCGAAAAGCGTGTTATTCACTGAGCCGTATTCCCACTCCGGAGTTCAGGTAGCCGCAAACAAAGAGCTCGCTTCCGGTTTTACCAAACTGTCTGATTTTGACTCTCGCCGAGTCAACATCGCTGTTCGTCGCGGTGCGTTTACAGTTCAAGTTGCGCGAGAAAACTTCCCGAAAGCAAAGCTATTGCAGTTTGATGATGATGCGCAAGCGTTTCAGGAAGTGCTAAACGGTAATGCTCATGCCGTTATTGCTTCAAGCCCTAAGCCTGAACACGAAACCGTTAAACACAGTGACAAATTGTTCCTGCCATTTTCTGAACGTCTTTCAAAAGGCAACGAAGCCTTTGCTGTCCGCTTAGGAGAAGACGATAAGAAAGCCTTCTTCAATAAATGGATTGAAGAGCGCACCCAAGATGGCTGGTTGAAAGAACGTTATGAGTACTGGTTCTCGACACTAGATTGGCAGGACCAAGTTGCTCAGGGTCAATAACCTGACACGATTTAACAAACGAGGTTTGCTGATGAAGTTAGCCTCGGTTTGATAATAAAAAGATTGGAGACAGTACATTTGAGCGGACAAACCAGCACTCGACTCGCACCAAGCAAAACTCGATCAGGTTCGATACTGACACGTTTTACTCTGCTCGACGTGGTGTTAGTGATTATCTTCACACTAGTTGGCTTCTGGCTTTACGATCGCTCAACCGTTGGCATAAATTACATTTGGCACTGGTCGGAAGCATTAACTTTGCTTTTTACTCCGAGAGCTGACGGAAATCTCCCTTACTTTTTTCAGGGTTTGATCTCCACGCTAAGGCTGAGCCTTTGGGGACTTACCTTTGCATTAGCGTTAGGAACGCTGCTTGGATTAGCCCGTTTCTCACACTCGGTTTGGCTACGGACACCCGCTAATGCGTTTATCCAATTAGTAAGAAATATCCCACCTTTGGTGTTCGTATTTATCTTCTACTTTTTTATTTCTAACCAATTGATCCCCCTGCTTGGCTTAGATTCGCTATTACGCAACTATCAAGGTGAGCCTAATTCACTCCAACACTTTTTATTTGGTCCTGCACAGCTTTGGGAGAACCTCGCTTCTGGCGTACTCTGTGTGGGATTATTGTCATCGGCATACATCGCAGAAGTCGTCCGAGCTGGATTGCAGAATATCGATCAAGGCCAATGGGAAGCGGCAGATTCGTTGGGGCTGTCACGTTGGGTAAAATACCGATTTATAATCGCCCCGCAAGTTCTTAAAGCAATTACCCCTGCTCTCGCTGGACAAACCATTTCTTTGGTTAAAGACACCTCAATCGTTTCTCTAATTTCTATCCAAGAGATGACTTTTGTTGGTACTGAGATGGCGAATTCATCAGGTTATATTTTTGAGATTTGGTTATTCGTAGGCTTCGCCTACTTCCTCGTCTGTTTTGGACTCTCGCTGTTTTTTCGCCATGTCGAGAAAAAATCGAAGTCGTATTCTTACTGAATCTATAACCAGAATGAAAAAAGCGCCGAGCAAAATTGTCGGCGCTTTTTATTTTATTAAAACCTTCTGGCAGAACAGTATCAGAAGAAGTCGATAGAGTTACGTCCGCTTTTTGGATCGCGAGAGGGCTTTGGCTTATCTTCAGCTGAGCTCTTTTTGTTATTCTTCGGTTTAGCTGTCTTGCTACCTTTATTCGGGTTAGCTTTATTCGGCTTGCTCGCTTCTTTTGGTTTATTAGATGAAGGCTGAGATTTATTCTGCTGTTTTTGCGCAGGTTTCTGTTTAGGTTTCATCTCTTTTGCTTCAGGCTCAGTGACCGGCGCGTCGCAGACAACAACGTAGTATTCTTGGTTGAACTCGAAAAAGTCGCCATCGTACATTTTGCGGCGCTTTCTCGTTTCAAGCTCGCCGTTTACGGCTACATAACCTTCGTCAATAATATGCTTGGCTTCACCACCACCACTTACCAAGTTTGCGATTTTGAAAAGCTTGTACAATTCGATTGGGTGGGCATCAACCTCGATACCTATCGCTTCGATTTCTATCTCTTCGCCTTCAAACTCTTCATTGTCTAAATAGGCTTCGCGGTCGTAATCTTGGGTCATGTCGTTTACTCATTTATGGTGTTGCTCGGGAGTTTAAACGGATTGCAAAAAAATAGATACCTCAGCGTAATTTTAGACGAATCACAGACTACAATTGAACGTATTGTTTCTGTTAACTTCGCGGTTTAACTCTGCAAGTGACAGAGGCTTATGTATATACTGTCCAAATAGTTTCTAAAACGAGAACGCATTTTGTCCAGACCAAGCCAGATAACCTTTGTTACGGCGAACCTATTTAATTTTATTGCTCCACCTGATGCCTATTACGACTTTGAGAACATTTACTCACGTGAACACTGGCAGGGAAAGCTTGCCTGGACTCAAAATCAAATAGAAAAGCTCGAACCTGACATCATTGGCTTGCAAGAAGTATTCAGTATCGAAGAAACGAAATCATTCTTTAAAAATATGGGATACCCATATTTTGCCACTGTCGATACACCCAATGTCGAAGACGAGTATATTTACACCCATCCAGTGGTAGCGATCGCTTCTCGATTTCCGATCGAACAGGCTCAAGCGGTGACTTTCGATCGCCGCTCACTCATACCATTTGGACTCGATGCTTCACCAGAATTTAGCCGTAAACCAATTTATGCGCAGATTGTTCATCCCACTCTTGGTCATATCGCCGTTTACGTTGCGCATTTGAAGTCGCAACGTCCCACCGATTCAAATAACTCTGAAGATGCAAGCCATGTCCTTGCTCGCTGGCTGTCGACACAACAACGCGGATGGGAAGCAGCCATGCTCCGGGATTCTATGCAAAATCAATATAAAGACACACCGATACCAACTGTTTTAATGGGTGATATGAATCAACCCATCACAAATAACGGCGTAAACAGTGTGTTAACAGAAGCCTTTGGTGACAGCGTCACTGAACTACAACTCAAAGATGGCTGGGATTTACAAGTTTCACCAACGCTAAGCTGTCGTCCCGCGACGCACTATCATTTCTCAAAAGGCAATGTGCTCGACTACATACTGCTATCACAAGAATTTGATGCACACTCCGATGTCTCTGTCGCCGAAGTCGTTGACTACCAAGTTTTAGATCAACACCTTATTAATCCATCTTATGAGAGAGATAAGTACGCCAGCGACCATGCATTTGTAGCAATGACGGTCGAGGTTAAATTGTAGTTATGGGAGACCAAAATTACTGGCGCTTCACTATCTTACGAGGAATTAGCTCTACTCCTGGCTTATAACGTTTTGCCGAGGCATTCAGTGCTAGTTCCATCGCACTATCTGCGATCACTTCGAATTGCTGTGGCAAGGAGTTAATTTTAACAGGTAGAAAGTCCAATAGACGGTTATCACCAAAAGTTGCTAAACGAATTTTACCCAACAACTCTGGGTGCTCCATCATCATGTCTAAAACACCTTCAAGTAAAGTGTAAGACGTGGTGACAACAGCATCAGGAAGATAATCTTCAGCCAACCATTTTGCTAAAACCTTTTTACCCTCTTCTCGAGAGAAGTGCTGGCCATAGCCAACCTGAATTACTCTATCGCCTTTCTGACATGCAGAGCGAAAGCCTAGTTCACGCTCCTTAGAAATTTGTAAATCTGGCAATGCGCCGATCAATCCTACAGAAGTTATCTCTTTTGAAAGCACCGATTCGGTTAGCTCCAGTGCAGCATCAAAATCTTCACTAAGCACGCAGCAAAAATGCTCGTCATCCATTGGACGGTCGAGTGCAATAACCGGTGTACCCGAGTTTTGTAGTTTGAGGTAGAAATCATTGGCGTTTGGCATACCGCTAGCAACAAACAGTGCATCTATACGGCGACTGATCAACGCTTCTGCAACCTTTTGTTCGGTTTCCGGATCATCATCAGAGCAGCCGATTAAGATTTGATACCCCGCTTTACGCGAGTTTTGTTCGATAAGTTTTGCTAAACGAGCGTAACTGGTGTTTTCCAAATCTGGAATGATAAGCCCAAACGAACGTGAGTTACCTGCACGTAAAGCAGAAGCAGCGTGATCTGGTTTGTAGTTGTGTTCATCTACCACTGCCATGACTCGTTTTTGCGTTTTCTCGCTTATTCGATATTTCTGCGCTTTCCCGTTGATCACATAGCTCGCAGTGGTCTTAGAAACTCCTGCTAATTTAGCTATTTCATCCAGTGTCATATTGTTCACCTTATTCTGTGCGCGTGATCATATTAATACATCAATGATCCGACGATAAGTTGAATTATATGCTGAAACGATTCAGTATAAAAGCTGAAAGGATTCAGCAAAAACCTAAAAATTGACCTAAATCACCAAAACACGTCAATTGTCGGTGATATGGGCTAGGAATATAAGAACGAAAATTAACGGTTGATTTAAAAAGTTTTGCTGAAGATCTTAAAAAATTTAACGCAATGCTGAATCGTTTCAGCTAGACGTAAAAACCAATAAATTGGATTAGAAATGTTGGGCTCTGACGCCATCCTCTATATGACGACTTACAGCAGCACAACCGAAATGACTTTTAAATTGACACCTTAATGCTGGAGAGCACCATGCTTAAGCTAAGTAAGAACGACATTACCCTATCACAATCTGCGACAGATAAGTTTGAAGCAATCAAAAGCATTGCGCAGAGCCTAACTGAAAAAGGTTTGGTTGAGCAAGGTTATGTAGAAGGCATGCTTAATCGCGAAAACCAAAACTCAACCTTTTTAGGCAACGGCATTGCGATACCTCACGGAACGACCGACACTCGATCAATGGTTAAAACCACCGGTGTCGCGGTGCATCACTTCCCCGAAGGCGTTAAATGGGGAGATGGTAATACCGTATTTGTTGCTATTGGTATTGCTGCCAAGTCAGACGAACACCTTGGAATCCTTAAACAACTTACAAAAGTTCTGGGTGCTGATGGTGTCGAAGAGCGTCTGCGTAATGCGAAAAGCGAAGATGACATTATCGCCCTACTTCATGGTGATGTTCAGCTAGAAGCTGACTTCGACGCGTCACTTATTCAGCTCAATTTCCCTGCTAGCGATATGGTTCAAATGAGTGCGGTCGCTGGTGGACTGCTTAAAAATACAGGATGCGCGGATAAAGAGTTTGTTGCGGATCTTGTAACTAAAGCGCCAACCAATCTTGGTAATGGCCTATGGCTGGTAGGAAGTAACAAGCAAGTATCTCGCACAGGTGTTTCTTTTGTTTCAACGGCGAACGACTGTAACTACGAAGGGCAACCAGTACGAGCATTGGTAGCTTTTGCAGCTTGTAACAACGCTCACCAACCTATGCTAAATACGCTTTCTCAGCTTGTGTTCAACAAAGAACACGGAAAATTACTGGATGCATCTGCTGAACAAGTTCTTGCTCTGTTTAAAGGTGAAGAAATGGCGCCAGCGTCTTCTGAAGACGGCAATACAGCGGTATTCAAGATTAAAAACTCACATGGTTTGCACGCTCGTCCAGGTGCAATGCTTGTTGCTGAAGCCAAAAAATTTGAATCAACCATTCGTGTTGTCAACCTGGATGGTGACGGTAAATCAGTGAATGCGAAAAGCTTAATGAAAGTTATTGCACTCGGCGTGAAACATGGTCACCAACTTCAGTTTTCTGCTGAAGGTCCAGATGCCGCTCTAGCGCTAGAATCTATTGGCAACGCAATCGCATCTGGCCTTGGTGAAGGTTAAGGGGCGGTTATGACTAGCATAAAAACAAACAAAGTCGTCACGATCACGCTGAATCCGGCGCTCGACCTTACAGGCTCGGTTGAGGCATTAAAGGTGGGCTCAGTAAGCTTGGTGAAACAAAGTAACCTCCATGCTGCTGGTAAAGGTGTGAACGTGGCGAAAGTGCTGAGTGATTTAGGCGCAGACGTAACCGCAACCGGATTCTTGGGCAAAGATAATCCAGAGCTTTTCCATCAGCTATTTAAAGAGATTGATGTTAAAGACGAGTTTATTGAAGTTGAAGGCTCTACCCGAATCAACGTAAAACTCGTTGAATCAAACGGCGAAGTCAGCGACATCAACTTCCCGGGCGTTCAGGTTTCTTCTCAAGATATTTCCCGCTTCGAAGAGACGCTTTTCCGTCTGGCAGATACCCATGACTACTTTGTGCTTGCAGGTAGCCTGCCTGGTGGAGTGACACCAGAGCTCTGCGCCGCGTGGATTGAGAAGCTTCATCAGCTTGGTAAAAAAGTTCTGTTTGATAGCAGTAAAGCGGCTTTGAGTGCGGGTATTGATGCGCACCCTTGGCTTATCAAGCCTAACGATGAAGAACTGAGTGACTTTGTTGGTCAGCACCTCGAAACACCGGAACAATGCCAACAAGCGGCACAATCGCTGGCCGATAAAGGGATTGAAAACATCGTCGTTTCTATGGGAGCGAACGGTGTGATGTGGCTCAATCAAGAAGAATGGCTACGCGCACAACCACCTAGAATGAATGTGGTTAGTACCGTAGGCGCAGGTGACACACTGGTTGCTGGATTGTGTTGGGGCCACATGCAAGTCATGCCAAAAAACGAATTATTACGCTTCGCCACAGCACTTTCTGCGTTAGCAGTGAGTCAGGTGGGCGTTGGACTTACCAGTCAGGAAGAACTGGAGAACATTAAGCTCCAAACTCAGGTGAGCGAGCTTAACCCTAATACAAACTTAGACAATAACTAAGGAACAGAAGGTTATCAGTATGAATATTGCTATTATTACAGCCTGTCCAAGTGGTGTTGCAAACAGCATCATAGCAGCAGGACTACTCGATCAAGCCGTCACTAAACTGGGATGGAATGCAAAGATTGAATGTCAATCAAGCATCATCGAACCTAATTTACTTACAGACGCTGACATTAAACAGGCTGAAGCTATCATCATCGCCGCGAACACCCCGGTAGATACTTCTCGTTTCGTAGGCAAAAAAGTCTATCAAGCCGAGATAGGTGCAGTAGCCAAAGATGCCGAGGCATTTCTGCAATCTGCTGTAGAGAACGCAAGTATACTGGAGCAAGCAACAACTGTTTCAGCACCAGAAGAAAACACAGCGTCTTCTGTGAAAAAAATTGTTGCGATCACAGCTTGCCCAACAGGTGTGGCTCATACCTTTATGGCGGCAGAAGCGCTGGATGAAGAAGGCAAACGTCGTGGCCACCAAATCAAAGTGGAAACTCGTGGCTCTGTAGGCGCGAAGAACCAACTGACTGAACAAGAAATCGCAGAAGCGGATCTCGTTATCATCGCAGCAGACATCGAAGTGCCACTTGACCGCTTTAACGGTAAGAAAATGTACCGCACTAAAACTGGTCCAGCACTTAAGAAAACAGCGGAAGAGATGGATAAAGCCTTTGAACAGGCGACGGTGTACCAGCACTCAGGATCTTCAAGTGAGTCTGCAACCGAAGAGAAAAAAGGCGTGTACAAACACCTGATGACGGGTGTGTCTCACATGCTTCCAGTGGTCGTTGCGGGGGGCTTAATCATTGCCCTATCCTTCGTGTTCGGTATCGAAGCGTTTAAAGAAGAAGGTACTATGGCCGCTGCACTGATGAATATCGGTGGTGGTTCAGCGTTCGCGCTTATGATTCCGGTCCTTGCAGGTTTCATTGCCTTCTCAATTGCTGACCGCCCGGGTCTGGCTCCAGGTTTGGTTGGCGGTATGCTGGCCAGTTCTATCGGTTCAGGTTTCTTAGGTGGTATCGCAGCAGGCTTCATTGCAGGTTACTCGGCGAAGCTTCTGGCTGATAAAGTATCACTGCCACAGTCTATGGAAGCACTAAAACCGATTCTTATCATTCCTTTCGTTGCTACTCTGTTTACTGGTTTAGTGATGATCTACATCGTAGGTGGTCCGGTTGCAGGAATCATGAATGGTTTGACTGAATTCCTAAATAACATGGGCTCAGACCGCGCGGTTCTGCTAGGTATTATCCTTGGCGCGATGATGTGTTTCGACTTGGGTGGTCCGGTAAACAAAGCAGCTTATGCATTCGGTGTTGGTCTACTGGCGTCTCAAACTTACGCTCCGATGGCGGCAATTATGGCTGCTGGTATGGTTCCGGCGCTGGGTATGGGTCTGGCTACATTCCTTGCGAAAAACAAATTTGAAGAAAGTGAGCGCGAAGCTGGTAAAGCATCATTTGTTCTGGGTTTATGCTTCATCTCTGAAGGTGCAATCCCGTTCGCAGCGAAAGATCCAATGCGTGTAATCCCTGCTTGTATGGCTGGTGGTGCGTTGACAGGTGCACTTTCTATGCTGTTTGGTGCAAAACTCATGGCACCACACGGTGGTCTGTTCGTATTGCTGATTCCTAATGCAATCACTCCAGTATTAATGTACTTGGTTGCGATTGCTGCAGGTACTGCGCTAACAGGTTTCACTTACGCATTGCTTAAAAATAAAGCAGAAGCAAAGCAAGAAGTTACTGCTTAATATTCTTTTAACGCCCCCCTAGCATCTTAAACCTCTCTCATATTCCGGTTGAGAGAGGTTTTTTTATTCTGATTTTGATACAAAAAAAGCCCTGAGAAAATCTCTCAGGGCTAGGCAGGAGTCTGACTAAATATTAGTCAGGAGTCCTTATGCAGTGGTCGTATACCAATCACAGTAAAAAAGTGATGAGAGATAGCGTAGGAAAAATGCTTGAGAACAAGGCGGAAATTTTCGATAAGTAGTTATTCTACAATCAACTTTCTTTATAAACGAAAATCCAACGCCGTTATCGAGTATTTTAACAAGCTAGCATAACCATTTATTTACTACGATTGGTAGTTATCCTAAACAGAATCGCAAACATCACTGGCACTACGATCAGTGTCAGTACAGTAGCAAAACCAAGCCCTGCCATAATCGTTATCGCCATTGAGCCAAAGAAGGCATCAAAAACAAGGGGAATCATACCTAAAATGGTCGTCACAGCCGCCATGCTTACCGGTCTCACACGGCTGATCGCACTATCTACAATAGCGAGATAAGGATCTTTTCCTGATGCCAACTCAAGGTTAATTTGATCGAGTAATACAATCCCGTTTTTCAGTATCATCCCGCTTAAACTCAATAAGCCTAAGAAAGCGGTGAAGCTGAATGGCATATTTGTCGTCAACAAGCCGAATGACACACCAATAATAGACAGCGGCACCGTAAACCAAATAACCAGCGGCTTTTTCACCGAGTTAAACAACAAAATGGTAATGATGAACATCAACAAGTAACCCATCGGCAGTGAGCCGAACAAAGCATCTTGTGCATCTTTCGATGACTCATATTCCCCACCCCAAGTAATTTCGTAACCATCTGGTAGGTGTAATGCCATCACTTTTGGTTGAACGCGAGCAAACAAGCTTGCAGCCGTATCTTCACTCAATACATCGTGGTCAGCCAATACCGTCAGAGTGCGTTTACGGTCACGACGCTGAATAAGAGGTTCGCTCCAATCTAACTTCACACCATCGATAATTTGATCAACGGGGATGTAGGTTTGGAGTGACGGGCTCCAGATATTCACATTTTGTAGAGATTCAAAATCCACACGCTCTGCTTCCGGAAGTCGGGTCAGGATTGGTAGTGTGTGTGTTCCGTCTCGTAGGTACCCTAACGCACGACCACCAAATGCCATCTGTAACGTGCTAGAAAGATCTTCTTTTGAAATCCCCAGACGACGCGCTTTCGATTCGTTAAATACCGGAACGAGCTCTTTAGTGCGCTCACGCCAGTCATGACGAATGTTTCGTGCACCAAGATCGGTATGTAAAATATCTTCCACTTTTACCGCTAAATCACGCAGTATCTGTGGATCTGGGCCAGTGATTCTCGCTTCGATTTTTGACGCTGGGGACGGACCAAACTCCATCAACTTAAACAGGAATGTCGGCTCGTTAAACTTCTTGGCTAAGCTGGCATCCAGCGTATCCAAAAGCTTAAACATACTCTCACGATCCGTTGCCCTAACCTGGATCTGAGCATAAGCTTCATAGCTTCTCTCTGGCTGATAGGTCAAAACAAAGCGCTGCATACCTTGACCAATTGATACCGACACAAAATCGATATCGTCTTGTTGTCGAATGAAGCTTTCAACTGCTTCTGCTTTTTTGGTTGTTTCGCGAATATCTGTGCCTTCCGGCATCCACATATCCACATAAAACATCGGCGTGTTTGATGGCGGGAAGAACTGCTGTTTAACATTACCAAACGCCACTAAAGCACCGACGAGTAATACCACCATACCTGCAACGGTTAACCACCGAAAACGTAAAGCAACCTTGAGTAAAGATCCGAATGCGACAAACAACCAACCTTTATAAGGGTCTTGGTCCTCATCACCTGATGCGTTATCTTTTTCTTTCAATAAAAGATTAGCTAAAAACGGTGTTAGCGTAATGGCAGTTATCCAGCTCAGGAACAAGGAAAAGCAAAGCACCCAAAACAGAGAGCCCATGAACTCACCAGTCGCATCTTGCGAAAGCCCAATTGGTGCAAATGCCGTAATGGCAATCACCGTCGCCCCCAACAGCGGCCACTGAGTCTGTTTAACAATATCTACGGCGGACTGGACCTTTGAACGCCCCTTCTTTAGGCCAACGAGGATACCTTCAACAACAACAATCGCGTTATCAACTAGCATACCCAAAGCAATGATCAAAGCGCCGAGAGAAATCCTATGAAGCTCGATGTTGTAGTAGTTCATAAGGATAAAAGTACCAAACACGGTCAGTAGAAGTACGGCACCGATGATGACACCACTACGTAACCCCATGGTAAACAACAGAACAACAATTACGATAGCAACCGCTTCAGCCAAACTAATGACGAATGCTTTAACGGACTGATCCACCTCTTTTGCCTGATTGTAGAAGTAGCTCATATCAAGGCCCGCAGGCTTAATGGACTCTAGGTTGCTTAGCTCAGCATCAATACGCTCACCAACTTCGACCACGTTGACACCGGACGCAAAAGAGATTGCGATGTTGATCGCTTTTTTGCCGTTAAACAAGATCACGTTGCTTGGCTTTTCTTGAATGCCACGAGAAATAGTCGCGACATCCTTTAAGCGGATCAGGTTCCCAGTATCTCGGCCGTGAATGATCAGATTTCCCAACTCTTCTACGGTATTTAGCGCACCGCTAGGACGGATAATGAGACTTTCGCCATTTACCATTACTTCACCTGCTGACACCACACTGTTTTGTTGGTTTAGCAAGTTCGCGACCACGTTCATGTCAATGTTTAAAGATGCAAGGCGATCTAAAGAGATCTCGACAAACAACATCTCCTGTTGGTCGCCACTAATATCGACTTTGCCTACCCCTTCTATCAACTCTAATTCACGCGTTAGGTGGTCAGCATAGCGTTTAAGCTCGACATAGTTATAGTCGTCACCCGTTAACATCAACATCACACCGTACACGTCACCGAAATCATCAATGATCTGAAGAGATTGCACACCCTGCGGCAAACTTGGTTGCAGATCATTAATCTTGCGGCGCATTTCATCCCAGATTTGCGGCAGCTCGTCTGGACCATAGTCCATCTTCATACTAACCATGATCTGTGACATGCCATCCGACGACGTTGAGGTAATGAAATCGATATATGGGAGCTTACGAATCTCTTTTTCCAGCGGATAGGTAAGTTCTTCTTCCACTTCCTTAGATGTTGCACCCGGATAAGTCGAGATGATCATCGCTTCTTTTATGGTGAACGCCGGATCTTCCAACCGGCCAAGCTCAAGGAATGAAGTGATACCACCAATGGCAAGAATAACAATGAACAGCCAACTGATGACTTTGTTTTTTATGGAATACTCAGCAATGTTCATTTTTGTCCCTTCTCCACCACTTCCACATGTTTGCCTTCACGTAATTTACGTAAGTTTGAGTTAACCAGTACATCGCCTTGACTTACACCAGATGAGACAACGGCTCCTTGACCGTTTACTTGTGAAACAGCCACAGGCACCTTAGTGACGTTCTCATCCTTCATTTTCCACACAAAAAACTCATTACTTTGACTGCCCGCTTGCAGCGCAGTAACAGGAACGTTGTAACCATCAATCGATGTGATGCCCGCTTCGACCATATCTACCATCACGCTAACGCTTGTACCTGGTAAGATTTCTTTTTCAGGCTGAGGCATCGTCAGGTACATTTCATAAGTCTGAGTATCCGCGTTCGGCTCACTCGTATACTCTAAGTAATCCAACAAATAAGATTCCGAAACGCCGGAGAATGTCGCGCTAGGTTTGTAGTTCACATTTTCAGTATTCGGGTTCACCAGCGCTAGGACGTTGTCAGAGAGTTCTATACGTACATAAACCATGTTGTTTTGATAGAGATTAAGTACCGTTTCACCTGCGCTAACTCGCTCAAAACGTTCTTTATAAACGTCAGATACCTTGCCCGAAAACGGCGCAAAAAGACGCGTGTAGTTGAACTGGTTGGTCGCACTATAGAAGTTCGCTTCTGCCAACTCTTTATTCGCGGTTAGCTCGTCCAGTTCCGCTTTTGAAATCATTTGCCGCTCATACAACTCTGTACCACGCTTCAATTGGCGAATGGCCAGCGTGTATTGAGCTTCTGCATCGTTTATGGTTTGCTTCTCTTTATTATCATCAAGCTTGGCGAGCATTTGGCCTTGTTTAACCACATCACCCGCTTTTACGAGAACATGTTGAATTTCGCCCGCGAGTCGGAATGCTATGGGAGTCTGCTCAGCAGGAACCACAATCCCTTTAAAAGCTCTGAACTGACTTTTCACTGGCGCACCCACTGATACGGTTGAAACATACAGTGAATGATCAGAAGTCCTTTGGGTATCTCCTTGACAACCAGTGAGTACCGCAAGCGCAATAGCAGAAACTGTAAATAACGCGCGTTTCATTAAATACCTCCTTCTCGAACCCAAGCTTTAACTACCTGGCCTTCGACTAAGTGTTCAACACCAGCTATGACGACGTAGTCATCACTTTTTAGCCCAGATTCAACGCTACCACTATCGCCAAGTGACAATGTCACCTTTCTTACTTGTTGTGTTTCACCGTCCATTACCCAAACTTCACCATGATCAGTGCCCTTACTCACCCATGCTGACTGAGGCAAAATCACAGAGTCAGAGACATTCTGTTTCGCGATATGCACTTGACCTGTCATACCTGTGAGTAAGTTGCGCTCAGAAGGACGAGTGATGGTCACAATCGCTTCATAGCTATTGGTATCGGAATTAGGTTGCGTTGAAATTTCTTTGAATTTCCCCGGGATTCGTCTGTCCGGTTCACTATCCATCGTCACCCACATATGCGCCTCCTTTAAAGAAGCGAGCGATACAGACTCTGCGTAAGTAACCGGCAACGTAAAAGAGACGTCCAACGTGCTGTTGTCAATCAGGTTTAAAATTTCTTGTTTCTCACCCACGACCTGAAAAGGTTTGACATAGGTATAAGAAACCACGCCATCAAAAGGGGCATGGATCTTTGTGTAACTTAAATCGGTTTTTGCCTGTTCGAAGTTAGATAATGCCGCTTTATATTGGGTTTCTTTTTGATCGTATTCATCTGTACTGATCAGCTTTTTTCTATATAGGCTCTTAGCGCGTTGCCACTGTGTTTTCGCCAACGCGTACTGTGCTTGGGAAGAATTCAGTGCCAATTGAAGGTCTTTCGGATCCAGCGTTGCTAACACGTCGCCTTTTTTGACATCGTGACCCATTCTGACAAGCAACTGGTCAACTTCTCCACCGACCTGAAACGACAACTGTGCTCGATGTGTTGCATCAATTTGCGCTAGAAAAGCATCGGAATCAGCCACAGCCAAATCTTTAACTGCAAGCAACTTAACGGGTTTAATTAAAGGTTCTGACGGTTCTGAGATGGCTTTGTTACATCCAGTCAGCAGTCCAGAAAGACTTATTGTCATTACTGCGCCAACCAAAATGCGTTTTAGATATTGTTTACGCACCAGTTATCTCCACACTTCATTTTACTACACAGTCGTGCAGTATATCCCTATTTGGATACAGATCAACATATTATCCATTCGTGCAGCAAATAAATTAGTCAATCAGGCAAGTTTCTGGTAAAAGGAACGCGTTGATTATTATTCGGGAAATGTCGAACTATGAATGAGAGAAAGCAAGGCAGACGAAGTGCTGAAGCAGCTGAACACACTAAATGTGTCATTCTCAAGGTTGCTGCAGATATGTTTTGCGAACTTGGTTACTCGCGAGTATCGCTAAGAAATATCAGTGAAAAAGCGGGGGTCTCACATAGCTTGATCCGACACCATTTCGGCAGTAAAGAAAAAATATGGCAAGCGGTTAGTGATGCGATGGATGAGTACTTGCAAGACTATATGGCCGAACTTCTCAACCAGATGCCAGAAGACACACCGTCTAACAAAAAGATTTATCTCTTTACGGTACGTATGTTGGCGTTTACGTTAATCAACCCACACCCTATACAAATGATTGCAGACGCTATCCGTCAAGATGACAACGCACTGTTTGATTATTTCTTACGATCAAAAGAAGAATTTAGTGTCATTTTTTCTGGAATTTTTGAAGAGTACAACCGCGAGTACCCTAACGCACAAGTAGACCATTGGGAATCAAAGTGGCAAATGCTCCTGTTTGCTCATGGCGCTGTCACACTAGCACCGATGATGCAGCAAACATGGCCAGATATTGCAGATGATCGTGAAAAGATGCTGCTAAGACACTGGGAACTGTTCAACACAATCATCGCAAGCCAGTTCAGCATTAAGAAAGAAGACATGCTTCATCCTAGTAGAGTGGAAGATATCGTTATCGACATGTGCTGCAACATTGATGAAGCGGTGAGCTAAATTAGTGGCTAACGGATAAGAATAAGTCTAACCCTGACAGGTGATTAATCTCAAACGTTAGTTAATAGTTAAGATAAAAAATGCCGGGCTATTTAGCCCGGCATTTTTTCATATGTTCTGCTTAGCCACGGTAGTAGCGTTGAGGTACAAATGGCATTTTTTCTACGGTCATAGGTAACATTTTACCACGTACTTCAGCAAACAACTCCGTGCCAATAGCAGCTAGATCTGCTCGCACATAACCCATTGACACTGGCTTACCCGCATTAGGTCCAGCAGTACCACTGGTCACTACGCCGATTTGGTTTCCGTCAGCATCAAAAAGTTCAGCGCCTTCACGAACTGGTGCTTTAGTTTGACCGACAAGGCCAACACGTTTACGCGCGACATCTTTGGTTTCAATTTGCTTAAGAATAATATCAGCACCAGGGAAACCACCTTCACGCTCACCACCTGTGCGGCGAACTTTTTGAATACCCCAAAGAAGACTTGCTTCAACCGGTGTTGTGGTTGTATCTAAATCGTGACCATATAGGCACAGACCACATTCCAAACGCAGTGAATCGCGCGCGCCAAGACCAATCCACTCAACTTCAGCTTCGGCCGTAAGCTTACGAGCTAACTCTTCTGCGTGAGAGTTTGGTACTGAGATTTCATAGCCATCTTCACCCGTGTAACCGCTGCGGCTCACGATGCATTCAACGCCAAGAATTTCGAGTTTCTTCACGTCCATAAAAAGCATTTCTGCTACTTCAGCATTAAAACGCTTAAGAACTTCTGCTGCTTTTGGCCCTTGCAAAGCAAGCAACGCGCGATCTTCAATGATTTCGAGTTCAACATCGGCTGGTAGATGGGCTTTAAGGTGATTGATGTCTTGCTCTTTGCAAGCTGCGTTAACTACAACGAATAGATGATCACCCTGGTTTGCGACCATTAGGTCATCCATGATTCCACCTTGCTCGTTCGTGAAGAAAGCATAGCGCTGGTTACCTTTTGGCAGGTCAATAATATCTACAGGAACCAATGTCTCCAGGAATGCTGCTGCACCCTCACCAATCAAACGAAGTTGCCCCATGTGAGAAACATCAAACAGACCCGCTGCATCACGAGTGTGTAAGTGCTCCTTCTTAACGCCTAGTGGATATTGGACTGGCATATCGTAACCCGCAAACGGGACCATTTTTGCGCCAACTTCAATATGAAGTGCATGTAGTGGTGTTTTCAGAAGTTCTTGAGTCATTTTCGTCTCCATTTAGATAGACCCGAGAATGCTGTCAGCATTCGCTTTCTATGTTTCCAATAATAAACACGCTTGATTCCATTTTGCACGAACAAGACGACTGTTGGCTTTCAAAAGTGTGACTTTTAACATTTTAATCACAATAAAACGCTAAAAAAGGCGCTCAATTGAGTGATAGATCATCAACTGAGCGCCATTTTAACAAACTTACAACCAATAGCAATCGTTTGCTTTCACTATAGGAAATTTACAACTTTTTATCACTACTTGGCTGTGACCCAAAGAATCTGTGCATCTTCTTCACTTACACTGGTCAACATGTGTCCCATGTTTGCGTCATAGTAAACACTATCGCCTTCGCTTAGAACCACTGGTTCGTAGAACTCAGAATAGAACTTCACTTCGCCAGATAAGATAAGTAAGAACTCTTCCCCGTCATGACGAACCCAGTCTTTGTATTCGTCAAAATGTCGAGCACGGATCTGGCTTTTAAAAGGCATCATTTTCTTATTGGAAAGTTGAGTAGCAAGTAATTCGTGTTCGTACGTTTGAGTCGGGTGAGGTTTTCCTTCGTTTTTTCGAGTAACGTCTCTACGCCCTGTTGCAACTTTTTTCCTAGGTGGTTCAAAGAGTTGTGGTATGTCAATTTGCAAACCAAGAGCCAGTTTTTGCATTGCCTGAAATGTAGGTGAAATCTGCTCGTTCTCAATTTTGCTTAGTGTAGAGCGAGCAAGGCCTGTTCTCTGGCTAGCCTCTTCAAGTGTAATACCCAACTTCGAGCGAATATCTTTAATACGCTGACCGAGCTTTAAAGGCTCTATATTCTCATCATGATTGTCTTTCGTAAGCGTCATCGATGGGTATTCATCATAAATACTTCCTGCCATAATTCCCTCTGTAATTGTTCTTATCTCTCTCCCTATAAGCATTGTGCATGAACCGTATAATGGATAAAAGTCCACCAGGTTAATTAAAGTGTGCTCTCGTTAACAAAAATCGAATGCGTGTTTCCTATAGGAAATTTTTTGTTGATTGTTCCTGCCTCAAGCGTTATGTTACAGCCTTGTTAGATGTAGAGATGCACTTTTCCGTAACGATTGGGCGTGAGAGATTCAAAAGTACAGCGCAATCCGATGGAGTTTTTGCCCACTTTTTAGGGCTGGATGTTCGCTCTGTTCTGCTATGCAGTTCAGCTGTTTTGAGGACAAATGAACCTAACCGCAAACCAATAATTCAACTCATGCGGGGTTCATTTTCAGATTTGGAAGGTCAACTACCATGAACAAGAGTTACCCTAACCACAGCTTGGAAAACTTTTTCTCTACCAACCTCTCTGCGACAGATGATGCTGTCTTTGCTGGAATTCAGGCGGAATTCGCTCGCCAAAACGAACAAATCGAACTTATCGCTTCTGAGAACATTGTTTCTAAAGCGGTAATGCAAGCTCAAGGCACTTGCCTAACAAACAAATACGCTGAAGGTTACCCAGGTCGTCGTTACTACGGTGGTTGTGAACACGTTGATACGGTAGAGGCAATCGCTATCGAACGCGCGAAAAAACTTTTTAGTTGTGAATACGCAAACGTTCAACCTCACTCAGGTGCTCAGGCAAACGGTGCAGTTAAACTGGCTCTTCTTCAGCCAGGTGATACCATTTTAGGCATGTCATTAGACGCTGGCGGCCACCTTACACACGGCGCACGTCCTGCTCTTTCTGGTAAATGGTTCAATGCGGTTCAGTACGGTGTTGACCGTGAAACACTAGAAATCAATTACGAAGATGTTCGTGCTCTTGCACTTGAACACAAACCAAAGATGATCATCGCTGGTGGTAGTGCGATTCCACGTACTATCGATTTTGCTAAGTTCCGTGAAATTGCAGACGAAGTAGATGCAATTCTAATGGTTGATATGGCGCACATTGCAGGTCTGATTGCGACTGGCGCGCACCCTAGCCCACTACCACACGCACATGTTGTGACGACAACAACTCACAAAACACTGCGTGGCCCACGTGGCGGCATGATCTTAACCAACCACGAAGACATCATTAAGAAAATCAACTCAGCAGTATTTCCAGGCCTACAAGGTGGCCCACTAATGCACGTTATAGCTGCAAAAGCTGTGGCATTTGGTGAGGCACTCGGACCTGAGTTTAAAACTTATATCAATTCAGTGATCAATAATGCAAAAGTATTAGCTGAAGTATTGCAGACTCGCGGTTGCGACATTGTGACTGGCGGAACCGATACTCACCTGATGCTGGTTGACCTTCGCCCTAAGGGCTTGAAAGGTAATAAAACTGAAGAAGCGCTTGAGCGTGCGGGGATCACATGTAATAAAAATGGTATCCCATTTGATTCAGAGAAGCCTATGATTACATCGGGTATCCGTTTGGGTACACCAGCAGGCACAAGCCGCGGCTTTGGCGCAGAAGAATTCAAGCTCATTGGTAATTGGATTGGCGATGTATTGGATGGGTTAGTAGAAAGCCCTGAAGGTAACGCAGAAGTAGAACAGCGCGTTCGCAAAGAAGTGAAAGCACTGTGTGGCCGCTTCCCTCTTTACCAATAAACAATTTAAACGCAGTTATTTTTTGGAGATTAAGCAATGGACAACACATTGAAGTTTGCAGATAGCCACGAGTGGGTACGCGATAATGGCGATGGCACAGTAACTATCGGTATTTCTGAGCACGCACAGGAGATGCTGGGTGACGTAGTATTCGTTGACCTACCAGACGTGGAAGACGAAATTGAAGCTGGCGATAGCTTCTCTCTAGTTGAATCTGTAAAAGCAGCTTCAGATATCTACGCGCCTATCAGCGGTGAAGTTGTAGAAATCAACGAAGAGCTTGAAGATAGCCCAGAGCTAATCAACGAAGAACCATATGAAGGCGGCTGGATTGTTAAAGTTAAGATGTCTGACCCATCAGAACTAGACAACCTAAAAGACGCAGAAGAATACCTAAACTCAATTGAAGAAGAGTAATTAGGAAGATTAGGAAAGCTGCCCCCACTTGGAAGGCAGCTTTTTTTCAATGTTCGGACGTATAATTAACCTTATCAGTAACGATGATTTCCGTTACCCGAACGATGGAGTAGGTAAAGGACAATGACTGAATTACTTCAAAGCCTCAGCACACAAAATGAGTTCGTTGCTCGCCACAACGGCCCAAACAAATCTGACCAACAAAAAATGTTGGATGCGATCAACGTTGCTAACCTTGACGCACTTATCGAAGAAACGGTTCCTGCACAAATTCGTCTGGAAAAACCGTTATCACTAGCAGAAGCGAAAAGCGAAGCAGACATGCTTGTTGCAATGCGCCAGTTCGCTGACCAAAACCAAATTAAACGTACTTTCATTGGACAAGGTTACTACAACACCTTCACGCCAAACGTGATTCTACGTAACGTGTTAGAAAACCCTGGCTGGTACACAGCGTACACCCCTTACCAGCCAGAGATCTCTCAAGGTCGTCTTGAAGCACTTCTAAACTACCAGCAAATGGTTATGGACCTGACTGGTATGGAAATCGCGAACGCTTCTCTACTTGACGAAGCGACTGCAGCCGCTGAAGCGATGACGCTATGTAAGCGTGCTGGTAAGAGCAAAAGTAACGTATTCTTTGTGGCTGACGACGTTCATCCGCAAACACTAGAAGTTGTAAAAACTCGTGCAAAATACATCGGCTTTGAAGTACTAGTCGGTTCACTTGAATCACTACCAGAACAAGACGTATTTGGCGCACTCGTTCAATATCCTGGTACAACTGGTGAAGTTCGTGACCTATCGGACATCATCGCTAAAGCACAGGCAAACAAAACGCTAGTAACCGTTGCCACTGACCTACTTGCTTCAGCTCTGCTTAAGCCAGCAGGCGAAATGGGCGCAGATGTTGTTATAGGCTCTGCTCAGCGTTTCGGCGTACCAATGGGTTACGGCGGTCCACACGCAGCATTCATGGCAACTCGTGATAAGCATAAGCGTACTATGCCAGGTCGTGTAATCGGTGTTTCTATCGATGTAAACGGCAACCAAGCACTACGTATGGCGATGCAAACACGTGAACAGCACATCCGCCGTGAAAAAGCGACATCGAACATCTGTACTGCGCAAGCACTATTAGCGAACATGGCGTCTTTCTACGCGGTATTCCACGGCGCAGAAGGTCTTCGTACTATTGCGCGTCGCACTCACCACATGACTGCGATTCTTGCAGCTGGCCTGACAAAGTCTGGCTACGAGCTTGCACACAACAGCTTCTTCGATACCATCACTATCAACACAGATGTAAAAACTGAAGAGCTATACGCGAAAGCACAAGCTGCAGACATCAACCTACGTAAGCTAGACGGCAAACTAGGCATCAGCTTCGACGAAACCACCACAACGGGTGATATCGAAGCGCTATTTGCAGTGTTCGACGTACAACAAGACGTTAACGCGCTATCGTCAGAAATCGCAAGCAATGAGTTTGCTGCAATTCCAGAAGCACTACGCCGTACTTCTAAGTTCCTGACTCACCCAGTATTCAATACGCACCACAGCGAAACGCAAATGATGCGTTACCTGAAACAGCTAGAGAACAAAGACTTCTCACTGACTCACGGTATGATCCCGCTGGGCAGCTGTACAATGAAACTGAACGCTGCAGCAGAAATGATTCCAGTAACCTGGCCTGAGTTTGGTTCTATCCACCCATTCGCACCTCTAGAGCAAGCGGCTGGTTACACTGCGCTGGCGAAAGACCTGAAAGAGAAGCTATGTGAAATCACAGGTTACGACGATTTCTCTCTACAGCCAAACTCTGGTGCATCTGGTGAGTACGCAGGTCTTATTGCTATTCAACGTTACCACGAAAGCCGTGGCGAAGGTCACCGCAACGTATGTTTGATCCCAAGCTCTGCGCACGGTACTAACCCAGCGACAGCGTCAATGGTATCAATGAAAGTGGTTGTGGTTAAATGTGATGAAGATGGCAACATCGACATGACTGACCTAGCAGCGAAAATCGAGAAACACAAAGACAACCTATCAAGCATCATGATCACCTACCCTTCTACGCACGGCGTATACGAAGAGCAAGTGAAAGAAGTGTGCGAAATGGTTCATGCCGCAGGCGGTCAGGTATATCTAGATGGCGCAAACATGAACGCACAGGTTGCACTAACGTCTCCAGGCTTCATCGGTTCTGACGTTTCTCACCTGAACTTACACAAAACCTTCTGTATCCCACACGGTGGTGGCGGTCCAGGTATGGGTCCTATCGGTGTGAAATCTCACCTAGCGCCTTTCCTACCAGGTCACATCGAAAACGGTGTTGAAGGTAAAGAGTTAGCCGTTTCCGCGGCAGACATGGGTAGCGCATCTATCCTGCCTATTTCTTGGGCGTACATCGCGATGATGGGTGAAGCTGGCCTGCAAGATGCAACTAAAGTTGCGATTTTGAACGCCAACTACGTGATGGAGCGTCTGCGTCCACACTACCCGATTCTTTACCGTGGTAAAAACGGCCGTGTAGCACACGAATGTATCGTTGATATTCGTCCGCTTAAAGAAGAAACAGGCATCAGCGAAGAAGACATCGCGAAGCGTCTAATGGACTACGGTTTCCACGCGCCAACGATGTCATTCCCAGTTGCTGGCACACTAATGGTAGAGCCAACTGAATCAGAAGATTTGGAAGAGCTAGACCGCTTCTGTGACGCGATGATCGCAATCCGTGAAGAGATGACGAAAGTGAAAAATGGTGAATGGCCACTAGAGAACAACCCTCTAGTCAATGCACCGCATACTCAAGTGGATCTTGCAGCGGCAGAATGGGATCGCCCATACTCTCGTGAGCTAGGCTGCTTCCCATCGAAAGCCACTAAGTCTTGGAAATACTGGCCAACAGTAAACCGCGTAGATAACGTTTACGGCGACCGTAACCTAATCTGCTCGTGCCCAAGCATCGAGAACTACGAAGACTAATTTCGTTTTTGATCACCGATAACTAAGTTGGAAACCAATAACTAAATTGGAAACTAACTGGAATAACAAAAGGCGAACCGTTTGGTTCGCCTTTTTCTAATTAAATTATTGCGCCGTAAACACCAAAGCTAATTAAAACCAAAACCACCAAGCGTTGTGAGTTCCTCTTAAAATGCGTTGTTATGTGTTCAGAGCGCAATTCGTATTTAACCAGAATGCTCGTTATGATCAGGAATTTCACCAGGAATAATTATTCCGGTAATTTGATACAACTCTAGAGCAAAACTTATTAAGTCATGCCAACTTAAACAGTAAACGTAACGCATGGTAAAAATGCCACGCGTTACGAATCACTCTTGAACCGTTAGTTATGATTCAGACTCATCACCGCTTGGTCGCAACTGATGCTGAAGACCTAGCAAGAAGTTTCGAAGAACTTGGTCTTTACATTCTCTGTAATGTTTATTCTCAGGCTTACGGAAAAATGCGCTCAGTTCATGTTTGCTTAAACGAAAATCTACAAGTTGTAGAATCTCGAGAATATCTTCGGCTTTCAAGTTCATAGCAATGCGTAACTTTTGAAATACGATATTATTACTTAACTTCTCTTCTGGCTTAGGCTGTTCACCTTCACGTTTACCACGTTTAAAATTGATAAAACCGTTTAGAAATACTGCCAACTCTGTGTCGTTAAGTGCGACAAAAGATTCTTCGTCTTCTTTTTTCAGCCAACTAGAGACTTGTTCATCTGTAACATTTAAGTCTGCTAAAGAGAAGATTTCAGAGATGACACTGTCTTTTAAATCGAATGTATAACGTACACGGCGTAAAATATCATTATTGGTCAAAATAGTTCCTAGTCTTAGGTAAATCCAGTGCTATCAACGTGATTACTGGAAGACTTGGACTTTATCAGATTTGCGGTCAACTCCCTACAAATTGAACCTATTTGTGAGAAAATCATAACGAATGACATGGATTCCCCCTCCCGAGGATCTGCCACACTTATGTGGTACTTATTTGCACCGGAGGCTCCATGTCTGATTATTCTTATTTTGCTGGTATCGATTTAGCTAAAAATCACTTCAGTATTCATGTCGTTGACTCAAAAGGAAACGTCATCCTGCATAAATCCGTTACCCGCTCTAAACTACTGCCTACATTAGCAAATATGCCACCTATGCGTATAGGCTTAGAAGCGTGCGGTGGAGCGCATTACTGGGCAAGGACACTCCATGAGCTTGGCCATGATGCTCGCATCATGGCAGTTAAGTATGTCGTCCCACACCGTACTAAAGGTAAAAATGACCTCAATGATGCGGTTGCTATTTGCCAAGCTGTACAACATTCATCTACCCGTTTTGTACCCGTAAAATCCCCTGAGCAACAAGCCATTTTGTCGGTGCACCGTATGAGAGAACATTGGGTTCGTGAACGAACGGCTTTAATGAACCGTATTCGTGCATTACTTTCTGAATTCGGATTAATCATACCGGTTGGACGCTCATCACTGATGAAGCAAGTTCCCCTCATGCTCGAAGACGCCGAAAACGAACTACCTCATTTAGCTAGGTCGGTTATTGCTGACGCTTACCATCATCTTGATGCGTTAAACCAACATATCGCTGACACAGAACAGGTCTTCGATTCCTTTGCTAAAGTCAGTGACAATGTTCAGCGGATTATGAAGGTGAGAGGCATTGGCCCTCAAACCGCTACGGCGATACTAGCGTCGATAGGGAATGGCTCACAGTTTGATAAGAGCCGAGACTTCTCCGCTTGGTTAGGGCTAGTCCCAAAACAGTACTCAACTGGCGGTAAACCAAGGTTAGGCAGAATCACCAAGCACGGTGATAAATATCTACGAACTTTGCTCGTTCATGGTGCCCGAACGGTTATGGCCAACTTGGGACATAAACAAGATAGGTTGAGTCAGTGGTGTCGCAGCGTTCTTGAACGTCGGGGCATGAACCGAGCCATCGTGGCTCTGGCAGCCAAGAATGCCCGAATCATCTGGTCACTACTGCACAACCAAACGGAATACGAGAATTACGCTGCTTAAGTTAACACTAACTCAAGCAGCGTAACGAGAACACACCCACCGGGTCACTGCAGACGCAATGGATGGAGATAGGTTAAGACCACTTGCGGAGAGCCTGTTAATGCGGCGGACATACTAAATGTCATCTAACGAATAAGGCACCGCAGTCGCGCAAAGTCATCAGGGTCACAACGTATGCGTATCGTTGATATAAAGACCGAATGTAGAGCGGCAGTCCAAAACCCATCACTTGAAGTTTAGCGGATGTTTGACAACCGGGGGAATCCATGTAGCCGCGTTAAGTAGTGAGCAACGCATTCCACCCAACCTAAACTAATGTGCCGTAAACACTGAAGCCGATTCAAACTTAAATTGCCAAGCGTTGTGAATCCCTCTTAAATGCTTTGTATGGTTTTTGTAGATTTAGATCATTTAGCAGCTTTTCCATGCTGAACTTCAATAATAATCTATCAATATCGGTAAACTCTCCATTTTGTATAGCTATTTCTTTTAGCCGATAGCCGGAGTCTAGCTGAACAACATATTTATTGAAGTCAATTTGCTTCCGAGTTTGATTGAAAATTTCTACCAGCTTAGGGTCGCTTATAACTATTTTATCTATATCCCACCTAAAACCTGTTCGTTTTACAAAAAATAGATCTGTCACGTAATCGAGATCATTAGATAAAATTGAAAAACTACTTTGCTCAGCTTCTGAGAGGCTTAAGCTGACTCTGATTCCATGATTATTGATAAAAGGAATCCAGTAATTTTCTCTTTCCAAGTACACGAAGTAGTTGCTAGCACCAAAGAGTTCAAATCGTTTCAGCAAGCTAATAGTAAAGACAAACATATCTTGTTCGCAGTTTGAACCCACACTTTGACCATCAATACGAACAATCTCGATACATTCGCTTGAAAAGTCTTCATTCTTTAGTTTGGAGAATAGCTCCTTGATAATCGTATCCGCACGACCACTTTCACCAGCGACACTAACGAGAAAAAAGAATGTACATATTATTGCGAAAGAAATAGTTCCAATGAACTTGCTCATAAACCCTCCAACGAGTCAAACCTAACGCTTTCTATACGGCTTACAGCCGTTTTTCATCCCACTATAATGCAGCCTTAAATATAGAATTTCAATTTACAATCAATAGTTTAAGAAAGCAAAAGGAAGACTCGTTCGCAAAATGGAACATAATTTTAGAAAGGCGAATTTCTATACTCCTTCTGATAACTTGCGGTAGTCAAATTTGCATAATCAGGGTTTGCATGGTCATTCGTTCTAATTGGAAAAGGGGCAAAATAAGTCAGGATTACTTATCTTTTATTTGTGAGTCCACGACCGAACACGGCAACTTCATGTTACCCCCATTACTGTTCCGCTAAACATTCAACGTAAGTTACAAAGTAACTTGTCTCTAAATCCCTGATTCAACCCGCTTTAAAGCTTCAAGTACATTGTGTTTACCCTAGAATTACACAATAGCAAGATCACTAGGTAGCAAGTGAGATGGTGCCCTATAAAGGGTGCGTAATGTCATCTTTTACTTGCTCGCACCTTGATATTATGCATTCAGGTTACTAGTTTAAAACTAATACTCTGCAAGGAAGGCTTACATTGACTGAGGGTAAAGTCGCACTTGGTGGCATGAATATCTTAGTCGTTGCCGAATGTTCAACGCTTTCGATGTTGGTAATGCGCCAACTCGCCGCATTAAGTGCGAACGCTTTATATATGACTTGTGTAAGAAACACGCAAGGGAGCTGGGCTATTTCCAATCTCCTTAGAGACTCTTTTTTATCCACACTTTGTCGTATTACATTCACATTTATCTGCATTGCTAGTAGAAAACATCAAGTTACTAAACTGCCTCAAATTCTTCCGCGTCACCTATTACCATCACATCAGCATCATCAAAACCATCTTTATGCCCTTAATGTTTATACTCATAAGGTTGGACAAGCACTTAGGTTGACCGTGATTAATACCTCTCACATAACCAACGCAGCAAACGATTATAGAATCGGACATTTATTACAACATGCAATCCCTCCAAATTGGTCTCTCTGGTTGAAAGACTATCTTGCTGGCTCACGTAGAAGCCAGTTGCCTGAACCTTTGGACTATTGGAATCTTCTCAGGAACTAATAAATGATCAATTTTGACGTGTTAAATAGAGTTATGGATAACGATGTAGACATCATTATCGCCGTGTTTGCGACCTACTTGGAAGAGCACGTAAATGGTTTAGAACGCATTAATGAGTTGTATGCCAATGAAAATTGGCCAGAACTGCACTTATTAGTACACAGCTTAAAAGGAGCATTAGAAAGCTTCGGTGAAGATACCGCCGTCACAGCGTTACAAGATATTGAAGAAGATACGCGCAACAATGTTGCACCAGATGAGTCAGATATCACTATAGTTAATAGGGAGCTATTAACTATTAATCAACAGATTTTTGCTTATTTAGACAATTTGAATAGCAAGCCTGTATAGGGTTAAAACGGGGGGATATATGGCAATGAACAGCAACAACTTTAGAGAGCTTATTGATTCGCTAAAAGACTTAACGCCAACTCAGAAAAGATACCTCATTAGCCGAACAAAAATGTCGTTGGATGACGAATATGGCATGTTCAGAACTGATGATCTACTGACTCAAGAAGAGCTGGAGGCTTTGCTTTCTCCAACACAAACAGCAGAACCTAAATAGTACCCATTTGTCAGTGCTAGGGACCAAGTAGAGCAATAACGCTTTACTTGGTTTTTAGAGTCTTATCATCACAATCACAGAATTTATCAGAACAAGTAAATAACGAGCGTGTTATGTCATTGGCTATCCCGACAAGCCTCAGTTATCCCCCTTCCCCTTGATGGAACCTTCTGGTCACTGACTTAACAGGTTGCTCATTGATTGTTGGTCTCGAAAACGGTTGTAATCTTCTGCTAATAATTGATGCTGGTAACGCGTATATGATAGAGCTTCGTTTGAGACAACTATCTGATTTTCCTTTTGAATCAACTGACCACGTAACTGCTCGATTTCATGACTTTGTTGGGTATTGCTGTGATACATTGCAACCAAGCTGAAAATAGACATCATCAACATTGCAATCAGGACGTTATTAATGGTTTTAGGTTGAATATTCATAAACCTCTCCTTGTCTCTATTGCACTTTCCCGATTAAAACCAATGATCAAAGCTACAGAACAATCGATTCTATACGCCCAGAAAGCTAATTTGGTGTTACAAATTTAATTATAGGTGAGTGGGGATAAAAGAAGAGAAATACTCAAGAAATTGAACGGGTTTGAAATGTTAGAGACGAAAGCAGCAAGTTAAATGTCCTCTTGCCGCTTTCAATAACCAAATAAGGATGAGGTATATTAACTTTGAAATGCTTCGCGAGCTGAGACTTGCTCAAACCAACGGGCGATATTTGGAGCCGTTGAAAGCACATCAATCTGAAGTGCATTAATTGCAAATCCAACGAATATGTAACCGGTGATATCTACAATAGTGTAACGGTCCGAGGCGATAAACTCACTTTCCCCTAAACGTTTATCTAAAACCGGAAGGAACGCCAATACGCGAGATTTTGACTCTTCGCCCCACTCTTTGACGCAGTTTTCACGATCCTTATAAATAGCACTGATGTTACGGAACGCCTGAAACGCAGCATAAAGCCCCTGAAACTCGACAACACGATGCCACATTTCAACCTGAGCGCGCTCAAGTTGATTGCCACCAAATAAGTTCAGATCGTTAGTAAACTCCTCATCGAAATAACGGCAAATCGCAACGCTTTCACAAAGTGTGGTGCCGTCATCTAACTCTAAAACTGGCACTTTGCCATTCACACTCTTTTGCTTGAACGTATCCGCAAGGTTGTCTCCGTCACGCACATTTATTGCGACTCGTTCGACATCGCCACCAATTTCTTTAAGAAAACTGTTAACTCTCTTGCAACTTGGCGTCATCGCGGTTTCATATAACTTCATCGTACACCCTGTCCCTTTAACTAACTGTTCGGTTAGGTTATACTGTAGCCAGTTTCTAAACGATCAGTCAAGAATATAATTGCTCTACATTTCATACGATTGGAAGATAAACTAAAGCAATAATTTCTGGGTGGGCACCTATATGGCAAGAAAAGCTAACTTCGACCGAGATGAGAAGCTCTTAGTCGCCATGAATCTGTTCTGGCGCAAAGGTTTTTCAAATACCTCTATATCCGATCTCACTGAGGAGCTGAACATCAACCGGTTCAGTCTTTACAATACTTATGGTGACAAACAACAGCTTTATTATGAGGCTCTGGATACTTACCTTAAAAAAGTGTCTTTACCTTCTCTGGTTGATTTGAGTAAAAACGGAGCTTCCCTTAGGGAAATCGAAACCTTTTTGACGGCCTTTGCCACACTTCAGCGCAAAAGTAACTGCGGATGTTTTGTTCAAAATGCATTGGTTGAACACGCTGGCGAAGATAAAGATGTGTTACGTATGGGGCATTTTCTGTTTGACCACCTCATCGAGATCATGAGTGAGGCAATAGAAAACGCGCAAAGAGAAACGTTAATTCCTAATACGTTCAAACCAGCAGAATTAGCCTGTTTTATTCTCAACAACATGCAAGGCATGCGGGTGCTTGGTAAGGCCAAGCGTTATGAAGATTTAGACACTGCATTATCGTGTTTACTGACTTTGATAAGGAAATAAAATGTCAATCAACGTCATTGCAATTAGATTAACCAAGGGCATGGATCTTAAACAAAGTCTCACGGAGATCGTTAGGGATCATAATATCAAGGCGGGTTCAATCGCTTCTTGCGTCGGTTGTGTGTCACAACTCCAGCTTCGTCTCGCTGGTGCTAAATCAACTTTAGTGAAACAAGAGCCTTTAGAAATTGTGTCGGTAATGGGCACTTTGACATCCGAGCATCAACATGTACATATTTCGCTTTCGGACGAGCAAGGACACGTTTGGGGTGGGCACTTAATGGAAGGCACGATCATTGATACCACGGCCGAACTCATTATCCATAGCTACCCTAACCTCGCCTTCAGCCGTGAGATGGATGAGAGCACTGGTTATACAGAGCTAGAGGTGAATACAATCCCAGTTTAATGGGTAATACCAGCGCTAGTAATGTAGATATCGCAATTCCCTGTCAAACACGCACAGGAAAACAAATGGTTTTGTATAGATATTTACCTTGCGACGAGGCAGTCAATGGCTCAAAAATCACCTGAACGAATGATAAGGCAACTAACACAAGACACTTAATATCTGGGCTGATTGGCATTGAGTATCCTGAGATCGGGGTAATTCATATATCTGTCTGTATCGCATGCGACATTCTGCTTGCTGTTCTCACATTTTCCATTCATCATGGCTTTACAAGCTAACCTTGTGCGATACAGATAACATTCTGATTGAAACTATCTTTATGCTAATTTTTGCCACTCTGCTCTAAGTCTTAGTACGCCAGAACGCTTACAATCGTTGCTTGTTTGTTAACGCACAAGGGTTAAGAACATATAATGCAGGCATGCATGTTGAACAAGGCAGAACTATCTGCTTGATAATTTGAATAAGAAAGGAGTCATAATGGCGGCTTTTGGTACTGAGTTTATGCCTAGGATGGCATTAGCAACATTTGAAAATAATCAATGGTCTGACACACAGATCGTTACATCAGACAGCATTTCACTTCATCCCGGCGCTCACGTATTGCATTACTCAAGCACTTGCTTTGAAGGTCTGAAAGCATTCCGTCACGAAGATGGCAGCGTACACATTTTCCGAATGGATCAAAACGTAGAGCGTTTTGCTCAAAGCAGTCAGCAACTCTCTTTGCCTGAGATTGATAAAGAACAAGTATCAAAAATGATTGTTGATATTGTGTCTGAGTTCTCATCTGAAGTGCCTTTGCCACCAGGCTCAATGTACATTCGTCCCACTCACATTGGTACAGAGGCGGCAGTTGGTAAAGCAGCAGCACCATCACTTTCATCTATGCTATATATCCTACTTTCTCCGGTAGGTGATTATTTCTCCGGTGGTGCTCATGCATTACGTCTACTGCTAGATGAAACTGGCCAACGTTGTGCACCACACATGGGGATGATCAAAAGTGGTGGTAACTATGCCAGCGCGTTAGCGCCAACTTTAGAAGCGAAATCAAAGTACCAGGCAGACCAAGTTTTATTCTGTCCAAATGGCTATATTACAGAAACTGGGGCTGCTAACTTCCTTATAGTTGATGGTAATGAAGTCATTACAAAAGCTTTAGACTCAAGCTTCTTACACGGGGTAACACGCTCGAGTATCCTAACAATTGCGAAAGATCTTGGTATGACCGTTACAGAGCGTGAAGTCTCTGTTGAAGAATTGCTTGAGCGCGCAGCTAAACCGGGAGTGGAAGCGATGCTTTCCGGGACTGCGGCAGTGCTGACTTCAGTTGGCACACTTATCCACAACGGCCAAGAACACAAAGTTGGCAGTGGCGAAGCTGGTCCGGCCGCGAAAAAATTGCGTCAAGCGCTTAACGATATCCAGTGGGGTAAAGCGCCAGACACTCACAACTGGTTGACTAAGATTGCCTAATGGTCAATTTGCTATAAGCCAGTAATTCAATGAAGATGTGCTATGAAAATAGCCATCTTCATATCAACTCCGTTTCCGTTGATCAGGCAAAAACATTAAGAAACGTTAGTTGTTAAGCTTCTCGAATATAACGCTCCCACATCGAAAACGCTCGTTCATAAGCTTTCTCTCGGTCTTGCATTTCAGCAAAAAGTACCACTGTCATCGTTGCAATCACGGTATTTGCCATCTGTTTTAAATCTTCTTCTGCGGTATCAAACGGACACAAAGAAGGTAGAGGGACTTCAGAAAGCATTTGCTCAGTCCAGTAATGTGAAGTAACACCACTGGTTTGACTTAGCCAAATTGTCTGGCTCACTTTTGGGTTATATTCTGATTCACCAGATTGACCTTTGAAAGACACAACAGCGTGACGTGTTTGCCCAATTTCGTGCTCAACCTCAGCATGAAGCTGCTGAAACCCCGGATGAAAACTGCCGCGAACCCCAATGATCGCTTGCCCTGGGTTCAACGCTCGAACAACCGTATTGATCGGCGTTCTTAACCCATAGCGATTTTTCCAACCAATCATATTTTCAGCCTTTGGAGCAAAAACACTCAAAGGAAGATAAACAATGTTTTCTTTCTCAAGAATACGTTTAGCCTCTTCCGTTGAATGAGCTTTTTGAATATTAAGCTGACTCAGATAATCTTCTGCATGTTTGCGTCCAGACTGACGATCATGATAACCATGCATCAAAACTTTATAGCCGTTATCTGAAAGTATTTTTGCCGCAAGAAGGTGCCACGGTTGTCCCGCTGCTTGACGCTTACCGGCATAGCAAGGCCAGTCAATATCCGCACCTATTGCAGGCATACGAGATTGAAACGCTTTTACAAAGCCCGCTATTTCTTGCTGGGTTTCGTTTTGCACTCGAATGAGCATCAATAGCATCGCCATTTGGTCATCATCAAACTCATCGTTTAAGTATTCATCCATCACCTGATAAGCCTGGTCAAAATTAAGAGGTTTTCTACCTCGCTCACCGCGTCCTACCGTTCGGATACATTCCAAAATGCTACTCATATTCCCTCGTATTGTCGGAGTTTTCTGTGTTCAATCATGCTTAACGTAGTTTTACCACGTTTCCCATCACAATCAATGCTAGACAGCTTCCCTCGAGCTCAATAGCTAAATCGTTGAGCTGATTGAGTGGTCTCACTTCAGGTTTACCTTCCTCGAAAGTCATTTAACTCATCATATAGTTAACTTTATATCGAGCGATGTTATATGCAAAAAAAACCTCTCCCGAACCGAGAGAGGCTGCACTGCCTTAAACGCTGTTAGTACATTTTAACAAAAGTAATACTCTATCCCGCTACTTCGCCTGCTAAGGAGAACGGTGCATCGAGTTAACGATGAACACTTGTGTTGCAATCGGAGTGCCAACTTTCATATCCATTAAATAACAATGGCTTATTGATTTTAAAATAGTTAACCCTCAGCTCTTTGCGCACTGATAGAGTGCAAATGGCACTCATTATCGTGCAGATATCCTTCATCCGATCAATACCACTCTGAATGCAGGATTTTGAAACAGATTGGTTTGTGTTGCTTAACCATCAAATTTCAAATTCTGGAAGAAGGTGAATTTGCAGATTATTCTTTCATGTTTAAATTTTAAACACAAAATCAAAAACCATAAAATATATTTAAAATAACACATTACTCCAAATGTGAAACACTTAATCTATACAATAAACTGCTTTTTTAAAAAATTCATGGTTTGATAATTTACTGTCATGTCTTTTTTGCAGAATGATTCACCACCTTCTTAATGTGATAACAATCACTAAAAAATATACCATCTGCCACATTATTATTTATATAAAGGCAAATCTTAAGTGGAAGAATCTCAAAAAACCTTAAGTTATAGTGAGTTAAACACAACAACCTGGTCCAAGCATGATACACATTGGGTACTGAGTCTATTTGGTACGGCTGTAGGTGCTGGCATTTTATTCCTGCCAATTAACTTAGGTATTGGCGGATTTTGGCCTTTAGTAACTATGGCTATCCTCGCCTTCCCAATGACATACTTGGCACACCGAGGCTTAGCTCGATTTGTTTTATCTTCAAAGATTAAAAACGCCGACTTTACAGACGTGGTAGAAGAACACTTTGGCGCAAAATCGGGGCGCGCAATTTCACTACTGTATTTTTTGTCTATCTTTCCGATCCTTCTGATCTATGGCGTGGGAATTACCAACACAGTTGATAGTTTTATGGTGAACCAGGCAGGCATGGAGTCACTACCTAGACCTATGCTCTCAGGCATTCTCGTATTTGGCTTGATCGCTATTATGATGGCTGGCGAGAAAGCGATGTTAAGAGCATTCGCTGTTATGGTTTACCCGTTAGTTGCTATTCTCGCCTTTCTCTCTTTTTATCTGATGCCGAACTGGACGATGCCAGTTTTAGATGTACCGGAAGCATCTTCATTCGCAAACACGATGTGGTTGGCAGTACCTGTCGTCATTTTCTCTTTTAGCCACGCAGCAGCCATATCAAGCTTTGCTAACGTGCAACGACGCCATTACGGTAAAAATGCGGATTTCAAAACTGAAACGATTCTACGTCGCACGAGTGTCATGCTTATCGCATTCGTACTACTGTTTGTCTTTTCGTGTGTGTTGGCACTCTCACCAGAGCAATTGGCTGAGGCCAAAGCACAAAACGTATCAGTGCTTTCCTATTTAGCAAACGCGACAGACAATCCATTTATTGCGACGTTAGGACCTTTGGTTGCTTTTGTTGCAATCACTTCTTCTTTCCTTGGTCACTTTTTAGGTGCACGAGAAAGCCTGAATGGATTACTAACGAAAAATTCAAACCTACCTCAACGCCGTGCGGATAAGATTAGTGTTGCTGTGCTGTTTATTTCAATCTGGATAGCAGCCATTATGAACCCGAGTATTCTTGGTATGATGGAAGCACTTTCAGGTCCGGTTATCGCAATGATCCTATTTATCATGCCAATGATCGCAGTGTATAAAATTGAGTCTTTGAAGCAGTATCGTGGGAAGCTATCCACTTACTTTATTTTAATGACAGGCGTTGTTGCAGTGAGTGCTTTAATTTTTAGCTAACAGAATTTAACTGAGTTGAGGTTCAGGGGAATACCTTATTAAACATTTAAGGTAATTCCCTGAAGTTTGCATTGTTTTCTGTGTAGAAACTGATTGTCCTACAACTCTATTAGATAAGAGCGAAAATACCCGCCATCATAATTACTGAGGCGATGCAGGTACGGCCAATAATACCGAAGTGTGAAGGTTGAATCATTTCATTGTGCATAAGCAATCTCCTGTTTGCTGTATTAAGCCTTTTATTAACGGCTTAATAACACTATGTCTAAGTTAAAGTTTTTTTACAACCCACATCTAGATTAAGTTTTTATTACAGAAAACGGTCATTTTTGATATCGAAACGGATTTTGTGATATAGATCAACACAGATTCACTCATCATTATTAACCATAAACTTGAATAAAATATGTTTCCAACTAACTTTTCAACAGGTTAACTTCATGCACTAATAACCCATCATTCCTTAAGCGCTCTCACTTTTCGAAAAGGATCACTTCTGTCCTTAAGTTCGCTTGTTCAGTCTCTGCTGGGCTATTTAAGTAACGTTCAATTCCAAGAGGTTTGCTCTTCACTTTAATCCCATTATTGCGGGTTAAATTAATTGCCATCGCCCAGGCATTACCCAGTAGTTGATATTCTCCTCGATGCTCCACCACAAATGTCTCACACGCTTGTATTGTCCCAGTAACAAACCCTTCTGGTACAGCAATGAGGCTATCTACTGGCAGACATGTAATAAATTCAAACTGACCTAGCTTCATATCCATTGAGAGGTAGTAACAAAACATCGCACCATTCACTGACAGATGTTCAGCTGCCGCCATTTCTTTCAATCGGATTATATGTTCGCTTATGGTAGCACCCAGCTCGGGAATTGTTCCTGCCCCCTGCATACCAACATAGTGAATGGTTGGCTGTTTGCGATTAGCTATCTCTACAAGTTTTGACCGTACTTGCCCGGTTTCTAGTTGGCTTTTAAGCATTTTTAGGCCACGGTCAAAATCCATTGATATCATTGACCTGAAGAAGCCTTTAAGGAAAAACAGATGCCACGGAACGGATGAATGCATTTGCCATTCAACTAAACAGCCTTTTTGTGACGGCGTCACTATTAGTGTTACTTTACCATTACTTTTCATCGGTCGGAAAAAGTGAAGTTCCATATCCAAGCGGTGCTCCTGGGTACTCTCTAGCACAATGGAGCCAGAACCTATGCGCTGACCATTCCACTCGTAGGCTGCTCCTACATGCCCTTGCTCTCCAAGATAAGTGCGTTCACAGCTTGGTTCGAGAATGACCCACGGAGACCATTCTGGCCAGTTTTTAAAATCCTTCAGGTAGTCGATAATTTCTTTTTGAGACTTTTCGATTTCAATACTTCTGCTGACCAAATATGAAAGCATACTGACTCCTTGAGTTTCTAATTCGCTCTATTCAGTCTACTTCAAATTCTGGTTTTTACTGGTTTCACTGTATGTTAGAAGCAGAACGATTTTCCTTACTAACAAACTCACATAACTCAATTACACTTTAATTATGTTTAACCCCAACGGTGACAATGATGAAGAAATGTAATTTAGCTCTGGTGATCCTTCTATTCGGCTCAACAGCAACATATGCGGGAGTCCTTGACCCAGACTGTGATGCTGGCAAGGCAGCGAAAGCCGCAGCAACCAAAGCGGTGGTTGGTGTTGGTGGACGCTGTACACCTAAAGAAGCATTAAAAGATACAGCAGCTGATAAGGTCCCAGATGACGGGATTGCAGGCAAAGCCGTTGATGCGGTCACACCTGAAAAAGAAAAGAAAACAGTCAAAGATGTAACTAAAAAGCTGACTAAAGATTAGATCTCTAGTGTATAGATAGCAAAAGAGCGTCAATTGACGCTCTTTTGTTTTACGTTTCAAATTGCGCGCTATGCCGCTTCTTTTTCACCAATCCAGTGGTAGTGGTGATTCGCTTTTTTACCTACTAGGCCCTGCTCTGCAAGCGTTTCAAAAACGTTGTCCACCTCTTCAGCTGATAGCTTAAACTGCTTTGCTACCGCCTTTTTAGTGCAGGTAACCTGACGCGTACTGAGTGCATCACTGACTTGTTCGAACAGAGTTTTTTTCTCTTCAGGCTCTTCGATTTCTGTTGGCTCTGGTTCTGGTGACGCTTTCACCAATGGTTCTTGGTCTTCTTTAATGTGAGGAAGGTAGCCCGCAGGCTCTGGTTCGATATCTCGAATTCGTTCTAGCCTAATCCCATCGTAACGTCGGTAGAAGTAACGAAAACGTTGTTCTTCACCAATCAACCCAACAAAGAACGCGGCAAAGAAGTCAAGCAGAATAGATAGGAACACAACCAGACCAAGTTGTGCATATTGAGAACTCGTACCAAATGCTTTCGCTAAGCTATCGATCAATCCGATGACTGAACCTTGAGTCACTGGTGGTAAGCTGTCACGCTCCATCGCTAACTTCTGCTGCTCTTCACGCAGTGTTTTGTTTTGCTCCTGAATTCGCGTTACACCTGTTGCAATACGTTCCATCTCGATATATTTCTGAGCAGCAATATTGTTCAGCTCGATCTGTTTGTCGATCGCCTCTATTTGACGGTTAAACGCTTCTACTTTTGCCTGCTCTACCGAGATATGGCTTTGAGCGCTATTAGTGGCGCTATTTATCCCGCCAATACTACCGCCGATGGAGATAGCAGCAAGCACGGAGTAAAACACCAATGCGGTAATCGCACCAGAATAGTTCCTGTGAGCACGACGTTCGCCATACTCATACCAGGCATAGAACTTACCGGCTTCGAATATGATAGCCAGACCACCAAACAAAGTCTGCATCATCGGGTTTTCGTCTATAGACAAAAACAGCAAAAGAGAAAAAATGGTCGATGCTAATATCGCCGCCCCCGTGAATGCGTAAACACTCACCATGGCAAAACGACCTTTAGGGTATCGAAACTCGATCTGTTGTTCGTATTTCATTGGAGAAATTTCTTAAGATTGCGCGGCCAATAATTCACTAAGACACGCTCAGGGATATAACAAAGGTGGGAGAGAATACCGTATCCTGTATTAAATTACTGTCATATTTGCGTTAATGGCAAACAAGTGCAGAATAGATGCACATTTTGAGTTGATATCCCGCAAATCCAGCACGCTAATTCACCAGCCACTTATCGCAAGCCCAGTACTGACAACACATTAAATACAGACTTTGACTAACGGTGGCGCTCATTCGCATGCTCACACCACCAGCCAGCCAGACACAAATAAAACACAGTTGAATCACCTTTTATCTATCTTATCATTACATTTTCAGGGATATTTGTTAGTATCCTGCGCCGAGCGACAACAATTAAAAAGCCATATGGAAATGACTCAGACATCGCAGAAAACGCAACGCGTAGCCGCTTTGGCGGTCATCTTCGCCGTGCTGTTTCAACTCTATCTCGCTTCGACTGCAGTACTTAACCCAAGAAATGTACACAACAAAAACTGGCTAAGCGAAATTCAAAACGAAAAAGTACTGCTTTGTACTGCGGATGGTTTTAAGTGGGTCGACATCAACACGCTGATTGCCGCTAACAACCATGCCTCTTCACCGCTTATCCATGACCTCAACTTACATGAAAGTTTTCAGTTTGAGTGTCCTCTACTTCAAGCAGTGCAGTTTTTCTTGCTGTGCGCGATTGGCCTTTACTTAGGCACTATCCATTGGTTCCGGCGTGTTAAACACTCACTGATTCCATATCAATATACTCATTCCGGAAGATTGGTTTACAAGCATCTCGCCCCAAAGCAATCTCCACCTTGTATTTTCCCTGCCTGATCTCGTAACAAGCGTTCAGGTTCAAAACAACAATAACCCCTATCCTATTTTTGGTAAGGGGTGATCATTATCTTTCAAAAGGAAAATACCCATGTTTAAACAGATTAAAACCCTTGCTATTACTTTTGCAGCTCTCATTATGAGCCCAGTCAGCCTAGCTCACGAATATGAAGCGAGTCAGATTCATATTGATCACCCATGGAGCCGTGAAGCACCACCCAATGCACCTGTTATTGGCGGTTTCTTACAACTCAACAACCACGGTGAGACAGAGGACGCATTGATTGCGGCAGAAAGTCCTATCGCAGGACGCATAGAACTTCACAATCACATTATGGAAGATGGTGTGATGAAGATGGTGAAGGTTAACGAAATTAACGTCCCTGCAAAAGGTTCGGTGGCACTGGAGCCAGGAAGCTTTCATTTGATGATTTTTAACCCAAATCAGATGCTAAAAGAAGGTGATCGCTTCCCGATGACGCTAACGTTTAAAAACGCGGGTAAAGTGGACGTAGAGATAGCCGTCGAAAACAAAGGTCATATGGAAAAGCATATGAACCATTAATCGCCCGCAATGTAATGGATACAAAGAGCCCGACCAATTGGTCGGGCTTTTTTCGTTATGTAGATTACTTAAAGCACACTTCAGCCCAACGAGCGAGACCCGCAGTGACCGAACCAAAGTAATTACCACTAACCACTGGAATATTAGGAAGTACCGACTGCACAGCATCGCGTAAAATAGGAGAGCGAGCAGAGCCACCAGTCATAAAGATCGCGTCCGGTTTAACACCAGCTTGATCGACCGCTTCGGTGACTAACGTCGTCATCTTATCTTTTGGTGACTGAATGGCGTCGATCATTTCTTCACGTTTAACATCCACTTCAATAAGCTCAGACAACAAGTTAATACCAGCACGGTATGAAGCCTCATCAGAGAGCGCAACTTTTGCCTCTTCAGCACGACGAACAATGTTGTAGCCCAAAGACTCATGATAAACCTCAAGTAAACGACTAAGCTTTTCCGGTTCCTGCGCCTGTTTATGAAGCAGTTTTAACGCACCGAGATTTTCACGTGAATAGAAGTCATTCTGTGCTTCCACGTTGTTTATCGCGATTGGATTCCAGAACTGGGTCGTCGGCATCACGATGCCCGATTCCATTTTACTCTCCATGCCAAACGGGAACATCAGTTGCTTAAACGCAATCGCAATATCCAAATCATTCCCGCCTATACGCTGACCACTGTGTGCAAGCAAACTCGCGGTTCTGTCCGCTTTGCCAGCCCATGATGGCCCCATTTGAATCAGTGAACAGTCGGTTGTACCACCACCAATATCGACCACCAAGATCGTCTTATCTTCGGTTAGTGACGCTTCGTATTCTAAGCCGGCAGCGACCGGTTCAAACTGGAACTCTACATTTTCAAAACCCGCGCGCTTAGCGGCCTTTAAAAGAATACCTTCCGCCTGAATATTGGCTTTTTCTCCACCGCGACCATGGAAGTTAATAGGACGACCAATCACAGCATCCGTAATTGTTTGCTGAGCATCATTTTCTGCCTGCGACTTGATGTTATCCATCATGGCGCAAACCAAGTCTTCAAAGAAGGCAAGTTGAACATCGCGCAGACCTGACGCACCTAGGAATGACTTTGGCGATTTAACGTAGTAAATGTCGCGAGGATCTTCTAAATAGCGATTCAGAGCCGCTTGGCCAAAATCGATATCTTCCGGTTCCAGTTCAATGCTCTCTTCACGATTTAAATTCATTGCGCGGCGAAGCACTTGCTCGCCAACCTGATCGAAGGGTTTAATATCTCGATGTCGGAAAAGATGCTCTGAGACTGATTCACGAGTCGGTGCTGCAAGCGTGGAAGGAATGAAATAGTTACTCTCTTCAAGCTTAAGTAGTACTGGTTCGCCTGATTCCATTTTTGCCACTGAGCAGTTTGCAGTGCCATAGTCAAAGCCGATATACATAGTGCCTCCCACTGACTAAAAAAGTCGGCAATCCTAACCCAACACCAAGTAAATTACTACTGTACAGCGTGTTATTGTTTTTATTCAGGTTCTTTTTGCTTGGATGGCAGAGCAACGACGACAATTAGGGCTAAAAGTAAGAAAACTGGTGTCAGCTTTAATCCATGCCAGATGGAATACCGATCATGGAAAAGCCAAAAAATACCAACAGTGAGTAGATAAGCAAAGTAGCTACAGAACACCAAGCTCATTGCCACAAAACGAGCTCTATTGATAATCAAGATGCGAACCAAATACTGGCTAAGAATACCTGCACAATGCATCGCAAGTTGCCAATTAATCACAAAGAAGGCTAACGCAACGAATCCAGCCACCAGCAAGGAATCATAGGTATTAATGACAAAGTAGCTGCCAAAGCGGCTGATAATGAAAGGATACTCGTCCTTGTAGACAATTGACCATGAAATGCCATTGGCTGCTGCGACAAAGTTAGCAAAGTAAGCAATCGCATAAAAGGAGGTTTGAGAGCTAAATGGCAGGAATACTTCGATTCGGTATCCCTGCCACTCTTCGTCGTTGTCTGTCGGACCAACCCAACTGCGCTTTCTGGCAGGCACGGGCTCATCAAACGCTGGGCCATTACGAAATAGTAACCAAAAAATATACAGTGCAAGTGCGACTAGGAGTATTGTCAGCATACCCTCCCCCTTTCATATGTCGATTCCACTGCCCATGGTGCCGGGGTCGTAAACTACACTTCCCTGTTATTATCTAAATTTATTAACAAACACTTTGCCGGGTCATTACTGTTCCAACTTTTCTTCAAAGACACCTAACTCTCTGCCAAGCCAGATCGCATTCTCCGTATAATCGAGTAGCTCTCGCTCACTTACGGGACGAATCAGCACCGAAAAATCACCTCGAATAACATCTAGCCAAGCAATAAACTCTTCACTTAGCGATTCCAGGTGTAATTCAAACATCGGCATTTTATGAGGGCCTTGTAATCGGCCGACCAAAGGAGACACTCGCAATACATCCTGACGCTCTTGGCGAATGATCTCATTTAATGCTTGAGCTTTATCATGCTGTCGCAATGGAAAATAAACGTGGGCGCGATACATAACTTCTCCATAATTCACTCTACCTAACAGATTAGATACAGTTCTCTAAGTAATCCTTCCACATGTTCACGTAAGTGGTTGGAATAGAAACTACTTCAATGTGCCGCAACACTACCTTGGTTACATTCTATTGGGAAGGAATTATCTTTTCTCAACCACCTAAACCATAAGATTCAATAATAATGGCCCAGTTTGTTAAATTTTACAGCCTAATTTTGTTGTAAATAGTTCCTAATAAATAGTGATTATATTCAACTTGTAAAACAGCCAGACCGAAAAACTAGCACATTACTCTGCATAACAGGGGTGTAAGCAAAACTTTACTGTTGAATAAATGTTAAAATGAAGCATTTTTTAACATCTTGTTTACACTTATTGTGTCTGGTTATACCAAGATTGAATCAAAGGGTTAGGCGTTAAGTAGCAGTAAAAATAGCGCTTTGTGTTTCATACAAGCACAGCTTTGTAAAAGGAATCAATGGCTGGAAGGATGATAACAGTCATTAACAAATGCAACCTGGGGTATAGCCTTTTGCGCTGATATCAAAGTTTGAGTACCCATACAAACTTTGGTTTGAGAATGAACAGCTGCAGTCCAAAAGACCCGCAGCGTCAAAAGGAGCTTGAGATGAACGTTCAGGCATTACCCATGCATCGGTTTATCGACCATCATGGGAACCTCGTCGGCCAACTACCCAACTGGGCTGACATCGAAACGTTAGTCGGGTTTTACCGCGACATGGTATTAACTCGTACTTATGATAATAAAGCCGTTGCATTGCAACGCACCGGGAAATTAGGAACCTACCCTTCTCATCTTGGCTCTGAAGCTATTGGGATCGCAGTCGGTCGTGCACTTAGAGCCGACGATGTTTTCGTACCTTATTATCGCGACATGCCCGCTATGTGGTGTCGGGGTATTGGTATGGAAAAAAACCTTCAATACTGGGGCGGAGATGAACGCGGTAGCGATTTCGCACCAGAAGGTAGTCCGATACCTAGCCGGGATCTGCCATTTTGTGTACCTATCGCAACACAATGTACTCACGCAGTTGGTGTTGCGTCAGCACTGAAAATACAGGGTAATCACGAGGCTGCATTAGTCATGTGTGGCGACGGTGGTACTTCCAAAGGTGATTTCCTCGAGTCCATTAACTGTGCTGGTGCCTGGAATATCCCGTTGGTATTTGTGGTCAACAACAACCAATGGGCAATTTCCGTACCACGAAGTCTACAATGTGCCGCTGAGTTTTTATCTGAGAAAGCAAAAGGTGCTGGTATTCCGGGTATTACGGTCGATGGTAACGATGTCATCGCCGTTTATGACGCCGCTATGACTGCACTAGAACGAGCGCGTAAAGGTAAAGGCGCTACGTTGATCGAAGCTGTTAGTTATCGCCTGAGTGACCATACTACCGCTGATGATGCCACCCGTTACCGCAAGGAAGATGATGTTCAGACTGCATGGCAGTTTGAGCCTGTCCGCCGACTCAAAGGCTTCTTGATCAATCAAGGTGCCTGGAGCGAAGAACAGGAGAAACAATGGCTAGATGAGTGCAAACAACAAGTCGAACTAGCCGTTAAACGTTATCTTGATATGCCAAACCAAGCTCCGGAAGCGGGGTTTGACTATCTTTATGAGTCTCTTCCTCAAGAGCTTCACTCACAAAGAGATGAACTCATCAATAAAGCAATGCGAATGCAGGGAGGCAAACATGGCTGAACTCACGTTAGTTGAAGCAGTAAACCTCGCACTGCATCATGAAATGGAACAAGATCCAAACGTTGTCGTACTTGGTGAGGACGTAGGTGAAAATGGCGGCGTATTCCGAGCTACAGTAGACCTTAAACAAAAATTCGGCTTAAAACGAGTCATCGACACACCATTAGCAGAAGCCTTGATTGGAGGTGTTGCCGTTGGAATGGCAACGCAAGGATTGCGTCCAGTCGCTGAGTTTCAATTCCAGGGATTTGTTTTCCCTGCAATGGAACATTTAATGTGTCACGCAGCGCGCATGCGAAACCGCACTCGAGGACGACTCACCTGTCCGGCCGTATTTCGTGCACCATTTGGTGGTGGTATCCACGCGCCAGAGCATCACTCAGAAAGTGTGGAAGCACTGTTCGCACATACTCCGGGACTTAAAGTGGTCGTTCCTTCCTCCCCACAACGCGCGTACGGATTATTGCTCGCTGCAATTCGTAGTAATGACCCGGTTATGTTCTTTGAACCCAAACGAATCTATAGAACGGTTAAGTCTGAAGTCCTCGACAATGGGGAAGCTTTACCTCTCGATACGTGTTTCACATTACGCAAAGGTCGTGACATCACTTTGGTCACTTGGGGTGCTTGTGTCGTCGAGTCCTTACAAGCCGCTCTAACATTGTCAAAACAAGGCATCGAAGTAGAAGTACTGGATTTAGCCAGTATCAAACCCATTGATACCAAGACTATCTTCCGCTCGCTAGAAAAAACCGGACGCCTGCTCGTCGTTCACGAAGCGAGTAAAACTTGCGGTGTCGGTTCTGAGCTTTTAGCGCGTACCGCTGAGCATGCGATGTGTTTGTTGAAAGCACCACCGAAGCGGGTTACCGGAATGGATACCATCATGCCTTACTATCGTAACGAAGACTATTTTATGGTTCAGGAAGAAGACATTGTTAACGCAGCACGCGAGCTCGTGGAGGATTGGAAATGAAGACGTTTAACTTACCCGATCTCGGCGAGGGCCTCGCTGAGTCAGAGATTGTCAAATGGCACGTAAATGTCGGCGATATGGTCGAATTGGATCAAGTGATCCTAACTGTCGAAACAGCAAAAGCAACGGTTGATGTTCCTGCCCCATATTCTGGTCGAGTGGTTAGCCGCCATGGTGAAGAAGGTGAAATCATTAACATTGGCGCTTTATTGCTCGAAATAGACGAAACAGGTGCAGAACAAAACGCATCTGCGGAGAAAAAGCAGACAGCGGATGCAGCAACGGTTGTTGGTAGCGTATCAAATCAAGCTCACAATATTAATGTTGATGATTTTTGGGTTGGAGGCAGCCATAACACCTCACAAGATAAGCTCATCACTGCTCTACCGTCCGCACGCTTGTTAGCTAAAAAACTTGGCGTAGACTTGAATGCGGTTTCTGGTAGCGGGCCAAATGGCCTGATAATGGACTCCGATATCTACGATGAAGCAGGCAAACAGCGCCCCGGAACCGAAGTGTTAAAAGGGGCACGTCGAACTATGGTTTCAGCCATGGCTGAGTCACATAAGAATGTGGCTGCTGTTACTATCACAGAAGAAGCATTGTTGGAAAACTGGAAACCGGATGAAGACATCAGTATTCGACTCGTTCAGGCTATTGTCCATGCTTGTCAGGAAGAACCAGCCCTAAACGCATGGTTTGACGAAGAGACCATGACACGTTGTGTACACACAACCGTCAACCTCGGTGTCGCGGTAGACAGCCGTCACGGGCTTTATGTACCTGTACTGCGTCATGCCGATGAATATGAATCAAAAGACGTTCGTCGCTGGCTAGACCAAACCGTAGAAGGCATTCGTCAACGAAAGATCAATCGGGAGGATTTACAACACGCAACGATTACTCTTTCTAACTTTGGCGCGATAGGCGGCATATTTGCAACCCCTGTCGTTTCGCCTCCACAGGTCGCGATTGTTGGCGCTGGTCGAATCGTAGATCGTGTGGTGATAAGAGACGGAAAAGCAGTCGCAGTAAAAGCTATGCCATTATCGATTACGTTTGATCACCGAGCTTGTACCGGTGGAGAAGCGGCAAGGTTTACCAAAGTACTGGCTGAGCATTTGCAAAGACCAAGTAATAAATAACAGGTATTCACTCACTCATATTCAGAAGGCTTCCATCTTGGAAGCCTTTTTATTTTAAATTTAAGAAAACACTCAAATTTCAGAGGAATGCAGCGTTCATGAGCATTCCGGAATTTCCTATCACACTCATTCATACTGTTCAAAATAAAAAATTTAGTTTTGGAGCAATAAGTTCAACTCACGTTTACGTCAACTGAACTATAGTTCTATATATGACAATTAGATAGGTGAACGAGACACAAAGGAATCAGATCAATGGAACGAGAAAGTATGGAGTTTGACGTAGTGATTGTAGGTGCGGGCCCAGCTGGCTTAAGCACTGCTTGTAGGTTGGCTCAACTCAATCAGCAACGCGAAAACGAACCATTATCCATATGCGTAGTGGAAAAAGGCTCCGAAGTCGGTGCACATATTCTCTCTGGAGCCGTATTTGAAACTCGTGCGTTAGACGAGCTTTTTCCTGACTGGCAAACAATGGATACCCCTCTATCAACTCACGTTACCAACGATGAGTTTATCTATCTCACAACACCACTTAACCATATTCAGATCCCCCACGCTCTCACACCAAAACCAATGCATAACGATGATCACAACTACGTTATCAGCCTTGCTAACCTCTGCCGCTGGCTGGCAAAGCAAGCGGAAGAACTTGGGGTCGAAATTTTTCCGGGTTTTGCAGCTGCGAGCATCAACTATGATGAATCCGGAACGGTCACCGGGATAACCACCGGTGACATGGGGCTGGATAAAAACGGGCAAAAAAAACCTAATTATGAAGCGGGTATCGAGCTGAAAGCAAAGTATACGGTATTTTCCGAAGGGTGCCGTGGCCATTTAGGCAAAGAGCTGATCAGTCGGTTCGACTTGGATGCAGGTAAACAACCTCAGCATTACGCATTAGGTATAAAAGAGATTTGGCAGTTGCCAGATAACTCAACGGAATTAGCAGGGAACGTTATTCACTCTGCAGGGTGGCCGTTGAGTGAAACCCAAACGACAGGAGGCGGCTTTCTGTACCATATGGACGATAGTCAACTTACCGTTGGGCTTATCGTTGATCTTAATTATGACAACCCCTATTTGAGCCCGTTTGATGAGTTCCAACGCTTTAAACACCATCCAGCCATCAAGAAACACCTCAAAGGCGCACAGCGTGTTGCCTATGGAGCGAGAGCCATCGCTAAAGGCGGCTTTTCTTCACTGCCTAAACAGCAATTTCCCGGTGGCCTTTTGATTGGTTGTGATGCGGGCACTCTAAACGTAGCAAAAATCAAAGGCAGTCACACTGCAATGAAATCTGGTTTATTGGCCGCAGAAGCAATAAGCCTGGCGTTGCGGCAATCTTCGCTTGAACCTAACTATCAATCTTTATTTGAAGCGTCATGGTTATATGAAGAGCTCTCTGAAACACGTAACTTTGGCGCTAATATTCATAAGTTTGGCAGCCTGATAGGAGGTGCACTTTCAACCTTTGAACACAATGTGTGGCGACCACTGTTTAAGAAACCATTACCGTGGAAGATCAGAGATAATTTGCATGATGACGAACAACTTAAGCCAATCAGTGAATCACATCCGATCGAATACCCTAAACCGGATGGTGAAATAAGTTTCGATAAGTCATCTTCGGTGTTTCTGTCGGGTACGCAACATGAAGAAAATCAGCCATGCCATCTAGTACTGACATTTCCGCATATACCAATCGATGTGAATCTTAGTCTATTCGATGAGCCCAGCCAACGTTACTGCCCTGCCGGAGTGTATGAAGTGATTGAGGTAGAAGGAAAGCCGAAGTTCCAGATCAATGCGTCAAACTGTGTGCACTGTAAAACCTGTGATATTAAAGATCCTTCCCAGAACATTACCTGGACAACACCAGAAGGTGGTGGAGGCCCGAATTATCAGAATATGTAACCTCATTTAACTAGTGGTCTAAGCTTTATACACGGAAAATGTTTTTAACAGAGTAAAACGAGCAGCACTCTTCTTCGATCAGGAAGCTTCAGCATGTCTGACAATAATGACATTACAAGTAGAGATTCTGAGAATATCACGCAAGCTGTTTTAGAGATCGTACGGGACCTTATACTTGAGTTGGACCCCGAAGGCCTCTCGTCGGTTTCTGTCCACTTAGACAGTGACCTTGACCGAGATCTTTGTTTGGATAGCCTAACACGTGCAGAGCTGCTCACTCGTATAGAAAGTCGCTTCGACGTTTCCCTTCCAGAGCACGCACTCTCCAACGTTGCCACGCCTGAGGATATCGTAGGTGCGATAATAACGGCAGTACCATCAAGTAAAGCAGGCCTATTGAGTGAGTCTGCTAACGAGATAAAACTCGACTCAGTGAATAAGTTGCCAACTGAGGTCAAAACGTTACAAGCACTGCTCGATTGGCATGTGGCGCATCACCCAGAACGACCCCATCTTTATGTGTATCAGAACGCTGATGAAGTGGTAGAAGTCAACTACCGAAAACTTAAAGAACAAGCACTCAAGATCTCGGCTGGGCTTATAGACTCAGGGGTCGAAGCTGGCGACTGTGTGGCAATCATGCTGCCAACCTGTACAGACTACTTCTACAGTTTTTTTGGCATACTTTACGCCAGAGCGGTTCCGGTGCCCATTTATCCACCAGCCAGAATCGAACATGTTGAAGATCACTTAAATCGCCATGCCAGTATTCTCAACAACGCTCAAGCAAAACTATTAATCACGGTCTCCGAAGCAAAGCCCGTCGCCCATTTACTTAAATTACAAGTTCCTTCCATTGATGCGATCGTCACGGCAGATGATCTAGAGAAAGATGCCACCTTCCCCGATATGGGCGATGCAGAAACAAGTGATATTGCTTTTCTTCAGTATACGTCAGGCAGTACTGGCGTCCCCAAAGGCGTAACCCTTACCCATTCAAACTTATTAGCAAACATCCGCGCAATGGGTAAGGTTATCGGCGCAACGTCTGATGACGTATTTGTCAGCTGGCTACCCGTCTATCATGATATGGGACTCATCGGAGCATGGCTTGGTAGTTTGTACCATGCCATCCCTTTAGTGATCATGTCACCGCTGCTATTTTTAACCAAGCCTCAGCGATGGCTGTGGGCGATTCATCGTCATCGAGGCACCCTTTCTCCCGCACCAAATTTCGCTTATGAGCTTTGTGTTGCCCGAGTGAAGGAAAGCGATCTTGAAGGGCTCGACTTAAGCAGTTGGAGACTTTCATGGAATGGCGCAGAACCCGTTAGCCCGCAATCGATCCAGAACTTCTCTGCAAAGTACGCCAAGTATGGATTCAAACCGGAAACCATGTCACCGGTTTATGGGCTGGCAGAGTCCTCGGTTGGGCTGACTTTTCCTGTCACCGTCCGGGAGCCGCGTATTGAATATTTCCAAAGAGAGGCGTTAAGCCAGTTTGGTCGGGCTGTACTCGCCCAGAAGGAAGATAACGATACCATCCCGTTTATCGGATTAGGCTACCCACTTCCCGATCATCAAATCCGCATCGTTGATGACTTGGGTAAAGAGTTACCGGATGGAGAAGAAGGCGCACTTGAGTTTCAGGGGCCGTCCGCCACCCAAGGTTACTATCGTAACCCTGAAAAAACCAAAGCACTCTATCATGATGATTGGCTGGTGACGGGCGATCGCGCGTTTACATTAGGTGGCGAGCTTTTTATCACCGGACGCAGCAAAGACATCATTATCAAAGCCGGACGGAATATTTATCCTCATGAGCTAGAACAAGCCGTAGGTAGTATTGCTGGTATTCGCAAGGGTTGTGTGGCCGCGTTTGGTAGTCACGATTGTCATTCTGGTACAGAAAAACTGGTTGTATTGGCGGAAAGCCGTGAAACCAGTAAAGAAAAGATAAAGCAGTTAAAAAAGAACATAAACAAACTGTCTCTAAAACTGCTTGGCAACCCCGTGGACGATGTCATTATCGGCCCTCCTCACTCTATACCTAAAACGTCCAGCGGAAAAATTCGCCGTAGTGCGTGTAAAGAGCTGCACGAAAGTGGGTCCTTTGCTAAGCAACATCGGGCTTTATGGCTGCAAACCCTCAACTTAGCCGCGGCTGGCATCAGACCACAGCTACTAAAATACACGCGCACAATCTTAGATATTGGATACGCAGCCTACTCCTGGCTAGTGCTAGGAATACTCGCTCCTTTCGTCTGGTTTCTTGTTGCCGTTATACCCAACAAAGCCATGTGTTGGAAAATCACCGAGTTTGGCGCCAGAGCACTAATAGTACTCACGGGTACAAAGTGCAAAATAGAAGGAAAAGAAAACTTACCAGCAGCGAATGCCCCCTGTATTTTGGTCGCGAATCATTGCAGTTATCTCGATGGGTTGGTGATTGTCGCAGCCTCAGGATTACCATGCCGGTTTGTGGCAAAGAGTGAGTTACTGAATAACCCATTTACCCGAATTTTCTTACGCAAACTCGGCACAGAGTTTGTTGAGCGTTTTGATGTGGAAAAAAGTGTCGTGGATGCCAAAAGGCTGGCTTTTGATGATACCTGTCAACCAATGGTCGTCTTCCCCGAAGGAACGTTATATCGGATGTCTGGTCTTCATTCATTTCATATGGGCGCTTTTGTCGCTTCTGCAAACTCACAGGTCCCAATCATCCCCATTACCTTGTGTGGTACCCGTTCAAAACTCAGAGGCAATTCTCTTTTTCCGCGTAGAGGCGACATCAGCGTGACCATTAGTAAACCATTCTACCCTAGTGGCAATGACTGGAATGCAGCGCTTGAACTTCGCGATAAGGCCAGAACAGAGATTCTAAGTCATTGCGGTGAGCCAGATATGGCCCGTAGTTAACCAAAGTAGACAGTAATGCCATTGTCTTTGAGATATTTTATATCACGACTGGTGAAATCTGTGTCCGACCGAAATCCGTCGATACCTAACCATGTAGTACTAAAATGAATATAAAGCGCTCTCACCTAAAAATACTTTGAAACCTATAAGTGGAATTGTAGGTGGCTTGAGCGGACGACTCTCTGTCGTTTTCTACTTTAATGCCGATCATTTTCATAAAATTCTTCAACTTGAAAATCTAATTCCTCCTTCCATTGTATTGGTAACTCCTTTTCAATTTGACCCAAGAAACGGGCCGTATCAGCAGTTGGATTAACTTGATGTGCCGCTTTTGCCCATACGTAGCTTTTAGCCAACAGTTCAGAGCTGTCATGGGTGCTACTTTGCAACTTCCTCCAATACATCTTTGCGGTTGGTTCATACGCTTTTTCGATGTGACGAGATGAAGCGAGTTCCATTAAATAAAGTGCTTTATTATTGGCGTATTTATCTCCATTCGTCTGACCAACAACTCTAAGGTAAAGGGTTGCAAGCTTATAAGCAGCCTCCCCAGAGCCATTGTTTATGGCCTGCGTATACCAAAACTCCACTTGCTCTAAATTGAAGACTTCTGAATTGGATATGTAGATATCTCCCAACGTGATCTGAGCTTTGACTGCACTTCTCTCAGCCGCTTTCTGACACCATTGTATTGCTAGTGGCAAATTTCGCTCGTGCCAGGTAGTGCCTAGGTATAAACGCCCTAAATCACAGGCGGCCTCGTACACACCACTTTCATATGCCAATTTAAACCAATCGTCGGGCCTTTCATTTAAACCTACGGAGGCGTTATTCATGATACAAAAACCATACTCTTGCTGAGCAACGGGGATTCCTTTTTCTGCAGCAAATAAAAATAACTCACAAGCTTTACTAAGATCTTGCTCTACATTTCCCCACCCGTGTTTATAAAAAAGGGCTGACACAAAATGTGCTTCAGCAGAGTTTTGCTTCACCAAGCGAGTGAATATTTCAAACGACTGGGAGTAATCTTCACTCGCGAGTGCCTGATACGCTTTTTCCAGTACCTTATCTTGCTTTTCTGCGAAGCTAAAGGACGGATAAGACAAGCTTAAGGTAAGCAGGGCAAGTCGTATCAGAGTGACATTTAACATGTCTTTAATTTCTCGATGGATAAATGCCCTGAAGCGCAATGACCCAGGTTAATGCAATATATGGCATGCGATTTTCGTGAGACTGATTTCCACCAGCACTCAAGACAGTTGTCGAAGCCGTCAGGTTATTTTCCGCGACAAAACTAAGAGAAATTGAATCCGGGCTCATCGCAACATCCGGCACCTCAGTAGCGTATTTCGCTCCTGCAAGAGCATTACCAGCTGGGCTTTTTGCGTTTGACTTACCACTGAATGCGTGAAGATCTATCACTCCGTCAATGTCTATATCACCAGACATCAACGTCGATGCCGCATGAGAATGAGATGGTAATTGAGATTCAGAAAGGGTGATGAACTCAGCCCCCCCGCGGGAGCCTAGTGGATAGTTAGTTAGTCCAGGGCCATTTCCCCACCCAATGAGTGCACGGCCTCGAGTATCAGGTAAACCAAACGTTGTACGTCCATCCCCACCATAGGTCGTACCCAAAATAGAGAACAGCGCTGTATTTTGAGCGATCGACAAAATCTGACCATGGGCCAAAGTGTATCCGCGCGGAGCAAAATTACCCGCGAATGCACACATACTTCCAAGGAGCTGGTTGCCGTCACCGCTGCAAGCTAACGCATTAGAACCGAATATTAATGATGGTAATAAACTCGCAGTAACTAGCAGCTTTCTTGTGAACTTTTTCATAATCCGAATCCTTTATTAAAAAGGCTGAGGAAGCAAAAACTATGGAATGATGGATAGCGCCATGAATACGTTAAACGTTAGTGATATTTTTATTGTTTATTTGTAAGCCCTCACAGTATAGATTAAATTTGGAATAGGAACGCCAATTGACTCAGTTTTATGCGCCTATAAGGCAGAGAATTGGGCTAGCTCAAAACATTAGTAAAATCTTAATTACTCAGTGGAAAACCTACCGCGATAAACCATACTTCTAGCAGGTCTACTTCCCCTTTCAGGAAATCGTTCACTTTTGTGCGGGATGCCAAATTATGGTTAAAACAATTTTTCACCAAACACTGGCGGACAATGCCAACCTGCAAATAGAACCAATCAAAACAACACTCTCTCCTCCTTCACTTAGAGGTTTGAGCACCGGAGGCTTAAATATAGGCTTCGAGGCATTAGATAGACACCTTACCCAACCGGAACAAAATAAACTGGCTATTCGTTGGATCAGTAAAGACAACGAGGTCGTTGATTTCAGTTATCGTGACCTGAGCGAGCAAACTAACCGCTTTGCAGACCTGTTATCCAAACTTGATTTACCTCATGGTAGCCGAGTGTTCAGCCTTGCGGGTCGCAGACCAGAGCTCTACATTGCGGCGATAGGAACACTCAAAGCAGGTTGTGTGTTTACCCCTCTCTTTTCAGCATTTGGCCCCGAGCCTATTCGTTCCCGAATGGAAATCGGCGAGGCAAATGTCGTCATTACCACTCGCAGCTTATACCGAAAAAAACTCAAAAGTTGGTGGCGGGATCTGCCGCACCTTAAAGCTATATTGCTGATTGATGGAAGCCCAGATGACGAGCCCGGATGTTATAACTATCACGAGTTAATGGCCGATACGAACCCCGAATATCCTTGTGAACCTACACAACCCGAAGACATGGCACTACTTCACTTCACCAGCGGCACGACTGGAAAACCGAAGGGAGTTATCCATGTTCATCAGGCAGTTCAACATCATATTCAATCAGCCTTCTACGCATTAGATCTCAAACCTGCTGACATCTATTGGTGTACTGCTGATCCGGGCTGGGTAACAGGGACAACTTACGGCATTATCGCCCCACTCTGTTTAGGCGTGACCATGGTCATTGATGAAGCCGAATTTGATGCCGAGCGTTGGTATCAGATCTTGCAGGATCAACAAGTCACCGTTTGGTATACCGCGCCTACTGCGATTCGTATGCTGATGAAAATAGGTGAAACCCTGCCGAAGCAATTCGATTTATCTCGTTTACGGTTTATGGCCAGCGTTGGTGAGCCGCTCAACCCTGAGGCTGTTGAATGGGGTGAAAAAGTGTTTGGCATGCCGTTTCATGACAACTGGTGGCAGACAGAAACAGGCGGCATCATGATTGCGAATGTCCCTTCAATGCCAGTCAAACCCGGCTCGATGGGTAAACCCTTACCTGGTATTGAAGCTGGCATTGTTAATCAAAACGATGACGGTTCTCTACGTGAAGAAACCGAACCCATGCAAGTCGGAGAACTAGCTCTCAAATCTGGCTGGCCTTCTATGTTTCGTGGTTACCTCAATCAAGAAAAAAAATACCAGTCCTGCTTCAGTGGCGAATGGTATCTCAGCGGCGATTTAGCGATGAAAGATGAAGATGGCTATTTTTGGTTTGTCGGTCGTAAGGATGACCTTATTAAATCTTCTGGTCACTTGATTGGTCCGTTCGAGGTAGAAAGCGCCCTCATGGAGCACCCAGCAGTAGCGGAAGCTGGGGTTATTGGTGTACCCGATCCCGTTGCAGGTCAAATCGTCAAAGCCTTTGTCGCACTTAAACCAAATGTGACCGCAGACGAAGAACTTAAGCAATCTCTTCTTGGCTTAGCTCGCAAACGTCTTGGAGCCGCAGTCGCACCGAAAGAAATCGTCTTTCGTAGCAACCTACCCAAAACACGCAGTGGCAAGATCATGCGACGCTTACTCAAAGCACGCGAACTGGGCTTGCCTGAAGGGGATATTTCGACTTTGGAGAGTGATGAACAATGAACAAAAGACTCCATATTAATCGTGAGCATTTGCTCAAGCAGTTAGAACAGATGCTCCGTATTCGTCGGTTTGAAGAAAAATGTGCGGAGCTTTATGCACTAGAGAAAATTCGAGGCTTTTTGCACCTATATATTGGCGAAGAAGCCATCGCAGTTGGAGTGATGTCTGCACTCAATAACGATGACCAAGTCGTTGCAACCTATCGCGAACACGGACACGCTTTAGCTAGAGGCATGAGCATGGGTGGCGTACTCGCAGAAATGTACGGTCGAACTAACGGTTGCAGCCGTGGCCGTGGTGGCTCAATGCACCTGTTTGACAAAAACCACAACTTCTACGGTGGAAATGCCATCGTCGGAGGTGGTCTGCCTCTGGCGACTGGTCTCGCGCTTGCGAATAAAAAAATGCAGCGTGATGCTATTGCGGTATGTTTTTTTGGTGAAGGCGCGGTGGCTGAAGGTGAGTTCCATGAAAGCCTCAACCTAGCAGCCCTCTGGCAACTTCCGGTTCTGTTCATCTGTGAAAACAATCGTTACGCCATGGGGACTGCGCTGGCGCTCTCAGAGTCAAATACCAATATCTCACAAAAAGCCAGAAGTTATGGTATCGAATCGACCCAAGTTGATGGCATGAATGTAGTCGATGTGGAAGCCGCCGCCTGTCAAGCTGTTGATTATGTCCGCGAGCAGAAAAAACCTTATTTTATAGAGTGTCAGACCTACCGATTCCGTGGCCACTCAAGTTTCGATACTCAGTTGTATCGGGATAAAAGTGAGGTTGCCCTTTGGGAAGAAAAAGGACCAGTTAAACAACTCATCCATTGGCTGCAAAAAAACAGCCATTTTGAGGATCAAGAACTGTCTGATATCGAAGCTAAAATTGCCGAAGAAATCAGTGATGCCATCGCTTTCTCAGAAAATGGCGAATTAGAGCCAAAAGAGCAACTGACTCGTTTTGTGCATAGTCCAGGAGGCGAGTCATCACTAGAGCCTTTACCTTGCAGCCAAGCTCCTGACAAAGTGACCTATCGTGAAGCACTTCGCACGGGGATTAGCGACGTACTTATCAATGAGCCTCGTTCGTTCTTAATGGGTGAAGACGTTGGTCGATATGGTGGTTGTTATGCAGTAAGTAAAGGACTACTTGAACAATTTGGACCAGATCGAATCATTGATACACCTCTTTGTGAGTCAGGATTTGTCGGTGTAGGGGTTGGTGCAGCACTAGGTGGTATGCGCCCTATTATTGAAGTCATGACCGTAAACTTTAGCTTACTCGCAATGGACCAAATCATTAATACTGCCGCGACTTTGCTTCATATGTCAGGAGGTCAGTTCAACGTCCCCGTTGTTATTCGTATGGCTTGTGGCGCGGGAAAACAACTTGCCGCCCAACACTCGCACAGTTGGGAAAACTTTTACGCACACGTTCCCGGCTTAAAAGTGCTTAGCCCGGCAACCCACAATGATGCTTGCTATATGTTAAGTCAGGCAATAGCGGACCCCGATCCTGTGATCATTTTTGAACATGTCATGCTGCTTAATGAAGATGGCCAAATTACGGAGGTACCTGATGCACCGATGGACAAAGCATTAGTTCGTCGGGATGGTAAAGACGTCACACTCATTACCTATGGTGGCAGCCTTGGTAAAGCCTTACAAGCGGCGTATCAACTTGAGACAGAGGGCATTGATGTGGAAGTGATTGACTTGCGCTCACTCAGACCGTTGGATACCGATACCATCATTGCCAGCGTTTCGAAAACTCACCGTGCCGTCATCATTGATGAAGGATGGTATACCGGAAGTCTGGCTGGTGAAATCAGTGCAGTCATCATGGAAAACGCCTTTTGGCAACTGGATGCGCCTGTCGGGCGGGTATGCACAGAAGAAGTACCGATACCTTACCCTAACCATTTAGAGCAAGCCGCCATCCCTCAAGTGGACAAAATCGTGAGCGCTGCAAAGGCGACATTAATGACGCCTGATTGGCAGGAAAAATGAGGAGAATCAGCTCATGGGAAACAATAAGCACGATGGCTCCTTAATTGATATCACCATGCCTGCCCTTGGTGCCGACATGCGCGATGGTACACTGATGGAATGGCAAGTAAAACCGGGCGATAAAGTAGAGAAAGGCGACATCATTGCGGTAATAGAGACCAGCAAAGGTGCGATAGACATGGAGTCTTACCACTCAGGCACCATAACAGAGCTTCTGATAGAGCCGGACATCAAACTGCCAGTGGGTAGCGTTATGGCTCGAATGGAAAGCGACATACCCGTTTCCGGTGGTATTGCGCAAACACAGTCAGCCTCTACGACGGCAGATTCAACACAACCTCTTGCCGAACCAGAAATAGAAGAATTACCGCCTTACATAGCACCTACAACAGCCCGACCTTCCGACACAGAGCCTAAACTAGAAAGTGACAGAGTCACAAGTTCTGATCTATTAAAACGCCGTGCGGCCTCCCCTCCATCTGAAATTCAACAACGGCAATATGCATCACCAGCAGCAAGAAAAGCTGCGCATCTGTCAGGCATTGAACTGTCTACTCTCACTGGGAGTGGTCCAGATGGTGCGATTCTCCTGCGAGACTTACCTAAATCCGCCGATGCGCCAACTCCGTCGCCTGCTGATAAAACAACCGCAGAACGACAAGACGTGTCACCGATGCGGCAAGCAATCAGTGATGCCATGAGCCGCTCGAAAAAAGAGATCCCCCACTACTATCTTGCGTTGGACATTGACCTGACGAGAATACAAACCTGGTTAAAAGAACAGAATCAACAGCGTGAACCAGAGCAACGGCTTTTGCTACCCGCCGTCATTCTTAATGCCATCGCGCGTCAACTTATCAAATTCCCTGATCTTAATGGCTTTTATCAAGACGGTCACTTCACCCCTGCTACGGCGGTGAATCTTGGTAATACCATCAGCCTGCGAGAAGGCGGTTTGGTCATTCCGGGTATTCTCAATGCGGACCAGTTATCCGTCGATCAAACCATGGAAGCCCTACGGGATTTAGCTGAGCGTAGCCGACGCGGGCGACTTCGCAGCTCCGAGATTAGCCAAACCACCATAACGGTAACCAGTATAGGGGACCGAGGTGCCGACAGTATTACTGGTGTGATTTATCCACCTCAAGTAGCGATCATTGGACTTGGCCGCCAACGTCAGGCTCCGGTAATCAAAGAGAACCAAATAGAGATTGGCGAAATAATGACTGTCACACTCGCCGCCGATCATCGCGTAAGTGACGGCGTCACTGGCGCTCGTTTTTTACAAGCGCTGGCGAAGCAACTTCAACATCCGGAGGCTTTATGAGCGATATCAATATACCCACCACGATTTCCGACGCAATAAAACACATCGCACCGGAAATAGAAATGGACGAGATTGACCTTGATGAAGATCTGCGCGAAGAGTGCGATCTTGATTCTATGGACTTTCTTAATCTCCTTGCGTCTCTGAAAAAGAGTACCGGCGTCAGTATCCCGGAAGGAGACTACACCAAGGTACGCAGTTACAACCAATTAAAAAGCTATCTGCAAGAAAGGTGTCAATAAGTGCTGTAGCGCCAATGACGGCAGACAGAACCTTAAAACAGAATAAAGGACGCTGACTATGTCTACACAAAACGCGCAACCGTTGATATATCGCTATCAACAGCTTCATACTACAGATGTCAGCCTCGTCGGAGGCAAAAATGCCAGTTTAGGTGAAATGCTCAGCCAACTTAGTGAAAGTGGTATTCGGGTGCCAGACGGCTTTGCCACCAGCGCACAGTTTTTCCGGGACTTTCTAGAGCAAAATGAACTGAACGATCCGATAGCCGGATTTCTGAGCCGAATGAATCGCGAAGAGATTAGTCTAGCTGAAGCCGGCAGAAACATACGCGCCTTGATTAGTCAGGCAAGCTTTACCTCGGAGCAAGAAAGCGCCATCTTAGATGCATACCACGCTTTATGCGAACAAATCGGCATGTCTTCAGCTTCCGTCGCCGTGCGTAGCTCCGCCACCGCAGAAGATCTCCCTGAAGCCAGTTTTGCTGGTCAGCAAGAAAGCTATCTGAATATTCGTGGTGATCAACAAGTACTTGAAGCTTGTAAACAATGTTTCGCTTCCCTTTATACCGACCGAGCCATTGTTTATCGTCAAGAACAGGGCTTCGAACACCAACAAGTCGCTTTATCTGTTGGTGTCCAACAGATGATCGAATCACAATGCGCAGGGGTAATGTTCAGTCTGGATACCGAAAACGGATTCCCGGATGTTGTCATGATTAATGGCAGTTGGGGCTTAGGTGAAACCATTGTTAAGGGCTCGGTCACTCCCGATCGCTTTATGGTCTATAAACCTTTGCTTAAGCAATCGGACAAACGCCCAATCATTGAAAAACAACTTGGCAACAAACTGGAAAAAATGCAGTTCAATGAACCGGGAAACGCCGATCAGCCAACCATTACCTTGCCAACCAGTAGCGAAGAGCGCAGTCAACTGGTACTTAATGATGATGAAATACTGCAACTGAGTAAATGGGCGGTAATCATAGAACGCCATTATGGCTGCCCTATGGACATGGAATGGGCAAAAGACACTCATACCCAGCAATTGTTTATGGTTCAAGCTAGGCCAGAAACGGTGGAGTCCCACAAGGATGCCGCCCTGTTGGTCAACTACAAACTAGAAAAAACGAATGCGCCAGTGCTACTGGAAGGTGCGAGCGTTGGTAGTGCCGTTGCAATCGGCCAAACCTACACTGTACTGTCTCCAGATGACACCGACTCCTTCCCTGAAGGTGCGATTCTGGTCACTGAACGCACCGACCCAGACTGGGTACCATTAATGCGCAAAGCAGCTGGTATCATCACTGACTCTGGCGGGCCAACCAGCCATGCAGCGATTGTCAGTCGTGAGCTTAAAGTTCCTGCGATTGTCGGCACCGAACACGCCACAGAGAAACTCCAATCAGGACAATTGGTGACCCTTAGTTGTGCTCAAGGTGCGGTTGGTCAAGTTTACGAAGGAGAAGTCAACTACACCACTCAAGAGATCGATCTCAAAGCGTTGCCTTCGACTAAAACGAAAATCATGATCAACGCAGCCATGCCTGACGGTATTTTCCACTGGTGGCAACTGCCAACCGCCGGAATTGGTTTAACCCGTATCGAATTTATTATCTCCAGCCATATTGGGCTACACCCGATGGCGCTGTTACACCCAGAGCAAATCACCGATCCCGAGGTCGAAAGCGAAATTCGTTCACGGTGTGAAGGGTTTGACACACTGGCGGATTATTTTGTCGATAACCTTGCTCTTGGTGTCAGTAAAATAGCTGCAAGCCAGTATCCTAAACCAGTTATTGTGCGCATGTCTGACTTTAAATCGAATGAATATCGTGGCTTACTTGGTGGGGATTTCTTTGAGCTTCATGAAGAGAATCCGATGCTGGGTTTACGCGGTGCCTCTCGTTATTACCATCCTCGTTACAAAGAAGCGTTTCAGCTTGAATGTAAGGCGATCTTAAAAGCAAGAGAAGAGATAGGATTCGATAACATCATCGTGATGATCCCGTTCTGTCGTACCGTCAGTGAGGCCGACAAAGTGCTAGAAGTGATGGCAGAAGCTGGACTCAAACGAGGAGAAAACGGGCTGCAAGTCTATGTAATGTGTGAGATTCCGTCAAATGTCATTCTCGCTGAGCGATTTGCGCAGCGATTTGATGGTTTCTCTATCGGTAGTAACGACTTAACTCAATTAGTGCTAGGGATTGACCGCGACTCAGCAGAACTTAAACCAATGTTTGATGCACGAGATGACGCAGTCAAAAGCCTGATTGAGCAAGTAATACGTGTCGCACATAGTAAAGGATGTAAAGTCGGTATTTGTGGGCAAGCGCCATCGGATCACCCTGAATTTGCTGAATTTCTTGTATCTTGCGGCATCGATTCAATTTCACTCAACCCAGATTCATTCGCCAAAGGCTGCACTGTCGTAGCGAAAGCAGAGAAAGAAATCTCTCAATCCAACAAACCTTAACGCTACCCTAACCAACACTATACGGTTAAAAACTCCCCTACCTCGGCCCAACGCAATGTTGGGCCATGAGTACAAACATAATGATTCTTCAGATAGCAATGTCCGCATAACCCCACTGCACAGTGCATTCTTCTCTCAACAGACAAATAAATATCTTTAGCATCAATGCCGAAGGAAACCAGATACTCACTTACCACGCGCATCATCGCCTCTGGCCCAGCAACCAATACACAATCTGGCTGCTCACCGAATGAATGCAGTACTTTAGGTAAAACACCTATTGCTGTACCGGGATAGTAATCTTGTTCATCCAGTCCGGTGATATCTTCAACGACATTGAATATCGGAATGCAGTGTTTCCAATGCTCTCGTTCCGGTTCCAGTAACAAGGTTTGCTTATTACGCGCAGCATAAACCACTTCCAACTGAGCATAACTTTGCTGATCGATAAGTTCTTCAATAACGCTAATCAATGGTGCGAGGCCACACCCTCCACCTATGACTAAAATCTTCTTATCCACCAGTTCACTAACCTGCCAGCCATGGCCAAAAGGCCCACGAGCCCCTAATATCGCTCCGCGTTCTTTGGTAAACAAAGCCTGTGTGACAGCGCCCATTTTGCGTACTAGCGCTCTAAAGTTACCTGACTCGTCAGGCAACTGAGTAAAGGTAAACGGCGCTTCGCCCACACCGGGAACACAAAGCATGAAAAACTGGCCACTTTGAGTTTTCATCCATTTTGGGTCCAACTCTAGTAACCGAAATTTGTAATGGCGGGTGTCTTCTCCATCATCTAAAAAATCAATAATTTCGATACTGTCCGGGGTGAGGTTAAACATCATCGGCTATCCTTTTCATTAATGAATGTACGCCAATAACTCCAGGGCACGTCTGCTCACATCGTCCACAGCCCACACAGCCATAACGTCCAAACTCAGGTACAAAATCAATACTGAATTTGTGATACCAAAAGCGCTCTAGCCTTTTCGCATCTTCCTTAGTGGGATTGTGAAAACTGGCTTCACGCTGGAAACTTTCATATAAACAGGAGTCCCAAAACCTGACTTGAGAAACATTGACGTTTTGAGAAACATGGGCATCTTCAGAACCTTTATTATCAGTCATCGAACGAGTACCAAAGCAAGAGCACGTTGGGCACAGCGTCGTACACCCAGAACACCCCAAACACTGAACGCCCACTTGTTGCCAAAACTCATCTGTCAGCCTTCCTTCGCTTACTTTCTCGATGCCTTCGATAAGATAACGGTCATCAGGGAAAGCCTGCTCACAATGCGCGATATTTTGCCAGCGCATGCTCCGATGGTGAGTCGATGCCACTTTAAGATCTAATCCTTGTAAAGATTCTTCTCCCAACTTCGACAATGCCACCAACAGCCAGAACTCTTCATCCAATGGGTGAAGCACTAAATCCGCCGTTTCATCGCGCACACTTGGCCCTGCATTAACAGTAGGACAGAAGCCGTGCTTACAGGGTTGAGTGCAATCTACACCGACCAACAATGCTTGCTTCCGGCGCGCTTGATAGTAGGGGTCTTGTTCAAAGAACTCGTCTTGATAACGAATCGCGACCAAATCACAGCTTTGCACACCAAACAAAACAAACGGTTCCACGTTTGGCAGTGTCTCTTTAAAAAACTTCCCATCAAACACGTACATTGGCTCGTTTTCAGTGAAGAAGAACCCCTTGGCCGAATGAGTCGGTATTTGATTAATAAAAGGCGGTAGGTCTTGTGCGAGCACTTGCTGCCAATAATAATCCTCGGTCCCCTGATCACTATTTGCAACGATCTGATAAAGCGCTCGACTCTGTAGTAAGTGCATTCTCAGTTCATCTAAAGAATCTAACAGATAAGTCTTAGTCATTTTCCTTCCCCCGGTCTTTCCCAAGGTGCGAGTGGTTTATGCCCGACGGGTAACAACTCAACCTCAACGGCGCAGGCTTTTAATTCTGGCATTTTAGTGACTGGATCTTGCGCAGTATTGGTAAGCTGATTCGATGGTGCTTCTTTGAAATGATAGGGCATGCTCACCACGCCAGGAGGGACATCATCGGTAATCATAGCCCTTGTTTCTATGTAGCCACGTCTTGAGCGAACGCTGATCGGGCTATATAGAGAAATGCCCAGGAGGTACGCATCCTTAGGGTTAATAAACAAAATACCCGGGGGGATTTCTCGCTCCAACAAGGGGGATTTACGTGTCATGGAGCCACAGCCATAATGGAAATGTAGCCGATTGGTAGTCAACAGCAGTGGAAAGTCAGAGTCGGTTGGCTCATCAATTGGTACGTATTTTACTGGTGTCAAACGCGCTCGTCCGATAGGAAACTCTTTTTCATGAAGAACAGCAGTGCCTTCAGGCGCATCGTCGTTACATGGCCACTGTAGGCCGTAATTCTTATCCAGCTTCGCGTAGCTCATCCCTTGGTACGCAGGTGTAATAGCTGCCATCTCATCGAACACTTCTTCACTATTACGCCAACTTAGTGCATTACTGCCCATTTTTTTTGCCAGTGCTTGCAACCACTGCCAGTCCGCCATGGCTTCGCCAATGGGTCGCATGGCAGGATTAATATGCTGAACGCGACGCTCACAATTGGTAAATGTCCCCGACTTCTCTGCAAACGAGGCTGCAGGCAGAATATAGTCAGCAAGTTTTGCAGTCTCTGTCATGGTAAGTTCGGCAACCACCAGTAAATCCAATGATTTGTAGGCTTGTCGAACGTGGTTTTGGTCGGGGTCGGTTACCACGGGGTCTTCACCAAAAAGAATCTGAGCCCGAAAATGTCCCGCTAACGCTGCTTTGGTCATACCCAATGAGGTTAAACCCGGTCTCAATGCTACATCGCAATCCCAGTGGTCAGAAAAGCGTAGCTGCATAACACTATCTTCCACAGACTGATAGCCTGGGTAGACATTCGGTAAACAACCCATATCACAAGCGCCCTGAACATTATTTTGTCCGCGTAATGGATTAATACCTGTGCCCGACTTGCCTATGTGTCCGCAAACCAGAGCCAAATCCGCTAACGCAATCACATTGGACGTGCCACTAACAAACTGAGTAATCCCCATGCCGTACATAATCATCGCTTTGTCTGCCTGGCTATAATATTGCGCGGCCTGACGGATCAGATTCGCCTCAACGCCGGTCGTACTCTCCACCGACTCAGGAGTGACACGTTCTACCTGAGTTGATAGTGCTTCAAAGCCCTCACAACGATTTGCAATAAAGTCCTCGTCATGCCAGTGATTACTTAAAATTACATGAATCATGGCATTAATGAGTGCAATGTTCGTTCCTGGAGTTAGTTTCAAATGCAAATCTGCTATCTTGGCTAAACGTGTGACTCTGGGATCTATTACGATTAACTTCGCCCCGGCCAGTTTGGCACTCATCACCTGCCCGCCGAGTACACTGTGGTTTTCTGTGGGGTCAGCCCCGATCACCACGATCACTTCCGCCTCAAATAGATCTTTGATGCTGTTGGTCATAGCGCCCGAGCCAAGAACTTGCTGTAAACCTGCGACAGTCGGGCTATGACAAATACGGGCACAATGGTCTATGTTATTGGTGCCTAATACCGCGCGAGCAAATTTCTGAGCCGCGTAATTGTCTTCATTGGTCGCACGGGCACTGCTGATAACCCCAGTAGCGTCAGAGCCAAACTCATCAATAATACCAAGTAGAGATGAACTGATTTCCTCAAGCGCCTCATCCCAGCTTATGGGGACGAACTTATCCTTATTGCGCTTTAGTGGTTGAGTAATTCGATTTTCAGGTGAAATGGCATAAAGACTACTCCAACCTTTCTCACACAGTTTTCCTTGACTAATCGGATGAGCATTTAATGGGCTAATTCCACATACTTGACCATGCGCATCGCAAGTCAGAACTAAGCCACAACCGACCCCACAGAAAGGGCACACCGTTTGAGTGGGATGATCTCGCACGGTGCTATGGTTGAGTAGTGGTACCGAAGGCGTCGAGTCTTCGCCTATGAGAAAGGGAAGATCAGGGGCTTTTGATACGTTTTTCTGTCGAGAGCTCATAGCCTTAACCTTGCTACATGAACCTAGCTAAATTATAGCAGTCTCTTGTTATTCGTTAGGTTCGAACTATAAGAGGCGAGAGTCTTTTAAAGCACAACTTGGCGATAAGTTATCGAATAATCCATAAATGCACGATCTTACCAATAAAGCCCCACACCAACCCTTAAGCGAACTCCCTACTACCGTAGTTGCTTCAAATGATTTCCAGAATCAGGATTCAGCACCCATTCAATACATAAGTACATGGAAAGTGACGAAGCGTGTCACGCTCCGAGCTTTTATTTGGTTCTATAATGAACAATCGATGAGCATACATGCGATCATCAGGAGGCTTGTACATGGAAAAAACCGGAGAACTTTGGCACAGTAAATCCATCGAAGAAACATTTTATAAGCTCTCAAGCCAGCCAGATGGTCTAACTCCACAAGAATCAGCTCAACGCCTCTCTCGGTTCGGTGCCAATAAACTCCCAACATCTCATGGCCGCTCAGTTTTCCAGCGCTTGCTTAGCCAGTTTCACAATGTTCTGATCCATGTTTTATTAGTTGTCATGATTGTCACCGCTGCCTTAGGCCACTGGGTAGATACCGCTGTCATTGCGGGCGTGGTAATAATCAATGCCATCATTGGCTTTATCCAGGAAGGCAAAGCCGAATACGCGCTCAATGCGATTCAAGCTATGGTCGCCCCAACTGCCCTAGTTTTACGCGACAGTAGACAAATCAAGATCAACGCTGAAGAACTGGTCGTTGGCGACGTTGTTATCCTGCAATCTGGTGACCGGGTTCCCGCAGACCTTCGTTTGTTTCGCAGTAAAGGACTACAAGTTGCTGAAGCGGTACTGACAGGCGAATCGATGACCATCGAAAAAACCACTCTACCTGTCAGTTCAGACAGTGAGTTAGCAGACCGCTATTGCATGGTTTATTCGGGAACGATGGTGACTCATGGGCAAGGCTCAGGTGTTGTCGTTGCGACTGGCATAAACACCGAACTGGGAAAAATAAGCTCTCTGGTTTCACGTGTAAAACCGGCCACCACTCCACTTCTCAAGCAGATTGCTCAGTTCAGTCGCTGGTTAACCGCTGGCATCTTAATAATTGCCGTCGCTACCTTTACTTATGGCTTACTGATTCAAGGTTACCCGATCACAGATATGTTTCTTGCGGCAGTCAGCTTAGCAGTGGCGGCGATTCCGGAAGGGTTACCCGCAATTATGACTATCACGCTTGCCATTGGCGTGGAAAGAATGGCCAAACGCAACGCCATCATTCGCCGCCTACCAGCCGTAGAAACGCTCGGGGCAGTAACGGTCATTTGCACCGATAAGACTGGCACACTAACTCGTAATGAAATGACCGTGCAAAAAATCATAACCTCGAATAACCAGTTTGAGGTTGGCGGTACAGGATATGATCCACATGGTGGAATAGCCGTTAATCAAAAATCCATTTATCCAGAGCAATACCCGTTCCTTATTCAGGCAACCCGAGCATCGGTGCTCTGCAATGATGCCACCATCCAACTGCATGATGATAAATGGCAAATACAGGGCGATCCGATGGAGGGGGCTCTGCTTATCGCTGGTATGAAAGCAGGTATAGACAGCGAAACGGAGAAAAAAAACTTTCCCCGAACCGATCTCATTCCATTCGAATCTGAGCACCGCTTTATGGCAACGCTGCACCACAACCATATCGGGGAAGCGTACATTTTCATAAAAGGCGCCCCCGAACAGGTTCTCGATATCTGTAACCAACAACATGTCGATCAAAATGCCGTCAATACAACCACCGAAATCGATCGTACTTACTGGCATGAACAAATTGAAGCCATGGCGAAACAAGGGATGCGGGTTTTAGCGGTTGCTTATCGACCAACAAAATACACCCAACTTGAACTCTCTTTTGATGACGTTAAAGAGGACCTCATCATGCTTGGGCTATTTGGCTTGATCGACCCACCGAGACAAGAGGCAATAAATGCGATTGATGTGTGCAAGAACGCAGGGATACGCGTAAAAATGATGACAGGCGACCATGCCCTGACTGCACAAGCCATAGCTGGACAGATAGGCTTTATCAATCCCAGCGATACTCTCACAGGTCAACAAATCGATTCACTGACAGACGAAGAACTCTTCGCTGTTGTACGTGATGTCGATGTCTATGCCCGCGTGAGTCCCGAACATAAAATGCGACTCGTTAATACACTGCAAAAGCATCAACAAATTGTAGCGATGACTGGCGATGGCGTTAACGATGCGCCCGCACTAAAGCGTTCTGACATTGGTACAGCAATGGGGATCACGGGTACCGACTCTGCTAAAGAAGCCGCCGAAATGGTGCTTACCGACGATAACTTTGCGTCTATTACAGCTGCAGTTGAAGAAGGCAGAGCCGTCTACGATAACCTGAAAAAGGCAATTCTGTTTATTCTACCTACCAACGGAGGTGAAGCGCTGATCATACTGGCAGCGGTGGTTTGGGGATTCAAAGACCTGCCTCTTACACCCATTCAAATTCTTTGGGTCAATATGATCACTGCCGTCACGCTCGCTTTGGCTTTGGCATTTGAACCTAAAGAACCTAACCTGATGCAACGCACTCCGCGCGATCCGGATACGCCCCTTCTGACTACCCATCTTATTTGGCGAGTGGTATTTGTTTCTGTCATATTGATGTTTGGCACTCTGGGCATGTTTGTTTGGGAAATGGGGCAACAAGACGATATTGCCAGAGCCCGCACCATCGCAGTAAACACACTGGTAATGTTCGAAATATTTTATTTATTCAATACCCGATTCATCCTCGATTCTGTTTTCTGCCGCCAAGGATTGATTGGTAATTTCTACGTGCTAATTGCGATCGCGGTACTGATCGTCTTTCAAGCTTGCTTCACCTACCTGCCTTTCATGCAAGTGTTGTTTGGAACCGCCGGACTAGAAGTAGATGTATGGATACGAATCATGGTTGTCGCGTCGTCTGTACTCTTTTTAGTCGAGCTGGAAAAGTATTACTTAAACAAATCAATGGCGAAGACACACTCCGTAACCTAAGTAATCACAAAGGTAAACTCTCCGGTTAAGCGCCCGTCTACTTTTAATGGCTCGAACTGCAAAGAGTCACGCGCTTTTCCGCCCCACCATTCATCGCCAGTTTGACCTTTCAAATAAAGTTGTGTGGTTAACAGTTCCTTATCACCACGCCACAGCTTAACGTGTATATGTGGCGGGCGAGAACCGTATGCAACGGGATACAATGTCTGGAAGAGATAACGCCCGTTTTTGCCCGTAATAGCTGCGCCAAAGCCAGCAAAGTGAGGATCAAACCTGTCATTGCTTGATTGGTTAGGATGGTCATAAATGCCCTGCCCATCACACTGCCAGATCTCCACCTTAACACCGTGAACAGCATTTCCCGTTGTATCGACAACCTTACCGTGCAGCATAATAGGCTCACCTACCAACCCTTCAGTCTGCAAGATCAAATTCTCACGTAGAGGTATGTCCAAGACCGGATAAAACGGCCCTTCAGTTTGCGCGGGGGTGGGCTTCATAGGACTCATCGCTTTGAGCGATGGTGCAAACACGAGTGCCCATAAAGCCAGAAAATGTCGTCGTTCCATGATCCCACCTAATCTAAATGACCACTTTAATTGTGGTGAATCCTGAGTAATTTTCCACTTACCAAGCCCGTACCAGTCATCATTACTAAAAGTTAGTGAAACTACCTACGTAAGCGGGATATTTTTCTCGTAGTACCTCCCTAAGCAAAACCAGTTTAATTCCTTTTATTTCAATACAATGGACTCAATCTACATAAATTATTTGCACGCTCTAAACCATCAACCAAATTATCAAATGTGCCACTAACACAATAGTTCACGAAGCCTAGAGCCACGTTAAAATGAGACAACGCTATACCACCGAACCTAAACCATTACCTATACAAAAGAACCCTAACCTTGCACTCGAGGGAATCACTCTTAGAGGCTTTGTATGCGTTCTATCTGTGGCAAGCTCGCTTACAGTTGTTATTGATAAACCAAACTGACACCATGAGTAAGCCTACGTGCAATGGCCAGCCCAGCGCTAATGTGTACCCCGCCAGCTCTGATTCTGAAATTGGGCCGCTGCTTAGCAGAAATACGCTCTTACTTAGATAACTAAACACCCATATCCCATTAACCTTTTGCCAAGTCATTAAGCTTGGTATATCCATTGATTCTCTGCTTTCCTTCAAGGCCGGAGTAGATATTTCCGCAACCAGCATGGGGATTGGCTTTTTTAACAACGAAAAAACTAAAAAGACACTAGCCGTGCTGAGCGAGCCCAGCACTAACTTAAACACGACTGCCTCAACGAACACTTCCTGAGGTACAAAGGCGACTATTATCAACTCAATCATGCCTGATAGAGCAAAAGCTAAAGCTATCAAACCCAGCTCTTGGCGAATCAGAGTTATCAGAAGATCGTACACTGACGTAGCGGCCACTGCCGATATCAGACTAAGGTATTGATAAACAATAAGATATAGAATAGATGGTAATAAGATAGTCAGAAGCGAGTCGCGACTTGCGATTAAACGGTAGATAACTTGAAACACATCTACTCCATTATAGGTTTCAAACTTAGAAAGTGAATGAGACGACTTTGTTGCTCTAGTGAACTGGCAACACTAACGTAGCCAAGGAGGTTATTGCCTATTAGTAGACAAAAGGCTCATATATTAGACGTGCTCTTTAAACTCTACGGGTTCAACACCTCGATTTGTCGGCCTTACAACAACAGTGTTTGCAATTATGTCATGCCATCCTTGTTTCTTTCCACTGAACGCAATCCAGATGAATCCAAAACATAGTGGGATAATACTAATGTAATAGGCTACATACCGTAAAATTGACTTACCTACTGATAATGGCTCTCCAGTTTCAGCATTGACCACTTGAAGATTTAATGCCATTTTCCCAGGTGTAGCTGAACGATAAACCCAAAATAAAACCGTACCAACGAAGGGGAATATCCAATTCAATAGAAAGTCCCAACTACCGAGAATGAGTTCATCCGAATTCAGGTAATAGTCACCGTAGATCCAACATAACAACGGCATGGTAATTAATAAAAATAGAAAAGTGTCAATTAATACTGCTCCAAATCGCACCCAAAAGCCTGCATACTCCAGTTGGTTATTTTTCATAAGACATCCTATTTATTTTCTTTAATCTGATTAGCGCCTAACGAAATACATCGACTCCCCTTCCGAGGATCGAATTAGCTAATAATCACTTCATAATTCATGTCGTCAACTCACCTAACAAAGTCATTGCGCACAAACAGTTAGCGTTCTAATTCATTGAGTACAATAACAAACACACCACTAATTCGTATAGATTTAGAAGGTTGTGGTGGCTCGCAATATTGGGATCGTACCCTCAGTCGCTCAGGTCACTTTAGTCGCATCCTGGCGATGAAGCAGTCGCTGACTATCGAAGTAGAACCAGTACACAACAGCAAGGCTCGACAACCATCACTAACGTACGTCTCCCGAGAAACTCCGGTTCGTAGTGACGCGAAGTAAGGCGGGCAACATTGGACTCTGCATGTGCTTGCCATCTACTGTACAAATGAACGAACAGACCCACACTGTCATTAATAGTATTCTTGAAGTAACTCAGTAAGGGTAAACACCCGTTTTTGTTTGAGAGGGAGTTCATATGAGGTTATTTTTCGCACTGACATTTGATGATGGCACAAAACACGAGTTGATGACGTACCAGAATTTGTTACGCTCACGCGGTATAATAGGTCGTCATACTCGCACACCGAACCTACATCTTACGTTAGCTTTTGTTGGGGATTCCACAGAAGCTCATAAGCAGAAATTAATGAATATCTTACGTCACTTGAAATCAGGATGTAACAGCTTACGCATTGACCATTTGGGCACGTTTCATCAGAAACGAAGTCGATTGATTTGGATGGGAATAGCAAGTAATCGTGCATTAATGAGATTACAAAAAGAACTGAACACAGCGCTAAAAGAACAAGGCTTTGCTACTGAATCAAAAAAGTATACTCCCCATATTACACTTTTTCGTCATGTAACTGGCGATACTCATCTAAAGCACGTCTATATTAAGCCAAAAGACATTAATGTTTACTCGATTGCTTTAATGGAAAGTATGTACGTCAATAATAAGTTGGTTTATCGGGTTATCGATGAGGTGGTTCAGAGTCAGGGAATGGATCCCTGACTCAAAGTTTTACACACTTCAATAAAACCTTTTATCCCTCCGGAACACCTATATCGAGTAGAAAGAAGCCAAGTGTACTAGGCATTTCCTATTTTTTAGGTACCCATGCCGTGCGGTCAACATCCAAATCAGGGAACTCATCTGGATTGAATTCCGGATGCTCAGCACCTGCAGCCAGCTTTTCCCGGTAATCTTTCAACAAACGCATTGCCGTTGGAAACAACATAATCAACGCCAGTAAGTTCACAATCGCGAGGATGCCCATCATTGGATCTGAGAAGAAGAATACAGAAGTCGCTCCAGGGGCAACCGCACCAACAAACACGATAGCAATAACGGCGATACGCAAAATATGTACAGACGACTTGCGTTGAGACATAAATGTTAACGCGTTTTCCCCAAGGTAGTAGTTGTAGATAACTGAACTAAACGAGAACAACAATATCGCACCAGTAAGATAATACTGAGCCCAATGACCAAGATGAGACACCAAAGACTGTTGGGTAAGGACGACGCCATCAACCCCTTCCGCTCCCGGCACATAGACATCGCCCAGTAGAATCACGAAAGCGGTGCAGCTACATACAACAATAGTATCGATAAATACGGATAGCGACTGAGTAATGCCCTGACTAATCGGGTGCGATACATCTGCAGTTGCCGCAACATTAGGCGCAGAGCCCAAACCTGCTTCATTAGAGAACAAACCTCGTCGTAACCCATTAGCGAGCGCAGCACCCATACCTCCACCCACTACTTCCTCAATACCGAAAGCGTTTTTAACGATAGTAGCAATAACGCCTGGGAGTTCCGCGATGTTCATAATGATGACAAGAAGCGCTAAGGCAACATAAGCAACAGCCATGATTGGAACGATAACATCCGCTGCCTTTGCGATACGATGGATACCACCATAAATGATGAAACCGACAGTAATAGAAAGAAATACACCAGTGTACAAACGATCGATCCCAAGGCTATCTGAAGCGGCACCCGCTACCGTATTGCCCTGAAATGCATTAAACCCGATAGCAAAAGAGGCGATCAGACAAACAGCATAAACATAGGCGAGCCAGCGATAATCTTCACCGAGGCCATGGATAATGGTACGCGCAGCGCCACCACGGAAATCATCGCCTTCTTTTCGTTTATATAGCTGGGCCAGCGAACACTCAACTAAACTGGTAGCCATCCCGACGAGTGCCACAGCCCACATCCAGAAGACGGCTCCCGGCCCACCGAGCGTAATTGCAACCGCAACACCCGCGATGTTTCCGCCACCAACGCGCCCACCAATAGAGAGTAAGAGAGCTTCACGACCGGAGATGGCATTTGCATCTGAAGTCTGGTTTTTAGTCAGTAGAACGCGAAACATACGTTTGAAGAATCGGAATTGAACGAAGTCAGTTACGATTGTGAAGAACAAACCGAAGATAACGAGGAACGGGACGAGAGCCCAACCCCATGTGAGGTCTCCGATTATACCAAAAAAGGATTCAAGTAATTGCATCATTATTCCTCAAATTAATTGTAGGTTTTCTGATTTATTAACTATAGAACTAATAAATAAGTTTAATTTTTTACAGTCCGTGATAATCAGCACATCACTTTTGTTTTTTCGATAAAACATCATGTAACTATTATGATAGTCAGGGAATGTTGGGATAGGAATAAAGATTCCCCTGCCAATTGAACGATCACATCTACCTCGTTAATACCTCAACAAAAATACTTAAGATATCTTGCAGTGTTACCTGTTAAAGATTAGTGAAAGCGCTGACTTTCAATGTTTAGTATTGATATTAGGTTTATGACAGGGGGAAATAAAAAATGCCCCTATTCGAGAGTCCCTGAATAGAGGCATTCAAAATTGAATGGCGTTTTATAATAGAATGTTATGCGGTTTCAAATGCCAACGCTTTCTTCTCAACCTGGCGGAAAATAAGCGTCAAAATGCCATTGACCGTTAGGTAGAATGCACCCGCAACACCAAACACGGTGAGCGTGTCGTAGGTTTGAGCGTTAATACGTTGCGCGTACCCCATGAGATCCATAATGGTGATCGTACTTGCCAGAGAGGTACCCTTGAATACCAATATCACCTCATTGGAATAAGCCGGAACCGCACGGCGAATGGCATAGGGAAGCAAAACTTTTAACGTCGTTGACTTGCCCATGCCTAGTGCACGACAAGCTTGCCACTGGCCTGATGGTATTGCGTTAAAAGCGCCTTTAAACAGCTGAGTACTGTATGACGCGGTATTCAACGCCAAAGCGACCATTGCACAAAACCAAGGCTGGCTTAGCCATGTCCACAAAAAGCTCTCCCTGATTGCATCAAATTGCCCTGGACCGTAGTAGACCAGAAAAATCTGTACCAATAGTGGTGTTCCAGTGAACAAGGTAATGATGCCACGGCTCAACCAATGCAAACCTGGAGTACGCAGTATCAGCGTTAGAGTCATCAACAAAGCCAGAATACAGCCTACAATCAATGAAGCCGCAGTCAGTTGAATACTGGTTCCAAGGCCTTCAACCAATTGCCAAACGTGTTGTTCGTTCATGCAGTTGCCTCCTGCCCCATACTGATGCCTTTAACCGAAAACTTTTTATCCAGCAGCTTAACCACTCGTTGCGTCACCAAAGTAATCACCAAATAAACGGCAGCTGCTGTTGCATACCACGTAAAGGCTTCGTGTGTCGCGGCAGAAGTAAGCTGAGCTTGTTTCAGAAGGTCAGTCACACCAATAAGAGAAACTAACGCGGTATCTTTTAGCAGCACCAACCACTGGTTGGTGAGACCAGGTAAGGCGTGCCTAACCGCTTGTGGCAAGACAATACGTACAAAAGCATGTACTTGGCCTATCCCTAATGCGCTTGCTGCCTCTCTCTGTCCCTTTCCAACTGCCTTAAGTGCGCCACGAAGCGTCTGAGAGGCGTAAGAAGCAAAGATCAATGACAGCGCAATCACACCAGACAAAAACGGGCTAACTTCAATAAAGTCACCGGTGATCAAAAACAGAACCTGAGTCGAGCCAAAATAGATGAACAACACGACAAGAAGCTCTGGCAAGCCGCGTATCACAGTGACAAAAGCTGTTGTTGGCCATTTCACGAATACACGACGAGACATTTCACCACTGGCGAATACTACTGCCAGAATCAAACCGACGAATAAACTTACGAAAGCTAACTGGACGGTCATCCAGCTCGCTTGCACAAGAGATAAAGAGTAACCCGTTAACGCCATATTAGTTACCGAAGTACTTGTTGAAGATCACGTCATATTCGCCGTTTGCTTTTACGGTCTTAAGAGCGGTATTCAATTTGTTCACAAGTTCTTCGTTATCTTTGTTTACTGCGATACCAAAACCGTTGCCGAAGTATTTCGCATTCGTCACAAGTTCACCAATGTATGTTAGGTTGTCTTCTTTCTTAAACCATTCTGCAACCACAGCTGTATCACCAAAAACGGAGTCGATACGGCCATTTTTCATATCAATGAATGCATCTTGGTAGCTTGCATAAGGAACCGCAGTAACACCAGGAAGCTGTTCAAGCAGGTAAGTTTGGTGAGTTGAACCGTTTTGAACGCCAACACGCTTACCTTCTAGCTGAGTTTTATCCGCAACTTTGCCTTTTACAGAAACAAATGCTGCAGAGTTGTCGTAGTACGAATCAGAAAAGTTTACTTGCTCTAAACGTGCATCAGTGATGTCCATCGCAGAGATAGCCGCATCGTAACGTTTGAATTTTAATGCAGGAATCAAGCTATCAAAAGCTTGGTTGTAGAAGCTACATTTTGTTTCCATTTCTTTACAAAGTGCATTAGCAAGATCCACATCGAAGCCTTGGATTTGGTTATTTTCATCCATGTATTCGAATGGTGCGTACGTCGCTTCCATCGCGAATTTGATTTCTTCTTGAGCTGCTGCATTTGCAGACATAAGGCCGATTAGTGAAGCTAGTAAAATCTTTTTCATTGCAATACTCCGTGTGTACGTCTTGGGCTGACACTCGCAATGACAGCCGGTCATCTGTGATTGTTGTTTATAGCTACACCCTTACTAGGGGTATAAATTGTTTTAGTGTTTTAAATAATCAGCAAACTGGGTAGTTTGCGGATTGGTAAACGCATCGCTTGTACCATGTTCAACAATATGTCCTTTTTCAAGGTACAAAACATGGCTGGCAATCTTCTTGGCAAAATCTACTTCGTGGGTAACGACAACCTGAGTAATACCTGTCCCACTTAAATCCTTGATTATTTTAACTACTTGGTTGGTAATCTCAGGATCAAGCGCTGCCGTTGGTTCATCAAACAGAAGTACTTCAGGTTTCATCATCAACGCACGAGCAATAGCAACACGCTGCTGTTGACCACCGGATAACTGCATTGGCCAAGCGTCAGCTTTATCCGCCAAATGCAATGTCGCTAAAATTTGCATCGCCTGCTGTTTGGCTTCATCTTTCGCCATACCAGAGACTTTGACTGGCGCTTCAATCAAGTTCTCCATGACCGTCATATGTGGCCAAAGGTTGTACTGCTGGAACACCATGCCTACTTTACGACGAAGTGCTAAACCTTGTTTTTCTTTGATTTCAGTTGAAAAGTCGAAAGCACCACTGGCGATGTTTAGCTTACCGTTATCTGCACCTTCTAATAGGTTAAGAACGCGCAGAAGAGAGCTTTTCCCTGCCCCGCTCGGGCCTAATAACACCAATGTTTCACCGCTTTCACAATTAAAACTGACATCGTGAAGAACTTGTGTATCACCGTAGGACTTGTTGATCCCGCTAACCTGAATACTCATGCTGTCATACCGCATTAATTGTCATCGGGCGTTAATATTACCAATAAGTGCATTTTATGCAATATAAATGTATAAAAATATATCTTGTTAAATTATTGTACGAAATTATAAAAGCATCACAGAGCATATGACTGGTTTGATGAGTCAATGTGTGCAAATGATAATGCGCGTAAAAATATGGAGAGTTAAGACGTTAATAAGGGTAGGACTGGATGTTGCAGGTATTGAGTATCACAACGTGATGAAAGTACTCCCCCACAACTCAAAAATATTTCTAAGAGCTGATGGGGGAGCATTGGTATATCAACGGGCCGTAGTAATAAGCATTACTCTATAATACTCACTCTGGCGTAATATTCTGATTCATTCTGAATAAGTTGTGCGGATCGTACTTCTTCTTGATCTCCTGGAGACGCGCATAAGTTGGGCCATAGGCAGACTCGGTGCGATCGGATTCATCCTGAGTTAGGAAATTGATGTATGCACCGCCGCTGGCAAATGGTTTCGTTTTATCGAAGAACTCGCGCGCCCATGCAATACAACGCTGGTCATCCTCCTCAGCATCCCAACGTCCATGAACATTTAGAACGTAAGCAGCGTCACGGCAAGAATACGCCATCGATTCAGGTGCAGGGCGGGAAGCTGCACAGCCAAGAGAAGCGATAAAAATCTCACATTGAGGCGATGGTAATTTCCCTGCATATTCGATAGCAGCATCGATTACTCCCTCGCTGAGCTCTGTGAAATTATGTGATTTCCAATAATTACGCGCGCCTGGTGTTAACAGAGGATCGAAGGCCTGCTGCCAAGCCGCAAATGGTTGTACACCAATATGCTCACCGCACGCCTCACCAAACGATCGAAGAGGCGCAATCAACTTTTCACCCTCAGATGGGTCACCAGCATAACAAATTGCAAGAACCACCACCTCTGTACCATGAATCTCTTCTGGTAAAAACGGTAAAGGCGGCGCTTTACGGCTTACCATCCAGACGCTGAGTTCTTCTGGAGCGGTTTTAGTGAATTGAGCAAATTGACTAATGACAGACTTGGCTTGACTAAATGGGAATACGATCAAGCCACTAAGAACATCAGGACCTACTGGGTGAAGCTGAAACTCAAACTGAGTGACGATGCCAAAATTACCACCGCCTCCCCGGAGTGCCCAAAACAAATCCTGATTTTCTGTCTCACTGGCCAGTAACTGACGACCATCCGCAGTCACGACATTAGCAGACACCAAGCTATCAATCGTCATACCATACTTACGGCTCAACCAACCAAAGCCACCACCAAGAGTCAATCCTGCGATACCCGTAGTAGAGTTGATGCCAACTGGCGTGGCCAGACCGTAGTTTTGTGTTTTGGAGTCAATATCACCAAGAGTACAGCCGGGCTCAACGATTGCCTTTTGCGCAGATGGATAGACTTGAACCTCGTTTAGGAGAGATAGGTCAATCATCAATCCATCGTCACATACCGCATTACCAGCAATATTATGCCCACCTCCTCGAACGGAGACGAGCAAATCATTTTCGCGAGCGAAGTTTACTGACAACACAACGTCTTCAGCTGATTTACAGCGCGCAATCATACCTGGCTTGCGATCTATCATGCCGTTCCAAATTTGTCGAACCTCATCATAGGAAGGAGCATCAGGTAAAATCACCTCGCCACCAAAATGTTTTTTAAAGTCTTCAACTTTAGCGTTTTCGATATTTTTCATACAAGTTGCCTATCACGTTTTACATGAGCACTTGCGAATATTGAATACGACACCCAAGCTCCTCATAATTAAACGTTTATTTAGAGTAGCTATTATTCAGTTACAATAATCTGCTTCTTACATCCCAATATATTGCTAAAAGTAGATCGTCCGTTATATAAAGTAGGCAAGGTAAATATGTCAGATTTTCCAGTGTTATGCGTTCAGCACTTATGGAGTTAAAACTCTAATTCACTCGTCTACATTAAGACCCGAGTTCCAATAGCAAATTCAGGCCTAGCATATTTAAAACGCTTAAAGTGTAAGAAGAATTCGGCGGGATGGTTATGAAAAATCGTCTCATTATTGATAAACAGGTCAATTAATTACAAAACATTCATTCTTACATATAGTTAACCAGCAACAATGCTTAACGAAATACTAATCTAAACTGGCTCTTATGAGGTTTGTCTTGACTGAATTTTGTGTCAAACAACTTTGGAAAGAGTTGGTGACTTGCCACGTCAATTATCTGGAACTAAAGCCATTGACAACGCGTCAAATCCCGTACCTTGTCGTCGCTTGGGCATATTTAAATTGGTATATATCGGTGCACTTTTTATTCGATTCCACAGAAAGAGCCACAACCCTGTTCAAGATTAGTGATAACCCTTCCATAAATAAAATTAAACAGACGATGATAATGCATAAATATTAGTATTTAATTGTTTCGTTATTCGAAACTTACCGTAGTTTATATTATCCAAATGGAAGAATAAATATCATGTAAATTAGAACATTAATACTAATTTATATTCAGAAAACTAGTGATTGAATTTTCGTTCATAGTATTAAACCAATGTTTTAAACATCCGGAACTTTGATTATATAGGATATATAATATGAAAATTAAACCATTTTCTTATAAGTTAGCCACAAGCACCTTGCTACTCTCAACCCCTGGCATTTCCTACGCCTTTGAATGCCCAGAGAGTTTCCCTATATGTGCACCCGCAACAGTTATTGAAGCAGCGGTGCCAAGATTGCTATCCACTGTATCTCCCGGTGATGCACCACTCGTATTAAGAACCACCACTCTTATTACAGCGGCTTGGTTTGACGCTATTGCACCTTATAGTGAAACCGCGATTGGTGTGCATTCCGACTTAGGTCGTCTGGACGCGGGAAATGGTGATTCAGAAAGAAACATCGCAATTATGTACGCAAGCCATAAAGTACTCTACAGCTTAATGCCACAATTTGCGGTGGATTGGGATGCCATGCTTACAAGCGTAGGTCTTGACCCAAGTAACGATACGCTCAATGCAACCTCTGCGGTAGGTATAGGTAATCTTGCTGGTAACGCCGTTGTTGCAGCTCGAGAATATGACGGCATGAATCAGTTGGGTACGGACTGTAATCAATACTATCCAAAACCCTATTCCGATTGCTCGGGTTATCGACCGGTGAACACCGCAGAAAAATTAACCAACCCTCGACGATGGCAACCAGATACACTGACCTCTGGTAGCGGTATCTTTTTCTCCCAACAATTTGTCACTCCTCAATTAGGAAGCACTCAACCTTTTAGTTACGACAAGCCGACAATAATAGTACCTAAACCAACAAAGTCTTATGCAATAGCCCCAAGTGGAAAAGCATTTCCTGAATACATAGAACAAGCTAATGAAGTATTAGAAGCACAAGCAAACTTAACCGATAAGCAAAAATTATTTGCGGAGTTTTATGACAATAAAATCATTAGCTTGGGTTATTCAACACTAGCTGCGACGATCTATCATCACTTATCATTGGAACAATTTGTTCAGCTTGATTACTTGGTTAACGTCGCTGCATTCGATGCCGCGATAACAGTTTGGCACAATAAGCGAAAATACGATGCCGTCAGACCTTTTTCAGCAATAGGCTATTTGTTTAAAAACGATAACCTTACTGCTTGGGGCGGCCCTGGAATGGGTACGGTGAGTGATATTAAAGGCGGTGAATGGCGACCATATTTACAATCCGCGAATCATCCGGAATACCCTTCTGCAAGTGCCAGTTTTTGCCGAGCTCACGCCACCTCAATCCAGCGCTACTTACAAGAGGAATTAGGACTTTCGTATGAAGCAGCTAACAACCTAAGTTTCTGGCAGCCTGCATTTTTGCCTCCTCAGTTCGAGGTTTTAGATAAACAACCGGGAACATCTTTAATAGAGCCTGGGGTAACACCACAATCGCAAACCGTTTTAGGATGGGATACTTGGGATGAGTTCTCTGATAACTGTGGATTGAGTCGTTTGTGGGCTGGGGTCCACTTTTACGATTCCATTCCAGCGGGTCAATCCATCGGAGATCCGATTGGTTCAGCCGCATATGACTGGTTAAAAGCTTACATAAATGGTACTGCAAAATAATGAAAATATAGACAGTTATAATAGCTATTAATCATAAATAACTATTTCACTTGCCTTTTATATATTACTCGAACCAATTTATAAAAGGCGAGTGGGTTTTGAGTCATGTAATATTATTAATACATCAAACACCTGTTTATAACTCCTTTCCATTTCCGTTCAAATAACTCTTCTTTCCATACCTAGTATTTATATGTAAAGCATGACCTCTGTAACCACTTCTCCCAAATAGTAAATACCTAATCTTGAAATAATTTAAGCTAATTCATAAACGATCTTAACAACTGATAGAGCCAAAATGCAGTTCTAGATTGATAGAATTTGCTTATTAAATTAATCAGCCTAAGTGATAGGATAACTCTGATGAGCCTTACTATTATCAAATACAAGTTACTGAGATGTATAAATATTAACTTTAGAATAGATAATCAAATAGAGATAATCCATTCCTCTTTTGCTATTTAGAGATGTAACCAAGATAAAGCCCGCCGTTTACTATGGTCAATCAAGAAGAAAATGGCAATAAGATCATCTGGGAAGATCTTATGATCCTTGTTGGGATCATGGCCTACGAGTCAATCCCACCCAAATGTATTGTGATGCATATAAGTTTAAAAGCCGCAATTTATAGCGGCTTTTGTTTACACTGTAAATCTATTACAGATTAATCTAAACCTGTGGGAATTGATCGCTCTGTGTCTGGACATTGATGCAAACCAAAGCATCGTTATTCACTTCAGTCGTTCCGATATTTACATCCCCCACTTGAATGCATTGTTCATTAAACAGTTCCATCATTACTTGGCTTTACTAGGTCATCGGTGATAAAACTGAAGAACTAAACTCGTCTGAAATACGCCTTGGTGCGTATGCAAATGCATTCCCACCACAACCAAAAGATGCAACAGCATACGAGGAATTTCACGAAACTCGTGACAACTTGAACCCAGAAACCCACGTGATATGGGCAGAAAAAAGGCTTCAATCCGACGTTTCTATCATAGGAGGGGGATGTGGTATCGGGCCTGAACACATTGCCAAGTTAACGCAGCATTTCAAGAGCTAAGGTTAAGTTATGACGCAAGGAAATCGAATTGGTTTAACCGCATTTATTAAAACTCGCCGTAATCACAAAGGCGTATTTCAAACTCAAATTAATCGGATGTGGTGCAAGCTTTATGGCCTCTGGTTGGTCTATACCGCAAGTGTGCATACGTTATTGCTATCAGCAATTCTCTATATCCCCCGGTATTTTGCTGTTCGGCACAAAAAAGGATGACTATCATGCCATCCTTTCTTGAATGCCAGCTCTAAGTGGCTAACCATTGTTGCCTTTCTCTACACAACTGTTCTTCAAACTCTGCATGATTTTGTCTACGAGCTTAGCCAGACGCGCTTCAGATGGTTTTGTACTCGCAAATGATCGCAAGCCATAAATATTCATGACCAAATAATCACTCAATAACTCACAATCTGTACGAGGTTCTATCTCATGGTTGGCTTTTGCCATCTCTAGCTTAGATTGAATGTTACGTTTCCACTGCTCTAGCATATTACAGATGATTTCCTCTACTTCTTCATCTTGCTGATCCAACTCACTTAGCGCCTTTTGCAGTAAGCAGCCTTTACCGTTATCGCATTCACTAAACGCGATAATGTCATGAAGATAACGCTCAAAGCCGGATAAGATCTGTTTAGGGTTATCAAAGAAATGCTCAAAAGCCTGCGATTTTGTCGTTGCATAATGATCAAGAGCGGCAAGCAGTAGGCCTCTTTTGTTCTCAAAGGCGCAATAAATGGAGCCCGGATGCAGCCCGGTGGCACGCTTCAAATCCTGCATGCTCGTTTTATTGTAGCCCTTAGCAATGAACTCATTCATCGCTGAGCTTAAAACATACTCTCGGTCGAATTCGGCATTTCTCATCTGGTAAAGCTCTATAAGATTACAAACACCTTAAGTTTACTGGGGTTAACAAGGTTTCACAAGCAATTTGAATGACCGTTCAAAAATCACTTGAATGAACATTCAAAAAAGAGTTAGCATATTGTCACAGCGTTCATTAGGAGCATGCTCATGACAACAACACTATTTGAAGCCTATAAGCTCAACGACAAAATCACACTGAAAAACAAAATTGCGATGGCGCCACTTACGCGCTGTATGGCAGATGATGATCTAGTGCCTACCGATGCAATGGTGGAATACTATGCAAAGCGTGCTGATGCAGGTTTGATTATTTCTGAAGCCACGATTATTCGTCCTGATGGTCAGGGTTACCCAAACACGCCAGGAATCTTTACACCAGCGCAGATCACTGGTTGGAAAAAAGTCACCGACGCAGTACACGCGAACGGCGGTAAGATATTCGCACAGCTTTGGCATACAGGCCGTGTAGCGCATCCGCATTTCTTCGGTGGAGAATATGTATTAGCGCCATCTGCGGTAGCATTTGATGGTACTGTTCCTCGTATGCGCGAGTTAGTTTACACCGTGCCAAAACCAGCCAGTCACGAAGAGATTGCTCAGCTAGTAGAAGACTACGCAACGGCAGCACAAAACGCTATCGACGCAGGATTTGACGGCGTAGAGATCCACGCAGCAAATGGTTACCTGCTGGATCAGTTCCTGCATTTCGACACGAACCACCGAACAGACGAGTATGGTGAAACACCAGCAAACATGTCCCGTTTTCCACTTGAGGTTATTGACGCGGTGGTTGGTCGTATCGGTTCAGAACGGGTTGGTCTGCGCGTATCCCCGGCTGGTTACATGCATATAGAGGCCGACGCTCGTGACCGTCAGGTGTTTGATTACTTCCTACCTGAAGTCGAAAAGCGCAACCTGGCTTACTTGCACGAAGGTATGTTCGATGACAGCGTAGAGTTTGATTTCCTTGGCGGCCGCGTATCACAATACCTACGTGATACTTACTCAAAAACATTGATGGGTGTAGGCGGTTACACAGCACAAACTGGCGCAGAAGCAATTCAAGCGAATAAATTTGATTTGGTGGCTATCGGCCGTCAATTTATCGCTAACCCAGACTACGTTAACCGTATCAAAGAAAACAAAGCACTTGTCGAGTACGATGCAGCGATGCTGGAAACACTGGTTTAATAACTTCAAACTAAACGTATAAAAAACGACTCGTCATGAGTCGTTTTTTGTTATGGAATGAAAAAAAAGTAATTGTGAAGGCAAGGAATTTTCCACGATTCTTCAAGCTGCGTACATCGTGCCGCTTCACTAAAGGAAAAGTGGGTTAATTATTTATAATTTCGTCATTCAAAATGAGGTAAGGAAACTGGTCAAATTTCATGTGATTTTTACATGGTATTTATCCATCAACCATAGAGAAAAACAAAACATTCATAAGATAAATCACTCATCTTAAACTCTTCAGCAATGACTTAAACGAAATGAAAAAACCACATTAAGTAGATATTTAATGAGAAAATCCACAAGATTCCCTTACATTCGCAGACCGCCGTCTACTTCTAGCACCCTTCCTGTAAAGTACTCATTTTCAAAGATATATTTAACGGCATTTGCTATTTCATCCGCCTTACCCATCCTTCCAAGCGGGATCATTTTTTCCAGACGTTCTATCACTTCTGGTTTCAGGTTCTCTGCCATAGGCGTATGAACAACGCCCGGCGCAATGGCAGCAACGCGAATACCATACTGTGCTAATTCGCGGGCCCAAGTCGTCGCCATGGTTGCTACTGCGGCTTTGGAAGCGGAATAGTTGGTTTGACCAATATTCCCCGCTCGCGCAACGCTGGATATGTTGATGATCACACCACGGGACCGACTTTCTATCATTTTCACCGCAGCCTCCCGACCACAAAGAAAGCTACCTGTGACGTTTACATTCATCACCATATTGAACTGTTCCAGAGACATCTTGCTGATCGCGCCATCTTTTACTTTGACCAGCAAGCCATCCCTGATTACACCTGCGTTATTGATAAGCCCGTTCAATTGCCCGAAGTCTTGAAGAATCTCGTCAAACGCATCTTCTACTTGCTGCTCATTGGTGATGTCTAATTGGTAAGTGAACGCCTTACCGCTTAACATTTGGCATTGCTGTTGGGTCTCATGCAACCCACTTTCATTAATATCAAGCAGAGCTAAGTCGGCTCCTGCACGCGCAAGAACAATCGCCATCATCTGTCCAAGCCCCTGCCCCGCGCCAGTAATTGCAATAACACTGTTTTTTAAATCCATGGCTGAACCCCAACGCTTTATGACTGCTTTCGGGAACGTTGCAACGTTTATCACAACGGCAAAAAGTTACGACCAGTAATTAAATTCCCGATAGCTCACCCTGACCAGTTCGAAATGACGACGTATATTAACGACACTCAGTTACCAGACATCGTCATTCCTAAAGGTGATTAGCGAGCATGATTGGGAACCTTTCCCAATGGTTAAATCCAATTATTTTTGATTTTTATAGAACTCAAACAGGCTTGAGAAATCGAGTTCACCATAACCACTTGAGTTATGAAATGCATACAGATTACGCGCAAGAGACCCCATAGGAACAGAAGAGTGCGTTTGCAATGCTGCATCCAATCCTAAACCCAAATCTTTCAACATTAATTTACTCATAAAGCCCGGTTGATACTGGTGACTTGCCGGTGCACTTTCCATCACGCCTGGACAGGGGTTATAAAGCTCTAGTGCCCAATTTCGTCCGGAGCTTTGAAGCATAATATTTGATAGAACCTTAGGATCTAGACCATGATCAATACCAAGATTGAGCGCTTCGCACGTTCCTGACATCAAAATGCCAAGCATTAAGTTGTTACAGATCTTCGCCATCTGACCATCGCCAGCTTTACCGGCATGGAAAACGTTTCTACCCATATATTGCAAAATAGCATTCGCTTTTGAAAACGCCTGATCCGAGCCACCAACGATAAACGTCAAAGTTGCAGCTTTCGCGCCAGATACGCCACCTGATACTGGTGAATCAACAAATAAGAATTGTTTGTTTGCAGCCTCATTCGCGACGAGTCGTGCTGAATCTGGGTCAATGGTAGAGCAATCTATGAGTAAGGTATTCGGAGCAACAAGATTAAGTACTCCTACACCACCATGTAAGTCACCCAGGTAAGTACTCCTAACCTGTGATGCAGCTGGTAACATAGTGATGACGGTACCAGCCCCATCCACAACTTCTTGCAATGAACTGGCAACGATAGCGCCAAACGGTTCTAACTCTCTCGCAGCTTTGGCATCCAAGTCAAAAACTTGTACATTGAACCCGGATGCAAGCAAATTCTGCGCCATCGGACTCCCCATATTGCCTAAGCCTATAAATGCAATGGTACTCATGATAATTCTCCTTCGTTTTCTAACTCCGCTAGTGGATGTTCGTCTGTTGACCAAAGCGGAGTGAATAGCGTATCAATAAGATCCTCATCGACTTCGGTAACACTTTTAAACATCCAGTTTGGTTCTCCATCGCGATCGATCAGTCTAGCGCGCACACCTTCTTTAAACTCGCCTAACAAGGCGCAACGAACAGAAAGTGTCAGTTCCATCCGGAAGCAGTCCGCAAGTGGTAAACTATGAAATTCTTTTACTTGCCGAAAACAAATATGAGCGGTGATTGGGCTTCCGGCGGCAAATGTCTGTTTGGCATTTTCCATCCACGGGTTAATGTTATCCATTGCCATTATTCTCTGGGCAATAAGGTTAAGATCGACACCTTTGCACGCTTGTTTAATTTGCTCCAAGCATGGACGAATTTGTGTAGTTGGCTTGCTATCAATAACGCCTTCTTCCATTAAAGCTAACAGTGCATTCACCAGTTCTTTAGCGTTGCTGCTATCCCACGGTAATGTTTGTAACTCCTGCAATAACGTTGAGTAGTGCTCTTCCAGTAGCAACCAATCTGCAAAACCAATTGTGACAGCGTCACTCGAATTAACTAACGCGCCAGTCAACCCGAGAAATAGACCGACCTCCGGGTCTATTTGGCTTAAGAACCAAGTTGCCCCCACATCAGGATAGAGGCCTATATTAATTTCCGGCATTGCCAGACGCGATTTGGGAGTAACCACTCTATGGCTCGCACCCATGAAGAGCCCCATTCCACCACCCATTACAATGCCTTCGCCCCAAGCAATAATAGGCTTGTTATAGGTGTGGATGAGATAATCACACTCATACTCTAATGTGAAGTAACGGGTACAAAACTCGGCAGTTGTATCTTTCCCTTCGTCGTGCATGACGTGGTAAATAGCTCTCACATCACCACCCGCGCAAAAGGCTTTTTCTCCAGCACCGGTGAGTACTACACACACCAAATGGGGGTCATCTTTCCATTTCTGCAACTGATCGTGGAGCTGAACTAACATGTCGTAGGTAAGCGCATTTAAAGACGACACATTGTCTAAAGTCGCCACGCCAATTCGATGAATACCGTCTGCACACTCCATTTCAGTGACCGTTACCATCCCTGCCATTTGGCCTCCTATTGGTTTTTCCATTTCGGTTGACGTTTCTCAAGAAACGCACGTACACCTTCTGTCTGGTCTTCGGTATCAAAGAGATTAAGGAATAATTCTCGCTCTTTGACTAATCCATGTTTTCTCGGAGCTGAACGCATATTTTGGATAAGGATTTTGCATGCTGCTACAGAAGACGGAGACTGGTTTGCCACTGAATTTGCCAGTTCCATCGCTTTATCTAACGCTTCCCCTTTCTTCACAAGTTCCTCTGCTAAGCCTAGTTCTTTTGCACGACTCGCGCTGACTTGTTCACCACAAAGAATCATACGTTTAGCCCAACCTTCGCCAACTAATGCGGTAAGATTTTGCGTACCACCAGCACAGGGTAACAACCCAACTTTTGCTTCTGGCAATGCCAGCACGGCCTGCTCTTCAACTACTCGAATATCACACGCCAACGCAACTTCTAATCCTCCGCCCATGGCATAGCCGTTTATCGCCGCGATGGAAACCCCACGAAAGTCCGATAGTGTTTCAAAAGCCTCTCCAAATGATCGTGCCATCGACGATGCAACTGCTTTATCACCATCAGCAAACAGTTTTAGATCCGCCCCTGCGGAAAAAAACTTTTCCCCATTCCCTGTGATAACCAATGCGTAAACGTCTTTGTTCTGATTCAATGCAAGTACAAGATTTTTCAATGCATTGAGACTGCCTACAGTCCAAGTGTTAGCAGGCGGATTATTCATTGTTATTACAGCAACATGATTACTGATTCGGTGTTGAATCGCGTTTTCACTGTTTGGCATAGTTCTGATCCTTTCTGAATGAAAATGATCGAATAAAGAATCACAGCAGCGCCGATGATTCCGACAACAAACGGCGAGCAATAATCAACCGCATTATCTCGTTGGTGCCTTCAAGTATCTGGTGCACACGAACGTCTCGGAAATAACGCTCCATTGGGTATTCTTTGATATAGCCGTAACCGCCATATAACTGCAGTGCTTGATCACAGACTTGGAACCCGACATCCGTTGCAAAACGTTTTGCCATTGCACAGTAAGTCGTTGCGTTTGGGTCACCTTTATCGAGTTTACTCGCGGCATAACGTACCAGTTGCCTTGCTGCAACCAGTTCTGTCGCCATGTCAGCTAATTTGAATTGCAGTGCCTGAAATTGAGCTAGAGATTTGCCGAACTGTTTTCGTTCCTGCATGTACTGAGTGGCGTGGTTAAGTGCCTGTTGCGCTGTGCCGACTGAGCAAGTTGCGATGTTAATTCGTCCTCCGTCGAGGCCTTTCATCGCGATGACAAAACCTTGTCCTTCTTCACCCAATAATTGACTGGCAGGAATCGTAACATTCTCAAAAGTGACGGCACGAGTCGGCTGGCTATTCCAGCCCATTTTGGGCTCTTTGCGCCCGTAGCTGATACCTTTAGCGTTTGCATCAACCACAAATGCGGAAACCCCTTTTGCGCCTGGCTCCCCAGTTCTTGCCATGGCCACCAAAACATCAGTATCGCCGGCGCCAGAAATAAAGGTTTTACTGCCATTAAGAATATACTGGTCCCCTTTTTTAGTGGCGGTCGTGGTGAGTGACGCCGCGTCAGAACCAGCGTTGGGCTCGGTAAGACAGTAAGATCCCAGCCACTGTCCGGTCACTAATTGAGGACAAAATTTTTGTTTAACGTCATCCTGCGCAAAACTTGCCACCATCCAACTAACCATATTGTGAATGGTCATAAATGCGGTTGTTGAGGTACATCCCTTGGATAATTGTTCAAAAATGATCGAAGCATCCAAACGGCTCAATCCCAAGCCACCCTGCTCTTCAGGGGTGTAAAGGCTCAAAAACCCTAACTCGCCAGCTTCACGTAAAACCTCTTTTGGGAAGATCTGTTTTTCGTCCCATTCTGTTGCCATGGGAGCCAAACGCTCAGTTGCAAACTGCTGAGCGGTATCGGAAAATGCACGTTGATCTTCGTTGAGTTCAAAGTCCATAAAAGCTCCTTGCTATCGGTTTAACGCAAGTGGATGGTGAGATTAGGTCCGGTTGGAATATCATCGTCAAACCAGCGTGACGTCACCGTTTTGGTTTCCGTGTAAAAGCGCACGGCTTGCTTGCCATACGCATGGAGATCACCATAGAAACTGCCTCTCCAGCCGGTAAATGAAAAAAACGGCAAAGGCACTGGAATCGGGACATTAATCCCCACCTGACCCACTTGTATCTCGTGTTGGTATTTTCGCGCAGCCGCGCCGTTGGCAGTAAAAATCGATGTGCCATTTCCGTAAGGGTTACGGTTGACGAGATCAATGGCCTCTTGCAGGGTGTCAACTTCTATACAAACCAGTACTGGACCAAAAATCTCTTGAGTATAAACTGACATATCCGTTGTTACTCCACTAAACAATGTCGGTCCAACCCAGTTACCATCAGGGAACCCATCCACTTCGCACTGGCTTCCATCAAGTTCACACACTGCGCCTTGCTGTTTACCTAACTCAATCAAGCCTAAAACGCGTTGTTTCGCCTGCTCGCTGATAAGTGGTCCATAGTCAGCATCTTCATCATCCCAAGCGCCTGGATGTACTTTTGCCATTTCGTTTTTAAGATCGGCAATCCACGCTTTCGAGTCGCCAACAAACACTGCAACTGAGATCGCCATGCAGCGTTGTCCTGCTGCACCAACGGACGAACCGACTAAATTATTCAGCACGTGTTCTTTGTTGGCGTCGGGCATAATCACCATATGGTTTTTGGCGCCAGCAAAGGCCTGTACCCGTTTAAAGTGCTGTGTAGCAGTAGTGTAAATGTATTGAGCGACAGGAACGGAACCAACGAAGGACACCGCGCGAATATCATGATGGGCGAGTAGAAAATCAACCTGATCTTTACTTCCATGAACAATCTGCAAGACACCTTTTGGTGCACCAGCCTCTTCAAACAACTCAGCAAGGCGAATGGACGTTAAAGGTACTCGCTCTGAAGGCTTAAGAACGAAGGTATTACCGCTGGCAATGGCAATTGGAAACATCCATAACGGAATCATTGCCGGAAAGTTAAATGGCGTGATACCACAACACACGCCCAAGGGTTGAATAAGCGAGTAACTATCAATATCAGTCGCGACATTTTCAGCCGTTTCACCCATCAAATTACTGGCAATGTTCGCCGCTTGTTCTACCACTTCAATTCCACGCCAAACGTCCCCTTTAGCGTCAGCTAAAATTTTGCCCGTTTCATGAGAGAGTAATACCGCCAGTTCGTCGTGATGCTCTTTCAACAAATGTTGATAACGAAGCATTAATCGCGCTCGCTCAGAAACCGCTACGTCTTTCCATGTTTGGAACGTCGCTTTAGCACTTTCGATCGCGGTATGCATCTCTTCATTGGTTGAACACGGGACGTATGCAATCACATCGTTGGTGGCAGGATTAGTGACTTCCATCCAATCTGCGGTCTGAGATTCACGAAACTCACCGCCAATAAATAAGGGAACCAAACGAGTCATCATAGACTACTCCTTTGTTAACGTTGCGGGAATTAGAGTGCTACCTCGATACCAATTGCCGTCGCTTCTCCTCCACCAATACAGATTGTGGCAATCCCTTTCATTGATTTTTTGTTGCCAGAATCCCCATCGACACCTAAAGCCTGTAGCTGACGTAAACTGTGGACCAAAGTCACTAGAATCCGTGCACCACTAGCACCGATAGGATGCCCAAGTGCACACGCTCCACCTTTAATGTTAACCTTACTTGGCTCGAGGCCTAACTCAGCAATCGCGATCTGAGTTACAACGGCAAAAGCTTCATTAATTTCCCAGAGATCAATCTCATCTATCGTCCAATCGAGCTGTGATAACAGTTTTTCAATCGCGTAAACTGGGGCAAGAGTAAATTCTGCAGGTTCTCTAGCATGCGTAGCGTGACCTCTTATAACGGCCAGCGGTAAGAGATGCTGGTGCTGAGCCGTTTCTTCATCCATCAGGACGAGTGCGGCTGCGCCATCTGAAATTGCGCTAGAATTAGCGGCAGTGACTGAGCCATGTATATTAAACGCCGGTTTTAGTTGGGCAATTTTTTCGAAATTAATCGAACGCGGGTGTTCATCATAATCAAACAATACAGACGACGACTTACTGTGAACTTCTATCGGCGAGATTTCCTCCTCGAACATCCCTTGCTCTTGTGCTTCTAAGGCACGCGACGCTGACATGGCAGCCCACTCGTCCATTTTTTCACGGCTGAAGTTGAGTTTGTCGGCAATTTGCTGAGCATACACGCCCATCAGTAGTCCTTCGTAAGCATCTTCTAATCCGTCAAGAAACATATGATCATAAACGGACTGATGCCCCATTCGCATGCCACTTCTTGCCTCTTTCATCAGATAAGGGGCGTTAGTCATACTCTCCATACCACCAGCGACAGCCGTGCGGATGGTGCCTGCTTTTATGAGATCATGCGCCAACATCACACTCTTCATCCCAGAGCCACACACCTTGTTGATAGTGGTGCAGCCAGTAGAAAGTGGCAGTCCAGCTTCGAGAGCTGCCTGTCTAGCTGGTGCCTGACCGCAACCCGCTGGTAACACGCAGCCCATAAACACCTCTTCCACTGAAGTTAGCTTCGCTTGCTGGAGTGCACCTTTAATCGCGATGGCCCCTAATGCTGGAGCAGAGAATGTTTGGAGCATCCCCTGAAAGCGCCCGACTGGTGTTCTTTTCGCACTGACAATCCAGATGTCATTTTCCATGATTTCACATCCTTAAACGGTGTATCACAGCGCACGAATTTGCCTATCACACTCGCTATTAAAAACTTTCAAACCAGCTAAAGCTTCAAATCAAACGACGAATCTTTCGCACTGTGATTTCTTGACGTTTACGTAAGCATAGCACTAGCCTTTACAGTGAGGTAAAGAAACAAGTTGATAAAAGAATAAATTTCCTCCGACCTTTCACCACAGGGGCCGACTTCGAGAAGCTGTTTTTATTTGAGGTAAGTAATTTGAGGTAAGTGTGTGATGGAAAAATACAAAATTAGCGACCTTGCTAAAGAGTTCGATATTACGACTCGCAGCATTCGATTTTATGAAGATGTCGGTCTTATTGAGCCTGAACGAAAAGGCAATATGCGTGTGTATCAGCGTAGAGACAAAATCCGTTTAAAATTGATATTAAGAGGCAAGCGGCTCGGCTTTTCACTCGCAGAAATTCGGGAACTTTTTGAACTGTACGATCTTCAACAAAGTGATGAACAGCTGCTTAAAATGCTCAATATCATCGAAGAAAAACAAGCGGTGTTGCAACAACAGATGAATGACATCGGGGTTGTGATGGGGGAATTAAACGCAGCCAAAGAACGTTGCTTACAAACCCTACAAAAACACAACAAAATTTCTTCGCATCCCTAGACTCCTGTTACGGGCGAAAGATTATGAAATCCATGTATACCCCACTTAACTTCGGCCTCGGCGAAACCATTAATATGCTGAGAGACCATGTCAACGCCTTTGCTACTGAGCATATTGCTTCGATTGCGGCGCATATCGATCACAACAACCAATTCCCCGACTATTTGTGGCCGTTGTTTGGCGAAATGGGATTGCTAGGCGTTACGGTAGACGAAGAATATGGTGGTGCGGGAATGGGGTATCTCGCTCATGTCATCGCCATGGAAGAAGTCAGTCGTGCTTCTGCCTCTGTAGGGCTTAGCTACGGCGCCCACTCCAATCTCTGTGTTAATCAAATTTTTCGAAATGGCAGCCCAGACCAACGGAAAAAGTATCTACCCAACTTAATCGACGGATCTCATATTGGTGCGCTAGCGATGAGTGAGCCAAACTCCGGATCGGATGTTGTCAGCATGCAGCTAAAAGCAGAAGATAAAGGCGACCACTTTGAACTCAACGGCAACAAAATGTGGGTGACGAATGGTCCGGATGCTGACGTACTGGTGGTTTACGCAAAAACCGATCCTAACGCAGGTTCGCGAGGAATCACCGCATTTATTATCGAGAGAGCGTTTGAAGGATTCAGCGACGCGCAGAAACTCGACAAATTGGGGATGCGTGGTTCCAACACTTGTGAACTTGTTTTTACCAATTGTGTGGTACCTAAAAAAAACGTTCTCGGTGAAATAAACCGAGGTGTCGAAGTCCTGATGAGTGGCCTTGATTACGAGCGTGTGGTCCTCGCTGGCGGGCCGTTAGGGATCATGCAAGCTTGTATGGATATTGTGGTGCCCTACGTTCACGAGCGTAAACAGTTCGGTAAATCCATCGGTGAGTTTCAGTTAGTTCAAGGCAAGCTAGCCGACATGTACTCACGAATGAATGCCGCTAAAGCCTATGTCTACACCGTTGCTTCGGCCTGTGACCGAGGAGAATGCACTCGCAAAGATGCCGCAGGTGTCATCTTATACAGCGCTGAACTCGCCACACAAATGTCGCTAGATGCCATTCAACTCCTCGGCGGCAACGGTTACGTCAACGAATATGCAACCGGAAGATTACTTCGTGATGCCAAACTGTATGAAATTGGGGCAGGAACGTCGGAAATTCGCCGTATGTTAATAGGGCGAGAATTGTTCGAGGAATCACGTTAGTCGCGAGCCTTGAAAAGGAAGTCTCTATGGCCATCATAAAAAGTAAAACCAAGCCAACTGATGAATTGTTTCTTTCCAATAAAGCCGCAATGGTAAAGTTGGTGGATAAACTTAACGCTGACATCGAAATAATCAAGCAAGGTGGCGGTGAAAAAGCCATCTTGCATCAACAAAACAAGGGAAAGCTCCCCGTACGAGAACGCGTCAACAGATTGCTCGATGATGAGAGTGCGTTTCTTGAAATCGGCCAATTTGCCGCTTGGAATGTATATGAAGAGTCCATTCCATGCGCTGGTGTCGTGGCGGGTATAGGAGAGATTAAAGGCGTTCAGTGCATGGTGATCGCCAACGACCCTTCGGTGAAAGGCGGAACCTACTACCCACTGACTGTAAAAAAACACCTGCGAGCTCAAGAGATAGCTCAACGTTGCCAACTCCCCTGTGTGTATTTAGTCGACTCTGGTGGCGCAAACCTGCCTCATCAGGCTGAAGTGTTTCCGGATAAAGACCACTTCGGGCGTATTTTCTTCAACCAAGCGCGAATGTCAGCCAAAGGCATACCCCAAATTGCTGTTGTAATGGGCCTGTGCACCGCAGGTGGCGCCTACGTTCCCGCAATGGCTGATGTCTCCATCATGGTCAAAGAGCAAGGTACGATATTTCTAGCCGGACCACCTCTCGTGAAAGCTGCCACAGGAGAAGTAGTGACAGGAGAAGAACTCGGTGGTGCCGATGTTCACTGCAGAAAGTCAGGCGTGGCGGATTACTATGCGGAAAGTGACGAACACGCGCTAGAACTCGCTCGTGAAGCCATTGCCAACTCGAATCAACCCAAAGTCAGTACATCGGAATATACCATCTTGCCTCCACGCTATAATTCTGAAGAGATGTACGGCATCGTCAATGCCAACCTTCGATTATCATTTGACGTACGTGAGATCATCGCACGCATTGTTGATGATTCGGATTTTGATGAGTTTAAAGCCCTGTACGGCAAAACTTTAGTTTGTGGCTTTGCGCGTATCCATGGTCACTTGATTGGTATTGTCGCTAACAACGGCATCCTATTTTCTGACTCTTCACAAAAAGGCGCACACTTTATTGAGTTGTGTGCAAAACGTAAAACACCCTTGCTCTTTCTGCAAAACATCACCGGGTTTATGGTCGGCAAAAAGGTAGAGGAAGAAGGCATTGCAAAACATGGAGCGAAGCTAGTTATGGCCGTCGCTTGTGCTGAAGTCCCCAAGTTTACCATCATCATTGGTGGTTCTTACGGTGCAGGTAATTACGGCATGTGCGGGAGAGCTTATGACCCTACTATGATGTGGATGTGGCCAAACGCACGCATTTCAGTGATGGGCGGCGAGCAAGCCGCAGGGGTATTAACGCAAGTTCGTAAAGACATAAAAGAGCGCAAAGGTGAAAACTGGTCGGAACAAGAAGAGCACACATTTCGAGAATCGATCATAGACTTGTATGAGACACAGGGCCACCCGTACTACGCAAGTGCAAGATTATGGGATGACGGGATTATTGACCCGAAAGACACTCGTCGAGTATTAGCTCAGGCACTCGATGCCGCACTCAACGTACCGATTAATGCCAGCGAGTTTGGTATTTTTAGAATGTAAAAAGCAGAATGTAAATTTGGGATAGATAATAAGGAAACGCATATGCAGGAACTACAACCGAGCATTATTCCCAATGCTAAAAGGCAAGATGATGTGCTTTGGCAGGTCAATCAATACGGAGTGGCAACCATCACCCTAAACAGAACAGCAAAACACAACGCTTTTGATGCCTGTATGATTGATCTGTTGATTCACCGACTTGACTATCTGGCATTGAGAAACGACGTTCGGTGTCTGGTTCTCCGTAGCAATGGCGAGCACTTTTCCTCGGGCGCCGATTTAAGATGGATGAAATCCATGGCCAATAGTACACGGAAGGAGAACCTGATTGATGCGCAAAACCTCGCACGTTTAATGGATACGTTAGATGCATTCCCGCAGCCAACCATTGCCGTCGTTCAAGGTTCAGCATTTGGCGGTGCTTTGGGCTTAATTTGTTGTAGTGATATTGCCATCGCAAGCAAATGCGCCAATTTTTGCTTAAGTGAAGTAAAACTCGGTCTCGTTCCTGCAACGATCACCCCTTATGTCATGCGAGCAATGGGAAACCGACAGGCCCGTCGGTACATATTAAGCGGTGAAGTGATTTCCTCCGATGACGCGGAACGATACGGTATTGTTCATGAAGTTAGGGATGCAAACGAAATTGAAGACGCACTTAATCAGTTAATTGAAACTCTTCTTTTAAATAGTCCTGATGCTATGCGCCAAGCAAAAACCCTCTGCCACCAATGCCATCAAAATCCGATTGATTCCGACCTTATTCAATACACGAGCAGGTTAATTGCGGATATCCGAGTTTCACCTCAAGGGCAAGATGGCTTACAAGCATTTCTTGAAAAACGCCCCCCGAAATGGATACATACTACGAAACCGGAGGACAAATGAAACTGCCCTCAACCGTGAATATTGTCGAAGTGGGTGCGCGAGATGGACTGCAAAACGAGCATCCCGTCTCGACGCAAGCCAAAATCAGACTCATCAATTTGTTATCAGATACCGGTTTAGCTCATATCGAAGCCGGGTCTTTCGTTTCGCCCAAGTGGGTGCCACAGATGGCTGACTCCAAAGAGGTCATGCAGGCAATTACTCGTCGTGGAAATGTCATTTACTCAGCACTTACACCAAACTTGAGAGGCTTTGAGCAAGCCTTAGAAGCGGGTGCAAATCAAATAGCCATTTTTACCTCCGCTTCGGAAGGATTCTGCCAGCACAATATTAATTGTTCGATTACAGAAAGTCTGACTCGATTTGAACCAGTAATGGAACAAGCGGCTAAACACGGTATTCCTGTAAGAGGCTATCTGTCATGCGTGATCGACTGTCCTTATGACGGAGCAACCCACCCAAGCCAAGTGGCAAGTGTCGCCAAAAGTCTCATCAACATGGGCTGCTATGAGGTATCACTCGGTGACACGATAGGTACTGGCGCTCCTCTCCGCGTCAGCGACATGCTGGAAGCTGTCATTACCGAAGTACCACGTCAGCAACTAGCCGTCCACTTTCACGATACGTGGGGACAAGCACTGGCTAATATTTATCAGGCGCTGATGATGGGCATCAATACCATTGATAGCAGTGTGGCGGGACTGGGTGGATGCCCTTACGCTCACGGTGCTTCAGGGAATGTCGCGACCGAGGATGTTCTTTACCTTTGTCAGGGGCTGGGAATCGAAACAGGCGTCGATTTAGAGTTGCTAGCAAAGGCAGGATGGATGATCAGCGATGAGTTACAGCGTCAACCAACATCGAAGGTTTCATTGGCGTTACGTCATCGCTATGAGTAATCGCTCTTAATTGCAGTTTATCTTCTGGCTACACTTCGTACTTGGCTTTATTACCGATATCAAAATGCAGTGGCATTCTCCATTTGGCTATTGATAAATAGCCCATGATGAGACCCGCTAATAACATCCCGACGGAAGCAATAAACAAATGGTCAAAGCAAAGCGCAAAGGTAGCAACAAAGAGAAGTAACGGGACGAGTTTTAATCCAGGAACTTTGAAGCAGTATGACTCTTTGAGCGCGATGCCTGAGAACGTTACAAAAACAAACCCTAGCGACAGCCATACTCGGCTCAGGTCATAATCACTTAACATGAGCACTAAACCAACCCAGCTCGACCAACTTATGGCTAAGCGCACCGTCTTACTGTAAACATGAATATTTGCGGCTGAAAACGCTGCCGCGATTCCAATAAAGACCAACACACTGCGGTAGTGGCTATCTAAGTCGCTGAACCAAGTAAGTAGAGAAAAACCGACAAGTGAAACAGCAAATAGGCTGATACCCGAACGATACAGACAAACACTCGCCTTATCCAAAAAATCTAACGTTTCTTGATGGTCAATATCAGCCATGATCCATTACCCTCACTTGAATGCGTTAACCCGAAGTTAAATACGCTTTGGAAAACGGAATCTGCCACCTGTGCGATAAATAACGAGAGAAAACAAAATGAGCAGGCAGCCAATAAGTTTGTTGGTCGTCAGTACTTCACCATACCAAAGGATACTCAATACCACTGTCCATACTGGCTCCAAAATCATAATCAAAGCGGCATTACCCGCTTGGACAAACTTCTGCCCCATGGTTTGCATCACATAGCGTAAGCTGGTCGCAAGCAAGGTGCTGAGCCCAAACCACCACCAAATTGATGTATCAACTTCACTTGGCAGTGACTCCATCAAATAAGAGACAACTAAACCAAGACAGCCCGCTGAAAATAACTGCAGGCAAGTCAGCAGTAAGACTGGTAGCTTCTGTGAGTACTTGCTGTTTACATTAAAGTGTAATGCCAAGAGAAGAGCCGCGCCAAGAAACCAAAATTGACTCGCAGACTGCTGCCACCCGTCAGCCAGAGAAAGAAAGGCTAACCCGATAACCGCGATTGGCAATGAGATCCAAAATATACGCTGTGGCCGCTGGCGGAACATGACCCAAGCAACAATAGGAACAAACAACATCGACAAGCTCATGATGAACGCGCCCTCTCCTAGTGTATCGCTAATCGAAATCGCGTAGATCCACGTCATTACTGCACTACCTAGCAGTAAACCAACACCACTTGCTGATAAAACATCGCTTAACTTCGCTGACAGCAGAGGTCGGTAGCATAAAGGTAGTAAAAAGAGCGACGCGATAGTAAATCGCGAACCGATAAAGCCAAAAGGTGGTAAGCCTTGTATGGTCTCTTTAGAGAAAATCCAACCAAGTGCCGCAATCATGGTAGTAGCGATAAGAATGATGGTCGCTTTATGTTCTGAGTTAAGCATAATTACTCACAAAAATACTCGGTAACGAGCTCAACAGACGAGCTTTTTATGTCGATAAAATCGATGAGGGTTATTGTCTAAGCATCACAAATACAGGCAAGAAATGAATTAAGAATGGAGCATGCTGACGTTTGCGAAACACAGATACTATACATGAAACTAACATACGTAACTACAATGAAAAACTGTGTTCTATTTAGAGTTGATATCGAATCAACGTGATAGTTCTTTTTATACCAGAAATGAAAAAGCCCTTTCCATACAGGAAAAGGCTTTGAGGGAGTTTCCGAATTGTGCTGATATTACAGCAGCTCTACCGATTGTTGAGCGATAACCCACTCTTCATTGGTAGGAATTACCAGTACTTTCGCATCGAGTAATTCAGACTTACCAATTTCACCCGAATTACCGAATCGAGCCTCTTCATTACCTTTCTCATCTTCAACGAAGCCAAGTAGGCTTAGGTTCTTCAGCACTTCACGGCGAATATCCAGAGAGTTTTCACCAATACCACCAGTAAAGATAATCGCATCTAAGCTATCGAGAGGAATCAGGTAAGAGCCAATGTATTTTGCGACGCGGTAAGTAAACACCTCAAACGCCAACTTTGCACCTTCATGACCTTCTTCCATCGCTTGCAGAATACCTCGAGCATCAGAAGTCACACCAGATACACCCAAGAAGCCAGATTTCTTATTTAGCGTATCGAAGACTTGCTCTTGACTCCAGCCTTTCTTCATTAAGAACTCAATGATACCTGGATCTAGGTCACCAGAGCGTGTGCCCATCATTAGGCCAGCTAGAGGAGTAAAACCCATCGAGGTATCCAGCGATTGACCATCTTTGATAGCACATACAGAAGCACCATTGCCAAGATGTACCGTGATGAAGCTAGACTGCTCCACTGGTTTATTCAGCATTTTTGCTGCTTCACGACTTACAAAGTAATGGCTTGTACCGTGAAAGCCGTAGCGACGAATGCCATACTGTTCGTACAGTTCATGGGAAATAGCACCGGTAAACGCCTTTTGAGGCATCGTTTGGTGAAATGCAGTGTCGAAGACAGCAAATTGAGGAAGGCTTGGAAACGCTTCAATCGCAGCACGGATGCCAATAGCACCTGCAGGGTTATGTAATGGAGCAAGATCGGCAAGCTGTTCGATTTCTTGTGTCACTTCATCAGTAATGCGAATCGTCGTTGTGAATTTTTCACCACCATGAACGATACGATGGCCTACAGCAACGATATCTTCAGCCAAACCTAATTCGTCAGTTAAACCTACTAGTTTTGCGATAGCAATTTTATGATGGCTATCGTCACCTTGGATAGAAATTTCCTTTTTTTCACCGTTGAATTTCCAGCTCATACGAGATTCTGGAAGACCAAAACACTCACCCAGACCACTTAGAACGGCATCACCTGAATTTGAATCAATGACTGCGAACTTTAGTGACGAGCTTCCTGAGTTGATCACTAGTACAAACGAATTAGACATGAAATAGTTATCCTGTTGTGGAGCAGAGGTTGTCATTGCGTTTTCACGCGGCGTACTACTTGTTTGCCCGTTATTATTCAATAATTTTTTAATCTTTCAACTATCTTTTAAGTCTAATGGTCTGATTGAACATTTTTTATTGATCTAGGGCACTTTTTGATTTTATTCGACACAAAAAATATATCCAATTACATAAAAGATTTGTGATTCAGCCACCTTGTGCATAGTCTAAATAATGAGCTAACTTATTTATTAAACAAATAAAAAACAATAAACATATAAACACAACGAGGAATATAGTGCCCAAAATAACGCTTTTGCTTGTCAGTTTAGGCTTAATTTTGCTTTGCTTCGGATGGCAAATGACAAAAAATATTCGCTCGAAAACAGATGTTGTTGGGTGGACGTGGCTGTTGGTGCTGATCAGCTATTTCATCATTGCTTACGCAGCCTACTTATACACCATTGTGCAAAAACCAGAAGCGTCGGCTCTCGAAATAGGGGTTTCTTTGTTCTTGTTTACCGGAAGTGTTTTTGCCGTCTTTGTCATAAAGTTTAGTAAAGACTCCATCATCGAATTGCACACCCTTGCGAAAAGCGAAAAGAAAAACGCCTTTCATGACGCGCTGACTGGCCTCCCTAACCGCAAATACTGTTTTGAGGTGATTAACGATCGCATTCAATCTGGCCTGCCTTTTTCGGTAATACTCTTTGATGTAGTGAACTTTAAACAAGTTAACGACGCGATGGGGCACTTTTGTGGTGACCAATTACTGATTCAAATAGGTCAAAGACTGCAAGATACGCTTGAAGATAATGACAAAATCTTTCGAGTCGGTGGTGACGAGTTTGTGATAATCACAGCATCGGCTACTGAGCAGGATGGTAAGAAACTGATCGAGCAGCTCAATAAAGCACTTTCCGCTCGCTTTCTCCTCGACGAATTCCAAGTTTCTTCAGCTGTAGTGTTTGGTATAAGCACGTACCCGCAGGATGCGGCATCCAATGAATTGCTGATAAAACATGCAGATGTTGCAATGTATCACGCTAAAAGTAACGGTAACCTTTTCGCATTCTATAATGACAACATGAATATTGGGGCTAAATATCAGCTGGAAATTTCATCACGCATACAATTTGCGTTAGATCAGGAAGAATTTCGTTTGTATTACCAACCATTGATTGATGCTCGCACCAGCACAGTGGTGGGCTTTGAAGCGGTCATTCGTTGGCAAGACGCGCAAGGTAATAACATTTCCCCAAATGATTTCATTCCAATTGCCGAACGCAGTAATCAAGTCAACAACATAACCATGTGGGTGCTAGGACGAGTCGAAAAAGATCTGAAAACCTTTATCCGCAGAGGCATTAAACTGCCGATTCATGTCAACTTATCTGCTAAAGACCTATCATCAAACGCATTACTTATTCGCCTAAAAAAGTTAATCGAACATTCTCCTGAATTTGCCTATCTTCTCAGTTTAGAGATAACAGAAACAATGGCGATCGACAGAGTTAAAGAACTTAACCCACTGATACATGAAATAAAAGGACTTGGGATCAAGATCAGTCTGGATGACTTTGGTACGGGCTATTCCTCTCTGTCACTGTTAAGAGACCTTCCGGTAGATCAAATTAAGATCGACCGCTCATTCTTATCCACCGCGAACCGAACTGAAGGCACACGCTCCATTGTTGAAAACACCATTGCCCTTGCGCACGGGCTCGGCTACTCCGTGGTTGCAGAGGGCGTACAAGATATGGATACCCTGCACTTTCTACGCAATCGCGGCTGTGACATTATCCAAGGCTACTTATTCTGCCCAGCTCTCCCACTTGAAGAAGTGATCAATTGGGTCACAGAGCACGACGAGAAACTCGACAATTTCCTTACCGCATAAAAAAACCGAGCATGTTAACTATGCTCGGCTTTTGCAATTTGCTTTTATCTAAATCAGGTTATATGAAATAACCTAACTCGATTTATGCTTCTTGTGTACGACGGCTACGGCCGTGACCACGCTCACCACGGTAGTTACCACGGTGATCACCACCACGGTTACGGTCGAAACGACGCTCACCACCTTCTCGGTTACCATCGCGGTTACCTTCACGGTTACCACGGAAACCACCCTCGCGACGGCCACCTTCGCGACGAGCACCGTCACGGTTACCACGGTAACCACCATCACGACGTCCGCCATCACGACGACCACCACGAGACTCACGGAAATCATCGAAATCACATACTACAGCACCAACATCTTGTTGACGGATACGTAGTTTGCTTAGCTTGTTCGCCGCTTCAGAGGTCATTGCTTTTGGTAGCTGTACGAATGTGTGACCTTGCGCTAGCTTGATAGCACCGATAGAACCTTTGCCTAGGCCAAGTTCGTTCGCCAGAGCACCAACGATATCTTTAACTTGAACACCTTGCTCACGACCAACTTGTAGCTGGTACGTATCCCAATCTTGGTTGTTGAAGTTACGACCGCCATTGTCACGCTCTTCACGACGCTCTTTACGACGCTGCTTGTCGCGCTCAATCGCTTCAACCATTGGATCTTCACCAATGTAGAACAACGGACGTTTACCTTGCTGACGCTTAAGAAGCATCGCAGCAAGCATCGCTGGATCGATTTCCAGAGAAGTTTGTAGTTTCTCAACCAACTCAGCAAACTTATCTAGTGATTTGTGTTCTTTCTCAGCTTCTAGCTCCGCACCTAGTTTAGCTAGACGAGCTTCAGCAACCTGGTCACGTAGAGGAAGTTGAATCTCTTCCATTGATGACTTAGTTACACGCTCGATAGTGCGCAGCATGCGAATTTGGTTTGTACGAACGAGAAGAATCGCTTTACCTTTACGTCCAGCACGACCTGTACGGCCGATACGGTGGATGTATGACTCTACGTCGAACGGGATGTCGTAGTTAAATACGTGAGTAATACGAGGAACGTCAAGGCCACGTGCAACAACGTCAGTTGCAACAAGGATATCGATAACACCCTGTTTGATGTGATCAACAGTACGCTCACGTAGAGACTGAGGAATATCGCCATGTAGTGCAGCAGCTTTAAAGCCACGAGCTGACAGCCAATCAGCTAAACGCTCGGTATCTTGACGAGTACGTACGAATACAATTGATGCATCCGTTTCTTCAGTTTCAAGAAGACGAGACATCGCTTCATCTTTCTCTACACCCTTCACTACCCAGAACTGCTGTTGAACTTTGTCTACAGTGTGGTTCTTACCAGCAACGTCTACCATTACAGGGTCACGAAGGAAGCGCTCAACAATCTTTTTCAGCATTGGAGGCATAGTTGCAGAGAATAGAACGCGTTGTGCTGATTCAGGAGCGTGCTCCATAATTGCAGTTACGTCGTCAACGAAACCCATGTTTAGCATTTCGTCCGCTTCATCTAGAACGAAGGTACTAACTTCATCTAAGTGTAAGCGCTCACGGTTGATAAGGTCTTGAACACGGCCAGGCGTACCAACAATGACATGCGCACCGTTCTTAAGCGCACGCATTTGATCGACGATAGACGCACCACCGTAGATTTCTAGAACTTTCAAGCCCTTGATATTTTTACCAAGATTCTTCATTTCAGCGGCAACCTGAATCGCTAGCTCACGAGTTGGAGCAAGTACGATTGCTTGTGGTTTACGTTGATTAAGATCTAGTTTGTTTAGAAGAGGCAGAGAGAATGCTGCCGTTTTACCTGTACCCGTTTGTGCCTTGCCCAGCGCGTCAACACCTTCCAACAGGTGTGGGATTGCCGCAGCCTGAATTGGAGTTGGTGACACGAAACCCATTCCGTCTAGAGCAGAAAGGATAGAATCATTCAGAGATAAATCACTGAATTGAATAACAGAATCTTGCATTGGGATCCTACTTAATTAAACAAAAAAACAGTCCCATATGCTCTTCCAATTCAATACTGAATTATCCAGATACTAAATCCATTCAGATAGGAATTAGCACAGTACACAACCGCGATAAGCCATTAGGGACGACTAAGGGAGGCGGATTATTCCTTAAAAGCATAAAAAAAGCCAGAAAAAATTGAATTACATCACAATTTATTCTCAACAATGGCATTTTCGCATAAAATACCACCAGCCCACCATTTAAAAAAAAGCGCGCCATGAAAATTGATGAATTCTTCACCAAACACAAATCACTACGCCGCTGTTTATCAGCCCATGTTTTATAGAAGGCTCTCAGCGAAATACGCTCTATCGGTAATAATAGCTCGCATTGGTCATAGCCTGTTTACCTTTTGTATTGAAAGTTTGGTTGAATGCAGACTGACCGTTGAGGTTTCGCTATTTGTTATTAAAAAAACACCTTAATAAACCAGGCTTCGGAATGCTTAACGACCACTAACCTTAGTCCCTGCTTAAGAGTTTCTTTTCCTCATCAAAGTCAGCATGCATTAATGCGATGCGTTTGAACTCGTCTTGAATTTCGATAAACGCTTGCAGTATAGTCGGGTCAAAATCATCTGGCGAGGTACGTCCGTCACCTTTGGTGATAATCTCGACGGCCTTTTCATGGGTAAAAGGCGGCTTGTAAACGCGTTTACTGATTAGCGCGTCATAGACATCGGCCATGGCCATGAGTCGTCCTGAAAGTGGTATTTCCTCGCCTTTTAAGCCTTGTGGGTAGCCTTTTCCGTTCCATTTTTCTTGATGAGTATATGCAATTTCTTTAGCGATATGAATAAAGGCATTTGCCCCCAAACGTAACTCTGCTCTTTTCAACGTATTATAACCGTAAATGGTATGCCGTTTCATTTCCTCATATTCTTCTTCGGTCAACTTGCCCGGTTTTTGTAAGATATGATCCGGAACACCTACTTTACCGACATCATGAAGTGGTGAAGAAATATAAAGTAGCTGAATATAGTCATCCGTGAGAATATCACTGAACTTACCTTGCTTTTGTAAATGCTTCGCCAAGGCTTTAACATAATTTTGAGTTCGCTTGATGTGTCCACCCGTTTCAGGGTCCCGGTATTCCGCTAAGGTACCCAGGCTTTCGATCATTACAGATTGAGTAAGCTGTAGCTCCTGAGTCCGTTCGACAACCATTCTTTCCAACTCATCTTTATTCTGCTTCACAATAAGTTGATTTCGGACTCTTGTTTTAACCAACGCTGGCGAAAAAGGCTTGGTTATGTAGTCTTCGGCTCCCAGAGAAAGCCCCTTATATTCATCTTTTTCGTCAGACAAAGCGCTAACAAATATGATTGGTATCTTTTCAGTCTGTGGCATGAGCTTAAGCTGTTCACAAACTTCATATCCGTCCATGCCTGGCATCTTAATGTCTAATAATATCAAATCAGGTTGGGGGACTTTTTGAGCCAGCTCTATCGCCTTAGGACCATTCGTGGCCGCGATGATTTTGTAATCTTTTTTTAGCAGCTGCATCAACACCTGTATATTTTCTGGCGCATCATCAACGATGAGAATTTTTTTTTGTTTCTGTTCCATACCCCCCCTCCTCCTGAGTTATCTGTTGAGAGAATTCATCATTTTCTCGACAAGTTGAGCAGCTAAGTCGACATCGAATGTATCTAAACTGGCGACCAGCTCCTTAGTAAGTCCCTGTGCCGGTGTACCTTGCAACTTACTCTCTAATACATCGGCAATGTGAATTGCTTCAGACAAATCGTCTTCCAAAACGCGGTTCAGTTCGGTGAGAAGGGCTTTAATCTCCTCTGGATCCATATTTTCACAAGCCTCTATATCCTTTGAGCGAGTCTGATCTCCGCTCTCGAGAATCACTTGGTTGACTGACTGCAAAACCTCTTTTAGAACTGCTTGAAACTCATCGAGTAAACTATCAATACCCTTCAGAGGTTTCTCTCGTAGTGCTCTCTCAGTATTAGCCGCACTACGAGCGAGTTCTGTTGCTCCTAAGTTTCCGGCAACACCCTTTATGGTATGAGCGAGTCTTGCTGCGGTATCCAAATCACCCTTGCTCACTGTAGTACGTATATCATGTACTACAGTCGCGTGCTCGGTGAGAAGTTTTTTAAGCAGTTTTATGTACAACTTGTGATTGCCGTTCAACCGTGCAAGCGCACCTTGAATGTTCAACCCCGGAAGTTCGTGGATTGGAAAATCCATATCTGCAGTATCAGAAGTCATAACATAATTACTTGTTTGTTCGGGAACCCACTTAACCAGCGCTTGATATAACTCATCAGGGTTGATGGGCTTAGTAACGTAGTCATTCATTCCAACCTGCTCACTTCTCTTTTTATCTTCTTCCATAGCGTGAGCCGTCATCGCGATAATCGGCAAGGTCTTACCCATCTGACGAATTTGACGAGTTGCCGTAAAGCCATCCATAACTGGCATCTGAACATCCATTAGTATCACGTCAAATTCATTCGTTTTTACTTTCTCTAATGCTTCTTCCCCATTATCTGCCGTTTCCACATTGAGTTTAAATCTCTTCAGAAGATCCAAAGCAACCTGCTGATTAATGTCGTTATCTTCCACTAACAGCACTTTGGCTCCTGATATTTTCTTCAATGATCTCGTATCTAATTTAGGTACTGTTCGGATACTGGCTTTTTCATCTGCGATGCCAAAACGCGAAGTGAAATAGAATGTACTTCCCTTACCAAATTCACTCTCAACATTGATTTCTCCGCCCATCAACTCAACCAGTTTGCGACAAATTGACAAGCCTAAACCAGTACCACCATACTTTCTGGTTGTAGAACCATCTGCCTGTACAAAAGGTTCAAATAGAGATTCCATCTGTTTCTCAGTAAGGCCGATCCCTGTGTCTTTCACCAAGAATTTCACAGAAACTTGCTGCGCATCTTTTCTCGTCAACTCAGCAGAAATGGTAATTTCCCCTTTATGTGTGAATTTCACAGCGTTGCCTACAAGATTGATAAGAACTTGGCCTAGGCGCAATGGGTCGCCAATTAAGTAACGGGGGACATCGGGTGATATATTGAAGCGAAGGGTGAGCGCCTTCTCTTCACATCTAATGCTGGAAATAGTGGAAAGGTTACTCATAACCTCATCGAGATTAAAGGCAACTTTTTCAATATTCATTTTCCCAGCTTCAATCTTAGAAAAGTCGAGAATATCGTTAATGATACCAAGCAAAGAGTGCGCTGAGCGACTGACCTTACTAATATAATCCCTTTGCAGTGGAGAAAGATCCGTTTCCAAAGCTAAGTAGCTCATACCAATGATCGCGTTCATTGGTGTACGTATCTCATGGCTCATCCGAGCAAGAAAGTCACTTTTCGCCTGAGCTGCGTCTACAGCCAACTCTTTCGCGAGCGTGAGCTCCTGCTCTACTTGTTTTAATTGGGTTATATCGCGAGCAACCCCTTCAATGACCGGCTTATCATTGATTTCAATCACATTTAATAATATATCGGCCGTAAACTCCTCACCATTTAGGCGTCGATGTACCCACTGGAAGCGAAGACTACCTTTTTTTAATACTTCCGCCACTTTCTGCTCCGCCAATTCCCTTGAAGGCAATCCATCAGGTTGAAATTCTGACGAAACATCCGCTGGGTGGTACTTAGTAAATTCTTCAACGCTATCACACCCAAACATTTCTAGAGCCGCAGGATTACAATCAATAAAATGCTCTGAATCGAAAAGCATAACCGCATCGCCCGTCGCCTCGTAAATCGTCCGGAACTTACTTTCACTGCTTTTTAGTTTCCGTTCGCTCTGCTTGCGTTCGGTAATATCAAGAAACCAACCAAGAATCCCCTCTTTGCCAAATAACCGTATCGGCATGAAACTCGCAAAAACGTCTCGAATGTCGTGCTCCGGAGAGTACATCTGGATTTCAAAATTGTTTACATGCCCATGATTCTCTAGTTGACTAACCATTTTTTCCCTTTCTTCCGGGCGGACGTAAATGTTCGTTGCGGGTTGATCAATTTGGGCATCTACCATTTCAAGTACTTTAGGGTTTACAAATTTAAATACCCCATCTACGGTAAAAGCAACCCCAATCGGGCTAGTATCGAGCATGATCTGCAACTGCTCCCTTTCTTCAGCAATGGCATTTTCGAGAGCTTTTTGTTCCGTAATATCCGTCGCAATACAGACCAGTGCATAAGCGTCACCATTTTCATCTAATAGTGGCACTTTCGAAGTGAGATAATTGTGTAAGGTACCATCAGGATGTGGCACCGATTCTTCGAATGTTTTAGGTTTACGACTATTCATGATCTCCTGATCGTCACCCATAATTCTGGTCGCAGTTTCGGCATCAAAAAACTCTGCGTCGGTTTTTCCCAGCACTTGTTCAGACTGACAGCCAGTCGCCAGAAGATGATATTTATTCACAACAAGGTGGCGTCCATCCCGATCCTTAAGAATGACGATATTTGGAACATTATCGATGATGCTCCTTAATAGCGTTTTACGCTGCTCTAGTTCATCCAACGCTTTACGCTTCTCTGTGATGTCCTCTTTAACGGCAACAAAGTGTGTGATGTTTCCGTTTTCTTCCACGATCGGGGCGATAGAAATGGTTTCCCAAATTAAGTCTCCATTTTTAATCTTGTTAACCATTTCTCCTTTCCAAACATTGCCCTCTAAAATCGTCTTCCACAGATCATCATAAATATCTGTCGACATTTTTCCTGACTTCAGAATACTTGGGGTTTCACCTATTGCCTCTTCATAGGTATACCCCGTAACACGCGTAAATTCCGGATTAACATACTCAATCATACCGCCGCTATCAGTAATGACGACGGTTGCGGGACTGTACTCTACCGCTTTGTGGAATTTTTCTAACTTCTCTTCCACCCTTTTTTGCTCACTGATATCAACCGACAGCCCGGCCATTTTTATTGCTTTACCCAGCACATTCCACTCGACGACACGTGAGACCATAGAAATCCACGCCCAAGTACCATTTTTCCTTTTGATGCGCAGGTCTGCCTTTTGAATGGGCTCAACTCCTTGAACGTGTTTTAGGAAACTCTCTGTAAGTCGTGGACGGTCATCTGGATGAACCAACGCGACATACTCCTCTACACTCGTTGGTATTTCATTTTCATGGTATCCATACTGGATAAGAAACGTCGGAGAGTCATACGTAATCACCTTTGACTCTAAATCACCAGTCCAGTAATACGCACCTAACGCAGCCAGCGAAAATCTAAATTTTTCGGCAGCGTCTTGGATGGCTTTTTCCGAGAGTTTATGATTCGTTATATCACGCACGCTACAGACGATTAGCAGGCCAGTTTCCGTTTCAATAGGGCTCAGTTTGATGTCTGCAGGAAAGTGTTCACCTGTTTTTTTCGCTGCGACAATCTCCAAAGCCTCACTGTTTCTCTCTTTTGGCGCTCCAGACTTTATTGCAGACAAGTATTGATTGAGTTCAGCTTTATACTTCGTCCGATCCTCCTCTGGAAACATCAACTCTACCGACTGACCTATACACTCCATGCGAAGGTAACCAAAAACAGACTCGAACTGATGGTTAGTTATCTCGATCTCCCCTTGCTCATTGATGATGATCAAGGGGTCCGGCGAAGATTCTACTAACGTTCGGAACTGTTTCTCACTTGATTCAAGTTGCTTCAGGCTCTCTTTCCGCTGACTGATATCATTGAATACCACAACAGCCCCGCTTAACTCGCCTTCTATGAAAACGGGTGTCGCGGAATACTCAACGAAGAAACAAGTCTTATCCTTTTTCCATAGCACTTCGTCACTCACCCGACTTATTTTTCCTAAACGGTATGCTTCTGTTATAGGGCTTATATTGATTGGATATGGGTTTCCGTTTTCGTCAGAATGGTGGAAACTCTCATGGATATTCCAGCCGATAATCTCATTTGCCGGATAACCAAGCATTTTGCTTCCCGCTATATTGCAAAATACGATCTCGCCGTTTACATCAACCTCAAAAACGCCTTCAATTGTCGAATCCAAGAGAAGCTGTACACGTTCTTGAGCTCTTTTAATATCGCTCGTTCTTTCTTCTACTTTGCGCTCTAATATTTTCTTAGATGAACGAAGACTATCGTTCGCTACTTTGGCCATCCAAAGGGATATACTCGCAAGAATTGAGGCTATGAATACTGTGATGGTTAAGACCATAAGCAACATGTTTCTTATTTCTAAATAATCACTGAAAGCTTCATCTAGGTCGATTTCTGATACTATGCCTAGCCCTAGAGCATCATCCCATATCCAAGCTCCTACCACCTCGACACCACGATAGTCTCGATAACCTCGAACATTAAAACCTGTTCCACCCTGCAGCGCATGACTCGCCATAAGTGTTAGCGGATAATTTTCAGGCGAGAAGGCACCCACAGGCTTTAAGGTTAAATTATGTTGAGGATCGACTAACTTTATGTTTCGAATTGACGTATTTACACCATCGAGTAACCCGATTCTTTTAAGGCTTGGTAAGAAGCGACTTTCAGTCAACATCCAGCCATCTGCATCGAATGCGTAGGTATCTCCACTTTTACCCATTTGTTGGCCTAGACTAAGAAACCGATAAAATATTTTACTTAAGTCATCTTCAACAATGAGAGCCGCAACAACATCTCCATTAGCGTCCAGTACCGGGCTGGCAACATGAGATATGGACAATGTCTTATCCTGTTCCTCAACTCTGGTTGCTATCGACGGAATAAATGTTGAACGTCCTGAAAAAACTCGAAGCAGATAATCGGAATTACTTATAGCGATATGGCTAAGCTTACCAACGGCAGAGTTATCACTGGATGAGATGGTGATGTAATCTGGAGAGATGAGTTCATACGCAAATACTCTATTTCGCTCGGTTTGGTTAAAGTACTGACGTAATTGTCCCCGTGCACTTTCTAATGCTGCCCCATCAAGATCGCCTTTTATTAATGGCCTCGCTAACTCGATGAAAGCAGGATAGCGTGCATGACTTACAGTATTAGTGATTTTCTGTTGAACCCAGAAATTAACCATGTTGTGTGCCGAGTCTCGTGCAAAGATCAAGCGATCTTTCACATTTTGCTCTGTTTTGTACTTTACATTATCAACCACCAAATAGGCTGCAAAGCAGACCATAACTAAAAACAGTGACGATGACACTAAGCCAAAAGCACGCATTTTTTGCGAATTCAAAGCTTGAGAAGAATCGTTATTTGCATAGCGTTTGTAGAAGAAGGCCAGCAACAAGACAACTGTAGTAATAAAAATGCTCGAAAGAGCCTCTATTTTTAACAATGGCTCAACATCACCTGAATAAGTTAACCAGCCAGCGAGTGCGTTGCTTACAAAATGAGTCAAGTTATGAACTGTGTAGTCTAGCGGACTATAATTATCAGCTGCAGAGGCCACAGATGAGATCGTGGAGAAAAAAAACAGGACAAAACACAATCCGATAAAAGCTATTCTCATAATTGCTTCTCAATGTTCTGGTTGGAATGACTCGGAAAAGATTTTCTAACCTTAAGAGTAGCAAACGTAGTCTTTGTTGCTTAAATCGATGGAAATAAATCAAGAAGTTACGACATGAGCCGCTTATCCCGCCAAAAGGGGGCTAATTTATCTTTTCTCTGAACTTAGAAAATAATGCTGGTTTCCCTTTTTTATTTTGGGTTTCGCCACATTCGATAACCACTTTTCCTCATGGCTTTACCTAATAAGTGCGCTGCAACAGGCGCGGTGAGGAAAATAAACAACATGGTGCCCAAAGCGCGAGAAATCACTGTTGCATCAGGAATGGCTATGGCTACAGACAGAAGTAATGACGCAACACCGACCGTACCCGCTTTTGTTGCGGCATGCATGCGAGTATAAAGATCCGGCATTCGAACAATTCCCAAGCTGGCGATCAGGAAAAATAAGGTGCCAATGCACAACAAAATACCAATGATCAGTTCCATTACTCCTCTCCTTTTCTCTTCGCTATCGTTCGAGCAAATGCTATCGTTCCGAGAAACGCCACTAAACCAAGCGTGATAGCGATATCTAACAGCGTTTGTTGTCCGCTATCCAAGGTATATACGGCAATAAACCCAATCGTGACAAACGAGATAAGATCAAGTGAGACAACTCTGTCAGCCAACGTTGGTCCCAATACCAAACGCACCATTGCCATCACTACGCTTAGCAACAATCCACTGTAAGCAAAGAAAATACTGAACTCTAGCCAGTTATCCACGCGTCACCTCCAATATCCGTCTCTCTAAGCCACCTTTGATGTCTTGAATCACTTTATCGTGTTCCGGCGCGAACATGGCATGCACGATCAGATGCTTTTTGTCAGGGGTAACATCCAAACTTAACGTACCTGGCGTTAACGAAACCATATTCGCAAGCAGCGTGATTTCTATATCTGACTTAGCATCGAGTGGTACATAAATGATATCCGGTTCACTTAAATGTGTTGGCGTTAACACATCCCACATCACTTGAGCGGCAGACATTATCAACTCGAAACAGAAATAACCCACTAACCCCACAAGTGAGAGAAAAACTTGAAAGTAACGGCTTTTCGTTCCAAATGGCTGAGTTAGCTTCAATACAAAGAATCCAGCAATAAAGCCAAATACAAAGTTGAGGCTGGTGTATGTTCCGTTTAAAAGCAGCCATGCCAAGGCGAGGAAGAGGTTGAGAAAAAAGTAAATCATTGTCCACCTCTCAATACGGCCTGAATATATTCTTTAGGTTCCAACAACTGAATCGCAGCCTGCATAGCAAATTGATAAAATGGCTCAGCAACCAGACCGATGATCAAACTCATCAGCGTCAGAGTTACAATAGGAATGCAATACAAGTATGTAGTCGACTTAGTCATTATTTGTACTTCAGTATCACTTTCCTGTTTTTTCCAAAACACGGCATTCCAAATTTTGCTCATGGAAAAGACCGTCAACAGCCCCACCAGCAAAGCCGTCCCCGCGAGCCAATAGCCCTCTGTTTGTAAACTCGCTTTAATCACTAAGAACTTGCCCCAAAAACCGGATAATGGAGGAAAACCAGCTAAAGAGAATGCAGAAATGAAAAATAGGAAGGCCAGCCAAGGCATGGCTTTATATACGCCACCTAATAGCTTCAGTTGACTGGTTCCGTATTTACGCTCTACAAAGCCGCCAATTAAGAACAGATTTGCCTTCACCAAAATATGATGAACGATATAGAAAATAGCCCCAGCCACCGCCAATGGTGTATAGATGGCGAGCCCCATGATCATGTAACCAATCTGACTGATGATATGAAATGAAAGGATTTTTTTTATGTCGTAGTGGCTTGCCGCCCCTAATACCCCCGTCAACATCGTCAAGCCAGCAATCCACATCAACGTCGATTGCCAACCACTTTCTGCTAATGGAAATACCAGCGTAAACACACGTATTAATGTGTAGACGCCTACTTTAGTCAGTAAAGCAGCAAACAGAGCAACCACGACGCTTGGTAATGTGTGGTAAGAAGCAGGAAGCCAAACAAACAAGGGAAACAGTGCTGATTTTATAGAAAAAGCGAATAAGAAAAGACCTGCGAGCAAGGTTTTCGTATCGGATGGTATCAAAGCCGCTTTGACGTGAAGGTCCGCTAGGTTGAGCGTCCCGGTCACACCGTATAACAAACCTATCGCTAACAGAAAAAACAACGTCGAGATCAGGTTCAATACCACGTATTTCACTGCACCATCAATCTGGTACTTGGTGGCGTCCAAGACCATCAAGCCAAAGGAGGCAATGAGCATCACTTCAAACCAGACATAGAGATTGAAGATGTCTCCAGTCAAAAATGCACCGTAAACGCCCGCAAGCAGAACATGTATTAGAGCGTGATACGTCCCGTATGAGGGTTTGTTTCGAATATCCCCAACCGCATAAAGCACACAGATGAGACCGATAACCGCCGTTACCATCACCATTGCTACCGTGAGCAAATCTGCGACAAACACAACGCCGAAAGGTGCGAACCACTGACCAAAAGCCACCGCCACTGGCCCATTCTGTACCACATCACGAGTAAGAAAAGCGGCGACACACACCGTGAAAAAAGCACTCGCGCCGCTGATACGTTCAGCAAGAATGATTTTGCGTTTTGTGATAAACACAGCGACAGCCGTCAGGAGTGAAATCACGATAGGTAGAGTTAGCCAAATCGTCGTCATTCCTCCTCCTCTTCTGACCGTCGCATCTCATCAACGTCTGCCGAGCCAGTTTCAGAATAAGCCCGATAGAACAACAGCAGAGCAAAAACTAGCAAACCAAAACCAATCACGATTGCCGTCAAAATCAACGCTTGGGGCAAAGGGTTTGCAGCACCATCTGGTGGTAGTTGTTCGCTTGACTCAATAAGAGCGGGGATGCCAATTGTTAAACGCCCGGCAGTCAATATGGCTAGATTCACAGCACTGCTTAATAAAATCAGCCCAAACAATATTCTCAATAGATGACGTTCGAGGAGCAGATAAATACCTGCAGCAACAAACACACCGACGACCAAACTCCACAGTACCTCCATCAGTCGAGCACCTCATTCACATGTAACAGTACTCCCATAACTCCACCGATGATGGCAAAATAAATGCCCACATCGAATAGCAGTGGCGTCCCAAGTGGCAGAATATCCTTCCACCATAATCCGGTCAGGAACGGGAGGTTGAGTGCCAAGCCTAATAGCCCTGCCATAAAACTGAGCGAGATACCGAACATCGCAATACTTAATGGCGAATAGTACAAACGGTCTCTTACATACTTGGGCGATTCTGCATACATCATTAGCGCAAATCCTATTACCGCAATAAGTGCTCCGATAAACCCTCCCCCCGGTTCGTTGTGTCCGCGCAGTAGTAAATACAGAGAAAACATCAACATCAATGTAAATACAATGTGAGCAGTGGTGGAAAAGATCAGTGAATGGACAGGAGGATGCTTGTGATTTGGGGTGGTAAATAAACTTGTCGCAGCAATACCCGCCATCACGACCACGATCACCTCTCCTAACGTATCGATGGCACGAAAGTCCACCAAGATGACATTGACAATATTTCGCCCGTGTCCTTCTGGTAGACTATTTTGGATAAAAAAGTCGGACAAGATCGGGTCGAACGGTTGAGAGGTGATGTTGATGAGCGCAACGCTCACAGACAATCCGACTATCCCAGCGATAACAGCGTGTAATAAGCGACGCCGTCTGGAGTGATCGTATACAGTGGTCAATTTCGGCATGTGGCGCATTAGCAAGACTAAAAATACCACCATCAAGGTTTCTACTAACAACAAGGTCTTTGCGACATCCGGTGCGCTGTACAACATAAACACCAGTGTTGTCATAAAGCCCACCACACTCAGGGCTGACACCGATAACAAGCGAGAGTTAGAGAACGTGCACACCGACACTGCTGCCACGAGTAACAAAGCAATCGTTACTTCGTAGAAATTAATCGCAAACAGCTCGGTAAAACGCGCTGTTGAAATATCTAATGGACGACTAAGCAAAACGATTACCAGAGCGAGGCTAAACATAAGCACATAATTGCTCAACCGTTTTTGCTGTATCCATTGTGTCTGCCACGTGGCAAAACGTATGACGCCGTTAACAAGGTTATTAAACACCTGCTCCGCAGTAGGGACTATAAAAGCGCTTTTATACCACTTGGCAAACCTCTGCGTGTACAGAGCGTAAACCGCCCCCCCCAGCGCCAAGGTCACAACGCTCAATAACAATGGAAAGTTGACTCCATGCCATAACTTAGTGGCCTCCGGATTTGATGCTGGAAGGCTCGTTAAGACCCCGGGAATAATGACATGATTATTAACCCAACCCAGCCCCAACACTGGTACAATCAATCCTCCGATTGACAGTAGCAGCGGTGGAATCCATAAGCCTCTTTGTGACTCGATGCCTTTCGCAGGGGTTGGCTCACGGTGAGCAGGTGCAAAAAACGGTTTATAGACAAATGCAATCGTTACCGCCACCATAATTGCATTAACAAAGAGCAACAAACCAATCACCACACTACTAACCTCAAGGGCCGATTTATACATATATTCTTTGCTCAAGAAACCGAGTAATGGCGGTACGCCCGCTTTAGACAATGCCGCTAACGTCGCTGCTATCAAACTTAAAGAAAGCACAGCTTTCAGACCATTCAGCTTTGTTATGTCTCTCGTGCCTGTTGCTTTATCAATATTTCCGACCACCATAAACAGGGCCGCTTTATAAAAAGAATGCGCCAGTATGAACAAAAGTGCCGCGGTCAGAGCGAGCTCCGTTCCAATTCCAATTAACAGAACGAGCTTACCCAGCGCAACATTGGTACTGTAGGCAAGCATTAACTTTAAATCCGTCTGCTTTAATGCCAACAATCCACACCAGATGGCGGTAGACCCTCCTGCAATGCTTAGAGTGTAAAACCAAATGTCGCTGTGTGAGTAAACTGGAAACAACCTCGCCAAAAGATACACGCCCGCTTTTACCATGGTGGCGGAGTGCAAATAAGCACTCACCGGTGTGGGTGCCGCCATAGCATTTGGCAACCAGAAATGAAATGGAAACTGTGCAGACTTGGTGAACACACCGAGGAGGATCAATATGAGAGAAGGCAAAAACCATTTGTGTGAGGTAATTTGCATCGACTGTTGGACAATGGCGCTAAGCTCATAACTTCCAACGATTTGTCCCAAAAGAATTAAACCCGCCAGTAAAGCCAACCCTCCAGCCCCAGTGACCAAAAGCGACTGTAACGCCTTTTCACGCGACTCCTCTTTTTCGTGGCTAAAACCAATCAGCAAATAGGAGGTGATGGTCGTGAGTTCCCAAAAAACAAACAGCAACAGAACATTGTCGCTCGTGACAATGCCTAACATAGAAAGCATGAACAACGTCAGGTAGACATGGAAGGAAAAACGCGCCGCATGACTGCGCATATAGGCAAGCGAATAGAAATGAATCAGAGCCCCGATACCACAAATCAAACACACAAATAGGAATGACAAACCATCGAGACGAAAACTTAAATTGACATCAAGACCCGGAACCCAGCTCCCCAGCCAACTCACCCCTTCAGGGCGGTACCAACTCAAAACAAAGAGCAAGATAATTATCGGTATCAAAGGAAAGACAATCAAAAGCGGCGTGCACTTTTTTGACTTGTGAGTCTGACTTCTATCGTTAACGTCGTTCAATGTCGCCATCCATACCTTCAATGTGTTCAACACAATCCAGTTGATTGAATACTCACGACATAAAAGCGCTCTCGACCTCTAAAAAGCCAACCGTTTGAGGATAGAATACAGTCCGAGCAAGGCGGGTGAACGGACTATATTGTACTAAGCGATGAACAGAACTCATGAGCATCAAATTACAACTGTCTACTTCAAAAGTAGACTTAATTTCCTATTAATTCTAGCTACTTAGTATCGGGGACAACATAACCACGCGTATCGCTGAATGTATTCGTATGATTTAGCGCTGCTGTATAGTCGTCCTGCGGTATGTTGAGCGGATCATAACAACAATCCCCAATATCATTTCTCGGACATACAAGAACGTGCGCACGTTCAACCATTTCAGTACGGCAAATGGGACAAAAAGCTTTCATATCATCCTCCTTTAAGCACTTAAAGCTTCGTGGTAACAACGTAGACGTTAGTGATTCCCCTTGACGTTTCAATGAATATTGAGTTACTCAATCGGTGAAACAAATCCTTCGGGTTTCATCGCGACTAACGAGCAACTAATGGATTGCAGGATATTTTCTGCAGTATTACCAATGACGAACCCAGATATACCAGTTCTGGCAAGCGTTCCCATGACAAGCACATCGATTTCTAGTTCATCAACACTATCGGGAATCTGGTCATCAGGTTTGCCGTGAAGAAGGTGGAACACCATTTCGCCAGAAATACCCGATTCCTCAACAAGGCTTTGCAACGCTTGCTCATGTTTCACTTTAGCTTGAGACACTTCATCGGCAAGTTCAGCGTCATCAACTTGGATCCAAGCATTATTTTCTAGATAGCTTTCTAAGTAGTATTCCCAGCAAGAGATAATATGCAGACGACTGTCACACGTGTCGGCTATTGAACGCGAGAGTTCTAACAATCGTAGTGACATAGCGTGTTGCTCGTCACTTGTTCTCATTGGATCAATCGCCACCGCAATACGGCGTTTATTCCTTGGCCCATTAATTGGTCGATGTAACCAAACCGCACACGGACATTTTCGCAGCAGCGTCATATCGAGCGCTTTAAAACCTTCAGCTCCTTCATCAATTGGCTCTGCTTCTTTGATGATCAAGTCATTCTCGTGGGCTATTGCCTCCTGAATAATACAAACGGCGGGCTGCTGACTGCTTTTGACAGTAAGAGGAAACGGCACTTGCTCTTTAGATACGTCATACTCAACACGCAAGGCTTCTACACGCTCCAGTAGAGAGTCATAAAGAGACTGCTCATAACTTTGTTGATATTGAACCAAGTGGCTAGGAAAGTCCGGACAAGCAATAAGACCAGACACTTGAACCTGACCATTGGATGCGATTCTAATGGCTTGCCCCAACGCGTCACTATGTCCAGGAAGTCCTTGAGTCGCAAAAAGTATATTCTCAAACCGTTTCATACACGCCTCCTTTGCTGATTAAATCTTAACCAATAAAAGTATTTTTTCTAGTTAACTATTGTAACGACGAGTAAATTTAAACACTCACTACATCGTTGATCCTAGTACAGGCTTGTTTTTCATGCGTTGCGCTCGTTAACAGGAAGAACATCCAATGAAACGGTTTTTGATACTAAGGTTTTGCTTGGATTTAAGAGTCAGAAAAGCGAGGTTCAATACCTTGAGAACACAATGATCACTATACAATCATTCCTATGCCAAGTAACATGTGCCTCAGTAACTATTTCGGTAAATTTATTGCGTTCAGCGAGTATTTTTTTACGTTCACTCTCATTAAAGAGAAGAATTTTTAAAAAAGGTCCGGAAATTCAATAAATTTATTTAAAACAATCAGATAGAAAATCAAGATGTTTCAAGATAACCCGCTATTAGCCCAACTTAAGCAGCAAATCCAAGAAAACCTTCCTAAAAAAGAAGGTTCAATCAAAGCAACAGATAAAGGCTTTGGTTTCCTTGAAGTGGACAGCAAAACCAGTTTCTTCATTCCACCAGCGTACATGAAAAAGTGCATTCACGGTGACAAAGTTGTCGCTATTATTCGCACAGAGAATGAACGTGAAGTTGCAGAACCACAAGAGCTGCTCGAACAATCACTTACTCGCTTTATTGGCCGTGTAAAAATGTTCAAAGGTAAGCTGAATGTTGTCCCTGACCACCCTCAACTGAAAAAGCTGTCGCTGAAAGCCAAACTGAAAAAAGGCCTAAAGCCAGATAACTTTAATGAAGGTGATTGGGTTGTCGCCCATCTTGTTCGCCATCCTCTTAAAGGGGATAACACTTTCTTTGTGGAAATCTCTGAGAAAATCACGGATGCTGACGATAAAATCGCACCATGGTGGGTAACGTTAGCGCAAAACGATCTTCCGAACTCAGAGCCTGCTGGCATTGAAAACTGGGAACTAAAAGACGACGCAGAATTAGACCGCGTCGATTTAACTCACGTACCTTTCGTGACTATCGATGGTGAATCCACCAAAGATATGGACGACGCGTTGCACGCGAAGAAAACAGCGTCTGGTGATTTTGAACTAACCATCGCGATTGCCGATCCTACCGCGTACATTACTCCAGAAGACGAAATGGACAAAGTGGCTCGTGAGCGTGGATACACTATCTATTTGCCGGGCCGCAATATCCCAATGTTACCTCGCGATCTTGCCGATGACCTATGTTCTCTGATTGAAGGTGAAACTCGCCCTGCTCTTTGCTGCACAGTAACCGTGAGCAAAGAGGGTGTGATTGGTGACGACATCAACTTCTTTGCAGCTAACATTAAATCTCATGCTCGTCTCGCGTATGACCACGTGTCTGACTGGCTAGAAAATGGCAGCTGTGATAAATGGCAACCATCAGAAGATATCGTAACTATCGTACGCGATCTTTACGAATTCTCCCTTGCTCGTGCCGACTGGCGTGAAAAGAATGCTGTTGTATTCCCAGATCGTCCGGATTACCGTTTCGAACTGAGCGAAGACAATGACGTTATCGCCATTCATGCAGACATGCGCCGCAGCGCAAACCGTCTTGTAGAAGAATCGATGATCACGGCGAATATTTGTGCTGGTCGTACTCTGCGTGAGAAATTTGAAACTGGTGTGTTTAATACGCACTCAGGCCTGAAAGCAGAAAAGATTGAAGAAGTTGTTCAATTAGTTGACCCAGAAGGCACACATGGCTTCGTGGCTGACTCAATAGCGACCCTAGAAGGCTTTGCAGCATTGCGTCGTTGGTTGTCTACTCAAGAAACGCCTTACCTAGATAACCGCATTCGCAAGTTCCAAGCGTACAGTGAAGTCGGTAACCAGCCACTTCCGCACTATGCGATGGGCTTAGACATCTACGCAACTTGGACATCACCAATTCGTAAATACGGCGATATGATCAACCACCGTATGCTGAAAGCGGTTATTCTGGACAAAGAGCCCGTTCAAAAACCTGATGATCAAGTTGGTGAAGAACTGGCATTGCACCGTAAGCACCACAAAATCGCTGAGCGCAATGTGTCTGATTGGCTATACGCTCGTACTCTTGCCGAAGAGCCTAGTAAACAGACTCGTTACACAGGTGAGATTTTCGATATCAATCGTGCTGGTGCACGTGTTCGCCTTCTTGAAAATGGCGCAGCCGCCTTTATTCCTGGCGCACTGATTGTTGACAATAAGGAACGCATTGAATGCAACAGCGACAACGGCACTATCTCTATCGATAAAGAGGTCGTATACAAATTAGGGGATACGCTGGAAGTTGTCTTAGCGGATGTGAACCAAGAAAACCGTAGTTTAGTTGCAAAACCAACTCAGGTGTTCGCCGATCCGACAAAAGTACAAACAAAACAGGCTGTTAGTGAATAAAGCTGATAAAAACGATAAAGGTGCTTTCAAAGCGCCTTTTTTATTGTTCAAATTAATATAATAAAAGCGCTACTCCCAGAAACACGCTTGAGGGTCACGTTCTAATTCGCCCAGTAACGTTTCGAGCGACGGACTGTATGGTAGGGTTTCATAAGGTACCCACTTCAAATCACCAGTTCGATAACTCGGTACATAAAAACGCCAAAGTTGCCTTTGTACATCAAACATAATCTTCGCCACCGGGGACGTATATTCGCTATGTTGGGAATCTAGCAGGAAGTGGGCGCGATGAATCTCTACACCGTTTTCTACAGGCTCATATAGGCACTTTCCCTGCTCAACAGGTAAATTAGCATTACGTGCGGAGCATAGCGAGTGAACTAGTTTGTATAAACGACTGGTTGCCATTTGAGACACTGACATGAAAGATCTCCTGATAGGTAGTTCTTAGTATACACCCTACCACCACTAAAAGCGGTACTCTCGACCTTTGTGTTGCTTAACTTGCGGGTGAGTAACATCTGATATTTGACCCGTCCTGATATGGGTTGACACTTTTTAACTAAAACGCTCGATGTACTTCATCG
>JAAEZQ010000036.1 GCA_018222805.1 Vibrionaceae bacterium
CTGTTAAAGATCTGATCGTGGAGCAAGAGTTTAGTTCAAAAAAAGTCCCTCACATCATGTGAGAGACTTCTGTATAAAAGACAGCCGACATACGGTGGCTTCTCTTTTTAAACTCGTTCAACTTACGCTAAGCGAAGTTTACTCTATTAATGTAACTTCAAGTTAGGACGTAATACACGGTTGATACGACCAACCAGCATCATCAAACCCGTTTTAAATAGGCCGTGAAGCGCAATTTGGTGCATGCGGTAAAGTGAAATATACACCACACGAGCGATACGCCCCTCAACCATCATTGAACCTTTGGTCAAGTTGCCCATCAAGCTGCCTACTGTCGAGAACTGGCTAAGTGAAACCAAAGAGCCATGATCTTTATACACATAGTCTTTTAGTTCGCGGCCATTAATCATCGCGACAATGTTGCTGAATGCTCGGCTTGCCATTTGGTGCGCAGCTTGCGCTCGTGGCGGAACAAACGAGCCGTCTTCCTGAGTACACTGAGCGAGGTCACCAATAACGAAGATGTTATCGTCACGCGTGGTTTGTAGCGTATTTTTCACCACTAGCTGGTTGATTCGGTTAGTCTCCAGACCAGCGATGTCTTTGATGAAATCAGGCGCTTTGATACCTGCCGCCCAAACCATGATTTTAGCGGAGATCTTCTCACCGTCTTTGGTCGTCAAGCCGTCTTTCTCAGCTTTTGTCACCATAGTCGCGGTACGCACATTTACGCCAAGTTTCGTCAGTTCTTGATGTGCTGCAGTAGAGATTCGAGAAGGAAGCGCAGGTAGAATACGTGGGCCTGCCTCAATCAAGTTTACATTAAGCTTGCTTGAGTCTAAGTCACCAAAGCCGTAAGCACGAAGCTCTTTAATCGCATTATGTAGCTCAGCTGAAAGTTCAACACCTGTTGCACCTGCACCAACGATTGCGATATCAACGGTACCGTTACCATTTTTCGCGTGGAGCTTAAGAAACTCATTGTTCATTTCGCTGCGGAATCGATGAGCTTGTTCTGGGCTGTCCAGGAAAATACAGTTTTCACGAACACCAGGCGTATTGAAGTCGTTTGAAGTAGAGCCTATTGCCATCACCAGAATGTCATATTCCAGCTCACGGCTTGGCATTAGCAGTTCACCATGATCGTCTTTAAGCTCACTCAAGGTGATGACTTTACGCTCACGGTCAATGTCTTGAAGGCTGCCCATTTGGAAGTCGAAACTATGATTCTTCGCATGAGCACGGTAGCTCAATGCATCGACACCCTCGTCTAATGATCCGGTTGCTACTTCGTGTAGCAATGGTTTCCACAAGTGGCTCGCTTTACGGTCTACTAGCGTAATTTGCGCGCGGTTCTTTCGACCAAGTGTACGGCCAAGCTTAGTTGCCAATTCCAGGCCACCAGCACCGCCGCCTACAACGATAATGCGTGTCACAATGATTTTCCTCTACAAAAATGAATAAATGGGTTCAGCTCGACCCTTCACTATCAGTCACACTGATGAGAAGCATCCAACCGATGAATTCTTGGTTCTTAGAGGTGTCTCAAGCTTTTGGGATTAAAATAGATGCTTAATTTTTATTCATTTTTATCAATTAGTTATTGTGCATCTTTTGCTGTGTCTGATACCTAAAGTTCAGACGAAAATGGGCAAGTTTTTTACCTGCTCTCAATAATTTTTTTGATATTTGTCAAACAATTTTAATCCCGCTCATTATATAGAGCCATGTATTGAAGGCAACCAAAATCCTTGCTCTGAATACGGTTTGCCTACTTTATCGACCAGTCTACAACACCACCTTCGTGCCACATAGAACCTCTACGGTAAAACAATAGACAGAACACAATAATTGTTTAAAACAAAGGCAAATTTGGCTAAGTCATAGGTCCATATGGCAGAGCGACAGAAATCATAAATGAGGAGCGTTTGATAAAAAAATAACACTCCGCGGAGTGCCATTTTTATTCAACCGTTGAATGAGGTAAACCGTATTAGGTATTTTTAAATTCTTTCACTGCTTGTAAGTGATGAGAGATCTTCTTGAACTTATGTGTTTGAGTATCATCCCAAATGATTGGGTAATGCTTTTCTAGCTCCGCGGCGGTTTCTTTGTTGTCACGCACTTCGTCTTCTTTAGACAAAATAACCAGACAATGTCCCTGATTTTTCGCTCGGAACTGATCGACACACTTAGTGGCAATATCTTCGTACTCTTCAGGACGATCAATACGCCCTGCCATGTTCTTCTCAGGATGCAGGTTCGGGTTGAAGATCACCTGCTTGATACCACATAGAAAACCAATTCGCTCTGACCAATAGCCACCGAGACCAACACCACAAATCAATGGATTTGGATCATCGGATTGATCAATAACCTTCGACACCTCTTTTAGCAAATGCTGCATATCGTGTTTAGGATGAAGCGTACTGTAATTAATAAAGCGAACGTCATCGTCGATAAATTGTAATTGAAGAACTTTTTCGTGGTTACCCGGGCTAGTACTATCAAAGCCGTGCAAGTAAATAATCATCTGTACCTCTCCCTGTATATATCTGGTACTTTTCTTAAAACTAACACTATTTCCTTACTCTTAAAGGGGAATATGTCACGAGTTATCAAAACAGTGACCGTCGATACACAATAAACCTTTAAACTCGTTGGCACTGTTTAAGTATTGTTCATCTCCCCACAGTTGATAAGCCAATAAGTACCAAAGTATCGCCATCACTAGGGTTCTTGGCTGCCACGCTCTCACTCCCTCTAACCACACAGAGACATCTTCGATATTACGGATTTGGCAATAGCGTTCTACCCCATCATCGATAGACACATCGGCTATCTGCAGTATCAGAGCCAAGTCTAATCTAGGATCCGCGAGCCCGGCATACTCCCAGTCGATAGCTTTGACTCCCTCATCGCCCCGAACCAAGTTGTAGCAACCTAAATCAAAGTGACACAGTGCCAGCGGCAGTTGCTTTATGCTCGGTTCAGCGCGCCACTTTTGATACAAAGCCTCAAACTCTGTCCCTATATAGCTACCGCCTAATTCTAGCCAATAATGATCGATTCGGGAGAGATAAGAGAACGGAACAACCGGTACAGCCTTGGATGGAAAGGTGTGAATAGTCGCCGCTAGAGAAAGTAACTCGTCCAACTCAATACCAATATGAGTGAGTGTTTCTCCTTCGACCCACTCAACGAGAAGACCTTGTTCATGGATGAATACTGGTTTGGGACCAACTCCAAGAGACGCAATGGCACTTAGAACCTGATATTCATTGTGACGAGAAATCAGAAAAGCCTGACACACTTTACTCAAAGGCCGCCAGACGTAAGCAAGCCCGTCAGCCGTTTCTATGCGCCAACATCGATTTGTCAGCCCTCCTGTGAGTGTTTGAACTTTCACAGGAGGTTCAATGAAGAAGCCATCAAGCGCATTAAGCGTCGGGTCCAGCTGTTTAGCCTGCGGCCATGAGAACAGTGCCATTGATGACTTCTCCATTACTATCGGTTAGAGACCGAATAAGCTCTTCGATTGCGCTTTACGGATCTCTGTTTCATCCGCCCATTCGATCAAGCCTGTTTCGAGATCCATTAGTCGCATGGTCATTTTGTAGTACACGTCTTTGTCACTTCCAGCGCTCTTCACAATGCTGGAAAGGTTGCCGTAAAGCATGTATTGCGCACCAACCATTTTACCAAACTGGATGGCAGTACTTTGATTGACTAACTCATCAGTATTCTGGAAGTTTAGCTGCTGACGAACAGACTCGACACGATCCATATCGACAAAACGGAACTTACCTGAATTCAGCATCTTAGTTGAAATCGTGTCTGTAATAGACTCAGTATCAATATGCTCACTGGTCTTATTTTTAATCCGTTCAACAAACACAATAGGACGCTGATCACGAGTAATTGCAGCTACAGAGCCAGACATCATCATGCTATCGACCATTTCAGCGGCAATGGTTTGCAGGTCGGTAGAACCAAAGTCAATGGTGGTGGTTTCTGTCGCTTGCGCATCACCGTAAGAGACCTTGTTAGCACACCCCCCCAAAATGACGGCAAGACCTAAAAGAGCAATAATACTTTTTTTCATGAGAGTTCCTTCGTTTATTCAATACCTACGCACACAAGGCGCAAGCTAAAATTTAATTATCTTGTGCTTCTCTAATTTGTACTCGGAATCGAGTGCCATTTGGATTCACGGTCACTTCAGAAAGTGTCACTGACTCAAATCCACGCACGTTCGCTTTTCGCCATGGCCCCGGTTTAGTATTCACTTCCAAGCCGTTATTGTCATACCAGTAAAAGCGGTAGAGGATATGTTGGTCACCTTGATAGTTACTATTAAGCTGAACCACACCTCTTGGTCGGTCGTCGACATAAGTAGTCGTAATGTTTTCTATCAGTAATCGACTGCCCAACACATTGTCGTTAAAAAAGATTTGCTGCGTCTGACCATCAATTCGGATACCTGCAGTGTTGTCTGCACACCCAGCCAAACCTACAATTAACGTTAAGCCAATAAACCAAGATCTCATTACAATCTCCCCAGTTGTTTATGCCACACAGTCGAATGTGCCCCCTGACGCGAGACCCAAACCAATGTCGTTTGCTGCGCTGGCACGTCAAATTGATAGACTTGCTCACCCAAGTTTAAACGTTGTGTTCCTGGTTTCACGATTTGAGAAGCGGTTTTTACTCGCGCAGGCAGCGTTTGCCAGCTTCGAGTATCCGGTTGTTCGGTTAATGTGTTCCAAACGTTAAACAAAAGGTTACCAACATCATCGCCTTTCGCGGCCGCTTCTTTACGAATGCGATCTTTTGCCCAAACTCGAATAGCCTGACGAATAACAATAGTCATCAAACGTTCGTTAAGATCGTTTTGCGCCATTGCATTGATATCTGCCAAAGCATTGGAATTAAGTTTAGTGTCATTCAGGCTCAAATCACTAAACCTCTGCGACCCTCGGTTGGGATAATAAGGCAATGCTAGCGAATAGATCGCCCATTGTTTTCGGCTATCGTAAATGGGAAGATCAATGCGCCAACCTTGCAGAGCTTCAACCACACCTTGCTCGTCAAAAATGATGACACGACCTTGTGTCTTACTCAGACCAGAAGGCGCTTTACCATAGCGTTTTTCCAGCAAGCGAAGATCTTCACTCATGCCTAAATTCTTTGCGGCATACAGTGTGCTTTCAATTACTTGTCTATTGTCTGGCATCACCGCCAGAGCTCGACGGTAATCCACATAGGCACTATTCAGGTCTCGCGACGCTTCATACAACAAGCCCGAAAGGTAAAACAGATATCCGTTTTGTACCGCACTGAGTTTTTGCCCCGCATCGGGATAATTTGCCAGTACGCTGCCCAAATTAGCCGACATGCCTTGATTTTTCAGGTCCTTTTCTGCAGATTGCAACGCTTCCGCACGAGCTTTTCTGGCTGCTTCCTGTACTTGGTTAGCACGACGGACTTCAACTAACGCACCTTCCAGGTCATTTTTCTGTAGATAATTGAGTCCCAGATATAAGTGCAGAAAGCCAAGCTCATAGTCAGCGGGTTGATAATCTTTGAGGTTATCATTGACGGCTAAAGCACCAACACTCGTGGTAGTCTCGGAGAGCGAGATAGTGGCACGATCTTGTTGAACACGAACAGCGCGATCACTTTTTTCCAACGCACTGAGGCTGGTAGGATAGTCTTGGGCGAGAAATGAAAGTCTGCCTTTTTCGAAGTTGCCAAGTATCTCACCACCAACATCACTCGACTGAAGTTGCTTCGCTTTCGTATATTCTCCAGCAACCACTGCCTGATACATGTCTTGGCTTTGATCACTGTAGTGGCTAAATAAATTACCCGCAGACAAATTAGCACAGCCAGTCGCTATAAGAGCCCAACTGACCAGCCCTAATAGCTTCACACCTAATTTCACATTTATCTCCACAAATGTGTGCTCAGAAAAGAGTATAAATTGGGTGGCGTATTCACCACCCAATAAAGGCAGCTTAGCTCACGACCATTGGGCCTAAAGGGCGACCGCCTAGTAGATGCATGTGAATGTGATAAACTTCCTGACCACCATGTGGGTTACAGTTTACGATCAAACGATAACCGTCTTCAGCAATGCCTTCATCTTTTGCAAGCTTTCTTGCGACAGTAAATAGTCGTCCCATCATCGCTTCATCTTCAGCTTCGACATCATTCACTGTCGGAATCAATTTATTTGGGATGATTAGGATATGGCTTGGCGCGCGCGGGTTAATATCACGGAAAGCCGTCACTAAATCATCTTGGTATAGGACATCTGCTGGGATTTCCTTACGAATAATTTTACTAAAGATTGTCTCTTCCGGCATGGGTACTCCATTTTATAAAGTTTTGTAACGTCGTTAGTATGCGCCAACCCTAAGCAGAGCTCAATAAAAACAGTGTTCACTTAACACTATTCATTAAGGTGTTTAAAACAAAGCCTTTTTTTGTAGCCTACGTCATAAAATGCGCGCCGCATAGGCAATACAATCTGGTTAATTTTGTTACATTTTTAAGACAACTATAAATTATCTCCAAATCACTTACAGATACTGACCAGATATGGACTAAGCCACTACGAAGCCAGCATTTTGAAGTCATTTGGAAACCTTTTTGTCTATTTTTTTGGGAGAGGAAGCTCACGTATGCGAGGTTCAGTAATTAAACGGATGTATGCTGGTTTTGCACTTATCATCATCCTATTCGCCGTCACAATTGCCATTATGATGGGAGGGATGAACGACATTCATGGAAAGTTTCAAACCGTGTCTGAGTCATCTTTACCTTTGGTTTCGCTATCTAACCAAACCAGTGTTGAGATGCTTTCAGCGGATAAATCTTTCAAAGACTTCCTGACGACTGAGAATAAACAACGCATGGACGAAATACGTCAGGAATTCGCCAAATCTCAACAACGTTTCGAAGCCACCTTGAATAACTTACAAACCGCGAGTCAAATCTACCCTTCTCTGACAGAGCCATTTGCTGAGCTAAAAACATTAGAGCAAAGCTACTTTGCAGAGGCCATTGAAGCCATGGACAACTACGAAGCCATGTTCGCAGCTCAAGCAGCGGTTCAGAAGTCATCCCGACGCTTCCAAAAATTGAATACAGAGCTCTCTCTGGGGTTGAAAGAATACGTTGACGAGCAATCTAGTATCTCAGTGAAAGTCCTGGCGAAAAGTTATTTCATCAAGCTCAAAGACGCTGAAGTGATTACCTCAGATGCCTTAGCCAGCTCAGATTCTGAGTTTGTTACGAAAGCCGTAACTAAAAACCGCAAAGCAGTAACGCACTTAAACTATGCCTTCCGTTGACTGGCGACCCAATTGCCAGAACTTGAAAAAGCCTTTGGTGATTCCGTAGAACAGTTCACTCGTGATGTGGGTAAACGTGGTGGGGTTCTGGATCAACACAATAGCTACCTCAGTTCCCGATCAGCGTTGTATGCCAACATAGCCAACCTTACAAGCAAAGTAGACGCAACCATGGCTATTCTTGAGCAGTTTACGACAACCGCGACGGATAAGTTAAATGACTCCCTTGCTGACGCGGGTGAGATCTACTCGGCAGGTGTCACAAAAGCAATGCTCATTGGTGTTGTTGTGGTGCTGTTTGCTGCTGCTATCGGCTATCACATTTCTCACAGTGTACGTGAACCACTCACCAAGATCCTAAATGTGCTTGAGAGTCTTACTGAAGGAGATATGACGCAACGCATAGATGTTCAATACAAAAATGAATTCAGTCGGGTAAGCGGCCACATTAATTCGCTCGCTGATAACCTGCACAACATCTTAGTTAAGTTAAATGATGCGTCTGAAAACTTAGCATCCACTGCCAGCACTAACGAGCAAACCTCTTCCCTCGCTCAGAAACAGTTGAACTCTCAACGTGAACAGACCGCCAATGTCGCGACTGCAATGACTGAAATGTCTCATTCCGTTCAGGAAGTAGCACAAAATGCTCAAAGCTCGCTAGAAATGGTACAGCGCGTTGAGTCAGCTTCAGAGGAAGGTCGCAACATCATGAGCGGCAATATAAGCACCATTAATCAATTGGAGACGCGTTTACATGAATCGGTCAGTGCCGTTTCTGAATTACAGAAGATGAGCGGACAAATTGGCTCTATTCTGGATGTGATTCGTAATATTGCCGAGCAAACCAACCTACTAGCACTGAATGCAGCCATTGAGGCCGCTCGTGCTGGCGAACAAGGCCGAGGCTTTGCCGTCGTTGCGGATGAGGTGCGTGTGCTTGCCTCCAGAACTACAGAGTCAACCACAGAAATTGAATCGATGATAAGCAACCTCCAATCGAGCTCCCAATCCGCCAACCACGTCATTCAAAGCTGCATGAACGATATGGAAGAGTCCGTGGAACAAGCTTCGAAAGCCAATAGTTCGATGGAAGAAATTCAGGCACTTATCATCGAGATTAGCCAAATGAGCACCCATATTTCGCAAGCAGCAGCGGAGCAAAGTGAAACGTCGGCAGACATCGCTCGCAGTATTGAAGACATCAACAATATTGCAGATGAAAGCTATCAAGCCATGTCTAACATCGCGCAAACCAGCGAATCACTGACCCATCTGGCACATCAACAAAACGCGCTGGTGCACCGCTTTACGCTCTAGCCATAGTTAAAGGAACTGGTTCAACCAACTGTGTAAGGGCGACTTTTTATGATGTCGCCCTTGTTTTTTATCCGCCGTGTCTACATATCGTTATGTATGGCTGGCTCACCCTCTTGCATATCTATTTTCGAGCGGCCGCATAAAAAGGAAAATCTATGGCTGTTCATGTTGGTATTATTGACCAAGACCCAGTGAGATTGGTTACTCCTCTTTTGGATAATCGCACAATAAGTTCGCATATTGTCTTTATCGGTGACTCAAGCCAAAAAGAAATGTACAACCGATTGAGTTCCGTATTAACGCAGCGAGAGATTACCTCCGAATTCTTTGAGATCCCTTCCGCAGTCAATACCTCTTTGATTAAACAATCGATTCAGAAATTAGCAAAGGACCTTGATGATCGCGGCGAGGAAGTAAAACTCAATGCAAGCTGTGGCCTTCGACATCGTTTGCTTTCTGTTTATGAAGTCTTCCGCACTTATCACTGGCCAATCTTTGTGGTTGAGCCAAACAGTGACAAATTATGCTGGCTTTACCCTGATGGCCAAGAAGACACACAGGTAGAAGATCATATTAAGATTGCAGATTACCTAACGATTTTTGGTGCGCGAGGCGAGTTCCAGTATCTTGACCTTCCCCCTTTGCTTGATAAAAAGCTATATGAACTGGGTGAGCGCTGGGCATCAAGCGCCCTCGAGCTTGGTCCCGGCTTAGCCACACTGAACTACCTTGCGACTACATGTCGTAAAGAGCAGAAGTTGGATGTAGAGCTGTCTGAAAAACAACAAGGCTATCGAGAACTCAACATGTTGATTAGCGATCTTGTTGAAGCGCAAATTGCCACCTACGAAAACGGCATTCTAACATTCGCGAATGAAGATGCTCGTCGCTTCTCTAACGGAGAATGGCTGGAAACTCTAGTGAACAGCACTGTTAAACAGATTCAAGACACCATGCCAACGATTCAAGACCGGTCATTGAACGTTCAGGTCTATCGCAAGCTTGGAGAAAGTGAAGTGCGTAATGAACTTGATGTAGCGACAGTGGTAAACAACAAGCTTCACATTATCGAGTGTAAAACAAAGGGCATGCGCGATGACGGCGATGATACGTTATACAAGCTGGAATCACTGCGTGATCTATTAGGTGGCCTGCAAGCTAGAGCAATGCTGGTCAGCTTCCGCCCGCTACGTCATAACGACATTACTCGTGCTGAAGACTTGGGATTGGCTCTGATTGGTCCTGATGAACTAAAAGATCTTAAAACTCACCTTACTACTTGGTTTAAGGCTGCAGGTGGCTCGGACGAAGTTTAATCGAGACAGAAAATACAAAAAGCAGCGAAAACGCTGCTTTTGGGGTACTGACGGTACAACTATAAGCAAAAAGCCAGAGTTCCCTCTGGCTTTTTCTGTTCTATTCCGTCAATCAAAGACGAATTAAAGCATCTTACGTGCTGCTTCTACGACAACTTTGATAGAACGAGCTTCTGTCTCTTTCAGAGTTGAGTGATCTGGGATCTCTTTCTGTGTACGGTTAATAATAACACCTGCGACACAACCCGCTTTCAAGCCAGAACTTGCACACATAGTTAGCAATGTCGCCGACTCCATTTCAAAGTTCAGAACGCCCATATCTTGCCATTCTTTCATCGAGCCTTGGAAACGCTTAACAACGCGACCAGTGAAGGTATCGTAGCGCTCTTGACCCGGGTAGAAAGTATCACTTGACGCTGTTACGCCCATATGGACAGTCGCACCAGATCCTTCTACAGCCGCTTTCATTGCTGTCGCCACATCAAAGTCAGCAACCGCCGGAAACTCCATTGGCGCGAAGTGCAGGCTGGCACCATCTAGACGAACAGAACCTGTCGTCACAATCATGTCACCAACGTTTACGTGTGGTTGGATAGCGCCAGTGGTACCAACGCGTAGGAAAGTACGTACGCCAAGCTGAGCTAACTCTTCAACCGCAATAGAAGTCGAAGGGCCACCGATACCAGTTGAACAAACCACAACAGGCTTACCGTCCAACTCTGCACGGTATAGCGTGTATTCACGTTGGCTTGCAAGAAATACTGGGTTCTCCATTTGCTCTGCGATTTTTTGAACGCGGGCAGGATCACCAGGAATAATGGCTAGAGTCGCACCATTAAGATCAGCTTCAGTAACACCGAGATGGAATACAGCTTGAGACATAAGTCGCTCCTTATTGTGGCTTATTTTTCGGCAATAAGCTCATTAATCTGTGGTTGGGTACAGAAGCACTGTAACGAACCTTAAGGGGATATATAGTGATCTCAATCACATCAACAAAATGCAATATAACCACACTTTCACAAAAAATAGACTCCAATCACACTTTTAATGAAAATTGAATCAGGTTGCATAAAAGATAGACAACTAATACAACTCAGCTATCAAGCCGAGCAATACCGAGTGCAAGAAAATAAAAAACCCGAGACACGGTTATGTCTCGGGTTAAATATAGTGCAACTTTGTTTCAATACTACATGAGCTGCGACTTAAAACGTAACAGCCTCAAGGCATTCAGTGTCACCAGTGCCGTCGCCCCACTATCTGCCAATACTGCCATCCAAAGCCCGGTAATACCAAACAGGCTGGTCACAAGAAAAATACCTTTAAGACCAAGTGCTAACGCAACATTCTGGCGAATATTGTTCATTGTAGCTCGTGACAATTCGATCATAGCTGGTAGTTCGGACAGGCGATTATGAGTCAGGGCTGCATCTGCCGTTTCAAGAGCCACATCCGTCCCACCTCCCATGGCAATACCAATACTGGATGCCTTCATCGCTGGCGCATCGTTGATTCCATCCCCCAGCATCGCAACGGTATGTTGCCTAGAGAGCACTTCAACGTAATGGACTTTATCAGCTGGCAGTAAACTGGCTTGGTAATCTAACCCTATTTGGTTTGCAATCGCTTCTGCGCTACGAGGGTTATCACCCGTTAACATCACCGAAGAAATACCTAATCTTTTGAGAGCAGCCACAGCATGTTGTGCATCCTCACGTAAGGTATCCTGCCAGGCAATCAAACCTACGACCTTTTCCTCTAAGCGAACAATCACCACCGTTTTCCCCGACTCTTCCAAGTCAGTAACCTGTTCTTGCTGCTCTTGAGAAAGCTGGAACTCTGCTTTTGAAGGTGCAATAGCCTGAATTAGCTTACCCTCCACGATCCCCGTTACGCCCGAACCAACTTGTACTATTTTTTCACGGGCTTCGGGAATAGTAATTCCCAGCTCTTTGGTCTTGTCAACCAGCGACACCGCTAATGGATGACTTGATCCCACTTCAATCGATGCGGTAAGGCTCATTAGCTGCTCTTTAGTCACACCATAAGCCAATACATCGGTAAGTTGAGGTTTACCCTCGGTCAGCGTACCGGTTTTATCAAAAGCCACCGACTCCACTTTGCCAAGCAACTCCAACGCTGCACCGCCTTTGATTAACGCACCACGTCGTGCTGCCGCCGCTAAACCCGAGGTAATGGCTGCAGGTGTCGAGATAACCAATGCACAAGGGCAAGCAATAAGCAGGAGCGCTAAACCACGGTAAATCCATGTATCCCAAGGCTGAGCGAACAACAGTGGCGGAGCAATGACAACAACCAGCGACACCAGCATCATAAACGGCGTATACCAACGGCTGAACTTATCGAGGAAACGTTCGAACGGAGCTTTTCGTGATTCGGCTTCTTCAATCAAGTGTAAAATTCGGTCAATAGCATTATCACCTTGTCGAGAAGTGACTTGTACCTGGACCACCTTATCGACAACCACAGCGCCCGCCATGATTTTTCCGCCTTCTTCGTATTCAACGGGAATGGATTCTCCTGTTAATGCACTTTCGTCAAAACTGGCCAGAGAATTCATGAGTACACCGTCAGCAGATAAACGACCGCCAGGTGCGATTTCAATCACATCACCAGGCTGAAGTTGGGAGGCTGGTACTTCTTTGCGCACGCCTTCTTCAACCAAAACCGCGTTTTCAGGAACCAAGTCCATCAGAGCCTGAATACCACTTCGAGCACGAGATGATGCGTATGCTTCTAACTTTTCACCAATAAGGAAAAGCAATAGCACCATCGCGGCTTCTGCGGTTTCACCTAAATATAATGCCCCTAATGCTGCAACGCTCATCAGGGTTTCAATAGCAAACGGCGTTCCTCCTTTCGCTAATTTCACCGCTTTGCGAGCAATTGGAAATAGTCCAAGCAAGCAGGTTAGAGTAAATAACCATGAGCTAACTTGAGGACTCACATTGGCAACAGCAGCAGCGACCAGCATCGCTCCAGCGATAAATAGAATTTGCAAATGGTCTGAAATAACTGCACGCCAACCTTTGATTTGATTTTTATTACTTGGTTTATCCAGTGACGCGAGAGGAAAGCCCGTCTGACGAGCGGTTTGTTCAATAAGAGATGTCAGTGAGTGATCATCAAAATCGACAACCAATTTCTCGGTGGCAAATAACACTTTCGCATTGTTTACCCCCTCTAAACTGGTAATGGCTTTTTCAAGTTTTAGTGCACATGATGGGCAATCCATGTCTGCGACAAGCCAACGGCTGCGGATTAAAGATTGCGGCAATTTCTCAGGGGCTTCTTCTGCCGTGGAGTCCGAACTGCCGCTGCAACACCCGCTTTCACCCGTATCGACCGTTGTTTGTTTAATGTGAAGGGTCGGTTTAGTTGACGCACAGCAGGAGTCACTCACTCCTATAGTCCCCCCAGATTTAATTTTGTCTGATTGACAACCTTGGTTTTTCGTACACATAAGCCATGTTCCTTATTGGGATAACCTGTTCTTCTGACAATAAGGATAAACCTTAGAGTCTGCTCTAAGGTCAAGCCGATTTTATAAAAAGTTATGGTTTACTTAAACTTAAAACCAAAAAAGACGCTAGTGCGCCTTTTTGGTTTGTCTGTGTAAACATTATCTAAACCGGATGCATGAAGCACTCGTTTAGTGTCATAGCTAACGCTCTCAAAACATCACGCCTGGTAATAATACCAACCAGTTTGCCCTTATCATCAACAACTGGGTACACTTTAGGTTTACCGACCTTCATCATGTCTGCCAGCTCAATGATCGACATTTCTGGTGAAACCGACAGCACATCCTGATGCATACACTCTTGAACCGTATGCGTATCCTGGCAGTGATAACTCGATTTAACCAACTTATCCAACAAGTCTTGTTCCGACAAGAACCCCACTACTTTTTTATTCTCATCGATGACGGGACCACCGAGAATCACACTTTGCATCACCTTGTTCAAAGCAGCCGTAAGCGACATGTCTTTGGTGAAAGTCACTGCTTGCAACGTCATGTAATCTTTTACTTTTAATGAGTACATTCTTATCTCCTTAGCACCATTTTCTTGCGGCCTTTAGATAAGTGTCGTCTAATTTTCTGATTTTACTAAATTGAAAGTGTCAATTTTGTTCATAGACCTAGTCTATTGATCTTTATCTTAATTAAGATGCATGAAAAACAAACAAGTCTGTCGTAGCATATTTAAATAATTTATTAAGTTACCAACGTTCAATTCCATTGAATTTGGCGGCAAGAATGCTCAGCAACACATACAAAAAAGCCAGTCAAAAAAACTGACTGGCTTTATTCACTTAATCAAGCAACTTATAATTAGGCGTTTTCCATCGCTGCAACAATATCGCGTGCTACTGCTTCTGCGACTTTAATACCGTCGATACCAGCAGACAAAATACCACCCGCATAACCAGCGCCTTCACCCGCTGGGTAGAAGCCCTTCAAGTTAATGCTTTGGAAGTCTTTACCACGTTTAATGCACACAGGTGAAGAGGTACGCGTTTCCACACCCGTTAACAGACCATCCTCTGAAGCAAAACCTTTGATCTTACGATCGAATGCTGGAATGGCTTCTCGAATCGCTTCTATAGCAAACGCTGGCAGCGCTTTCGATAAATCCGTTAATTTGATACCTGGTGTAAATGACGGCTCGACATCGCCTAATTCACTTGGATCGCGACCTTTCAGGAAATCACCAATCTTTTGCGCTGGTGCATCGTAAGTCTCACCACCTAGCTTATAAGCACCTGATTCCAACTCACGCTGGAAGCGAATACCTGCAAGCGGGTCACCCGGGTAGTCCAACTCTGGCGAGATACCCACAACAATAGCACTGTTTGCGTTACGCTCGGAGCGAGAGTATTGGCTCATGCCATTTGTAACTACGCGCCCCTCTTCTGACGTAGCAGCAACCACAGTACCACCCGGACACATACAGAAGCTGTATACTGTGCGACCATTCTTACAATGGTGCACCAGTTTATAATCCGCGGCACCAAGAATAGGGTGACCTGCATTTGGACCAAAGCGCGCTTCGTCGATCATCGATTGTTTGTGTTCGATACGGAAACCCACCGAAAATGGTTTTGCTTCCATGTATACACCGCGCTCATGCAGCATCTCAAACGTATCACGTGCACTATGACCGACCGCCAACACAATATGGCGAGATTTGATTTCTTCACCATTGGATAACGTTACGCCTGTAATCTGGCCATCTTCCATATGAAGATCATCAACACGAGTGCTAAAACGGATTTCGCCACCCAGTTCGATGATTTTTGCGCGCATTTTCTCGATCATCGTTACCAGCTTAAAGGTACCAATGTGCGGTTTACTTACGTATAGAATTTCTTCTGGCGCACCAGCGTCCACGAACTCCGTGATTACTTTACGGCCATAGAAGTTTGGATCTTTTACCTGGCTGTACAGTTTACCGTCAGAGAATGTGCCTGCGCCGCCCTCACCAAACTGTACGTTTGATTCTGTGTTTAGAGCACGTTTACGCCAAAAGCCGAACGTATCTTTAGTTCGCTCACGAACTTCTTTACCACGTTCCACAATAATCGGGTTAAAGCCCATTTGAGCCAGAACAAGGCCTGCAAAAAGACCACAAGGACCGAAACCGATAACCACTGGGCGCTCTTTTAGGTTTTCAGGTGCTTTCGCGACAAATTTGTACTCCATATCCGGAGTTTGGCGAACATGTGGATCTTTTGCGAATTTTTCTAACAGTGCTTCTTCATCGCCTTCTACGATAACATCAAGCGTGTAAATAAGGTGAATGTTGGTTTTCTTTCGAGCATCGTACCCGCGTCTAAAAACGTTAAAAGAGATGACTTTCTCGGCAGGAATGTCTAGCTTTTTAGTAATCGCGTCTAATAGCGCGTCTTCCTCGTGATCAAGAGGAAGTTTAATTTCATTAATACGAATCATGTCGATGTCTCGGATAGTAGGTGTCTTAGCCAGAATCAAAAGAGTCTCCGGCTCACAATGGCGCGCATTTTACGAGAATTTGAATTGTCTGTCATACTAAATCAAAACTAGACGATGGATTTAGCTTAGTGTTGAATTTTGCCTTGGGATGAGTATTATCCCCCATTCCTTCATTTTGACTAAACTAAGAGCTGATTATCATGGCGTTTGTCGTAACCGATAACTGTATCCAATGTAAATACACTGACTGTGTCGCAGTGTGCCCGGCTGACGCCTTTCACGAAGGGCCAAACTTCATGGTAATCAATCCAATAGAGTGTATCGACTGTGGTTTGTGCGTCGACGAGTGTGACGCTCATGCGATTTTCCAGGAAGATGAAGTCCCTGAAGATCAACAGATCTATATAGAGCTCAATGCAGAGCTTGCTGAGATTTGGCCAGTGCAAACAGAGGTAAAACCAGCAATGGAAGAAGCCGAGAAGTGGAACGGCGTACCAAACAAGTTAGATATGTTGGAAAAATAACCGTATTTAAAACGAAAAAAGCGTAATAACCGAAGTTGTTACGCTTTTTTTGTCTCTCAATTTCTCTTAATCAATCAGTTGTGTTGACGACGCATATTGTCCAAAATGATACCTGTCGCCATGGCTACGTTTAGCGACTCAGCGCCACCAAACGCTGGAATGGTGATCTTATTAGTCACGAGTTTAGACGCTTCTTCACGCACACCGTGAGATTCACTGCCCATCAACAAAATTCCTTCGGCAGAGAAATCCGTCTTATGCACGCTCTCCCCTTCCAGAAACGCACCGTATACTGGCAAGTTTGCTTGTTCTAGGTAGCTTGGCAGGTCAACAAGGCTAACCTGAACTCGGCCAAAGCTGCCCATCGTCGCACTGATGGTTTTAGGGTTGTACGGGTCCGCACAGTCTGAGCTTGCAATAATGTGCTTAATACCGTACCAATCCGCTACGCGAATGATGGTACCTAAGTTACCCGGATCAGACACACCATCCAGTGCAATCATCAAGCCTTTCGCCTGTGGTACTTTTGTACTTGGGATTTCCACGACCGCAATTGCCGCGTTGTTGCTAACCAGCGTGCTTGCTTTGGTCAGGTCGTCCAGTGATGCTTCTATGCAGTCAAAATGCCCAAGCTCTTGACGGTGCAGTTCAAGAAACTCCGCTGTGGCAAATATCTGTTTAACCGTTAACGAACTCTTCGCTAACTCCAGTACGTTTTTTTCACCCTGAACCAGAAATAAGCCATGCGCTTTACGTTGCTTCTTTTGACCCAAAGCACGAAGCAGTTTTAATTGGTTTTTTGAAATCATGAAAATATCCCGGGAGAAAATGGTTAAGTACCGTATAAAACGGGGGGATTATAGAGTAAAGACGTGCATAGCTAAAGAGAGGTTGAAGTGAGAAGGAAGATAAAAGACCAAAATAAGCCGTTCTGTTGGAAGTTGCTCTCGGTACTTTAATGCGCTCGACGTTCATTACGCCCATTGAGAGAACTTGAAATCGAGCGCAGTAGTGACCTACCCTTGTCGTAATACCTCAGAGCAAATCCTTTGCTGATCACGAGTGAAGAAAGCATCAATCCAATGCAAAAAAAGAGCGGAATCGTTAGGCTTCTTCAACTGCACAAAGGCATCCTCGTACTGATGCTGAGGGAGCAAATGTTGACGCTTCCTTACTAACTCCTCTGTAAACTCGGAACTGAACTCGGGATGACCTTGTACGGTTAAAATATGGTTGTCTTTTACCAGCATAAAGTTAGGACAAAATTCGTTACCAGCTATAACACTCATCTCTTTGGGTACAACCACCACTTGATCTTGGTGGCTTACCAGCATACGTGCACTGTCAATGGCAAGGTTCATCCATTTTTTAAGCGCCACCACTTTTACCTCGTAACTGCCCAAACCCCACCCTTTGCGAGATTTTTCGACCACTCCACCAAGTGCTCTGGCAATTAACTGATGCCCAAAACAAATCCCGACTAATGGCTTTCTTCTCGCTTCACAGCAACGGATCCAACTGGCTAAATCGAGAATCCATGGCAAATCATCATAAGCGTTGTGTACGCTCCCAGTAATAATAAAACCATGGCACTCATCAAAACCAGGCAAATCACCTTTCATTGCGTCGTAATTTTGAAACGTCATCGCATCATTCACACTAGCGAAAGCACTTTCAATCATATCTGCATATTGGCCGTGGCCATCAGACAAAGGCGGTTCTACATACCCACATGTTATTATTCCAATTTTCATTATGCGCTTATCTCATCCTTGATATTACATTGCACTTAATTTTAAGCCTTTCGATAACCGGGGGATACTCTTAATGCGAGTATCAAATCGCACGCCATCTATTCCAAGACCGCCACTCAATTAACGTACCCCAATATTTAACAAGATAGACTAGATACGCAGTTTTTATATCTAAAAATCATTAAATACTAAACATTTTATTGATTTCTCTACATACACTATCTACGTTTTGTTTAGTCTACTAATCAAACTTTTCGCTCCCTGCTATCAAACAGATCTCATCAGGTGCACATTTTTAAACGTTAACGTAATGGAGAGAAAACAACGTTAAACCTACTTTGCCTATTTTACCACTAAGCTGGTTTAGCAATTCACTAGGACTATTTAAACAAAAAGGAATAGAGACACAGAATGGATACTACAAACTGGCATGATAAAGCCACTGAGTTGAGGTTTAACACACAAGCCTACATTAATGGAAAGCTAACCAACGCTGTCAGCAAAGATACATTCGAGATTATTAACCCCGCAACGGGTCAACCACTTGCTCAAGTAGCGCGTTGCAGTCAGGAAGATGTTGATATTGCGGTCAAATCCGCAAGTGATGCCTTTCATTCTCGGGTCTGGGCAGGATTACCGCCCGCACAGCGCAAAACTGTCTTACTCAACTACGCCAGACTTATCGAACAACACCAAGAACAGTTCGCTATTCTGGAGTCTTTAGATATGGGGAAACCCATTTCAGATGCCATGGGATATGATGCGCCAGCTACCGCTCGATGCATACAATGGAACGCAGAAGCGATCGATAAGATTTACGATGAAGTCGCCCCCGTGACCGAAGAAGCGCTTGCACTGGTGACAAGAGAACCTTTAGGCGTAGTTGCCGCAATTGTTCCTTGGAATTTCCCTACCGTGATGGCGGCTTGGAAAATTGGTCCGGCACTAGCTACTGGTAACTCGGTCATCATCAAACCATCGGAAAAGTCACCTCTTACCGCTATATTACTGGCTGAATTGGCCTCTCAAGCCGGGATTCCTGATGGTGTGCTTCAAGTCCTTCCCGGGTTTGGTCACGAAGCAGGGCAAGCATTAGCACTTCACCACGACGTCGACTGTATTACTTTTACTGGCTCTACGGCTATAGGAAAGAAATTACTGACCTTTGCCGGTGAATCCAACCTTAAGCGTGCGTTTATGGAATGCGGTGGCAAGAGTCCTCATATTGTCCATTACGATGTCAAAAACATTGAGAAAGCGGCGGCCACTGCAGCAAGCGCCATTTGCTACAACCAAGGGGAGGTCTGTACTGCTGGCTCTCGTCTATTGGTTCACTCGTCCATCAAAGAGCAATTCATCAACCTGCTGATAAAGAACATGGACAAATGGCAACCTGGCGATCCTCTCAACGAAAGCTCTCGTGTTGGCGCTATTGTCGATAAAGCTCAGTTTGAACGCGTGCTTGATTATATAGAGGTAGGCAAACAGGAAAGTGCAACACTTCGATTTGGCGGCCAACCCGTTCTTGAGCATACTGGCGGCTACTTTATCCAGCCAGCTGTCTTCACAGACGTGACACCTGACATGCGGATATTTAGAGAGGAAATTTTTGGTCCTGTTCTTTGTGTAACGACATTCGACACGATTGATGAAGCGATTGAACTTGCAAACGATAGTGAATATGGCCTTGCTGCTGGTGTTTGGACTTCCGATATTTCCACTGCGGTAAAATGCTCTCGTGCTCTAAGAGCCGGTACCGTATTTGTGAATAACTGGGATGGCGGAGATATGACAATGCCGTTTGGCGGGTACAAGCAAAGTGGAAACGGCAGGGATAAGTCTTTGCATGCCTTAGATAAATACACTGAGGTCAAATCTACCTGGATCGAACTTGACTAGTGCTTTTTGTCCCGTAATCGACTTCACCTTGATTAAGAATGGCCTCGTAACAGAGGCCATTCCTATATACTTAAATAGATTCAAGATGCAAATTTAAGCACATCGACACTACCTAGAACGTTGGCGGCGTCGAGGCACTTATCAACTCACACTCCACTTTTCCTTTATTGCGAAAACGGTGTGGCTTACGCGTCTCAAAATAGTAAGAATCTCCGGCTTTCAGTATCTGAGTTCGACTGCCTACCGTGATCTCTATTTCGCCTCGAATCACCACGCCGCCTTCTTCACCTTCGTGTTGCATGAAATCAGTGCCGGTATCAGCACCTGGCGGGTAGAGCTCACGTAGTATCGCGAGTTTACGACCATCTCGTTTCGCGCCCACTAACAACATACTAATTTTACCATCACCTAAATCCGCCATTTGTTCCGGACTAAAAAAGATATCGTCCTTTGCTTCCACGTCTAAAGTAAAAAACTCACCCATTGAGATAGGGATAGCATCGAGTATTTTTTTTAGTGACCCGACGGAAGGGTTAACTAGGTTCTGTTCAATTTGAGAGATCATGGAATTCGTCACGCCGCTCCTTTTCGCAAGCTCTCTTTGTGATAAACCACGCATGGTTCTGATCGTTTTAAGTTGCTTGCCTACATCCATGTCTCTATCCATGTATCTCTCCTAAGTTGTCAGAGAATGCCTCTACTGATGGCTCATTTTCACCTCTTGTAGTCGCCGTTTCTCCGCTTTAGCAAGTACCCACCATGCAATAAAGGTGGCACACGATACCGCTAAAATGATCAACGTCGCGAGGGCATTAATTTTAGGACTCACGCCTAGTCTTACGCTGGAGAATACCACCATTGGTAGCGTTGTAGCACTCGGACCAGATACAAAACTCGCAATCACCAAATCATCGAGTGATAACGTAAACGCCAGCAACCAACCTGCAACAATAGCTGGAGCAATCGTTGGTAAGGTAATTTGAAGAAATACCTTCCAAGGCGGAGCCCCCAAATCCATTGCCGCCTCTTCAATTGAGCGATCGACCTCTTGTAATCTGGAGCTCACTACGACCGTAACGTATGCAGTGCAAAAAGTAACATGCGCGATCCAAATCGTCATCATTCCACGTTGGTTAAACAGATCAAATACTTGCCCCATAGCAATAAAAAGTAGCAGTAACGACAGACCAGTGATCACCTCTGGCATAACCAAAGGCGCCGTGATCATAAATGCGAAGCCGGTTTCACCTCTAAACTTGCCGAATCGATTTAGTACAAACGCCGCGATAGTACCCAGCACCACTGCGGCACTTGCAGAGAGAAAACCAATTAACAAGCTCAGCTTTACCCCACCCATTAATAAATCGTCTTCAAATAACTCGGAATACCACTTGAAAGAAAACCCAGACCAAACGGTCACTAAGCGGTTTTCATTAAAAGAATAAATAATCAGAATTAAAATCGGCAAGTAGAGAAAGGCGAAACCTAAGCCTAATATCAACCACTTCCATTTATTGTTGTAAACTGGAATATCGTTCATCCCTGCACCTCCAATTCACGCTTTTGGTAACGATGGAACCACAGAATTGGCACCATTAAGATAAGTAGCATCGTGGTGGCAACAGCTGAAGCCACAGGCCAATCTCGGTTATTGAAAAACTCTTGCCATAACACTTTTCCGATCAGGATCGAATCCGGCCCACCGAGCAGTTCAGGAATAACAAACTCCCCTACCGCAGGAATAAACACCAGCATAGAACCGGCAATGATGCCTGCACGGGTTAACGGAACTAAAACACTAAACAGTGTGGTGATTGGTTTCGCGCCTAAGTCACTGGCGGCTTCTATCAGCGAATAGTCGACTCGCATCAACGCGGTATACAAAGGTAAAACCATGAAAGGTAGATAGGTATACACAATGCCGATATACACCGCTACATCGGTGTGTAATATCTTTAATGGCTCGTCAATCGCGCCAATGGTTAATAACACGTTATTGAGCAATCCATTATTTTTGAGGATACCTATCCAGGCATAAACACGAATCAAGAAACTCGTCCATGAAGGAAGAATGATGAGCATCAGCAGAACGTTACGCGTCGACGGTGTTGAGTGTACGATGGCCCACGCAATTGGAAAACCGACCACTAAACACAGTAACGTTGAAATGAGTGCAATACGTATCGACTCTAAATAAGAAGACACATATAAGTCATCTTCCAGCAAGTATTCGTAGTTACCGATATTCAGCAGTAGCTGCAACTGCTGCTCGGCATAACTGAGCAGCTCTGAATAGGGGGGTATTGAGACTTGTGCCTCAGCAAAGCTGATCTTAAAAACGATCAAAAATGGAAGTAAAAAGAACAGTAATAACCATCCATAAGGGACAGCAAGCAGTAAGCACTTGGGCGTGGGTATAACACGCCAGATATTGAGTTTGGCTGTTTTTATCATATTTTAAGTACCACGCAACTTTCCATATCCCAACTTAGCGTGACCTTCTGCTCCCACGTCGGCATGTCTTTTCTCAGGCGAGTGGTATTTTGTAAGGTTGCCGTGACTAATTTTCCAGACGGTAAACGTACGTGATAAATCGATTGATTGCCCATATAGGCAATATCTTCAACAATCCCTGAGCAACTATTTACCGAGTGGTTGCTATGCATACTCAAAGTCATTTTTTCTGGCCTAACCGCTATCATCACTGGAACACCCGTTACACCAGAAATACCTTCATTAATATAAATCGGGTTTTCGAGTTCTTGACTGCGCACAGTACAGCTATCGTTTTGACTGTTTTCCAATATCCCTTCAAAGATATTCACAGTGCCGACAAACTTGGCAGAGAATTGGGAATTAGGATGTTCATAAATGGATTCCGGAGAGCCAATTTGCACAAACTGACCTTTATTCATAATCGCCATTCGACTTGCCATCGTCATGGCTTCTTCTTGATCGTGCGTGACCATCACACAAGTCACACCCACGCGCTCTAAGATATCCACCACTTCGAGTTGCATTTTTTCTCTTAAGTTTTTATCTAAAGCGCCCATTGGTTCATCCAGAAGCAGCAGTTTTGGCTTTTTCGCTAAACTACGAGCAAGCGCAACACGCTGTTTTTGTCCCCCAGAAAGTTGATGTGGTTTGCGTTTGGCGTAGTCAGACATGTGCACCAGTTCCAGCATCTGTTTCACGGTCTCACCTATTTCTTTTCGTGGCATGCCGTCTTGTTTTAGGCCAAATGCAATATTGTCAGCCACTGTCATATGGGGAAAGAGCGCATAGGATTGAAACATCATATTGACCGGGCGACGATAAGGAGGGATCTCGGCAAGATCTTCACCATCTAAGATGATCTGCCCTGCGGAAGGTTGCTCGAAGCCGGCAAGCATTCTGAGTAAGGTGGATTTACCACAGCCCGATGCGCCAAGTAGTGCGAATAATTCGCCTTGGTTGATCGTCAAATCCAATCCATCAACGGCGACGTGGCCGTCAAAGCTTTTGGTTAGTCCTTTGATTTCAAGTAAGGGTTTTGGCGGGTTAGAATCCACATGCATATGAGGAAGGTCGTTACAAAGTGACATCACTGTCATGGTACTCTCCATAAACGAGGCGACTCTAGGGTCGCCTCGTTATATCTATCTAGTTTTTAACAAAATCTGTCCACGCACGGGTCATCGCACGAGCGGTTTTATGAGGCAACATTTTCGCGCTGTAGAGCTTTTCCTGTGTTTCCTCATTAGGATAGATACCCGGATCCTCTAGAATTTCAGTATCAATAAACTCACGCGAAGGAGGGTTTGGATTCGCGTACCAAACGTAGTTACTGATTTCTGCGATCACTTCAGGTCTTAGCAAGAAGTTAATGAAAAGGTGGGCATTTTCAGGGTGCTTAGCATCTTTAGGAATCGCCATCAAATCAAACCAAGCCAAAGCGCCCTCTTTCGGGATAGAGTAAGCAATCTCTACACCGTTATCCGCTTCAGCCGCTCGATCTGCTGCTTGCAGCACATCCCCGGACCAACCGATCGCAACACAAATATCACCATTTGCTAAGTCATTAATGTATTGCGAAGAGTGGAAGTAAGTGACATATGGACGGACAGTTTTTAATAACTCAAGTGCATCCTTTTTGTAATCGTTCGGATCCGCACTATTTGGATCTTTGCCAATATAGTTTAATGATGCCGACATGATCTCCGATGGTGCATTCAAAAAACCAACACCACATTTAGCCAGTTTTTCCATGTTTTCCGGTTTAAACACTAAATCCCAACTGTTGACAGGCGCGTCTTCTCCCAATGCAGCTTTAACTTTCTCAACGTTATAGCCAATACCCGTCGTGCCCCAAAGGTAAGGCACTGAATAGGCATTCTCGGGATCGACGGTCTCTGACAAAATTCCCATGAGTTTTGGGTCTAGGTTTTTATAGTTACTGAGCTTTTCTTTATCCAGTTTTTGAAAAGCCCCAGCTTTTACCTGTCTGCCTAAAAAGTCGTTACTCGGTACTATAAGGTCGAAACCAGTATTGCCTGATAGGACTTTGGCTTCCAAGACTTCATTAGAATCAAAAACATCGTAGACAACCTTAATGCCCGTTTCCTGCTCAAATTTGGCGATGGTGTCTTCAGCAATATAATCAGACCAGTTATAGATATTGAGTACTTTGTCTTCCGCAGCAATTGATGTTAAAGGGGTTAACCCAATGGTCATCCCTAACGCTACCCCACAATAAACCTTCATTTTCTCCATTTGGATCTCCATTCCTTGGTGAGTTTTGGTATTGTTCTCGTCGGCTACTGCTGAACGTCGGCGAGCGTGTTATCTAAAGCCAGTTTTGCAAGTGCAACTAATTCATCGATTTCTGATTTAGTGATGATCAGTGGTGGTGAACAGATCATTGAGTCTCCGACGGCTCTCAATACAACGCCACTGTTAAAGCAATGGTCGCGACATCGAGTCCCCACATCTAACTCTTTATCGAAACGTTGTTTGGTTTCTTTGTCTTTAACAATCTCAATTGCGCCGACCAGACCAACGCTACGCGCTTCACCAACCATTGGATGCTCAGCGAGCTCTGCCCAGCGTTTGGCAAAATATGGACCTGTCTCTTCTCGTACTTGATTAACAATGCTGAGACGTTGCATCTCTTTAATGTTGGCGATGGCAACCGCACAAGAAGCAGGATGACCTGAGTAAGTAAAACCGTGTGCGAACTCCGTATCTGCATCGGTTAGTACTTTGGCAACATGATCACGAACCATCACACCACCTAGAGGCAGGTATCCTGACGTGATCCCTTTCGCCATACACATCAAATCTGGCTTTATATTGAAGGTCTGACTTGCGAACCATTCTCCAGTACGGCCAAAACCACAAATCACTTCATCTACAATCAATAAAATTTCATACTTGTCACAAATACGTTGGATTTCAGGCCAGTAGCTCGATGGTGGAATAATCACGCCACCAGCGCCTTGAATAGGTTCTGCAATAAAAGCAGCGACCTTTTCTTCACCCAGTTCTAAAATCTTCTCTTCAAGTTGCCTTGCGCGCTCTAAACCAAATTCGATTTCATCGACGCCATTTCCTTCACCAAAATAGTAAGGTTGATCGATATGCACGATGTTAGGTAAAGGAAGACCACCTTGAGCATGCATCGCAGACATGCCACCGAGACTCGCCCCCGCCATGGTACTACCGTGGTAAGCATTTTTACGGCTGATGATGGTTTGCTTTTGCGGTTTACCAAGGCTACTCCAGTAGTGACGAACCATTCTCACCACCGTGTCATTACATTCAGAACCTGACCCCGTATAGAACACATGGTTCATGCCTTCTGGCGTTACCTCAGCCAATAAAGTAGAAAGCTCTACCGCTGGTGGGTGTGCTGTTTGGAAAAACAAATTGTAGTACGGCAACTCTTGCATTTGCTTCGTCGCGGCATCAATAAGAGGCTGACAGCTGTAACCCATATTCACACACCATAAGCCTGCCATACCGTCGAGGATCTTGTTGTCGTCCTCGTCATAGATATAAATCCCTTCCGCGCGCTTAATAATGCGAGAGCCCTTGTTATTTAACGCCTTGAAGTTAGTAAAAGGGTGCAAGCAATGTGCACTATCTTGCTCAATCCAGTTAGACATAGTTTCATTCCATTGTTTATTACTTAAAGCTTCGTGCTAAGGTAAGTCGATTTCACTTGGCTACTAAGTTTGACTTATACGTTTAAAAGTAAAAACTCACGCTCCCAAGAACTGATGACTTGGAAGAAGGTTTTGTATTCTTTTCGCTTTATAGCGACGTAAGCTGAAACAAATCGGTCACCGAGAATTTCTCTCAGCTCATCACTGTTTTCTAACAGCAATAAAGCATCTTCCAACGTATGAGGAAGTGAGTAAGGCTCAGTCGTCATATCACCGGTGCTCTGTGGTGTTGGGGTTAGCTTTTCTTTCATACCCAAGTAGCCACAAGCCAGTGACAAAGCCATCGCTAAATATGGGTTCGCATCAGCACCGGCGTAACGGTTTTCAATGCGACGGGCATTCTTATCGGACACCGGAACTCGAAGTCCAACAGTTCGGTTGTCTTCTCCCCATGCCACATTGGTTGGTGCTGACTCGCCGAAGACTAATCGACGGTAGGAATTGACGTTAGGTGCAAAAAAGGCAATTGCAGCAGGCGTATATTTTTGCATACCGGCAATATAGTTTAGGAAGAGCTCGCTGTTAGAACCATCTTCATTGGCGAACAAGTTCTTACCGTTCACATCCACCAAGCTTTGATGAATATGCATCGCACTACCTGGTTCATTTTCCATTGGTTTAGCCATAAACGTGGCATAAACATCGTGGCGCAATGCTGCTTCTCGTACCGTACGTTTAAAGAGAAATACCTGATCTGCCAAATCTAACGGTTCACCGTGATCGAAGTTCAACTCCATCTGCGCGGCACCCGATTCATGAACTAATGTATCAACGTCCAGTCCTTGCGCCTCACAGAAGTCATACATATCCTCGAAAATAGGATCGAATTCATTCACTGCGTCGATACTGAACGATTGTCTTGCGGTTTCTGGTCGGCCATTTCGACCAATCGGCGGCTCAAGCGGATAGTCCCAATCCAGGTTCTTTTTAACTAAGAAAAACTCAAGCTCAGGTGCCACTATTGGGTTCCAACCCTCTCTTTCGTAGAACGATAAAACGCGACGTAATACCGCTCTTGGGGAAACTTCTACTGGTTCACCATCCACTGTGAAACAGTCATGAATTACCTGACCTGTTGGATCTTTTGTCCATGGAACTAACCTAACCGTATTTGGATCTGGCTCTAGATTCATGTCTTTCTCAGTGAGATCAATCATGCTCTCATCGTCTGGCCAGTCACCGTTTACCGTCTGGAAAAAAATCACTTCGGGAAGATGCATCCCTCCTTCTCGAAGAAATTTTTTGGCAGGCATAATTTTGCCTCTTGCGTTACCAGTAATGTCAGGGATAAGACACTCCACTTCAGTAATACGGTTTTCTTCAATCCATTTCTTGAATGTTTCCATAAATCCTTCTTTGCAATAATTTCGGTCCATGAAATACAGCTTTATGCTTACTGCTCTGCGCCCGCTCAAAAACGGCGGACAACAAAATAACACTCGTATGTTTTTCCTAATCCCAACTACCGAACTGATCGAGTTGAGTCAAAAAGCCCCAATTGTTACCCCACATCAAAAGTCATGGATGTATCAATAAGCTCTATTTAGCATTGTGCTTAATTCGCCCAAAAGTCAACCAGTCTGTTAAATATTTTATATCATGATGTATCATCGGCAAGGTTAAAGTTACAAATATGTTGCAATTTCCTAAACAATGTGTGTATGTTTAAAAAGCAAGTAAAGCTGTCTGCAGGGCATTCCTGAGCCCATATAGAACAAGGGATTATTACGTTTAACGCCAAGGAGGCACTGCGGATATGACTAGTCTTGCCAATCAACCAATTAACATTGACCGACTAAAAACCAAGCAAGAGCAACAAGAAATTGCTCATTTTATTGAACAGAACCCAAACATCACGACGATTGATTTGATTCTGTTCGATATGAACGGCGTCGTAAGGGGAAAGCGGATCAATACCACTCAACTAAGCAAAGTGTTGGAACAAGGTATTTGTTTACCCGCGTCTGTTTTTGCACTTGATATCTGTGGCGAAACCGTCGAAGAGACCGGGCTAGGATTTGAAAAAGGTGATGGTGACCGTGTTTGCCGTATTGTGCCAAATTCTTTGCAGGTCGTACCGTGGCAAGATAATAGCGCCCAAGCCATCGTCACTATGTATGAGCCAGAGACTAACCTACCTTTCTTTGCAGACCCAAGACACGTCCTCGAACAACAACTTAAAAAGCTTCAAAACAAAGGCCTACACCCGTGTGTCGCGATTGAATTAGAGTTTTATTTGCAGGACCCTGAAACCGATGATACTGGCAGTCCCCAACCTCCTCTGATGCCAGTTAGCGGCGATCGAATGACACAAACTCAAGTTTATTCACTGGATGAACTCGACGAATTTAAGACCTTTTTGGATGAAGTCGTAAGCGCGTGTCAAGCACAAGGTATTCCAGCAGAAAACATCACTGCCGAATATGCACCGGGGCAATTTGAAGTAAATCTAAAACACTCAACCGACATACTGCTCGCATGTGATCATTCCATGTTACTAAAACGTGTCGTTCGCGCTATAGCAAAAAAACATGGGTTTCATGCCAACTTCATGGCGAAACCCTATACGGAATATGCAGGCAGCGGTTGCCACGTTCACATCAGCTTGCAGAACGAAGATGGCATTAACGTGCTTGGGTACAATGATGATTTACTTCTTAATGCTATTGCTGGAGTCTTGAAACACATGGATGAAAGCATGGCTATTTTTGCTCCCAATGCGAACTCCTATCGACGCTTGCAACCGAATATGTTCGTACCAATGCATGCTTCATGGGGTTGGGACAACCGAACGGTTGCCGTCCGTGTGCCCGCTAGCGGCGCTGAAGACAAACGAATCGAACACCGTTTATCTGGTGCAGACGTTAACCCTTATCTTACGGTGTCTGTTTTATTCGCATCCATCCTTGACGGTATTGAAAACAATCTGATGCCGCCAGCGCCAATAGAGGGTGACGCAACTCAGCTCGATCTGCCGACTCTGCCAAGCTCTTGGGACAGCGCTTTACAAGCCTTCTCGACAAGTAAATTTATGCAAACCAGCTTTGGAGAAGAGCTTTGCAAAGTCTACCTCGCCAATAAAAAGCACGAGCAGGAAAGATTTTCGGCTCAAGTTTCACCACTTGAATACCAATGGTACCGATAAGTATTGAATCACGATTAGAAGAAAAGGATGTCAAGATGAGTACAAAGCATACCCTCTCTTACTATGCTGCATCAAAAAACATGGAATTACGCTTTCCTACATTAAAAGGGAGCCATGTTGCCGATGTGTGTGTTGTAGGATCTGGTATAACCGGAGCAACAGCGGCATTGGAACTCGCCAATAAGGGCTATAGCGTTATCGTATTGGAAGCCAATCGTGTCGGTTGGGGGGCATCAGGGCGAAGCGGCGGTCAGGCAATTTTTGGCTGGGCTTCAGAGCAACATACACTTGAAAAACTGGTCGGTCAGTCTGACGCAAAGAAACTTTGGGAGCTGTCCATCGAGGCGCTCGCTCTGACCAAAAATAACATCAAAAAGTACAATATTGACTGTGATTGGCGGGATGGCATGGTTCATTTAGGCATGAAATCGCGTCATGACAAAGAGCTTCAAGAATGGTATGCCAACCTGACTGAACGCTATCAATATGACTCTCTCGAGCTGTGGGATAAAGAACAAGTCAGAGAGAATATTGATAGCGACAAATATACATCTGGCATGCTTGATCGCAATAGTGGTCACTTACATCCATTAAACTACACGCTCGGCTTAGCCAATGCCGCCAAAGCTCAATTCTTTGAAGAAAGTGCGGTGATTAAAATTGAGCACGGCGATCCTGCCACTCTATTTACCAAGCATGGTAAAGTGAAAGCGAATCACGTTATTCTTGCCTGTAATGCTTATATGGAAGGGCTAGAAAGCTCACTGGAAAAAAAAGTCATGCCCGTGGGCACCTACATATGCGCGACGGAACCTCTCGATGAAGAGTTAACAAATAAACTGATGAAAAACAGAATCGCAGCGAGTGACATCAATTTTGTACTAGACTACTTCCGCTGTTCCGGAGACAACCGGATGTTATTTGGCGGGCGAGTCAGTTATTCTGGCGTTGCGCCATTTAACTTAGAGAAGGCGATGCGTAACCGGATGGTCAGCATATTCCCTCAATTGTCTAACGCTAAAATTGATTATGCGTGGGGCGGCAATGTGGCTATCACCATGAATCGTGCACCTCACTTTGGCCGACTCAAACCCAATGTTTATTTTGCTCAAGGTTTCTCTGGCCATGGCATCGCGGTAACAGGTATGGCAGGCACGCTAATGGCCGAGTGTGTTGCTGCGACCTCTGAACGCTTTGCTATTTTTGATAAAGTGCCTCATATGTCATTCCCAGGTGGGCGTTTACTTCGCACCCCGGCACTCGTACTAGCCATGTCTTACTATCGAGTTCGTGATTTGCTTTAACTATATAGAGATAGGGCTATTCAAAAAGGGCTGCGTTTGCCGCCCTTCTCGTCGCATCATATAGCGTAGCTATATGCCTATTTTCTTTGTCATCAATACATAGCAATATCACTGAGAAAACAATATTCAAACTAACACTGGGCATTAGTTGACCTGTCATAGCAATACGCCGGACTACCATCGACTTCATAGGTGATCTGCCTAAACGAAAACGAGATATCTTCCTTTTGTGGCTCTTTCATATCATCTGAGCTTCCAATATGAAAAGAGTTGATCAAAACATCTTTCAACTTAATTTGTAATCCATCTCGCGCGAATTCGACCGTATCGAAGTGGTTTCCGGTTACTATATATCTCAAGAATGCCGCGGATTGAGCATCACTGTAACGGGTAATCACGAGATCCTCAAGATTGACTTTGCCTGCTCCACCGCCAGAGCCAATTGAATAATTAACATTCTGACTAGCCTCCCATGACCAAGATAAAAGCTCTGAAGAACCAACCCCTTCGATAGTCATCACCATCGGACCATTGACTTTCGCTGAAGCTGTAGAGGCAACACCAATTAAAGCGCAGGCGAGAATTACGATTGATTTGTTTCTTATACTCATGAACTGTTCTCCCCGGTCGAAGTTCAGATAAAGTATAGATAAAAATAGCTAGTTGCTATGATGTATGAAGTCGTCTCTTTTCATCAAAATGTTTAAAAAGTTTGCTGATGATTTACTCATAAAATCATAACCGTACAACGAAGAGAAAATATGACCGGGGGCTAACCTAACTATTTTCAAATTAAGGCTTATACTTAAAAGAGCTCCGCCGATTTGAGTTATCTTTTCATTGTAAAACAAGTCTCCTATCACAGTAATTTTCGACCCCTTTCGTTTAGCTTCTGCGACAGCCCTCTTGGTAAATTAAGAAATAGCTCTAGTTAACAGAGCCTTGTCCTATTCGATTAGTCGAGGTGTGTATGTCTGACAGAATGACTGGTTCAGTAAAATGGTTCAACGAAACTAAAGGTTTTGGTTTCATCACCAAAGATACAGATGGTCAGGACCTCTTTGTCCATTTTCGCTCTATTTCTTCGGATGGGTTTCAAACCCTATTAGAAGGCCAAAAAGTTAGTTTTGACGTTGAACCAGGTGAAAAGGGCCCGCAAGCAACAAATGTGGTACTCATCTAATTATATTTGTAGGCTTAGTGACAATAAACTATGCCTCAATTTTTTATTAATTAGTCTTGTTATGTTTAATGGTAGAAAATACATTCCAGATTTATTTATCTTTTAAAGATTACAACTCTGATTTTTCAGTTTATATAATTTTCATCGGATTCATTAAATTTATAGATGGGATAATAAAAGCCAAAAATATATCTATAAAAATAAGTTTATTTTTATAAAGGACAACCGCCATTGAGAGGAATAAATCATGATATCTACTAATGAGAAAATATGGCGACAAACATATCAGAGGACACTCAATGTAAAAGGCATTGAATATAAATACTGGTCTTTAAAAAAACTTGCCCAAGATTATCAAGTCAGTCTATCGAAAATACCCTTTACTAAACGCTTGATTATTGAAAATGTAATGCGTCAAACCTCAGACTTAAAAGAAGTATCTCAAGTTATCAAAGAGTTATTCTTTAAAAAATCTACGTTTGATTCGGAGATAACTGGTCACTCATCAGAGTTTAGTTTCTATCCAAGCAGAGTATTGATGCAGGACTATACTGGGATTCCAGCGTTGGTCGATCTTGCTGCCATAAGAGATGCAATAGCGCAAGCTGGCGGCGATCCGAGCAGTGTGACACCCAATTGCCCTGTAGACCTTGTCATAGACCACTCATTGATTGTTGAACAATCAGGTTCAGAATCCTCTTTAAATACGAATCTCCAACAAGAGATGGCGCGAAATAGAGAACGCTATACCTTCCTGAAGTGGGCACAAAAAAATTTCCGCAACTTGACCATCATTCCTCCAGGTAAGGGGATATGTCATCAGGTTAATCTCGAATATCTATCTCAGGTTGTTCGTGAAGACGAAGAGTGTGTGTTAACGCCAGACACCGTTATAGGAACCGACAGCCACACGACTATGGTAAACGGATTGGGCGTGCTGGGTTGGGGAGTGGGTGGTATAGAAGCCGAAGCCGTTATGCTTGGTCAGCCACTCAATATCAATATTCCACGTGTTGTTGGCGTTTGCCTTGATGGACAATTACGTCCGGGTGTTACAGCAACCGATCTTGTTTTGACTATTACGGAAAAATTGAGGTCACATGGTGTGGTCGGTAAATTCGTTGAGTACTATGGTCATGGTTTAGCAAGTCTATCTGTGGCTGACAGAGCAACCCTTGCCAATATGGCACCAGAGTATGGCGCAACCTGTGGATTTTTCCCGATTGACGAAAACACTCTCGCTTATTTAACCCTTACTAACCGACCGTCTTCACTGGTCGATAGAGTTCGCGCTTATGCTGAAGAACAAGGCCTATGGTGGGATACAAAGACTCCTTCTCCTGAATATGATGAAAATATTTTAGTCGATTTATCAACTATCGTGACTTCAGTAGCGGGCCCCAAAAGACCACAAGACCGACTTAACGTCAATGCGATCAAGAGAGCGACTCTTGAACATTGTTCTATTGATAAAATCCCAAACTCCAATAGCCGTACAGAACATTCAGATTCACCTAAGCACTTAGTGCATGGTGACGTCGTCATTGCAGCCATAACCTCATGCACTAACACATCGAACCCAGCCGTTATGCTGACTGCTGGTTTAGTTGCAAAGGCCGCTGTTGAAAAAGGTTTGTCCGTTCCTAGCTACGTCAAAACTTCTCTCGCACCCGGATCGTTAGCGGTGGCTCGATATCTCAATGATACTGGCTTGCAGCACTACCTAGACTTATTAGGTTTTCAACGAGTTGGATACGGTTGCACGACATGCATTGGGAACTCAGGCCCACTGAAAAGCAATCTTGAAGCCGAGATATTGGAAAACAACCTAAACGTATGCGCGGTATTATCAGGAAATCGAAACTTCGAAGGACGAATACACCCATCCGTTAGCCTAAACTGGCTTGCCTCACCACCATTAGTCGTGGCTTTTGCGTTGGCGGGTACTACCTGTATTGACTTAGAAAACGACCCAATTGCTATCAATAGTAAAAATGAGCCTGTATATCTGAGAGAACTTTGGCCAAGCCAATCCATGCTGAATGAAATGCTGAATCAAGTAAATGAGGGCCACTTTAGATTGAGCTACAGCGACATTGCTGAAGGTGATGAAGAGTGGCAACAATTGTCGATGAAAGATAGTCCCTGCTATCCGTGGGATGAGGCCTCCACATACATACAACGCCCTCCGTTCTTGGAAATACCACCTCCAACTTTTCCTATTGAATCAGCACGTGTATTAGCAATTTTAGGAGATTCAATTACGACCGATCATATTTCACCAGCAGGACGAATTTCAGCAAATAGTCCGGCGGGTCAATATTTGCTTTCAAAAAACATCCCCCCCGAGGAGTTCAATAGCTATGGTTCACGCCGAGGAAATCATCACATCATGGTTCGCGGGACTTTTTCGAATGTACGTTTGGAAAACAAAATCGCATCGCCAATTATAGGCGGCGTCACTCGATGTTACGGCGACACCATACTGGATGGTTACAACATGTCTACCAATGACAAGGTTCCTCCCATCATTCCTATTTTTGAAGCGAGTAGGAACTCAATCGCACTTAAGGTTCCGTTGGTGATATTCGCTGGTAAAGACTATGGTTCAGGTTCCAGTCGTGACTGGGCAGCAAAAGGATGCCTATTATTGAATGTAAAAGCAGTCATCGCTGAGTCCTTTGAAAGGATTCATCGTAGCAATCTAGTCGGTATGGGAGTATTGCCTCTTCAACTAACGCGGCCAGGTGAACTAGATGCGCTAACTTTAGAAGGTAATGAAACTGTTTTTATCGCTCCGAATGAACCTCTTAAGCCCTTATTAGAGCTAAATATTATCGTCGTAACCGCTCAAGGTTCGGAGCACACCATTCCCGTTATTGCACGTATCGACAACCCTAAGGAGCTAAAATATTTCAACTCGGGAGGCATTCTCAAGTATGTCCTAAAGCAATTAGAAATGAATGTGCAGATGGCCTAATAGTGCAGATAATTAACAAATGAGCTGATATTTATAATAGCCATTTCCTCGCTCTAGTATGACGAGATAGTGGCTTCTGCATTATTTTTTATTAAAACACACAGATACTTGCAGACGCTGTGAATGTGAGACGATTTTTTGGTTTGATCGAACTTAGTGTGAGAACTTTTGCTGTAAACCTACAACAAAAAATAGTCTATGGAAACTTATGCTGCGAATATGCAAAAAAGCCTGCAATGTATTTAAACACTGCAGGCTCTTTAATGGGTGGGACCCCAGCCACATCCCGGCACACAAGTCACACGCTGCGGCTGCTT
>JAAEZQ010000083.1 GCA_018222805.1 Vibrionaceae bacterium
GCTCATTGAGCTGGCTTTTTTCGTTCTGCTCTTCGTTAAGCTGCAGACTTATAAACGTTATTTCTCTTCATTAACCTTCTCACTACTCATTCAGATACCGCTACCCTTAAACATAGCAAAAAACACGGTAATAGCCGTTATTTATACCCATCTGGCTAATACTAATCGTAGTAAATAACAGGACAAGTTATTGCGCTAGGAGATGGATGGAGAGCAAGGTTTCGATTGCAGTAACGAGTTAATCGAATTGTAAGAGATCTAACGTGGCTATCAACTATGTTAACCAGCAAGAACAATAAGAGAAGTACAACCTAGATTTAATGGTAACTTTCAGGCACAAAAAATCCCGCTATGAAAGCGGGATTTTATTAACACTGAAATGAACACTGTTGAAGACTAACCTTGTATACCAACAATCAGCCAAGGTGCGTTAGGTACCGTTAGGTCACGTTCAAGGTGCCAGATATCAGTGATGTCTTCTTCGATACCTTCGACCGCATCGCGGTAACGACCACTAAACTGCAGGCTGAGTTCGGCTTTGTTCGCGTTGTGGTCTGCACGAACAATCTCTGCATCAACGTACATGACATCTGTGTGCTGTTCACCTTCCAGTTTTGCACGCTCTGCTTTGAGATCATCAAGCAGACTCGGAGAAACATACTCTTCGATGGTGTCTAGCTGGTTGTGGTTCCATGCACCCTGTAGGATTCTGTAGTGTTCACGAGCACCATTAACAAATCCTGCCTGGTCAAAGCCCGGTGGAAAGTTATGTGGGACATCAGCTTGTGCACCGAAGCCACCAAAGCCACCAGCATTTACGTTGGGTTGTTGCTCAAAATTTTGTGTGTTCGACTGTTCGAACTTCGAGCTGTTACCACCAAATGCAGGCTGCTGACGATGCTGATTCATGCTGCCCTGTTTCGCCCCCAGCATACCACGCATCAATTTAAAGATGAGGAATGCAATCAAGCCAATAATAAGAATATCCATAAATTGGATACCTTCAAAAGCACCACCAAAGAATGCTGCTAGAAGACCACCAGCCAAGAGACCACCGAGTAAACCACCCATTAAGCCTTTCTTGCTTGAAGACTTGGCGGTTTGATCTTTACCTACAGTACTCGTATTTGTTGTTTGCTTCTGTGTCGGCGCAGGCGCAGTCTTGTAGCTCTTACCAAAAGACTTACCACCACCAAACTTTTTCGCTTCTGCAATAGGTGTTACAGCGACGGTGAACATTAGCAGAGCAACAATCGAAAATATGCGTTTCATCGTTATCCTTACAATTGACGAAAGTTATCCAAGAATATGCCCAACTGAACCATCACTTGTATTGATTCAGATAGAGGCACGTCAAAGATGAGTGTTTAATCATCATACTCCGTATGCATGCTCATTAAAACAATCTAACCAGCCTGACATGTATCAGAATATTGCCAAACTTAAACTCGTTGATCGTTTCTTATGCAAGTATCAGTAACTAAACACAAATTCACCTCTCGTTTTGCTCAATTGGATACAGGAATTATTGACGGTGAATAACTAGCCGACTATCATATTGAACAATGTTCAATAAAGCAGTTTGAAGTATGGCGCGCAGAAACGATCACACCAGAGAAGAGTTAATTAACCTGACCTTAGCGACCGTTAAAGACTTTTTGGAAGAGAACTCTTATCATGAACTCAGTCTTCGTAAGGTCGCGAACATGATCGGTTATGTGCCAAGTACATTAGTTAACATTTTCGGTAACTATAACTTACTACTTTTACATTCCGTTGCTCAAACCCTAGATGAGTTATCGCAGGAGTCGAGAAAAGCTACAAGTGGTTGCAAAGACGCACACGAAGCACTGTTTGAACTCGCCTATTGTTACCACGATTTTGCCCTTAAGCACCCTCACCGCTGGCAGTTAGTATTTGAGCACAACATGAACGGAGCAGAGCTCCCTGAATGGCAAGCAAAACGCATTGATGATATGACGGGTATACTGGAGTCACTTCTCTCACAAATTGCGCCCCACCGTACAGAATCTGAAGTAATTCAAGCCAGTCGCGTGTTGTGGTCCGGTGTTCATGGGATTACCTTACTTAGTGTTGATGATAAATTTTTCTCTAGTGAACCAGTGGACGGGAAAGCTTTAATTAGCAACCTGCTATCTAACTACCTCATGAACTGGTAATAAAGGATTCGACATGTCCTCCGACAGACATCCCTCCTTACTTAGACAAAGAAAGTTCCTGCCTTATTTTATTACTCAGTTTTTCGGCGCTTTCAATGACAACATTTTTAAGAACGTTTTACTGCTTTTTGTCGCCTTTGCTGGCGCTGGTGCACTGCCCATCTCCAGCAACCTGTTCATCAATTTAGCTGCAGGTTTATTCATTCTTCCTTTCTTCCTGTTTTCTGCCTCAGCGGGTGTTTTAGCAGACAAGTACGAAAAGTCTTGGTTTATTCGTAAGGTAAAGCTATTTGAAATCGCGATCATGGTGTTGGGCGCGGTTGGCTTTATCACAGAAAGTTACGGCGTATTGTTACTGCTGCTGTTTTTGATGGGCACACAATCCGCGTTCTTTGGTCCGGTAAAGTACGCCCTTTTGCCACAAAACCTGAACGAAAAAGAGTTGATACCCGGTAACGCATTGGTCGAAGCCGGAACCTTTATTGCGATTCTGATTGGGACACTTGGCGCTGGTATTATTGCTTCCTCCGAAAATGCAAAATACATTGCGGCTTTCTGTGTGGTGTTATTTGCGCTGCTGGGCTATTTTTCAAGTTGCTTTATTCCATTTTCAGCGGCAAGTGCACCGAACCTGACCTTTCGCTGGCAGCCATACAAACAAACCAAGCGTACTCTCTCAATCTGTAAGTCTGATCGGGTAGTCTTTCAATGTATTATGGCGATCAGCTGGTTCTGGTTCTTAGGTGCTGCTTATCTGACCCAGTTTCCAAACTTCACTAAAGTGTATCTAAACGGGACAGAGAGTGCGGTTTCCTTCTTACTTGCCCTCTTCTCTATTGGTATTGCGTTTGGTTCACTGGTTTGTAACTGGATCTCCAATCATCGTATAGAAGTCGGCATCGTCCCGATTGGGGCACTTGGCATCACGATATTTGGTTACTTGATGGCCACGTCAATTCCAAATGACCTACCTCAATTTCAGACCTTTAGCGAATTCATCGCCTTCCAGGATTACTGGCCACTATTTTTCTATTTATTAATGATTGGCGCATCAGGCGGATTATTCATTGTCCCGCTTTACGCTTTAATGCAGCACAGAGCGAAAGAAACCGAACGTGCACAAGTCATTGCCGGGCTCAATATCTTTAACTCATTCTTTATGGTTGGCAGTGCAGTGTTAGGCATTATCTGCTTGAGCGTACTTGAAATGACGATTCCGCAGTTGTTTGCGTTACTTGCAGCGCTCAACTTCCTCGTCGCTGTGTACCTATTTATGCAGGTGCCCATCTTCGTCGTGCGTTTTATCGTTTGGATGCTGACTCATACGATCTATCGGGTCAAACACAAGAACCTGCATCATTTGCCTGAAAGTGGTGGCGCACTGATCGTATGTAATCACGTCAGTTATATGGATGCGCTACTACTGAGTGCGGTATGCCCTCGTTTAATTCGCTTTGTCATGGAAGAAGATTACGCCAACCTGCCTCCTATTAGAGGCTTCTTACGTCGGGCAGGAGTCATTCCAATTTCAGCGAACAGCAGACAATCTATCCGACGTGCATTCAGCGAGGTAGAAATCGCCTTATCTGAAGGCCATATCGTGTGTATCTTCCCTGAAGGCAAACTGACCTCTGATGGTGAAATACAAGAGTTTATGCGCGGTATTGATATTATTTTGCGCCGTAGTCCGGTGCCTGTTATTCCTGTCGCACTGAAAGGGCTATGGGGTAGCTACTTCAGTCGATGTAAAGGTAGAGCTTGTAAAGGGCTTCCAACTAGGTTCTGGTCAAAACTGGAAATCGAAGCTGGCACTCCAATCCAGCCAAGCAACGTAAATGCTCAAATTATGTTTGAGAAGGTGCAAGAATTACGCGGTGATTGGCGTTAAAAAGTCGCAGTGACACTATTAATTTGAAGATGCGTTTAGAATAACTGAACATGTGTTCAAATCATTAAGACAAACTGACCATAAGCAATGCGATATACTCACTCTTTCACAAACGACAACGAATAATAAACTTTGAATAAAAAGTATCTTCTTTTTGGATTGGCGCTGCTATTTTGCCTTACCCCTTTGGTATCCTCGCCTATCGCGCTGGTTATTGGCTTTTTACTCGCTAGCTTTGGCTTTGTGCCAAGCGAACTGCCGATCGCGTCTTTCACAAAGAAACTACTGTCTTATTCCATTATCGGTTTAGGGTTTGGCATTAATTTCGAGCAGGCCCTAGCCGTTACGTCTGATGGCATCGCTCTTATCATCGCAACCATTCTCGGTACATTGGTGATCGGTTCACTCATTGCCAAAGCCATAAAGCTTGAGACAACTACAGCGTATTTGATTTCCTCTGGCACTGCCATTTGTGGTGGCAGCGCCATCGCAGCCGTTGCCCCCGCGATTAAAGCCAAAGATGAACAGATTGGTTTGGCACTGGCAACCGTCTTCGTCCTGAACTCAGTCGCCCTGTTCGTATTCCCCGTAATTGGCCATGCGCTGGAATTAGACCAACATACGTTTGGCACATGGGCAGCGATTGCCATTCATGATACCTCTTCTGTAGTCGGCGCGGCATCGGCCTATGGTGAAGAAGCACTGACCACAGCAACGACTCTCAAATTAGCGCGGGCGCTTTGGATCATCCCGGTTGCATTAATTAGTGCTGTGATTTTCTCCCGTGGTAATGGAGAAGATGGTTCAACTAAGATAGCGATTCCGTACTTTATCTTTTGGTATTGCGCGGCCATTGCGTTCAGTGACTTTTTACCTCAATTCGAGATGCTCTATCACGGTATCTTTAC
>JAAEZQ010000084.1 GCA_018222805.1 Vibrionaceae bacterium
GAGTTTAAAAGCGAGGGAATAATCGCGCTGAGTTCTTTTATTTGTTGATTTCATATCACTCTCCAATTTTTGGGTTGGAAAGTGTCAACCTTATTTAGGACGGAACAGAATAATGAAAAAAGGCGCATTAAGCGCCTTATTATTTATAGCCAACTGATGTTGTTTTTATTTTGATTGCTCGCGTGCGATAGCGCGGTAGCCAATATCATTGCGATGGAACATACCATCCCAGCTGATCTGTTTCGCTAGCTCATACGCGCGTTGCTGAGCTTCTGAAACGCTATGGCCAAGTGCTGTTGCACACAGTACGCGACCACCGTTTGTCACGACATCGCCGTCTTTGTTCTCTGTACCAGCATGGAAGACTTTCTCGCCTTCGACTTCGATCTGAGGCAGGCCTGAAATCACATCACCTTTGTTGTATGCCGCTGGGTAACCGCCTGCAGCAAGAACAATACCGATCGACGCGCGCGGATCCCATTTCGATTCCACTTGATCCAGTTTCTTGTCGACAGCGGCCAGACAAAGTTCAACCAAATCTGACTGCATGCGCATCATGATTGGTTGAGTTTCTGGATCGCCGAATCGACAGTTATATTCGATCACTTTTGGCGTGCCGTCTTTGTCGATCATTAGGCCTGCGTATAGGAAACCTGTGTATGGGTTACCTTCTGCTGCCATACCGCGAACGGTTGGGTAAATCACTTCGTCCATGATGCGGTTGTGGATTTCTGATGTAACCACTGGAGCTGGGGAGTAAGCACCCATACCACCTGTGTTAGGGCCAGTATCTTTGTCACCTACACGTTTGTGGTCTTGGCTGGTGGCCATTGGTAGTACGTTCTCACCGTCTACCATTACGATGAAGCTAGCTTCTTCGCCGTCTAAGAATTCTTCAATAACAACGCGACTGCCAGCATCACCAAAAGCGTTACCAGCAAGCATGTCTTTGATTGCGTTTTCCGCTTCTTCTAGTGTCATGGCAACGATAACGCCTTTCCCTGCTGCAAGGCCGTCTGCTTTTACAACGATAGGTGCACCTTGCTCACGTACGTAAGCCAGTGCTGGTTCAATCTCTGTGAAGTTAGCGTAAGCACCTGTTGGGATTTTATGGCGTGCAAGAAAGTCTTTCGTGAACGCTTTTGAACCTTCAAGCTGAGCGGCTGCCTGAGTAGGGCCAAAAATTTGCAGACCTGCGTCATTAAACGCATCGACTACACCGATCACAAGCGGCGCTTCAGGACCAACGATAGTTAGCTCAATCGCATTTTCTTGTGCAAATGCAACAAGCGCAGCCGTATCTTCTACGCCGATGTTGACGTTCTTCAGTTTAGGCTCAAGAGCAGTACCAGCGTTACCAGGGGCAACGAATACCGTTTCAACATTTGGGTTTTGAGCGGCTTTCCAACCTAGTGCGTGTTCACGACCGCCAGCGCCAATAATCAATACATTCATTGTATTTTACCTTTGATAGCTTCGTCATATCGCCGATTTCGGCGTCAAACATGCTCACTTATAGCCATAAGCTCCGCGTGTTTACTTGAACTAGGCAATTTGACTTTGCTCTAAAATTAAAATTTTTAATTAATGTTGATAAGCAAAAGCGACAACACTAATGAATAATTAAACGGATAAAAATGGCCCTAGGTAATCCCTAGAGCCATGCTCTGATTAGTGACGGAAGTGACGCATACCTGTGAAGATCATCGCCATACCGTGCTCATCTGCTGCTGCAATAACTTCATCATCACGCATAGAGCCACCCGGCTGAATCACACACTTGATGCCCGCTTCTGCTGCAGCATCAATACCATCACGGAATGGGAAGAATGCGTCTGATGCCATTACGCTACCAGCAACTTCCAGACCTTCATCCGCTGCCTTGATACCTGCGATTTTTGCAGAGTAAACGCGGCTCATTTGGCCTGCACCGACACCGATAGTCATATCGCCTTTTGCGTAAACGATCGCGTTCGACTTCACGTACTTCGCTACTTTCCAGCAGAATAGAGCGTCTTTAAGCTCCTCTTCGGTTGGCTGACGCTTAGAGACCACTTTAAGGTCATCCAGGCTTACCATGCCTTGGTCACGGTCTTGAACCAGTAGGCCGCCGTTAACGCGTTTAACATCAAAGCCAGTTGTCTTGGTTGTCCACTCACCACACTCAAGCAGACGAACGTTTTTCTTCGCTGCAACCACTTCGATCGCTTCCGCTGATACTGAAGGTGCGATAATTACTTCAACGAATTGACGCTCAACAATCGCTGTTGCAGTTTCTGCATCTAGCTCTTTGTTGAATGCGATGATGCCGCCAAATGCTGATGTTGGGTCAGTTTGGTAAGCGCGGTTGTACGCCTCTAGGATGTCTTTACCTAATGCCACACCGCATGGGTTTGCGTGTTTCACGATCACACATGCTGGCTCGTCGAACTCTTTCACACACTCAAGTGCTGCATCAGTGTCAGCGATGTTGTTGTAAGAAAGTGCTTTACCTTGGATTTGGCGAGCAGTAGATACCGATGCTTCTTCTGGATTCGCTTCAACATAGAATGCTGCTGCTTGGTGGCTGTTCTCACCGTAGCGCATATCTTGTTTCTTCTCGAACTGCTGGTTGAAAGTGCGTGGGAATTTCGACTCTTCATCACCTTCTTTGTTCTCACCGTAAGATGGAACCATAGTGCCGAAGTAGTTTGCGATCATGCCATCGTAAGATGCAGTGTGCTCAAATGCTGCAATAGCAAGGTCAAAGCGAGTCTCCAAAGTTAGAGACTTGTCGTTTGCATCCATTTCAGCGATTACGCGATCGTAGTTTGAAGCGTTTACAACGATAGTCACGTCTTTGTGGTTTTTCGCGGCAGAGCGAACCATTGTTGGACCACCGATATCGATGTTCTCAACAGCGTCTTCTAGAGTACAGCCGTCTTTAGCAACAGTTTCTGCGAATGGGTATAGGTTAACGACAACCATGTCGATCGGATTGATGCCGTGTTGTGTCATCACTTCATCGTCTTGCCCGCGGCGGCCTAGTACACCACCGTGAACTTTCGGGTGAAGCGTCTTAACGCGACCGTCCATCATTTCTGGGAAACCAGTGTAGTCAGAGACTTCAGTTACTGCGATACCTTGCTCAGCAAGTAGACGAGCTGTACCACCAGTAGATAGGATATCGACACCACGTTCAGCAAGAGCTTGTGCAAACTCAACAATACCTGTTTTGTCTGATACGCTGATTAGCGCGCGGCGAATAGGACGAGCGTTGTTCATGCTTCCATTTTCCTCAAATTCACGGAGTTAAAGATGTTTGCCAAAAATGAACTTGTTTTTACCTCTTGGGGGTAAAATATTGGCCAGTTTTGGTAAAGACCTTTTCAGGCGTTTTCCAGTTAGAAAACAGTCTCCACTATTTGATGGCGCGTATTCTAACCAATTTATTACAAAAAAGCTCGCGCAATCGTTTGGCATCTCAAAAATAATTGCAAAAAAGTCGATCTTTAGCTTTAAAAGTAACGAGATAGTTAATAAGGACAGTTATGTTTCAGATAGGTGAACTGGCGAAACGCTGTGGTGTGACCGCAGATACATTACGATTCTACGAAAAAAATGGGCTAATTAAGCCTGCGGGGCGAAGTGAATCAGGCTATCGCCTCTATAATGAAGATAATCAAAAGCAGGTGCGATTTATCCTAAAAGCTAAAGATCTTGGGTTAAGTTTGGGTGAGATTAAAGATCTGCTAGAAATAAAATTAGAAGCAACGGAGCATAGCTGTGCAGAGGTTAAGGCTATTACTACTGCCAAGTTGGAGCTGGTTGATGAAAAAATTAATGAACTGACTAAAATTCGTCGAGCACTCAAGAAGATTAATGATGCCTGTTGTGGTCATGTTAACGACGATGCGAGTCACTGTTCCATCTTAGCTGCGCTGGAGTAGCCAGACTTCCGGTGACTCCCAGGGCATTAGAGCTGTTTGTTCAAGCACATCATTATTTAAACAGGTTGGCCCCTGACCAGTTTCAGTAAGGTATTGAGCTTATGGAAAACATTTTAGACATTGAACCGCACAATACCTATGTTCAAGCCGAGTTGCTGATTGGTACTATGTACAAAAAGCATTTAACCCCAAACAAGCTCTGAGAAAGATCCAACTGCAAAAACTCCATGAGGCATTGGAAGTAGGGGCGAAATGGTTATTGGTCAAATTCAACCTCGCATCTATGAAGCGCTTGCTTTACATGAAACGGGCTCTGGCGATATTGCGAAAGCAAAGCAATATCTGGCTCAGGCTCTTAAGTTGCGTGATTCCGTTCTTTCTAATGTTATTCTTGGCAAACATGCGGAGTTGGATGAAGACGTATAATTAGCAAACAAGCTATATCACCAAGCCCTCTATATAGATATATCTTTAAAGACTTACTTATTGTGTGAGTCATTGGTTTTTAAAAGTGATATCGAGATGGACTACGCCACACAACCAAACACTCCTTTATTAGGAGGTGGAGTTATATAAATGCATACCGCTACCTGTTTCAGCCCTTCACACTAGTGAGGGGCTTTTTGTATCTCCCTCGCTCAACAAAAGATATGTCTTCAACTGGGCAATCATTAACGCTAAATGCTAAATGACAAAAGATCACGCTGGTGTTGCAGAAAAATAGGTGATGGAGACATTAGTTAGGAGGCAAATCTTGGTTCTTTTTATACGCGGCAATGACCTTAATCAGCAGAAAAGCTCCGTATCAATCAAAAAAAATCGCCAAAATCGTTTTTTATTTGTACAGGGTGGTTGTTATTTGCTCGGTTGGTTTTTTTTTTGCAAAAAACGCTTGTGCTAATTTCTCAACTCCCTATACTGCGCATCCACCGACACGGAGTGAGACGAAAGTCACACAGCGAGTCGGAAATGAGAGAAAAA
>JAAEZQ010000037.1 GCA_018222805.1 Vibrionaceae bacterium
TCTGGGTTTTGTAGAATGTCTACGTAAGCGAACTTCTCACCACATGCCATTAGAGCTTGTGACGCTTGAGAAGAGAAACCACAGCTTGGCAGTTTCGGTGATCCTTTCATGTACAGCAGGATAGAGTTTTCTGAAATCTGCTGTTTGATTTTGTCGATAGTTTCCATCGCTTCCTCATTCATAGGTTTTAACTTTGTTTATCTGCCACATTCTACTCAATAACAGAATAATAAAAACCACATAATTAGTACGGCTTAAACTAAGCTTGTTTAATGGCGGAAAATTCAGCGATTCATAACCGCTAACATCTTAAAATATTTTCATATCGGGGTTTTAATAAAGTAAAAACTTGCTAAAATACCTAGCAAGTCAGTCGTATCGACTCAGAACGAATAAAAACACTGGAAGCAATCGAAAGGTTACCCTTTCATATCAATGGAGAATCGAGTAATGGCATTTGAACTACCAGCTCTTCCTTACGCGAAAGACGCACTAGAACCACACATCTCAGCAGAGACTCTAGATTACCACCACGGTAAGCACCACAACACTTACGTAGTTAAGCTAAACGGTCTTATCCCTGGTACTGAGTTCGAAGGCAAAACACTAGAAGAGATCATCAAGACTTCTACTGGTGGCGTATTCAACAACGCTGCTCAAATCTGGAACCACACGTTCTACTGGCACTGTCTAGCTCCAAACGCGGGCGGCGAGCCAACTGGCGCTGTTGCTGACGCAATCAACGCGGCATTTGGTTCTTTCGAAGAATTCAAAGCGAAGTTCACTGATGCAGCAATCAACAACTTCGGTTCTTCATGGACTTGGCTAGTTAAGAAGGCTGACGGTTCTCTAGACATCGTTAACACTTCTAACGCAGGTACTCCTCTAACAGAAGAAGGTGTAACTCCACTTCTTACTGTTGACCTGTGGGAACACGCTTACTACATCGATTACCGCAACGTACGTCCTGATTACATGAACGGCTTCTGGGCCCTTGTAAACTGGGATTTCGTAGCAGAGAACCTAGCGAAGTAATTTACTTCCCCCTAGTTCAATTTAGTCTTATGCAAAAGCTCGCTAGATACAGCGAGCTTTTTATTGCCTCGCTTAAAAGCACGCATTTAATCTCTTCTTTTTCCTAAAGTTCTTCCGTGATACGCCGTTATAAAAGCATCTCAAGAGGAACATCATGCAAATTCATACTCTAGACAAAGCAGCAATTATCAACGAACTGCAGTTCGGTATTGGTATTAATCATGCCGTTCATGATGGTCGTCGTTCCGATTTCGCTCTGATTTTGTCGATGTTCTCTAACGATATTCGTGACGTCGTTCCTGTCGAAGAAATCAAACAGACGAAGACAAATGACGAGATCTTACGTCAGCAATTTTTCCTCTCTCAACCACAAATTTTGCGATCAGACAGCAGCAGTTATGAACTCGCGGCAGAACAAGCTAAACAGTTTCACGATGCTGGATTGCCGTCCGCGAAGCTTAGCCATTACCTAAAACCAGATGCTTTAACCTATCTACCGGAAGACACTTTTAACCTTCCCGAAGAGGTCTACCATAATCTATCAGGGCATGAACGACGTCGTTTAGGAAAAAGAAATCAGGCACTTATTTCTGATGCAGGGTTGTATCATCAGCTTGTCGCCGCTCAGCGCCAATACCAAATTCAAACTCAGGCTTAGTGTTCAACTTTTCACCTAGTGATTACACTAGTAACACATGCGAAATGTGACGACTTACTAATTACTACACAATAGTCTTCCCTCAAAAGCGTTAGTTTGAAGCTATTCACACTGAGCAGTCCGAATTTAATCCATGCTGAAAGCACAAACCACTGGTTTATACGGGGCTGTGAAGGTGTTATATGGATATCAAAGAATCAATCATACTGGTCACATCAGCAGGTTCAGTCATAGGCAGAACATGCTCCAGCCACTTTGCTCACCTTGGCGCCACGTTGGTTCTGTGTGATCAAAACGAAAGCACTTTGAAGGCTAGTTACGAGCAAATTAGCGCGTTTAGCAATAATGTTTTCGCTATGCACGTATGTAGTGATGACACGACTTCTATCAACTTATTGTTTGACCAAATTGAGTCTGAACTTGGTGCTACACCAGATGTGGTGGTCAATTGCTGGACCAGTTCCCCAATGCCAAGCTTAATGGCACCAGAACCAATGAGTACATACATCGATCATTTGTCTTCTGCTGCTCGTTTTCTTTATACCTACGGACAGGTTGCCGCAGATCGTTTCCGCAACAGGAACAAGAAAGGAGTTATCGTTAACGTAATTTCGCATGATAACCACGAAGATCTGACAGGGGTAGAAAGTATGGCTGCGTTGGTATCTGGATTTACCTACAGCTGGGCCAAAGAACTTACACCGTTCAATATCAGAGTCGGTGGTGTTATCCCATCGATCACTCATACCAAAGAAGACTTAGACGAAATCCATTGGGCTGAAATACTGGATGAGCTCGTGCGCAATACCGAGTACATTGTCGCGAATGATTACTTTAGCGGCAGAGTCGTATCTACCGAGATCTAAACGCCGAATCTATCTAAAGTCTCCCTCATACGCCCTCAATGTGCCAACGCAGGACGAGACACAAGAAGATAAAAAAAGCCCCAGTCATTTGACTGGGGCTTTTAACTTTTCCCGATTAAGGTTTCGTGCTAGCGAAAACCTTGTTCAAAACAACGCTTACTTACGCGTCAGCTTTTTCTTTTTTAGCTTTAGGAGCAGATTTCGCTGCTTCTTGGTCTGCTTTCTTCTTGATTACAGTAGTACCTTCGAAAGTTTCACCTTCAACGAAAGCTTTACCGTAGTAAGAAGCAGTCAGAACTTCTTTCAACTCGCTGATTAGTGGGTAGCGAGGGTTCGCACCAGTACATTGGTCATCGAACGCTTCAACCGCTAGCTCATCCAGTTTCGCGAAGAAGTCAGCTTCAGCAACACCAGCCGCCTGAATAGACATTGGGATGTCTAGGTTAGCTTTTAGCTCATCCATCCATGCTAGTAGACGTTCAATCTTCTGAGCAGTGCGGTCACCAGCTTGGCTTAGGCCTAGGTGGTCAGCAACTTCAGCGTAACGACGACGTGCTTGTGGACGGTCGTATTGAGAGAACGCAGTTTGCTTAGTTGGGTTATCGTTCGCGTTGTAACGTACAACGTTAGAGATAAGCAGTGCGTTCGCCAAGCCGTGTGGAATGTGGAACTCTGCACCCAGTTTGTGCGCCATTGAGTGACATACACCTAGGAATGCGTTCGCAAATGCCACACCAGCGATAGTTGCTGCGTTGTGTACTTTCTCACGAGCGATTGGGTCGTTTGCACCGTTCGCGTAGCTTGATGGTAGGTACTCTTTTAGCATCTTAAGTGCTTGTAGAGCCTGACCGTCAGAGTATTCGTTCGCTAGAACTGATACGTAAGCTTCTAGAGCGTGAGTTACTGCATCGTAACCACCGAATGCTGTTAGAGACTTCGGCATGTTCATAACAAGGTTAGCATCAACGATAGCCATGTTAGGCGTTAGCTCGTAGTCAGCTAGTGGGTATTTAGCACCAGTCTTGTCGTCAGTCACAACTGCGAATGGTGTAACTTCTGAACCCGTACCTGAAGTAGTAGTGATACATACTAGCTCAGCTTTTTGACCCATTTTAGGGAACTTGTAGATACGTTTACGGATGTCCATAAAGCGCATTGCAAGCTCTTCGAAGTGCGTTTCTGGGTGCTCGTACATTACCCACATGATTTTCGCTGCATCCATTGGTGAACCACCACCTAGCGCTAAAATCACGTCTGGTTGGTAGCTCGCCATTTGAGCTGCGCCTTTCTCAACAACAGATAGCGTTGGGTCAGCTTCAACATCGAAGAACGTTTGAACTTCCATGCCTTGTGCTTTCAGTAGTTTCACTACGTCGTCTGCATAACCGTTGTTGAATAGGAAACGGTCAGTAACAAGGAATGCGCGTTTCTTACCTTCTAGGTCACCTAGAGCGATTGGAAGGCTACCACGACGGAAGTAGATTGACTTAGGTAGTTTATGCCACAACATGTTTTCAGCTCGCTTCGCTACAGTTTTCTTGTTGATTAGGTGTTTAGGACCTACGTTCTCAGAGATAGAGTTACCACCCCAAGAACCACAACCTAGCGTTAGAGAAGGTGCAACGTTGAAGTTGTACAAGTCACCGATACCACCATGAGTAGTCGGGATGTTGATTAGAATACGAGCCGTCTTCATCTTGTCACCGAAGTAACGGATGCGGTCTGCGTTCACGTCTTGGTTAGTGTATAGACCAGAAGTGTGGCCGATACCGCCAATCTCAACCATTGTTACGGCTTGAGCAACTGCGTCTTCGAAGTTGTCAGCACGGAATAGACCTAGCGTTGGAGACAGTTTCTCGTGAGCGAATGCGTCGTCGTAAGAGACTTTACCCAGACCTTCACCAACAAGCACTTTAGTGTCTGCAGGAACTTTAACGCCTGCCATTTCAGCGATAGCAGCCGCTGGTTGACCAACGATTTTCGCGTTTAGCGCACCATCGATAAGCAGAACTTTGCGAACTTTTTCCGCTTCCGCTTTGTTTAGTACGTACGCTTTGTGAGTTGCGAAACGCTCTTTCACTTCGTCGTATACTTCGTCAACTACGATAGCTGCCTGCTCAGAAGCACACACTACGCCGTTATCGAATGTTTTAGACATAAGGATAGAAGCAACTGCACGCTTGATATCTGCAGTTTCGTCGATAACAACAGGAACGTTACCTGCACCTACACCGATAGCTGGTTTACCAGAAGAGTAAGCCGCTTTAACCATGCCTGGACCACCAGTTGCAAGGATAAGTGCGATGTCATCGTGCTTCATTAGAGCATTTGAAAGCTCAACAGAAGGTTGGTCGATCCAACCGATGATGTCTTTTGGTGCGCCTGCTGCAACAGCTGCATCTAGAACAAGTTTAGCTGCGTCGTTAGTTGAGTTTTTCGCACGTGGGTGTGGTGAGAAGATGATACCGTTACGAGTCTTCAGAGAGATAAGAGATTTGAAGATCGCTGTAGAAGTTGGGTTAGTTGTTGGTACGATACCGCAGATGATACCTACTGGTTCAGCGATAGTCATAGTACCTAGGTTGTCATCCTCTTCTAGGATGCCACAGGTTTGTTCGTCTTTGTATTTATTGTAGATAAATTCAGATGCAAAGTGGTTCTTGATTACTTTATCTTCAACAATACCCATACCAGATTCTTCAACCGCTTGCTGCGCTAGAGGGATACGAGCTTGGTTAGCTGCAAGAGAAGCGGCACGGAAGATTTTGTCTACTTGCTCTTGAGAGTAAGTAGAGAACTCTTCTTGCGCTTTCTTAACGCGGGCAACCATTGCATCTAGTTCAGCCATATTAGTTACAGGCATAGGGATTCTCCTAAAATTAACAAATATTAAAAACTTTTTAGTAAGGCTATTGCTTAATCTCTTTTTCTGCTTGTCAGCCACTTAACAAACAAACGACTTAGTAAATTGCTTTCATGGCTGAGTATAATGTTTCACAGTATGAAAAAAATTGACTTGGATCAGTTCTCACCCTCGAAATACCACCAAAGTAGTGCTCACCCCCAACAAACCAACATAACCAACTGATAAATAACCACATTTAAATCATTTTTTATAGAACAAAAAAGCAGCAAACAGACAAAAAATTTAAATAAACAACATCAGTCTGTAAAAAAGTTTCATTTTTAGACAAACAAATTACATGTAAGCCTAATTAAATGTGCTACTAGGAGTATATCCAATAACTTCATAGCTCTGCAATCGCGCTTTGTTATTATCAAATGTATGCAAATGTTAACGTTTATGTAAAACACAACTGTTAAACAATAGCACTCCACGCAACATTTGATTTACAGATTAGATGCAGTTTTTTAAAAAATTAGTTTTTCTCACAAATATCATGGGAAATACGTTAGTTTTTTTCATTTCTACTCGAGGGTGTTTTAACTTACATTTAGCACCCGATGTCTATCGCCTGAATTGAGAGCCTTTCATTTCAAACGATTTGACTAACCTACTCTCTCCATTTTTCACTTGTGTGAATTTTTATGAGAATGCACTATGCAAACTTTCGAGCTCGCTATTTTCTTACAGTTTTTTTTAGGTCTGGTTGCTGCCGTTAACCCTGTTGGCATCATGCCAGTGTTCGTGTCACTGACAGGTCATATGACACCAGAGGAAAAGAGTAAAACAGCCACAACCGCAAACATTGCCGTTGCAATAATCCTTTGTATCTCGCTCCTCGCTGGTCAACTGCTCTTAGATATGTTCAGCATTTCTCTGGACTCATTTCGAGTTGCAGGCGGACTACTGTTGTTGAGCATCGCATTCTCAATGATGAGTGGTAAGTTGGGTGAGGATAAACAAAATAAACAAGAGAAATCAGAATACGTAAGTCGTGAGCAAATCGGGGTTGTTCCTCTGGCTATGCCTCTGATGGCAGGGCCCGGCGCGATCAGCTCAACTATCGTTTATGGGGCTCGCTACCCTAGCATGCTGGACACTGTCGGTATTAGTATTACGATTGGTGTGTTTTGTCTCTGCTCGTGGTTGCTGTTTCGGTCAGCTCCGTTGATCGTTCGGTTCTTAGGGCAGACAGGCATCAACGTAATCACCCGTATCATGGGCTTGATACTTGGTGCACTTGGTATTGAGTTCATCGCTAATGGGCTACGTAATCTATTTCCCGGATTAGCCTGATTTTCTATAAGCTTGTATGATAGAGCGATTCAACAATGGATCGCTTTGTCATGAAGACTCACACTCTCAAAAATACACTCTACGTTACCATTTTTGGCACGCATACCAAGGCTGGGCGTACTTTTGATATTGCATTAATTATTGCGATTTTAAGCTCACTGACCGTACTGGTCCTCGACTCTATTCCTGCAGTGCAAGCTGAATGGGCAAAGGAGCTGAAGTACCTGGAGTACACCTTTACCGGCCTCTTTACCATTGAATACTTAGTGCGTCTCTACTGTTCACCTAAACCTGCCGCTTATGCAAAAAGTTTCTACGGGGTAGTCGATTTATTGGCGATTCTGCCAACGTACTTAGTACTGTTCTTTCCGTCGGCATCATTTATGGGCGTGATAAGAGCGCTTCGTGTGTTGCGTATATTCCGAATCTTAAAGTTAGTTCGTTATCTACAAGACTCTAATGTTCTTCTTCGCTCGTTGCTCATGGCTCGCAGGAAAATATTTATATTTTTCAGTGCAGTGGCCATTCTCGTAACGATATTTGGGTCACTAATTTTTATCGTAGAGGGGCCTGAAAACGGATTTACCAGCATTCCGAAAAGCATTTACTGGGCTATTGTCACCATTACAACGGTCGGATATGGCGATTTAATCCCACAGACCAACTTAGGTAAAGCACTCGCTTCCATCACGATGTTACTGGGCTATTCGATACTAGCGGTACCGACAGGGATTTTTACCGCCGAGCTGCATCATGAAATGCAATCGCACAAAGAATTGGTTAAATGCCCTAACTGTTCGCAAGCAGGTCATGATTCAGATGCAATCTACTGCAAGCACTGTGGAAGTGAATTAGCAGACCCAGACAATCGGGTTGTATCGGTAGAAAAAAATAAACGCTCATAAAGAGCGTTTATTGGCGGTGAGTTGGGTTGCAATACTTAATTTTAAGGTCAGCGTACCGCATTAACAACCATCGGTGAATACTTCAACTCGGTAATCTGCACCAGCTTCCATTGCGGCAGTATATTTCACGTAGCACTTGCTATCTTCAATCGCCTTATTGAAATCGCTGATCGTTCCTTCATTCAACCATTCTGAGCGAGTGACAATCCAAGTATCCGGATTCGCCACGCTGCCATTATTGTGTGCAGCCCACACCCACTCTTTGCTCATATCGTGATATCCAGTATCGATCTGCAGGAAGCTTTCCATGCCGCCTCTGACGACAGAAGGATAGCCATATTGCACATAGCCATACCCTTCAACTAAGTAACGGGCTAAGTTTTCCTGACCTTCTACGGCAGTCTTACCAAACGCCAATTGAGCCGCGCTATTGACCGCGCCTGCAAGGCCTTGAACCACCGAACTTTTAGCATCACTTTGCAAATTGAGAAACCTTGGGGCGGCTACTACAGCCAATAAACCAAGAATCACGATCACAACCACTAATTCAATCAGGGTAAAACCCTTCGCTTCTCTCGACATTTTGCACTCCAGTCGTAAAATCGCTACGAAATTAGTTGCTCAAGGTCAGGAACGTGTCAGCAAAAAACAAAAAGCGCCCATAAAGGCGCTTTTGACACTGATTGTCTCAATTCTAAGCTATTGTTTCTCAGCCAGAATGATACGTAGTGTACGGCGTAACGGCTCAGCCGCACCCCACAGCAGTTGGTCACCGACGGTGAATGCGTTTAAGAACTCATCACCCATCGCCATCTTACGCAGACGACCTACAGGCACTGACAATGTCCCCGTTACTTTCGCCGGTGTAAGCTCCGCTGCTGTAATGTCACGGTCGTTAGGAATAACCTTAACCCAATCATTGTGCGTTGCGATCATCTCTTCGATCTCGTCCATCGGCACGTTCTGCTTAAGCTTAATGGTCAGCGCTTGCGAATGACAACGCATCGCACCGATACGCACACATGTACCGTCGATTGGTACTGGTGCATCTTGGAAACCTAGAATCTTGTTCGCTTCTACGCCCGCTTTCCACTCTTCTTTACTTTGACCATTATCACGCTTCACGTCGATCCAAGGGATCAGAGAGCCCGCTAGTGGTACGCCAAATTTATCCGTTGGGAAAGAAGTGCTGCGCATTGTATCGGCAACTTTCTTATCGATATCAAGGATTGAACTTGCTGGATTTGCTAGTTCAGAACTCACTGAGTCGTTAATTACACCCATTTGCGAGATAAGCTCACGCATGTTCTGGGCTCCCGCACCTGACGCTGCTTGGTAGGTCATTGCACTTGTCCATTCAACAAGGCCTTTTTCAAACAGACCACCAAGACCCATCAGCATTAAGCTTACGGTACAGTTACCACCAACAAAGGTGTTAGTGCCGCCGTGAATGCCTTGCTGGATTTGCGCTAAGTTAACTGGGTCTAGTGTAATAATTGAATCTTCTGCCATACGCAGCGTAGATGCAGCATCGATCCAGTAACCTTTCCAACCAGCTTGACGAAGTGCTGGGTAAACTTTCTCAGTGTAGCCACCACCTTGACACGTAATCACCGCATCAAGCTGTTTTAAACTTTCAATATCAAACGCGTCTTGCAGTAAGCCTGCGTCTTTTCCTAAGTTAGGAGCAGGAATACCAATTTGAGAAGTACTATAGAATACTGGTTCAATTAGATCGAAGTCTTTTTCTTCAACCATGCGCTGCATTAGGACTGAACCTACCATACCGCGCCAACCGACTAAACCAACTCTCATCGCCTTAACTCTCCATGTATTAAAAACCTCCCCCATATTTCAATTTTCACAGAGAAATCTCAACCCCTAATTTGTAAATAAGCTCAATTTTTAATGTTTTCTTCCGAAAAAGCGTACTAAAAGTGATTTGTACGCATTTGCAGTTCGGGGAAATCAGAATTTGCAAGTAGGAAAAGTTATTTTATGACTAGATTGGTCTTACCACTCACTTGCCTTTTAACACCTGAGGCACATATTTTTCACACCACACAACATTTAATACCAATTTTATTAAATCTAGCTAGAAAATAACTTCACATGCAAACGTTTAACCCGCACAAGATCAACATAAAACACCAAACATTCGAAATATAGTGCTTGTTACTGTATGTTATGTCGCTATTACAACAAGGAGCGCCTTCTTCTATTGCTCCACGATTTACAGAGGCACGTATGAAGCAAGTTACAACACGCCTTCCTAACCTGATACAGGTATTTATCTCGTTAGGCTTATTCCTACTTTTGGCATTTTCGTTCACTGCTAAACTTAATCTTCCAATACAATTGGCACTGTACATTGGCTGGTTCATTATCATGCTATTGGGCATAAAGTTGGGCCATCAGTATAAAGACCTTGAAAAAGCAGCATTAAATGGTATTTCCAACGGTCTTGGTGCGGTTTTAATCCTCCTTGCCGTTGGTGCGCTTGTTGGCACATGGATATCAGGTGGTATCGTTCCGACTATTATTTACTATGGGCTAAAAGCTATTCATCCATCTATCTTTTTGCTTGCCACGATGATCATCTGTTCATTGACAGCGTTAGCAACGGGTACATCTTGGGGCGCCGCAGGTACCGCTGGTATTGCGATGATGGGGATTGGTCAAGGTCTTGGAGTCCCTGCACCGATTACGGCCGGTGCTGTACTCTCTGGCTGTTACTTCGGTGATAAAATGTCACCGTTGTCTGATTCAGTGATCCTTGCGTCTTCCATGTCTAACGTCGAAGTGATGGAACATATCAAAGGTATGTTACCTATCGCTCTGATCAGCTACATCATCACTGGCATTATGTTCACGGCATTTGGCTTCCACTACGCAGGTCAAGTCGATATGAGCCAGGTGGATTCTGTGATCAAAGCGATGGAGCAGCAATTCTACATCACACCTTACTCGTTTGTGCCAGTGGTAATCGTGCTTGGCTTACTGGCGATGCGCATGCCTTCTTTCCCTGTTATCAGCTTTGGCTCTTTACTGGGAATCATCTGGGCAGTCATGATCCAGGATGTAGACTTCCTGATCGCATTCAATACAGCGTGGGCTCCATTCGCTATTTCGTCTGGTGTTGATTTCATCGACTCAATCCTTAATCGAGGCGGCATGTCTTCAATGCTAGGCTCAGTCGCGGTTATCGTATTTGGTCTCGGCTTTGGTGGCTTGCTGGATAAAGTTGGCGTGTTAGAGACCATTGCTAAGCTATTTGAAAAACGTGTTCAAAGCTCAGGGTCACTGGCAACCAGCACCATTGGTACCGCGTTTATGGGCAACGTATTTGGTTCAGCAATGTACGTGTCTCTTATCTTAACGCCAAAAATCTGTGCTAAGAACTATGACCGTTTAGGCTATAAGCGTAAGAACTTATCTCGTAACGCAGAGTTCGGAGGAACCTTAACCTCAGGTATGGTTCCATGGAGTGACAACGGTATCTATATGGCAAGTATCCTAGGTGTCGCTACACTGTCTTACGCGCCTTTCATGTGGCTTAGCTTTGTATGTATTATCGTGACCATCATCAGCTCTTACATGGGGTGGTTCGTTGATAAGTGCGAACCAGTAGCAGAATCTTCACAACAGGAAGAAAGAGAACTACAACAACAAACTGCCTAGTATAATTTACTGATACCAAATAAAAAAAGAGCGCCATTGCGCTCTTTTTGCTTCTTTAAACTGAACTCTGGGGATTTAGTAAAACTAACTTTCTCTTACCTTCACTTTGACTGCTGCCCGCTTACCCAGTACATAGCCTAATCCAAGCGGAGCAAAGAAGATCGCAATAATGAAGAGAATGAAGTAGACAATGGTGCTTTTCACAAGCTCAATCAACTTTGTCATTGCCAGATCGACAACCTGTTGAGAGACGCGGTCCATATCTTGTGCAAACTTTTCTCGCTCGTGCGTAATAATCAACGCGATTTCCTGACGCTCTCTCGCCACCATCTCTTCTAGTGCCTGACGCTCTTCACCTAACTGGGATAAACGCGCTTCGGTTTTCAAATCGATATCATCAACCAGAGGCTGAAGCTCAACCGCCATTTGTTCAGCTAAATAGCGCATGTATTCCGGGTTATTGTCGATAAAGTCTCTCATTGAGTCGGCAGTCACTTGTAGGCTACTTAGTGCTGCATTGACTTTCTCAATGCTGGCTGAGCTGTTTAATGCAAGTAATTGTGCTTTCCAGGCCATAATCTTTGGTGTTTGTTTCGATGCCAAGCTCAAACGATCTGACACATCCCCCAGAGCTTCAGGCATTGTTCCCAACGTGGTAACCGCTTCTTCTTCACTAATCTGGTTAAATTCCAACCATGCACGGTAAGCTGGCGTTCTGATCATACTCAGGTCAGCAAAAGGATGCTGCTTAACAAAATCGGCCACAAAGCGCTTTGTATTGTCATACACTTCTTTTTTCAATACGGATTGAGCGAGCTTATCGACTTCATATGCCAAATGCTCAGAGACTTTTTTGGCTTCATCCGTCGCAAACAGATTGCTGCCAGCTCCCGTAGCATAAAACTCGTCTACTTGATGGGCGAATACCCAGGTATCAATCAGCCCAGCCATTGGCGTGACCTGATAAGCCGCAGCCTGCAAACCTTCTTCTGCATTGATCTTCCATAACAGGATGTAAGATTGATTAATTTGATCATTGGGATCATATTGCGCTTCTAACGCATCAGCAGCTTGCTCTACCTGGGCAAAAAACTGCAATGCATATTCTCGCGTCAATATACGTATATTGAGTTCTTGCTTGGTAAGGGGAACGGTTTGGCTATCGATTTTCACTTCTAATAGTGAGCATCCAGAAAGCGTCATAGCCATCCACATAACCATCATAGAAAAAATTCGATGAGTAGACATGGTATTACCTTTAGTAAATTGGTGTAGAACAGGAATCAAGACGAACTAAAAGGACAGTTCAAGTGCGCCTTTGAATACCTCACCCTCCAACATTTTAAGTCAGAGTAATATCAATACTTTAGCGTTTTTTGTATCTTTTCACTTTTGAGAACGTTCGTTGCAAAAAGTATGGTTTGGTCCAATATATCATTCAACCGGGCGAGCTTATTGTCCGGTACGTTTTGCTTCTCTTTAATCAATAGCTCAATATCACCCGATATGGAATTTAAAGGCATTGCTCCCAAGCTTCCTGAAACGCCTTTCAGACTATGAACGACTCTTTGGGCTTGTTCTTGATCAGAGTGGAACAATTGGCATAGCTTAGTGCCGTCATTGGAATGATCCTGAATAAACACTTCTAACAACATACGAACGGCTTCTTCATCACCAGACAATGATTCGAGCATCTTATTGATGTCAATGTAGGGTTCATCAGTCACCACTGGCATTTCTTCTGAAGATGAGCTCGGAGGTGTTGTTTGTACATCGTTCTTTTTTAACAGTCCTGTATTGGGGTTTATCTCGGCCTTAAGGGAGTTGGAGCTAACTTCTGATGTCTCGTTTCCGGCTGAGTTAATAGGATCTCGTTTGTCGAAAGCCGCCCACGTAACCATCACGAGAAATAATCCACTAACTCCCCCCAACAACTCGATTAGCTTGGCAAGTGATTGCTCTAAAGCCATATTAGTCGTAGCAAATTGATTGGCTAAGTCCGGTTTGAGTAGTTGTTCAGCTAAGTAACTCCCTTGCGCATTTGCAGCGAGTACGCTTGAAGTCTGTGCGAGTCTGCGTTGAAACGCCGTGCGCTCTTCTACCACTAATGAATCCGATGCAATAAAGAGGGAGTCGAGCTCTCTGTAAGTATCGGCATTTGTCGCCGAATCACTAAAAATAGACTCTAATACCAGCGCACCTAAGCGATAATACATCGAGTGAACTTTTTCAGAGTTATTATCTCGATCGCGGTTGTTTCGCAACTGCTCTGCTAACGAGACCAATTCTTTATCGCTACCGATAAAGGCATGTGCGTTTTCCAAAAAACGATCTGTGGAATAGAGTAACTGGGTTAAATCCGGTGGTAATATACCTTCCAAATACTCACTCTCAAGCTGAAGTCGAACGGCATAAACAAGCTGAAGTCTAAGAGATACTGGGTCTACGTGTTGCACGCGATACGGCAGTTCGAAATTAAAGAAATTACGAACTTCCTCTACTTTTCTTCCCAGCTCATTAACGGTCGAAAGCAATTGAACGGTCTGTTTAGATTGCTGCCAAATACCTACAGCTAATACACACCACAAAACGAATAAAAACCATACATAACGTCTGATCCCTGCTTTTAATTGCTGCAACTCGCCACCCTCTCATATTTCCTATTAATAACAAGGATATACCATTATCTTTCAAGATACAGCGTTCCACGCGTCTACACTCGTGTAAGTCCCCAAAAAAACAACGCAACAGCATGCTCTTTCCACTTCACTCTTGATTAATACCATTTTTGGCATTAGTTGCATATAAAAAAGAGCGCCTACCGCGGCGCTCTTAAATTATTGATATTATTCATTTTCAGAAAACTTTGTCACGAGAGCTCTTTTCATTTCCGATACTCTATTAAAAGTAAAGGTCTGAACAGTGCTATAGCGTGTTGCTTTTCAGTCTTAGTCCGATGCGGTTCTCAACTCCCCTTGGATCATAAGGCGAGCTGCAAGAGTTCCCGCGACACCGTCCACTTTTTCTTCTCGCGGAGATATATGGACAAAACCACCTTGCCCTTTTTCGTCAATGTTAACCAACACCAGATTCAGATTGGATTCCATGTTCAGCGTGTTTACAACGTTGGTTACATCCAGTTCAACCCACTCATCAGTCTGCGATTCGGTCAGAGTCAGGATATTGGATGCAGGCGCACCTATCATATCTGGTAATTTATTCCAGGTCATGCTGTGTTCAGACCAGTCCTGTCCGGCATTAAAGGCAAAAGCTTGCAGACGGATAGGTTTCACCGCTTTATCATCCCTATCTACGATCTTGCGTAAGTAGAACTTAAGCTTAGCTGAAGTGGCATTAATCCCCGCCAGCCCAGTGGTGTCAAAGTTAAATACTGCTCGATATTCAAGGCTTGAGTTTTCAGCATGATTCTCTGCCCCCATATAGCTAGCACCACCGAAGTTATTATCAACTTGCTTACCACCCCGAATGTGACCATCACCTTTTACAATCAACTCTAGCTCGCCTTTAGCTAAAGTTTTTATGGCTGCGGCTCTGGCTTTCGCTACCGTTTCGGCTCTGGCTTCAGCTTCTGCCTGAGCCTTGGCTTGGGCTTCTGCCTCGATTCTGGCTTTCTCGGCAACTTTTGCTTCAGCCCTTACCATTTCCTCACGAAAAACCTGATTGCTGGCTTCAGCCCCTTGGTAAAACGGGAAGCTGACACTGTGCCCCTGCAGCCCCGGCTCTCCATGGGTAATAACCTGTTGGGTCGCTTTGCCTCTGAAACTAGACTCTAGCGTCAGATTTATGTGGGCATAAGAGTGATCCGGAGTCGAAATGGTTATGACGGGTTCTTTGCCACTTTCATCCACCAGAACCAGCCCCGGATGATCGATGCTGACACTCAGATCAGGGCTAATTTGGATACTGCCTGCCTGATAGAACACAATTCCGGTTACCTTAAGAGCAGTGTGGTGCACAGCTTGGATACTCTCATTATTCTGAAGAACCTTCACTGGTAAGCTCTGTTGATAGGCTGCTGTTTGCTCAGCCGTTTGCCCCGGAGCAATGACGTATTGGTATTTTTCGTTGTCAGGTTGTACACCGTGAGCAATACGTAATGTAAACACGTCTTTAGTTACTTCATCTTTGGAGGCATTCTCCTTGATACGGGCCCAGTTTCCAGTTTGAGTCTGATTGGAAAGGTAATGTGACCCCTTCTCCAGGAAAATATACCCGACGCCATCATGGTGTACCCAGTTAGCGCTGCTGGCGTCATGGCTCCCTTGCTCGACGACCACACCATCAACAGTCACCTTGCCGTTAAGTAGAGTCTGGTTCAAGGTTGTATTTACATTTGCGCTGGAGCTGGATGAGATCCCAGCACCCAATGCAATAATTTCATCATCAAAACTGAACCATGACTTTTTCGCCTGAGTAGTAAAGTCTGGCTGATCTTTGACTTTGGTATTCACATCCAGATCCATCACGGAAACACCATAGCGGCCGTCAGATACTCCTCCGACAAAGGCCTTGGTATTTTTGGTTCGCGAAGTTCCCCAACTGGCCGCCGGTCCTTCGTATTCAGGTGCCGTCACGCCGGGTAACATCGTCCAGTTCCAAACCGGAAAAATGTTGTGGTACTCGTCACCACGTTGCTCGAGGAATGTGCTTCCGTAGCCAAGCCAGTAGCCCAGCTGGTTCTCGCCATTACCACTTTCGTTAGGCACTGTACGTGTAGAGTTCATTCGGATACCGAAGAAATAATCATCCGCCATTTTGGTCGAATAATCGCTGCGCCAGAAATGCTTAAAACCATTCAAACCAGAAGGCACACCCTGCCTTGCCCCTGCCACATGCGCCTTAAACGTCATGGCTTCTGCAGCACGTTCTGGAGTCAGTGCCGCCACCATATCCATCTGACCGAAGTCACTGGTTGGCGGCTGACTGACGACATCTTTCAGTGGCGGTATCGGCGCTTTAGGGCGGCTGATACTCCGACCCCATGCATTGTAATCCAGGTACTGACCACGCTTCATCCAGCGCCAACCGTCGAGCAGGAAATTTGCCAGCATATCTGTTTTTTCTTCGCTGAATCGCCATTGAGTGTCGCGCAGAATATAGGCCATTCTCAGCGTCGCGTTAAACCAAACTTCACCGTAAGAGCTGTAGAGTTGTGCACCGTGAGCATGGAAAGAGTAGTCAGCTTGAAGTCCTTCGCTATCATTGGCGATGAAGATGGCATCTTCCATGTTTTGCACCGCATCGGCAACCAGTGCTTTATTCTGCAGAAGCAGACCCCGGTAAATGACACCTAGGTTGATATCACTGCGATTCCCTCCTTTTACTTTTTTACCGTCACTAGGACGGACACCCGGAGTCGTCGGCATGATCATTGCCGTTTCGAAACGCAAATGCATTGGCAGCTCGTCTCCCAGCATCAGGGCTACTTCACCCAGAAACTGTGGTTTGCCAATATCTTCCCACCACCAGTGAGCGCCGGGCTTGACCTTAAACCAGTAGTCCATCGCCTGTACAGCAGCATCGGCAAAATGTTGATCACCCGTCTGAACGAAAGCGGCAGCAATCATCCGCATATTGTTCAGGTGGGTTCTGGGTGTCCAGCCATTTTGATTCTGAGACGCATAGTCCACGCCCTCCCAACTGCCATCAGCGCGCATACTATCGATGTACTCCAGTGCAAGAACAGGGACTGTCTTACTTTCTTTATTAGCCATACGTACCTGACGGGCCACAAAACCGTCCAGCATATTGATACGCACCAACTCGAAATCACTCTGACCGACTACATTGTCTATAGATTTCGTCCTAGTTTGTTTATGGCTCCCATCCTCTTCTTGTTGTGGGTGGACACACCCAGTCGTCACCAATATTGCAGCAGCTATCACTGATAATTTGAACTTCAAAGCAAACCTCTTTCAATGTATGAGTTAAACAAAATAGAAACGCCATTTCTTTTATTTCAATTTGCCATTTCAAGCATGAGAATAGTGCCTTTGTATGCACCTGAATACTTTAGGGTTGAGTGATCGTGACTTAGATCTTTATCGCTATGTTGTTTTATTACCCTTCTCGCAAAAACATTAATTATCAGCGAGTTAAATAATTTTTGTCATTGAGGATATTATATAGAGGCGGCAGTTCATTTCAGGCAAGAAAGGGAAAAGGTAGGTGAGAATGCTGGTTTTACTCATCACAGTCAGAGGTCATGAAAAGCAAAGCAACACTAAAGGGTCTTGGAAGCTTGTACGCCGTTGGTCTAGTCATTTATTAGCTCTTTCAACTACTCGTTAACCAATGGCTACAGGCACACCAACTTTGCGGTATTCTCCTTAGATTCAGGGGGGTTCTCGACGACGTTTTGAAATACACGTGTATATGGGGCAGGGCCAAGTGCGTATTTATTGCACTTAGCCCAAGATATGGAAGGTTACTTGTTGCGAGTTAACTGATCACGCAGATTAGGTGGCGTGCCTTTGATCGTTAGCGTATCGGTCTCTGGATCATAAAAAATACGCTCTCCTAGAAGTAAGCTATCAAAGCTGATGTTTAAACCACCGCCCGCTCCAACATACTTGGTCAGTTTACGGACCGTGGCGCGATCACCAGGGAATGACTCTTCAAGCTCATAGCCTTGCTCTTTAGTGAAGTCCATAAAGCTGGTGCCATCCTGGCTTGGTGGTAACTCACCAGAAAGCTCAGAGACTTGCACTTCTTCACCTGATTTAATCTGCTCGTTGCAGTAATCATAAACTTGCTTTTTGTACTCGTTCACTTCCTGCTTTTCTAACTTTGAATCAGCACAAAAATCATCAACGGCTTGCATTAGTACCAAGTTTTGTTGCTTCGTATCTAATCCAATATCTGCCTGAAGGAAGTCAAGGAAAAAGTCCGCTACTTTGCGCCCTACTCGGCCTTTGATGTACGACAGATAGCGGTTGGACTCTTTGTCCGTTTCGTAGCTCGATAAATCAATACGCGCCGCGATATCCATTTTAGTAATGTCTAAATAGTCGGTAGCACTAATGTCCAGACCTTCGGTGACTTTCAGACTTTGATTCGTTGGCAAAATACCAATGAACAAATAATTCGTCGCAAGGCTTTGATATTCGGCGAAAACTAAAATGCCTTCATCCGCGAATGGGTACTTAATCAACTCTTGTTTCAGTCGATTTGCACTAATTTGTGAGAAATCATAAAAATCTCGCTCGCCCTTGCGCATTTCTTGAAGCCAAAACTGAAATTCGCTGTCTGACTGGAAAGAACCAAAACCTTTACCAGCTTTAGAATGGAACACTCGATGAAGTTCCGCGACAAGGTTTTCAGTCGACGAATCATTTTCTAGTGATGCGGGGCGAAAGTTAACAACCAGTTCGTCCTGATCGTTTTTGCATAATTGATGCAGAATAACGTTTGAAAGATGAAGGCTCATAGTGATTTTATCTTGCTACAAGGTTTTAGTTGATGGGCATTGTAGGTTATCATAAGCCGCTTTTACTATCATTATTAGAGTCTTTATGCCGATTACATCTAAATATACTGACGAACAAGTAGAGAACATTCTTGCGGAAGTCGCTTTAGTTCTTGAAAAACATGCAGCTTCACCAGAGTTAACACTAATGATTGCCGGAAATATCGCAACCAATGTCTTAAATCAACGAGTTGCCGCTTCACAACGTAAAGCAATTGCTGAAAAATTTGCTCAGGCACTGATGTCTTCGTTAGAAACACCAAAAACACATTAATAACGGATAATTAGAACATACATGGTAGACAGCGGAAACTCATACGGCGAACGTGTATCCCGACTAGTAGGTTGGGGGCATTGGTTTGCATTCTTCAACATTGTTGCTTCAATGTTGATAGGCACACGCTATATTGCTCAATCGCCTTGGCCTGAGACCTTGCTTGGTCAGTTTTACCTAGCAATTTCTTGGGTTGGTCATTTTGGCTTTCTTGTTTTCGCGCTTTACTTGCTGGTTCTATTCCCGTTGACGTTTGTCCTGCCATCTCGGAAGCTATTCCGCTTGGTGGCAGTGATATTCGCCACAGTCGGTCAGACAGTCTTATTGATCGATACCCAAGCGTATCAGTCGATCAACCTACACCTGACGCCCGTGGTCTGGGAGCTTTTATTTAGCGATGATAAAAGCGTTCTGAGTTCGGATCTACAACACCTGTTTGTTGTGATGCCATTCATATTCCTGATTCAACTCGCGCTCTCAGAGTGGGTGTGGAGAAAACAGCGCAAACTCTCTCATAAACATGTTGGCCGTCCACTGGCTATCCTATTCTTCCTGAGTTTTATAACCAGCCATTTGGTTTACATTTGGGCGGATGCTTATTTCTATAACCCAATTACCAGTCAACGTGCTAACTTCCCGTTGTCATACCCTATGACAGCGAAAAGCTTTATGGAAAAACACGGCTTATTGGATCGTGAAGAGTACCTAAAACGCTTGGCTGAAAACCAAGGTAATGTAGAACTGGTTAACTACCCGCTTGAAAAACTTGAGTTCAACCGCCGCGTGAACAAACTTAATGTTCTGATGATCGGCGTGAATAATTTAAGAGCGGATACACTAAATGAACAAGCAATGCCAAGCCTCTATGAGTTTGCGCAGGAAAATCAGAATTTCCGTAACCACTACAGCTCGAGCAACGACACTTATGGTGCATTCGGCCTCTTTTATGGCTTGCCAACCAGTTACGCTTCAAGCATTCAGGCACAAGGCTCATCACCCGTCATGCTTGATGTCTTGAAAGAGCAGGGATACAACTTTGGTTTATTCAGTGGTAATGGCTTTGAAGATGACCTCTATCCAGAGATCATCTTCAGGAACCTAAACTTGGCTGAGCAACTCGAAGAAAAACAGACACATTCCGACAAGCAATCCATTTCCGATTGGAATACATGGCTAGTCGAAAACGCAAAACAACCTTGGTTTAGCTATATCGAAGTAACAGCGGTCGATAACTTTGAATCTCTTCCTTCGAATACAAATGAAGAAATGCCAGCAAGTGAAAGATTCAAAAAGGCATACGAGTTTGCGGTTAAGTCAGCGGATAATACCATTGCCAGCATTCTTGAAGAGTTAGAAGAAACGCAGTTACTAACGAACACCGTGGTTATCATCACTTCAAATCACGGTAGTGAGTTCAACGAAACCAACACTAATAGTTGGGGGGCAAACAGCAACTACAGCCGTTATCAATTACAGGTGCCTATGGTGATTCATTGGCCTGGTAGACTGGCTGGTGATTTCACTCATAGTACCAGCCACTTAGACCTTTCAGTAACGTTGTTACAAGACATGCTGGGGGTTTCATCTAATCCATTTGATTACAGTAGCGGTCGTAACTTATTTGATGAAAGTCGCCGACGTTGGATATTGGCTGGTGACTCAAGAGAAATTGCGTTAATAACCGATACGCAAACCACCGTGATCGATAAGTTTGGTAACTACAAGCTGTATGACAAAAATTACAAACGCCTGCGAGATGACAGCCCTAAAATGTCTGTGCTTATGCAGGGTTTAACGGAGTTACAGCGTTTTTACACCAAAAGCAATTAATACTGTTTTTATTCGTTTCATTATAAAAGCTCTCAAAGGAGAGCTTTTTGTTTGTTAAAGCAACAAGCAATACAAAATTGAGCAGTAAATATCCAAACAGATAGATTTAGGGTTTACAAGGTTTTCAAAGCCTTATATGATGCGCCTCAACAACGGAGAGATGGCTGAGTGGTTGAAAGCACCGGTCTTGAAAACCGGCATACGTTAATAGCGTATCTAGGGTTCAAATCCCTATCTCTCCGCCACACATAGAAAGCTCGTTGAGAAATCAACGGGCTTTCGTCGTTTTAGCCTATGTGAAAACTTTACGGGATTTCTAAATCCCTAGTTGAACGCAACCCCAAACTAGACGTCGCGACCTCCACCCTACTTAAGAAAGACGCCGCTAAGAAATTGGCGGCCTCTTTCGTTTCTAGACTGATACCCCCAAAGTAGCTGGTGTTCAACTACCACAATGGTCTCGTTTAGCGAGCTTCTCTGGTGTACATCCTTCCACAACAAGTTAATACAATTGATTACAATTATCATAAAGGTTACACTTGGTGAAGATTTATTCCTCATTCCTTGTATCAATGTTTTAACCTGAGAGTTCATACGTAGTAATCCATGCGAATTTTTTCCTCCACTATTTATCTCTGGATCCCTTTGACTTTGTTATCAGTAATAGGGGTCTGTTACTCTCTTACCGCTTGGTCTAGCTTTCCGATAAAGTTCTTTCATATCTACCAGTACCTGTTTGACTTTGATCCGCTCAACATGGAGCAACAAATTATTGCCTCGATTCGTATGCCAAGAGTGCTAGCGGGTTTATTGATTGGAGCGAACCTCGCTGTTGCTGGGTTGATGATGCAAGGGCTAACAAGAAACCCACTCGCATCACCTTCAATCTTGGGGATCAATGCAGGTGCTGCCTGTTTAATGGCGCTGGCGAGTATCGGCGTTCCCTTTTTAGAAAATATGCCGAGTGTATTAGTCGCAGCGGTTGGTGGTGTGATTAGCGGAGGGATCGTATTAACACTCGGTGGCTTTTTTGCTGCAAGACCTCACCCTCTCAAGCTAGTACTTGCAGGTATTGCCATTAATGCGCTTCTTACCGGTGTGACAAGAGCCGCAGTTATTTTGGCCGATGATAAAGCCTATTCCATTATCAATTGGTTAGCAGGCTCCCTTTCTTCCGTCGAGTGGCATCACTGGAACACATTGTGGCCAACCAGCTTATTAGGATTAGTAATTTCTTTATTCGTGGCGAGACAGCTCAATCTCCTTGCGCTTGGTTCGGACGTTGCAACAAGTCTGGGAATCAATATTAGGCTCACCAGAGCACTGATCTATCTCGCCGTCGTCTTGCTCACAGCCTCCAGCGTTGCGGTTGCGGGACCAATCGGCTTCGTCGGTATGCTCGTTCCTCATATTGCCAAAAGGTTCGTCGGCAATAACTTTATCACCCTCATTCCAGCAAGTGCATTACTTGGGGCCGCATTGATTGTTTGGTCAGATGCTTTATCGCGCGCGATTGCTTTTCCGGCCGAAACTCCGGTTGGAGTGATTACTGCGCTAATTGGAACGCCTTGTTTTGTGTTTTTAGCCATGCACAGTAAATCTTCATGAACAATTTAAAACTCACTTTGCTTTCTTCCTCACTCTTGTTTATCGCGATTCTAAGTCTGGTTGTTGGTGCATCCGATATTTCGATAAAACAGGTCTCATATTCCCTACTCAGCGGTGGGGAATTTGACTTCATTATCAATCAATACCGTTTACCACGAATCTTTCTCGCTTTAGGCGTTGGTGCTGGTCTCGGGTTATCAGGAATGTTGGTGCAAGGCGTGATCCGAAACCCACTCGCATCGCCTGATTTGATGGGAATAAGTGCTGGCGCTGGGTTAGCGGCAACCTCCTTATTAGTGATGTTTCCGCAGGCACCCACACATTACTTACCGCTTGCAGCGCTAGTTGGAGGTTTTGCTGCCGCCGGTATGATTCTGCTCATAGGGTACAAAGTGCAGCCAACTGCGGCTCGACTCGCATTAATAGGTATCGCTATCAGCGCATTTCTTTCCAGCTTTATTGATTTTTTGATGGTGGTTCATCCGATAGAAATCAACACAGCCATGGTTTGGTTGACAGGTAGTTTATGGGGAAGAAACTGGGAGCAAGTACCGTTTATATGGATAACACTTGTGGTCATAGTTCCGTTTTCCTGCTGGTTAGCCTGGCGCCTGGATGTCATGGGGCTGGGAGAAGATAGCGCGACCTCACTTGGCATTAAACCGAAACGCATTAAGTTACTCTCACTGGCTAGTGCTGTAATTCTTGCCAGTGTCAGTGTGTCGGTATGCGGCACGATAAGCTTTGTCGGATTATTAACTCCGCACTTAGCAAGAATGCTTTTTGGCCACAATCATAAATTACTTGTGCCCAGCGCAGCCTTGCTTGGTGCATTAATGGTGTTGGTATCTGATACGCTCGCGAGGGGAATACACCCTCCTTTAGAACTTCCAGCAGGCGTTTTAACTTCTTTGATTGGTGCGCCTTACTTCATTTTCTTATTGCAACGTTACAAGGGGTGGTGATGATAGCTGCAAATAATTTAAATGTTTCTTATGGTGACAAAGTCATTATTGAAGCGCTCAATCTCACACTACCAAAAGGCAAAATTACCGCTCTTATCGGCCCAAATGGATGTGGTAAGTCAACGTTATTGAAAACGTTAGCCCGAATTAATATGCCCACTAGCGGTGAGATCCTGCTTAATGAAAAAGCATTGAGATCATACCGTGACAAACACTTGGCACAAGAAATGTCGTTATTACCTCAGGTATTAGAAACGCCAGAGGGGATAACGGTAAAGCGTCTCGTTGAATACGGTCGCTCACCATACCTCTCACACTGGGGTAAGCTGGGAGAACATGACAAGAAGATGGTCGCTAGTGCAATGCGAGAAACAGGTTTAGAAGGCTTAGCTGAACAAACGGTTGAATCATTATCCGGAGGCCAAAGACAAAGGGCCTGGATAGCCATGATTTTAGCGCAGGATACCAATATCGTGATGCTTGATGAGCCTACCACCTACCTGGATCTTTCTCATCAGATTGAGCTGATGAAAATCATGCGCGAGATGAACAACAAAGGAAAAACGGTGATCGTCGTATTACACGATTTAAATCAGGCATGTCGCTACTGTGACCACTTAGTTGTACTCAAAAATGGCCAGCTCATTGCTCAAGGCACGCCTCATGATGTTTTCACCGAAACACTACTTAAGGATGTGTTCTCTCTTGATGCTCGAGTTACTCAAGACCCTGTCTCCAATACTCCTATGTGCATTGCCCACTGAGAACGAGCGTACCCAAGCTCTTGTTTGATCTGTCTCTTAATCTAACCACTCACCATCACAAGGTTAAGAGGCAACTTCTTGCGAAACGTTAGCCATACACTTCCAAGCTCGCCTGAATCAAACTCATATGAATCGGAACCAGGTCTTGGTGATTGCTTCGGTAACCACCACCAACTACGGCTGCTACCGGAATGCCGCGTTCTTTCATTAACTGCATCAAGAAACGATCACGCTCAAGTATGCCTTGCGTAGACACATCAAAATAACCAAGTTCATCGTCGGTATGTATATCAACGCCAGCATCATAAATCACCATATCAGGGCGATGCAGATTCAGCGCCATTTGCACCACTTCTTTAAACGTCATCAAAAAGGTTTCGTCGTCGGTTCCCCTAACCAAAGGGACATCCAGATCAGACTCAGGCTTTCTTGCCGGGAAATTTTTATCACAGTGGAAGGAGAGCGTGACGATATCGGCCTCTTCCTGACACAAGGTCGCCGTGCCATCACCGTGGTGAACATCACTATCAATGATCAGAATTTTATCGACATCGTCATGATCCAGCATATGCTTTGCCGCAATCACCAAGTCGTTAAACAGACAAAAACCACTGCCAAAGTCTTTATGAGCGTGGTGGTAGCCACCACTCAAGTGCAATGCGACGCCGTGTTCGAGCGCTTTTTCAGCCGTCAAAACCGTACCAGCCGCAGAAGTAAGTGTTCTGGTTATCAACACTTCACTCCAAGGAAAGCCTATACGACGCATTTTAGCCGCTGGCAGCGTGCCACTGACCAGTAAATCCACATACTCTGCATCGTGAACTCGCTTAATATCATCTACCTGCAATGCAGTTGGCTCGCAAAACTGAACTCGCTCCTGGCAGTTTCCGTTCGCTAGCTTTTCTTGTACTGCCTCATAGAGATACTGATACTTCATGATTGGGTAGCGATGCCCATCAGGTAGGTTGAGTTGTGAGTATATCGGATGATAGATAAGTGGCAGCATGGAACGTTCTTTTTAACAATTGTGGCGAAATAGTACCAAGTTCAACCATTGAATAAAATGCCATTTCACTGCTATGGTTTTCAGAGCTAACGCAATCACTCGACAACAAATATGAATAAGGGAATCAGATGAGTTCTACCGTTTTTATTACTGGCGCAAATCGCGGTATCGGCTTGAGTTTAACGAAGCTATACATCGACAATGGCTGGCAAGTACACGCGACAACTCGTAACTTAGCGAACAGCGACGAATTAGTAAGTTTAAGCGACCAATATGCCTCACTAACACTGCATGAGCTTGATGTCACCGACTACCAACGAGTCGCCAAACTGGCCCAGACCCTGCCCCCAATCGACCTATTAATTAATAATGCAGGTTACTTCGGCCCTAAAGGTTGGGGATTTGGAAATACCGACGTTGAAGAGTGGCGTAAAGTACTTGAGATCAACACGATAGCACCGCTAAAACTAGTAGAAGCCGTCTACCCATTACTACAACAAGGCCAAATGAAGAAAATCGCCTGCCTTTCTTCTAAAGTCGGCAGTATGACCGAGAATACCTCTGGTGGCGGTTATATTTATCGTTCATCTAAAGCTGCGCTTAACTCAGTCGTAAAAAGTTTAAGCAACGATTTAACAGACCAAGGTTTCACCGTTTTGGCCCTACACCCTGGCTGGGTGCGTACCGCGATGGGTGGACCAAATGCTTTAATTGAAGCAGAAACTTCAGCAACGGGGCTCGCTAACGTCATCAAACAAAGCACACAACACAACTCAGGACAATTTATTAATTACGATGGTACAGAGCTACCTTGGTAGACGTATTCCGACTCAAGATGATGTCAAAGGCGCAATTGAGAAGAATAGCAGCTTGATTGATTAGTAACGATGAAGGTCAACGCGGCACGTTTCAGTGCCGCTTTGTTGTTAAGATGATTTGCGTTTTGGTGTTCCAGATTTAGAAGCACTGCCCTTCGAATAGGTACGCTTCTTACGCTTAAAAGCCGGGCGCTCTACTTTCGGTAAGTGGCGTAAAGACTCGGGAATCGGTCCCGATTTGACCTGCCCCATCAACCCATCAATTCGTTGCTCCAACGCCTGCATAAATGGCTGATAGGCTTGATTTTTTTCTGCCATTCCCTGTAGTTGGTGCTCCCAGTGCGCCGTCATATCCGGATAAGTCGCATCTTGGGGAAGCGCATGAACCAAACCTCGACCAGCAGGTGAGCTTAAAATCGATTTACCTTGACGAGTCAAAAGCTGGCGCTTGAAGAGTGTATCGAGAATTCCAGCTCGCGTAGCTTCGGTTCCAAGACCATCCGTATCACGTAGGATCTTTTTCAATTCTTTATCTGCAACATAGCGGGCAATTCCCGTCATGGCCTGCAACAGTGTCGCTTCGGTAAAGTGTTTTGGCGGCTCTGTCTTGCGGTCTTTTATTTCCCCTTCCCGACAGGTTAGCACCGTGCCTTCAGCCAAAGGCGGCACTGCATCAATCCCGTCATCTTCCTTGTCTGTTTTCCCCATTAAGGCTTTCCAACCCGGAGAGACAAGCTGACGACCTTTAGCAATAAAAATGCCCCCAGCAATATCAAATACCAACTTAGCTTCGGCGTATATGGCCGCAGGGTAAAACTGCATTAAATACTGTCGTGCAATCAACTGGTACACTTTCATCTCATTGCCGGATAAGGCATTCACGTTAGCTTGCTTTGGTGTTGGAATGATCGCATGGTGCGCATCCACTTTTTTGTCATTCCATGCTTTCGATTTGAGCGATAAATCTGCCCCCTGAACGGCACTTTGTAGCTCTTTGGCATTGTTAGCAATTGCAGAAGTCACGGAGCCAGCTTGTACATGATGCTCCATCGGCAGATAACGACAATCCGAACGCGGGTAAGTGATCAGCTTATGTTTCTCATACAGTGCCTGACAGGTATCCAAGACTTGCTGAGCACTCATACCATAACGTTTTGCCGTATCAATCTGCAATGCAGACAGAGAATAAGGTAAAGGGGCAGATTGCTTGGTCTGTTTTTGCTCAGACTCTTTCACCGTGGCTGGTTGGTTCTGGATACGAGCAGCGACATTCTCCACCAACTTGCGGTTCAGAACTCGCCCTTCCTCATCCTGCCATGGCTTACACGCTTCACTGGGCTTCCATCTCGCACGAATATCAAATGCGCCATTTTGATCTTGATAAGGGATCAGCGCATGCAAGGTGAAATAATCTTTGGGGACAAAGTTCTCGATTTCTTCATCGCGACGCACCACCAACCCAAGCACTGGCGTTTGTACTCTGCCTACTGACAATACACCTTGGTATCCAGCTTTTTGTCCGAGCAAGGTGTAGGCGCGAGACATATTCATACCATAGAGCCAATCCGCTCGGGAGCGAGCCAGAGCAGACACTGAAAGCGGAATAAAGTCACGATTACTGCGCATTGAGTTAAGTGCCCGCTTTACAGCAGGTAAGTTCAAGTCAGAAATCAGTAAACGCAGTGTTGCTTGCTTCTTAGTTTTAGATAGTTTGCAATAATCGAGCACTTCATCGACCAAGAGCTGACCTTCACGATCCGGGTCTCCAGCATGAATGACTTCCGTCGCATCTTTCAGCAATTTACGAATCACGGTCAATTGCTTACTGGCGCTCTTTCTTGGCCTTAACTGCCACTGTTCAGGAACAATAGGCAGATCTGCCATATTCCATTTTTTGTAGCGTTCATCATAGGCGTCTGGCTCTACCTGCTCTAATAAATGACCGATACACCAAGTCACCACATCTCCATTACCACAGCGAATAAAACCTTGGTCTTTCTTTTGAGGGTTCGGAAGTGCGGCAGCAATTGCACGGCCTAAACTTGGTTTTTCAGCAATAAACAGACGAGACATAAGTTTTGGAAAGTAATAATAATTAGGGCCACATTATCGAATGTAGCCCTAATAAATCAAGAAAAAACTGTATAGATAGACAGTAAACTTGTGGTTAGAGTTTATTGAAATACAACAAACTTCGCTAGGTCACGCTCTGGCACTTTCATCGGTGTGCTATCTGGTGTACCTAAATAAAGGAAACCGACGATTTCATCTTCACCTTCAAGTCCAAACGCTTTGTGCACTTCAGGATGGAACATCCATGGCCCTGAACGCCAGAAACCTTGGAAACCCTGTGCAACTGCGGCCATTTGCATCGCTTGAACAGCACAACCCGCTGAAAGGTACTGCTCTAGCGCTGGTACTTTTTCATGTTGAGTCACTTTAGCGATAACCGTAATGACCATCGGAGCACGGAATGGGGCATTTTTCAGCTTCTCAACCACTGCTTCCTCGCAGTTATCCGTAACCGCTGCTTTAACTAAAATATCAGACAGTTTATTTAAGCCTTTACCTTGCGCGATCACAAAGCGCCATGGTGTTAAACCTGCGTGATCAGGCGCACGCAAGCCAGCGCGAATGATATTTTCCAGCGCTTTCCCTTCTGGTGCTGGCGCGGATAACTTGCCGACAGAACGGCGGTTAAGCAAAAGTTCGAGAGCTTCCATGAACTGGTCCTTATTGAATCTAACTTGTATTTTGTCTGCTGGTCACTTTAGCACAATCTACCCCTCTGAATAACAACCTGTTTTTTAGGGACTATATCTAGACCACAAAATACATTTCCCAGTCTGATAGGAAATAAAAAGCTGCGCATAAAGCGCAGCTTTCTAGAACATATGGGTGTGAAACCTTTTATAGCTTCACCGCGAGCTTAACACCCTGACGGATTGCTCGTACGGCATCCAACTCACCAGCATAGTCAGCACCGCCAATAATATGCAGCTTATCGCCAAGTTGAGACCATTTGTCTTCAAACGGTCGAACCGATTCCTGACCAGCACAGATAACCACTTTATCCGCATTCAGCACTTGTGATTTGCCATCAACCTGAATGTGTAATCCACGATCATCGATTTTTTCGTAAGAAACGCCACCCAGCAAATGAACGCCACGTTTTTCCAGCGTACGTTTATGGATCCACCCCGTCGTTTTACCCGGGCCTTTACCAACTTGTCCTTGACGACGTTGTAATACCCAAACCTCTTTGTCACTAACTGAATCAGGGAAAGGATACAAACCACCCGGTTGAGAAATCTCTTTATCAATACCCCAATCATGTAGCCAGTCATCCAACGTATGATCAACAGGCTCCGTAATCATGGTAGCGATATCAACACCGATACCACCAGCACCAACGATCGCGACTTTTTCACCGACTGGTGTCTTTTCACGAATCAAAGTCTGGTAATCCACGACTTTTTCAGGATTATCAATACCTTCAATATTCACTTTACGTGGTTCTACGCCAGATGCCATCACAACTTCATCGTACTCGGTGAGTAAGTCAAAGTTCGCTTCAGTCGAAAGGTGCAGGTTGACACCTGTCTCATCAAGACGGTTCGCGAAGTAACGAATCGTTTCACGAAATTCTTCTTTACCAGGAATCTGCATTGCGAGACGGAACTGCCCACCGATACGGTCGTTCTTCTCGAACAAATCCACTTTATGCCCGCGTTCTGCCAATGTCGTCGCACACGCAAGACCAGCAGGACCGGCCCCCACTACAGCAATGTTCTTTTTCTTAAGCGCTGGTGCAACAACGATTTCGGTTTCATAACACGCTAATGGGTTGACCAAACAGGTGGCACGCTTGCCCTTAAATACGTTGTCCAGACAAGCTTGGTTGCAGCCGATACAAGTATTGATGAACTGCGCTTTATCCTGCTGCGCTTTCGCCACAAAGTACGGGTCCGCCAAGAATGGGCGAGCCATAGAAACCATATCAGCTTGGCCAGAAGAGAGAATACGCTCTGCTTCATCCGGGGTATTAATGCGATTACATGTAATGATTGGCACCGACACATGAGGCTTCACTTTCTCGGTTACCCAAGTAAACGCACCGCGCGGAACTTGTGTCGCGATCGTTGGAACGCGAGCCTCGTGCCAGCCAATACCAGTATTGATGATGGTTACGCCCGATTCTTCAAGCGCTTTAGCCAGTTCAATCACATCTTCAAACGTACTGCCTTGTTCTACTAAATCCAGCATAGACAAACGGAAGATAATAATGAATTTATCACCCACCGCTTCACGTACCGCTTTCACGATCTCCAGAGGGAAACGCATACGTTTTTTGTAGCTACCGCCCCACTCGTCGTAACGCATGTTGGTGCGTTTACACAGGAACTGGTTAATCAAATAACCTTCCGAACCCATCAGCTCTACACCGTCATAGCCAGCGATCTGAGCCAGTTCCGCACTTTTGGCAAAATCTTCAATCGTGCTCTTGATTTGACGCTCGCTCATTTCACTTGGTGCAAACTTAGAAATCGGAGCTTTGATACCCGATGCACTTTGCGCCAAAGGGTGCATTGCGTAGCGTCCTGCGTGCAGAATTTGCAGAGCAATTTTGCTTCCGTGTTTGTGAACAGCTTCGGTGACGACTTTATGCGCTTCTGCATGCTTAGGTTTACTGAATTCTGCGCTCAGAGGGTGCAAGCGACCACGGAGGTTTGGAGAGAAACCACCTGTAACAATCAATCCAACGCCACCTTTGGCGCGTTCTTCATAAAATGCGGCCAGCTTTTGCAAGCCTTCCTTGTGCTCTTCTAAGCCAGTATGCATTGATCCCATCAGAACGCGATTACGTAATTGAGTAAAACCGAGATTCAGTGGTTTTAATAAGTTTGGGTACGGTGCAGACATTACTAAACATCCATTTTTATTATCTTGTGTGGTGACATTACGTTCTGCGAACCAAAAAATCAAACAGGTGTTTACATTTTTGTAACACCGATCAATCTAGCGTTAAAATATGCCAATTGTTGAAGGAGCGTGATAAGCTAAAAACACGTTATCTTTTGAGATCTTAGAGATAAGAACCCATAATTTGTAAAAATACGAATTGGTTATCTCGTGATGGAGACATGATGAAAAAACTCTTCAAATTTATTGGTCTGATATTTAAAGGCTTATGGAAAGGCATCACATTTGTCAGACTTGCTCTGGCTAACCTGCTTTTCCTCCTGATGATCGCCGTTTTTTACTTTGCGTTTACTTACACTGGAGAAGGTCGACCTGTTGTAGAGAAAGAGTCTGCGCTTGTCATGAATTTATCCGGCCCAATCGTCGAACAACGACGCTATACGAACCCGATGGACTCCTTCACAGGCTCACTGCTCGGTAAAGAGTTACCAAAAGAAAACGTATTGTTCGATATCGTCGATACCATCCGCTATGCCAAAGATGACCCTAAAATTACTGGTTTAGTTTTATCTCTGCGCGAGATGCCAGAAACAAACTTAACCAAGTTACGCTATATCGCCAAAGCGCTAAACGAGTTCAAAGCGTCTGGTAAACCGATTTACGCTGTCAGCGATTTCTACAATCAAAGTCAATATTACCTCGCTAGCTACGCCGATAAAGTGTACCTGGGGCCAGACGGTGGAGTCCTGATTAAAGGCTACAGCACCTATTCGATGTACTACAAATCGCTGTTAGAAAAATTAGATGTGTCCACACATGTGTTCCGTGTTGGTACTTATAAGTCGGCAATAGAACCATTTACGCGAGACGATATGTCCGATGCAGCGCAAGAATCCGCTACACGTTGGATCACTCAACTTTGGAGTGCATTTGTCGATGATGTCGCAACCAACCGTAAAATTGATGCCAAAACTCTCAATCCAACCATGGACGAGCTGTTAGCAGAAATGCGTTCTGTTAATGGCGATATTGCACAATTGTCGCTTAAACTGGGCTTAGTTGATGAACTGGCCACTCGCCAAGACATTCGTACCCTTTTTGCAAAAGAGTTTGGTAGCGACGGTAAAGACAGCTACAACGCGATCAGCTATTACGACTATCAGGCGACAATGCACCCTGACTACACTACATCAGAGGATGATATAGCCGTGGTTGTTGCGAGCGGCGCAATAATGGATGGCCAACAACCAAGAGGTACTGTCGGCGGTGATACGGTGGCAAGCCTTCTTCGTCAAGCACGCAACGATAAGAACGTTAAAGCAGTTGTACTTCGCGTCAACAGCCCGGGTGGCAGTGCCTTTGCGTCAGAAGTGATTCGCAACGAAGTCTCCGCATTGAAACAAGCAGGTAAACCCGTTGTGGTGTCAATGTCGAGCTTAGCGGCCTCGGGTGGTTACTGGATTTCTATGAGTGCAGATAAAATTGTCGCTCAACCAACCACACTGACGGGTTCCATCGGTATCTTCAGCGTGATTACCACCTTCGAAAAAGGTTTCAGTAAGCTTGGTATCCATACTGACGGCGTTGGTACGTCACCTTTCTCAGGTGACGGACTGTCAACCGGTCTGTCAGAAGGCGCATCTCAAGCTATCCAAATGTCAATTGAACACGGCTACCAGCGCTTTATTTCTTTGGTCGGTGATAATCGTGGGATACCAGTTGAAGAAGTAGATAACGTTGCTCAAGGCCGCGTGTGGACAGGTCAGGATGCCATGTCATATGGTTTGGTAGACCAAATGGGTGACTTTGATGATGCTGTCGATCTCGCGGCGAAACTGGCAAATATCACGGACTACAACCTCTACTGGGTTGAAGAGCCACTTTCACCAGCGGAGATTTTCCTCGACGAATTCATGAATAACGTCAAAGTATCCCTTGGTATTGATGTAACAAGCATGCTGCCGCAGAGCTTGCAACCTGTCGCTCAACAGCTGAAACAGGATGCGAGCATTCTACAGAGCTTTAATGATCCAAGAGGTCAATACGCTTTCTGTTTGAACTGCCAAGTTCAATAGCTTTGCTTAACGAGTCAAAAAGGGGCATATCTTAGTGATATGCCCCTTTTTATTACCCATCAATTCGTTATAATCCGCGCACTGCTCCCCCACATGAAAGTAAATAGAACGATGACTAGAAAACACATCTATATCGCTTATACCGGTGGCACCATCGGTATGCAAAAGTCCGATCACGGTTATGTGCCTATCGCTGGCTTTATGGAGAAACAATTAGCCGCGATGCCAGAGTTTCATCGTCCAGAAATGCCAGAGTACACCATCCACGAGTACGATCCATTGATCGATTCATCAGACATGACCCCTGCCGACTGGCAGCAAATTGCTGATGACATTCGTGCTAACTACGACAAGTATGATGGTTTTGTCATTCTGCATGGTACAGACACAATGGCTTATACCGCGTCTGCGCTGTCTTTCATGCTGGAAAACCTTGGCAAGCCAGTCATTGTGACAGGTTCTCAAATCCCATTGGCAGAGCTGCGCTCAGATGGGCAGGCAAACCTGTTGAACGCACTGCATATCGCGGCTAATTTCCCGATCAATGAAGTAACGCTGTTCTTCAACAATCAGTTGATGCGTGGCAACCGCAGTACGAAATCACATGCTGACGGTTTCAATGCCTTCACTTCACCAAACCTTGCTCCGTTGTTGGAAGCGGGAATCAATATTCAGATTAGCAATAGCGTGACAGTGGGTGCTAAGCCTGAAGGCGAATTTAAAGTGCACAACATTACACCTCAGCCAATTGGTGTTATCACCATGTACCCAGGTATTTCTCATGAAGTGATTCGCAACACTTTACTTCAGCCTGTAAATGCGATGATTCTGCTCACGTTTGGCGTGGGTAACGCACCACAAAACCCAGAATTGCTGGGTCATTTAAAAGAAGCATCGGAACGTGGCGTTATCGTGGTGAATTTAACTCAATGTTTAGCCGGTAAAGTTAATATGGGTGGTTACGCAACAGGTTGTGCGCTGGCTGATGCTGGAGTGATAAGTGGGTTTGACATGACGCCTGAAGCTGCACTAGCCAAACTGCATTATCTTCTAAGCCAAAACCTGTCTTACGAAGAAGTAAAAGACAAAATGCAGCAAGTACTACGTGGTGAAATGAGCCTTTAAAAGCTCAATACTCAGCACTTAAAACCTAAAAAGCCCAATGATTGCATTGGGCTTTTAACGTGTTAAACGTATCAATCGAAGTTTGGATTTACTCGGACGATATCGCCTTCATCCCCACTGAATTGCTTTTTCAATTCCTGCTTAGACTTAAAGCTGATTTCACCACCAGCAGCAACTGTCATATGTTGTGCATCGGTATTGTGTTTTGATTGATACAACATCACAGCTTGCATACACGAATCTCGCTGCTCTCTAG
>JAAEZQ010000038.1 GCA_018222805.1 Vibrionaceae bacterium
GAGTTTAAAAGCGAGGGAATAATCGCGCTGAGTTCTTTTATTTGTTGATTTCATATCACTCTCCAATTTTTGGGTTGGAAAGTGTCAACCTTATTTAGGACGGAACAACAAGCTAATATCGAAAAGCAGCGAAGGTCGCTGCTTTTTTATTGCCTGCAAACATGCCAATTTAACTGTTTATTACACTCTTTATGGCAGCTTTTACAGCGATATTCTGGGGATTCACTTGCTATTGCAGCATCTAAACATATACTAGTCTGCTGCGAAAAACTCGTCGCAATTTTATCGTCGTTTTAGACGTGATTTGACCAATATATAAGACAAGTAACATGCAAGTATCAGATTTCCATTTCGACCTTCCAGATGAACTTATCGCTCGCTACCCTCAGCCGGAGCGTACAGCTAGCCGACTACTGCAAATGGACGGCAATACTGGTGAGATTGTTGATGGCACATTTACCGATGTGTTGGATCAAGTTCAACCGGGTGACCTAGTGGTTTTCAATAATACCCGTGTTATTCCTGCACGCATGTTTGGCCGTAAAGAGTCTGGTGGTAAGCTAGAGGTGTTGGTGGAGCGTATGCTGGATGAAAAGAGCATCTTAGCGCATGTTCGATGCTCAAAATCACCTAAACCAGGCACAACCATCATTGTTGGCGAGAATGATGAATACGCCGCTGAAATGGTGGCTCGACACGACGCACTGTTTGAGTTGAAGTTTAACTCTGATAAGACGGTTCTGGAGATTCTGGAAGAAATCGGCCATATGCCGCTTCCACCATACATTGACCGCCCAGATGAAGACGCTGATAAAGAGCGCTACCAAACGGTATACAACCAAAAGCCAGGTGCAGTAGCCGCGCCGACAGCTGGCCTGCACTTTGATGATGTTCTTTTAGAGCAGATCAAAGCAAAAGGTGCTGAATTCGCTTATGTTACTTTGCACGTTGGAGCGGGCACCTTTCAGCCGGTGAAAGTCGACAATATCAACGACCACCACATGCACGCGGAATACGTCGAAGTACCGCAAGAGGTTGTTGACGCTATCAGCGCGACCAAACAGCGCGGCGGTCGTATTATCGCTGTTGGTACCACCTCAGTTCGCTCGCTAGAAAGTGCAGCGCAAGATGCTTTGAAGAAGGGTACTGAACTGGTTCCATTCTTCGGTGATACAGAAATCTTTATCTACCCAGGTTATGAATACCAGTTGGTGGATTGCTTGATTACGAACTTCCACTTGCCAGAATCAACATTGATCATGTTGGTGAGTGCGTTTGCCGGTTACGAGAACACCATGAATGCTTACAAGCATGCGGTGGAAAATAAATACCGTTTCTTCTCGTACGGTGACTCAATGTTCATCAAGAAGAAAACGGCATAGTTAAAAATAGCTTTACGAGTGCTAGCAGTAGGCTAGGAAATAAAGCGGAATATCTGCTTTGTCTCTCGCAAGGAAAGGCGACCGCTCCTTAATGGGGATTAACCCGAAAATATCGTCAGACTGTTTCTCTGACACCCGGAGGCATCGTGAAATTAAAATTCGATCTTAAGAAGAAAAACGGCACTGCTCGTCGTGGTCAATTGACTTTCGAACGTGGCACTGTGCAGACTCCAGCGTTTATGCCAGTAGGTACATACGGTACCGTTAAAGGTATGACGCCTGAAGAAGTAAAAGGTACAGGCGCTGAAATCCTGCTAGGTAACACCTTCCACCTGTGGTTACGTCCTGGGCAAGAAGTGATGAAAATGCACGGTGACTTGCACGACTTCATGAACTGGCATGGTCCTATTCTTACTGATTCAGGCGGTTTCCAGGTATTCAGCCTAGGTAAAATGCGTACCATCACTGAGCAAGGCGTGCATTTCCGCAACCCTGTGAATGGTGACAAGATTTTCATGGACGCTGAAAAGTCGATGGAAATCCAAAAAGACCTAGGTTCTGACATCGTTATGATCTTCGATGAGTGTACGCCATACCCTGCAACACACGATGAAGCGAAGAAATCGATGGAAATGTCGCTACGTTGGGCACAACGCTCTCGTGACCACTTCGATAAGCTAGAAAACCCGAACAACCTATTTGGTATCGTTCAGGGTGGTGTTTACGAAGACCTGCGTGATGTGTCAGTTAAAGGCCTAACAGAGATCGGTTTTGACGGTTACGCGGTTGGTGGTCTTGCAGTAGGTGAGCCTAAAGAAGACATGCATCGTATTCTTGAGCATACGTGCCCACAACTGCCAGAAGACAAACCTCGTTACTTAATGGGTGTTGGCAAACCAGAAGATTTAGTAGAAGGTGTACGCCGCGGTATCGACATGTTTGACTGTGTAATGCCAACGCGTAACGCGCGTAATGGTCACCTGTTTGTGACTGGTGGTGTGATCAAGATCCGTAATGCGAAACATAAAACGGATACAACACCGCTGGATCCGCACTGTGACTGTTACACTTGTCAAAATTACAGCAAGTCGTATCTTCACCACCTAGAGCGTTGTAATGAAATTCTGGGTGCACGTTTGAATACCATTCACAACCTGCGCTACTACCAGCGCTTGATGGAAAGTATTCGTAAGGCGATTGACGAAGATCGTTTCGATGAGTTCGTTGAAGAATTTTACGCTCGTCGTGACCGTGAAGTTCCACCACTAAGCAAAGCTTAAAAGAATTAAAGCCTTTGGCATGTCGCCAGAGGCTTTTGCTAATAAAGTAGGCTAACGCACGTTATTTTTGAGAGAGTGATCTCTATTAGTCACTTTCAGACTTGAATCTTAACTGCGAAAGCCCAATTTGTTGGATTATCAATATAATATAATGAGGATGTTTTAATGTTTATTTCTCAGGCTCACGCAGCAGCAGAAGGCGCACCAGCAGGCGGCGGTTTTGAAATGCTAATCATGCTTGGCATGTTCGCAGTGATCTTTTACTTCATGATTTACCGCCCACAAAGTAAGCGCGTAAAAGAGCACAAGAACCTAATGGCTTCAATGGGCAAAGGTGACGAAGTCCTAACAAGCGGTGGTCTAGTAGGTAAAATTACTAAGATCGCTGAAGACAATGATTTCATTTCAATCGAGCTTAATGCAAACAATGAAGTTGTAATCAAAAAAGACTTCGTAACTGCAGTGTTGCCTAAAGGTACGCTTAAGTCTCTATAAAACAGCTAAAGGGTCCTCGCTGTGCTAAACCGTTACCCATTATGGAAGTACTTAATGGTGCTTTTTGCGATCATCGCAGCCGCACTATACGCACTTCCAAATATCTACGGTGAAGATCCGGCTATTCAAGTTACAGGGGCGCGTGGCGCCTCTGTAGATATGTCAACGCTGGATGCTGTCACTACTGCTCTTGATAAAGAGCAACTTTCTCATAAATCCATTGCTCTAGAGAATGGATCAATTCTTGTCCGTTTTACCGACACTGATACTCAGATTAGTGCCCGCGATATTATTAACGAAGCTTTAGGTCGCGACACTATCGTTGCGTTGAACCTAGCACCTTCTACCCCTGACTGGCTTGAGTCTATTGGCGCAACGCCAATGAAACTTGGTCTTGATCTACGTGGTGGTGTTCACTTCTTGATGGAAGTGGATATGGATGCAGCCATGGAAAAGCTGGTTGGTCAGCAAGAAGAAGCTTTCCGAAGCGAACTTCGTGATGCCAAGATCCGCTACCGCGCTATTCGCCCTTCTGGTAAAGAAGCGGTGGAAGTACTACTTCGTAATGAAGAGCAATTGGCTGAAGCGAAAAGTACATTAGAAAAGAATCACCCAGACATGAATTTTGTCGATTCTGATTCTAATGGTCGCTTTGCACTTGTTGCTAGGTTCACTGAACAACGCCTACAAGAGATTCGTAACTACGCAGTAGAACAAAACATTACTATTCTACGTAACCGTGTAAACGAGCTGGGTGTTGCGGAGCCACTTGTTCAACGTCAAGGTGCAAGCCGTATCGTGGTTGAGCTTCCTGGTGTTCAGGATACCGCTCGTGCGAAAGAAATCCTGGGTGCGACAGCAACACTGGAATTCCGCGAAGTTGATGATAAAGCGGATCTATCGGCGGCAGCGAATGGTCGTGCACCTGCTGGCAGCGAAATCAAGCAAGATCGCGACGGTCGTCCTGTTGTATTGAAAAAGCGCGTTATCTTAGGTGGTTCAAGCATCACGGATGCGAGCTCAAGTGTAGATGAATATGGTCGTCCTCAAGTTAACATCTCGCTAGATAGCGAAGGTGGTAACAAGATGTCTGCGTTCTCGAAGAAGAACATCGGTAAGCTGATGGCTACCGTGTTTGCTGAGTACAAAGACAGCGGTCGTAAGACGCCAGAAGGCAAGGTTATCCTGACTAAGCACGAAGAAGTCATCAACCAGGCGACAATTCAATCTGCCCTTGGTCGTAACTTCCGTATTACCGGTATCGACTCTGCTGCAGAAGCTCACAACCTTGCGCTACTACTCCGTGCTGGTGCTCTAATCGCACCTATTTCTATCGTTGAAGAGCGTACCATTGGTCCATCAATGGGTCAGCAAAACATCGATATGGGTATTCAGGCGTGTATTTGGGGTATGGTCGCAGTAATGCTCTTCACGCTGCTTTACTACCGTGGTTTTGGTCTGATTGCCAACATTGCACTGATGGCAAACTTGGTGTTGATTATCGGTGTGATGTCGATGATTCCGGGTGCAACCATGACGCTGCCGGGTATCGCCGGTATTGTATTAACTGTTGGTATGGCCGTTGATGCAAACGTACTGATCTTTGAACGTATCCGGGAAGAAATTCGCGATGGCCGCAATCCGCAGCAAGCGATTCACCAAGGTTACGCGAACGCGTTCAGTACGATTGCCGATGCGAACATCACGACACTTATTACTGCAATCATCTTGTTTGCAGTCGGTACAGGTGCAGTGAAAGGTTTCGCGGTAACGCTATCTATCGGTATCTTAACTTCAATGTTCACCGCTATCATTGGTACACGCTGTATCGTGAACCTTCTGTATGGTGGCAAACGCGTTGATAAACTGTCGATCTAAGGCTGGGAATTAATATGTTTCAAATTCTAAAAGCAGAGAAGACGATCGGCTTTATGCGTTGGTCGAAAGTGGCATTTGTTTTCTCAATCTTTATGATTGCTGCTTCTATCTTCACATTGTCAACCAAATGGCTGAACTGGGGGCTGGACTTCACTGGTGGTACTCTGATCGAGGTTGGTTTCGAAAAACCTGCTAACCTTGAAGAGATTCGTACAGCCCTTGATGAAAAAGGCTTTGGTGACGCAACCGTACAAAACTTTGGTAGCGCACGCGATGTGATGGTTCGTCTTCGTCCTCGTGATGATGTATCTGGTGAAACATTGGGTAACCAAATCATCGGTGCAATCAAAGATGGCACGGGCGAAAGCGTAGAGATGCGCCGAATTGAGTTCGTAGGTCCAAATGTTGGTGATGAACTAACAGAGGCGGGTGGTTTGGCGATTATTGTGTCGCTAATCTGTATCCTTATTTACGTCTCAATGCGATTTGAATGGCGTTTGGCAGCCGGTGCGGTAATGGCACTGGCGCACGATGTCATCATCACGCTAGGTGTCTTCTCGTTCATGCAAATTGAAGTGGACTTGACGATTGTTGCTGCACTGCTGACGGTTGTCGGTTACTCGCTCAACGATACCATCGTTGTATTTGACCGTATCCGTGAAAACTTCCGCAAGATGCGCAAAGGCGACCCAGCAGACATCATGGACGCTTCAATCACACAGACCTTGAGTCGTACTTTAATTACTTCTGGCACCACGTTGTTCGTAGTTATCGCATTGTTCGTTCAGGGCGGTGCTATGATTCACGGCTTTGCAACCGCATTGCTACTTGGTATCACGGTAGGTACTTACTCTTCTATCTACGTTGCATCGGCACTAGCGCTAAAACTGGGTATCCAGAAAGAGCACTTGATGCCACCACAAGTAGAAAAAGAAGGTGCAGAGTTCGACGAGATGCCATAAGGCAGATTGAGAATCTAATACTAAAAACCGCTGACGACTCAGCGGTTTTTTTGTGTCTAAATTAAAAGATACAGGGGAGGCTTAATGATATTCAGATATAAAAAAGCCCCACTCAGAGAGTAGGGCTATTAAAAAGGGCTAGAATGACTTCAAAATCTGTTACTTAAGGATCGCGCTGTTACCGTTTTCGCGAATGTGCTTAAGCATAGATTTAACGCCACGAGCGCTTGAAGCAACAATGTTGCCAGACTTCATGTAATCAGTACCGCCAGCGAAGTCTGTCAGGATTGCACCTGCTTCACGAGCAATAAGCTCACCAGCCGCCATATCCCAAGGTTTTAGACCTAGCTCGAAGTAACCATCAACACGGCCAGCAGCCACGTAACATAGGTCAAGCGCAGCAGAGCCACTACGACGGAAATCAGCACACTCAGTGAATAGAGAACCAACGATCTTGATGAAAGATTCAGAGTGTTGCTTCTGCTTGAATGGGAAACCTGTTGCTAAAACAGTACCTTGAAGGTCTTTAAGCGGAGTAACACGGATACGTGCGCTGTTTAGCTGTGCACCAGCACCACGTTGAGCAGTGAATAGCTCGTTTTGCATTGGATCGTATACACAAGCAACTTCAGTTTTGCCTTTGATACGAACTGCAATAGAAACAGCGAAGTGTGGGTAACCTTTTACAAAGTTATTAGTGCCATCCAGTGGGTCGATGATCCATTGTACGTCTTTATCTTTACCTTCGATAAGACCTTGTTCTTCAGCAACGATACAGTGCTCTGGGTAAGACTGCTTGATAGTATCGATGATGATGTATTCTGCTTCTTTGTCTACGTTAGTGACAAAGTCATTAGTGCCTTTAAGTGTAGATTCTACTTTATCTGTGTTTTCTAATGATTTAGCAATATGATTGCCTGCCTTTCGCGCAGCGCGAATAGCAATGTTTAGCATTGGATGCATACGAATTTCCCAACGGATGTTAAAGAACGAATAAAAGCGGCGGCGAGTATACCAAAGATAAATAAAAAAGGAAGTGGTTATTTTTTGCTCTAAAAAGTTCAGGGAAAGACCATTTACTGATTAGGATACGACATCAATTAACGAGAATGCGAATAGGGCACGGCTTCGCCCTAGGGTGTGTTAAAAAATTATGTTAATATCCTGCGGTTTTTAATTAGGTAGCAAACACAGATGTTGGATCAAGTAAAAATCGTACTCGTAGGTACCTCTCATTCAGGCAATATTGGCTCAGCAGCCCGAGCAATGAAAGTCATGGGGTTAAGCCAACTTGTATTGGTTGATCCACAGTGTGAAGTGGATGAACAGGCGTTGGCGTTAGCGGCCGGAGCAGGTGATATTGCTCAAAATGCGACGATCGTTGGCTCTCTGGATGAAGCCGTTAAAGATTGCGGACTGGTGGTTGGCTCAAGTGCACGTTCACGTACTCTAGAGTGGCCAATGCTAGAGCCGCGTGAGTGTGGTGAGAAGTTCGCTGTTGAAGGTCAAAAGCACCCAGTAGCGCTGGTATTTGGGCGTGAGAGAACTGGCTTGACCAACGAAGAGTTACAGAAATGTCACTATCATGTTTGCATTCCCGCTAATCCGGAATACAGCTCCCTGAATTTAGCCATGGCGGTGCAAACCCTCAGCTATGAAGTTCGTGTTGCTCACCTTAATCTGGAAAAAAGTCAGTTTTCACCAGCTGAGAAAGAGGAATACCCACGTCATAAAGAACTAGAAATGTTCTTTGAGCACCTTGAAAAGGTGATCGTGGAAACCCAGTTTATTAGTAAAGAGCAACCGGGTCAGGTGATGAATAAACTGCGTCGCTTGTTCACTCGAGCTCGACCTGAAGCTCAAGAGCTTAACATTCTTCGAGGCATTTTGACCTCGATAGAAAAGAAGCGCTGAGCAAAGAATAGCCGCCTTTAATGTAAGGGTAAATACTTGAGTAAATTAGTCAGATAAATACTTGACTAAAATACTCGGGTATGGAAAAATCATAATCATTACAAACCATGTGGATACGGTGTGGTATGAAACTTACATCTAAAGGAAGATATGCGGTGACAGCCATGCTGGATGTGGCACTGCATTCGCAACAAAACCCTGTACCTCTTGCTGATATTTCAGAACGTCAGGGGATTTCGCTCTCGTACTTAGAGCAGTTATTTTCTAAATTGCGCAAAGCGGGCCTTGTTGCCAGTGTTCGTGGTCCTGGTGGTGGTTACCGACTCGGTACCGACGCAAATGACATCGCAATTGGTACTGTAATTGCAGCTGTGGATGAGTCAGTCGATGCAACAAAATGCCAAGGTAAAGGAGACTGCCAAGGCGGGACTCGTTGCTTAACTCATACACTGTGGCGTGACTTAAGCTCTCGTATCAGCGACTTCTTGAATAACATCACCCTCGGTGAGTTGATGAAAGATAACGAAGTACTAGAAATTTCTGATCGTCAGGATATTGATCTGGCGGTAACTAATGGGCTTACCAACAAAAATACAACCACCGCGCCCATCGGTATCAACGTCCGCTCTTAGCGGTCAGCTTTTTACATTGGAGTAGAGAATGAAACTGCCGATTTATCTTGATTATTCCGCTACATGTCCAGTTGATCCACGTGTTGCTGAAAAAATGGTTCAGTACATGACAATGGATGGCACATTTGGCAACCCAGCGTCTCGTTCGCACCGTTACGGCTGGCAGGCAGAAGAAGCAGTGGATACTGCTCGTGAGCAAATTGCTGACCTTCTAAATGCAGATCCACGAGAAATCGTATTCACATCAGGTGCGACTGAGTCTGACAACCTTGCGATCAAAGGAGCAGCTCACTTTTACTCTAAAAAGGGTAAGCACGTAATCACTTGTAAAACGGAACACAAAGCGGTTCTTGACCCATGCCGTCAATTAGAGCGTGAAGGTTTTGAAGTGACTTACCTAGAGCCAGAATCAAACGGCCTGATCGATCTAGAAAAGCTTCAAGCAGCAATGCGTGATGACACCGTACTGGTTTCTATCATGCACGTGAACAACGAAATCGGCGTTATTCAAGACATCACAACTATTGGTGAGCTATGTCGTGAGCGTAAAATCGTATTCCATGTAGATGCGGCTCAATCTGCTGGTAAGTTGCCAATCGACGTTCAAGAAATGAAAGTTGATTTGATTTCACTATCGGCTCATAAAATTTACGGCCCTAAAGGTATTGGTGCGCTTTACGTTCGTCGTAAGCCACGTATTCGCCTTGAAGCTCAAATGCACGGCGGTGGTCACGAGCGTGGTTTCCGTTCGGGTACGCTAGCGACTCACCAAATTGTTGGTATGGGTGAAGCTTTCCGCATTGCAAAAGAAGAAATGCAGAAAGACTATGATCACGCTCTTGCACTTCGCAACCGTCTTCTAAATGGTGTGAAAGATCTGGAAGCCGTGACTGTAAACGGCGATCTAGAGCAACGCGTACCACAAAACCTAAACATCAGTTTTGCTTTCGTAGAAGGTGAATCACTGCTTATGTCGCTAAAAGATCTAGCGGTATCGTCTGGTAGTGCTTGTACTTCTGCGAGTCTAGAGCCTTCTTACGTTCTACGTGCCTTAGGCATGGATGACGAATTGGCTCATAGCTCGGTTCGTTTCTCATTCGGTCGTTTCACGACGGAAGAAGAAATTGATTACGCAATTGAACAGATCCGCGTTGCAGTGACTAAGCTACGCGACATGTCTCCTCTATGGGATATGTACAAAGAAGGGATTGATCTGAGCACTGTTGAATGGGCTCACCATTAATCTCAGGGATAGATAGAGGATTCGAGGTAATTTATCATGGCATACAGCGAAAAAGTAATTGATCACTACGAGAACCCACGTAACGTTGGTTCATTTGACAAAGAAGACCCATCAGTAGGTAGCGGCATGGTTGGCGCTCCAGCTTGTGGTGACGTGATGAAGCTGCAAATCAAAGTGACACCAGAAGGTATCATTGAAGATGCGAAGTTCAAAACATACGGTTGTGGTAGTGCAATCGCATCAAGCTCACTGGTAACTGAATGGGTGAAAGGTAAGTCTGTTGATGAAGCAGCAGCAATCAAAAACTCTGAGATTGCAGAAGAGCTAGAGCTTCCACCAGTGAAAGTTCACTGTTCGATTCTTGCTGAAGACGCAATCAAAGCAGCGGTTGCAGACTACAAGAAAAAACACCAAGAATAATTATTCCGTAATATAATGGGAGTCTTTAACGCTCCCATTCCAATCGTAATTTAGACAGACTAAGGTGCAGTATGGCCATCACAATGACAGAAACAGCGGCAAGTCGCGTAAAAGCATTCTTGGATAACCGAGGCAAAGGTATCGGTTTACGTCTTGGAGTGAAGACGACTGGTTGTTCCGGTATGGCGTATGTGCTTGAGTTTGTTGACGAGCTTAATGAGCAAGAAGATGAAGTCTTTGACCTGTCAGGGGTGAAGATCATCATCGATAAAAAAAGCTTGGTCTACTTAGACGGTACTGAATTGGATTACGTGAAGGAAGGGTTGAATGAAGGTTTTGAATTCAACAACCCTAACGCAAAAAGTGAATGTGGTTGTGGTGAAAGCTTCAACGTCTAATTGATTGTCCTTCTGGGCAAACGAGTCCGGAAGGCTTTACTAGGACCCGAACTTAATGAATCACTTTGAATTATTTGGGCTACCAAGTCAGTTTAAGCTGGATGGTAGCCTTCTTTCTTCTCAGTTCCGAGAACTACAAAAACGTTTCCACCCGGATAATTTTGCTACTGCGTCTGAGCGTGATCGCTTGATGGCAGTGCAAAAAGCGGCGCAAATTAACGATGCGTACCAAATCCTGAAAAACCCAATCTCTCGAGCGGAGTACATCTTGGCTGAGCAGGGTACGGAAATTCGTGGCGAACAACAAACCATGCAAGATCCTATGTTCTTAATGGAGCAAATGGAACTGCGTGAAGAACTGGAAGATATTGCTGGCAGCTCTGATCCTGAATTGGCGCTTTTTGACTTCGATTCTAAGGTCAGCAAAATGTACAAACAGCAATTGGCAAGTGTCGAGCAAGAGCTTGATGACGGTCTTTGGGCAGAAGCCGCTGACCGCGTTCGTAAACTGAAATTCATTGCTAAATTAAAGAACGAAATTGAGCTGGCTGAAGAGCGACTCCTCGGCTAGTTAGTGTGACAAGGACCAATCATGGCACTACTTCAAATCGCAGAACCGGGCCAAAGCTCGGCACCTCATGAGCATAAGTTAGCAGCAGGTATCGACTTAGGCACGACCAACTCATTGGTTGCTTCCGTGCGCAGTGGCGATGCGACGACTTTACAGGATGAGCAGGGCCGCAGCATTTTGCCGTCCGTGGTGAACTACTCAGCAGATGCGACCATCGTGGGTGATGAAGCAAAATCAAAAGCAGAGTTCGAACCAGAAAATACCATTATCTCGGTAAAACGTTTAATCGGCCGTTCATTGAAAGACATTCAATCTCGTTACCCATCGTTACCTTACCAGTTTAAAGAGAGCGATAACGGTCTACCGGTTCTACAAACGCCTCAAGGTGATAAAAACCCGATTGAAGTCTCTGCCGATATTCTAAAAGTGCTGGGTAAACGTGCTGAAGAGTCATTGGGCGGTGAGCTAGCTGGCGTGGTGATCACAGTACCTGCATACTTTGATGATGCGCAGCGTGCGGGTACAAAAGACGCTGCGAAGTTAGCGGGTTTGCATGTACTTCGTCTGCTTAACGAACCAACTGCAGCTGCAATTGCGTATGGGCTCGACTCAGGTCAGGAAGGCGTGATAGCGGTGTACGATTTGGGTGGCGGTACATTTGATATCTCTATCTTGCGTCTTTCCAAAGGTGTCTTTGAAGTATTGGCAACTGGTGGTGATTCAGCGTTAGGTGGTGATGACTTTGACCATTTGTTTGCTGACTTTCTGATGGAACAAGCGGGTCTTGAAGCCCCTCTTTCTGCAGAGAAAAACCGCACACTGTTGAACATTGCAACCGCAACTAAGATTGCATTTTCTGAGCAAGACAGCGTAGACGTTGATGTGTTTGGCTGGAAAGGCACAGTAATGCGTGAGCAGTTTGAAGAGCTGATCCGTCCTCTTGTGAAGAAAACACTGATGTCTTGCCGCCGAGCTCTGAAAGACGCAGATGTTGATGCAGAAGAAGTGCTTGAAGTGGTGATGGTGGGTGGTTCCACTCGTACATTGTTAGTGCGTGAAATGGTTGGCGAGTTCTTCGGTCGTACACCTCTAACAAGCATTAATCCAGATGAAGTAGTTGCAATTGGTGCTGGTATCCAAGCGGATATTCTGGCAGGTAACAAGCCAGATTCTGAAATGTTGCTGCTGGACGTCATTCCTCTGTCGCTGGGCATTGAAACTATGGGGGGCTTGGTTGAAAAAATCATTCCTCGCAACACCACAATTCCTGTTGCTCGTGCGCAAGAATTTACCACGTTCAAAGATGGTCAAACGGCCATGAGCGTGCATGTTGTGCAAGGTGAGCGTGAAATGGTCGATGATTGCCGTTCTCTGGCTCGTTTCTCGCTGAAAGGCATTCCACCAATGGCAGCAGGCGCGGCACACATTCGTGTAACCTATCAAGTAGATGCGGATGGATTGCTTTCTGTTACCGCAATGGAAAAGAGCACGGGTGTGCAGTCTGAGATTCAAGTGAAGCCTTCATACGGTCTGAGTGATACCGAAGTGGCCAACATGTTGCGAGACTCAATGAGTCATGCGAAAGAAGACATGCAAGCACGTGCTTTAGCAGAACAGCGGGTAGAAGCTGACCGCGTCATTGAAGGTTTGATCGCTGCCATGCAAGCTGATGGTGATGAACTACTATCAGAGCAAGAGAAACAAGATCTATTAAAAGCCATTGAAGCACTGATTGAGCTGCGCAATGGTGATGATGCTGATGCGATTGAGCAAGGTATTAAAGACACCGATAAAGCGAGCCAAAACTTTGCATCGCGCCGTATGGATAAATCGATTCGAGCTGCCTTGTCAGGTCAATCAGTAGACGATATATAAGAGATAAGTAGTTATGCCTAAGATTATTGTATTACCACACGAAGATTTGTGCCCAGAGGGTGCAGTGCTGGAAGCCAATACTGGTGAAACTGTTCTGGACGTAGCGTTAAAGAATGGTATCGGTATTGAACACGCGTGTGAAAAATCCTGTGCTTGTACCACTTGCCACGTGATCATTCGTGAAGGTTTTGATTCTCTTGAAGAGAGCGAAGAGCTAGAAGATGACATGCTAGATAAAGCATGGGGTCTTGAACCTGAGTCTCGTCTTGGCTGTCAGGCGAGAATAGCGGATGAAGACTTGGTTGTAGAGATTCCGAAATACACGCTAAACCACGCGTCAGAAGATCACTAAAACTATCCCTCAAGTTACAAGGGAAAGAAAAAGGAAGATGAGCATGAAATGGACAGATTCTCGAGATATTGCGATAGAGCTTTGTGACAAGTTTCCAGATGTGGACCCACAAACAGTACGTTTTACCGACCTTCATCAATGGATCATGGAGCTGGATGAGTTTGAGGATGACCCAAACCATTGCAACGAAAAGATTCTGGAAGCCGTTATTATGTGCTGGATGGATGAAGCTGACTGATGCTCAATTCGGCGGTAAACGCAGCCGAGTTAACAATTTTTACTAAAAAAAGCGGACCCTTAGGTCCGTTTTTTTATCATTTTGACATTTTTGCCCTACATAATGCTAACATCCGTGAGTTACTAAAAAACAAGCGGCGTAGGCAACGCCGTTATAAGACAAGGAGAAACCATGTCTACACAGATGTCTGTATTTTTAAGCCAAGATTCTGCAGCTCCACATTGGGGTGAAAAGGCTCTGATTTCGTTTGCCGAGACAGGAGCGACCATACACTTAGGTGAAGGTCATGATCTTGGTGCAATTCAGCGCGCAGCTCGTCAGCTAGATGGCCAGGGAATTCATTCCATTCTACTTTCTGGTGACAACTGGGATCTAGAGAGTATCTGGGCTTTTCATCAAGGCTACCGTAACCCGAAAAAACACGGTTCTCTTGAGTGGGTTGCTCTATCAGAAGAAGATCAATCTGAGCTTCAGGCGCGTATTACCGCTACCAACTTCACACGCGATATCATCAACAAAACGGCAGAAGAGGTTGCGCCTCGTCAACTTGCAACGATGGCAGCGGAATTCATCAAATCTGTTGCGCCAGCAGGGACCGTAACAGCACGTATTGTTAAAGATAAAGATCTACTGGCTGAAGGCTGGGAGGGTATTTACGCCGTTGGTCGTGGCTCTGAGCGTACATCAGCGATGCTGCAATTGGACTACAACCCAACTGGTGATGAGAATGCACCTGTATTTGCGTGTTTAGTCGGTAAAGGCATCACTTTTGACTCAGGCGGCTATAGTCTGAAGCCTTCTAACTTTATGAGCGCGATGAAAGCGGATATGGGTGGCTCCGGTACGATCACTGGCGGTTTGGGCTTAGCTATTCAGCGTGGTTTGAATAAACGTGTGAAACTGATCCTTTGCTGTGCGGAAAACATGGTGTCAGGTCGTGCGCTTAAATTGGGTGACATCATTACCTACAAAAACGGTAAAACCGTTGAGATCATGAATACCGATGCCGAAGGTCGTTTGGTGTTGGCTGACGGTCTAATCTACGCCAGTGAACAGAAGCCTGAGCTTATTATTGACTGTGCAACATTGACTGGCGCGGCGAAAAACGCACTGGGTAATGATTACCACGCGCTAATGAGTTTCGATGATGAGCTTTCTCATCAAGCTCTGACGGCGGCAAACCAAGAGAAAGAAGGCTTATGGCCACTGCCTCTTGCTGATTTCCACCGTGGCATGTTGCCATCAAACTTTGCGGATTTATCAAACATCAGCTCCGGTGATTACTCACCAGGCGCAAGTACAGCCGCTGCATTCTTGTCTTACTTTGTTGAAGATTACAAGAAAGGTTGGTTACACTTTGACTGCGCGGGTACGTACCGCAAATCAGCTTCTGAAAAATGGGCTGCAGGTGCAACTGGTATGGGGGTTCGCACTCTTGCTCGCTTTCTTAACGAGCAAGCCGATAAGTAATTAAAGTGCGGCATTTGGCTTCCTGATGCCGCATTAATCAGTCACTTTGATATAAAACTATTATTACAAGTACAAAAAGGAAACTTTATGGCTCTAGAAAGAACGTTTTCAATTGTTAAGCCTGATGCTGTGGAACGAAATCTAATCGGTGAAATCTACAATCGCATTGAAAAAGCAGGTCTGCGTATTGTGGCGGCAAAAATGGTTCACCTGACTGAAGAGCAGGCGAGCGGTTTTTACGCAGAACATGAAGGCAAAGAGTTTTTCCCACCTCTGAAAGAGTTTATGACTTCTGGCCCTATTATGGTTCAGGTACTAGAAGGGGAAAATGCAATTGCTCGTTACCGTGAATTGATGGGGAAAACTAACCCAGAAGAGGCCGCGGCTGGCACACTTCGTGCCGATTACGCGTTAAGCATGCGTCACAACTCAGTGCATGGTTCTGATAGCACTGAGTCGGCGGCTCGTGAGATTGAATTTTTCTTCCCTGAATCAGAGATCTGCTCGCGTTAATCTTGAAATAACATGTGCTCGTAAAGATAGTAAGCCTCGGAAAAGTCCGGGGCTTTTTTATTTGAGAAAGTATATTAACCCTAATAATAGAATTGTTTAAAATTTAACCGGAACGATTTTAATGCCTTAGCAAAGTCAGGGTCTTAGACCCCTTGTTGTAGCTGCATAAAGGCTGTACAATTCGCGCCCTTATTCTTGTTTCAGTCATTGAGAGGCAACATGACTACTGAAAAAATTAATCTACTCGACTTTGATCGCAAAGGCATGCGTCAATTTTTCGCGGAAGAACTAGGCGAGAAAGCGTTTCGTGCTGATCAGGTTATGAAGTGGATCTACCATTTCGGTGTTGATGACTTCGACAACATGACGAACATCAACAAGAAACTACGTGAAAAACTTCAGCACAAGTGTGAAATCAAAGCGCCTGTGGTTGCTGAGGCTCAACACTCTTCTGACGGTACTATTAAGTGGGCGATGAAGGTTGGTGATCAGGACGTAGAAACGGTTTACATCCCTGAAGACGATCGCGCAACATTGTGTGTTTCTTCTCAGGTTGGTTGTGCATTGGAATGTAAATTCTGTTCAACGGCTCAACAGGGTTTTAACCGTAACCTTAAAGTGTCTGAAATCATTGGTCAGGTATGGCGTGCTGCACGTGAAATCGGCCTAGAGAAGGAAACTGGACGTCGCCCCATCACTAACGTGGTAATGATGGGTATGGGTGAGCCTCTTCTGAATATGAAAAACCTGATCCCAGCATTGGAAATCATGCTGGATGATTTAGGTTTTGGTTTATCGAAGCGCCGAGTCACAGTATCGACGTCCGGCGTTGTGTCTGGCCTAGATCAGATGACCGGAAAAATTGATGTTGCATTGGCAATCTCTCTTCATGCGCCGAACGATAAGTTGCGCAGTGAAATTATGCCAATCAACGACCGTTGGGATATTCAAGATTTCTTAGCATCTGTGCGTCGTTACATCGCTTCGTCTAACGCGAACCGTGGCAAAGTGACGGTAGAGTACGTATTGCTTGATCATGTTAATGACGACATGGACCATGCGCGTGAGTTAGCAGAGCTCATGAAAGATACGCCATGTAAGATTAACTTGATTCCGTTTAACCCGTACCCAGGTTCACCGTATAAGAAGCCAAGCAACTCTCGTATTGACCGCTTCCAAAAGACTTTGATGCAGTACGAGCATACTGTTACCGTTCGTAAGACTCGTGGTGATGATATCGATGCAGCATGTGGTCAGCTTGTTGGTGACGTTATTGACCGCACCAAGCGTACCGCTGCGTTAAAAGCGGCACGTGGTGCGGATACAATCGAAGTCAAAGCAGTATAAGTTGTGTGAACTTAAAAATAGCCAGAGCCTTTTGCTCTGGCTATTTTGTTTACAGAGATCGCCATAAGCAAATAACTTTAATGATAGGTAATGCATAGCGTTTTATCAGCGGTGTAGGTGGCGTAAAAATCGCGATGCTGAAGTTGTTGCCTGAGGTTGTTTCACATCATAACTCTGTGCTTAAAGTGGAATTGCGTAGAATTTCCAATTACAGTGTCAAAGTTTGGACAAAAGCTTGAGCAATCTGTTAGTTTGAGTGGAAAGAGTTTTTGTCTTTGTTATACATTGTCTTATCATGTTGTATAACACTTACGACAACATCGGAAAATCTCGGCTTATTCTCCCATACGTTTTGCTGATATCTGCGAGGCGAGTATTCACATCCAAAGCTCAGAGAATTTCTTAAAATTATTACTTTGGTTAACATGATTAGGCTAGCTTTCTTTAAAAGGCCTTAAGAACAACAACGAAAATAAATAACCGTGTTAGCCACTAAAACAGACTAAAAACCATCATTATGACAGAACACGAAAATACGAATGAAGTACCGCTTTCTATCGAAGCGGGCACACTATTGAAAAACAAACGCGAATCATTAGGTATGACACAAAAGCAAGTTGCTGATCGCCTGAGGCTTCGCGTTTCTGTTATTGAAGATATTGAAAATAATCGATTTGAATCGCAACAAGTAGCGACGTTTACTCGTGGTTACTTGCGCTCGTATGCCAAAGTGGTTGGTCTTGATGAAAAAGTGGTGTTAACCGCATTAGAGCAAACTGCCAATATACAACCGAAAGATCAAGAAATCGAAATGCAGAGCTTTTCTCGCAAAACAAAACATGAAAAGCACAACAGCCGTATTATGTTTCTGACCTGGGTTATCGCGATAGTGATTACAGGTATCTCTGCAGCCTGGTGGTGGCAAAACCAACAGGATAATAGTCTGACTCAGGTTGTGACAGATTCCAGTGTTGAAGTGCTTAAACCCAGCGCAGAAGAGTTGGCTGACATCGACCAAATGAGTGCTGAAGAGTTAATCGCGAGCGCTCCAGCAGATATTGCTGCTTCAACAGAGCAGCCAGTAGAAACAGACGAAACGTTAAGCTTTGCAGAAGCAACAGAGGCTTTACCTAGTGAAGAACTAGCAAGCACAGACGTGGAAGAGCCTGTTGCAGTGATTGAAGAGGCTGAGGTTATTGAAGAGCCAGCGATCATCGTGCCGGAAGGGATGACCCTTCTCACTATGACATTCAAAGCAGATTGCTGGATTCAGGTGAAAGATACTAACGGCAAAACGTTGGTAAGTGGCACCCATAAACCAGGCCAGGATGTAGAACTTACCGGAAAAGCACCATTTAAAGTGATATTGGGCGCGCCGGAAGGGGTTACAATGACATTTGCGAGTGAACCTGTCGACCTTTCTGGGTATACTTCAGGCAAAGTCGCTAGATTCACTTTACCGTTATAAAAAATTATGCAACACGAATCTCCAATTATTCGTCGTAAATCGACGCGTATTTATGTGGGTGATGTGCCAATTGGTGATGGTGCGCCAATTGCTGTACAGTCAATGACCAACACTCGCACGACTGACGTAGAAGCGACAGTCGCACAAATCCGAGCACTAGAAAAAGTTGGCGCAGATATCGTACGTGTTTCTGTACCTACGATGGATGCTGCTGAAGCCTTTAAACTGATCAAACAGCAAGTCTCTGTTCCGTTGGTCGCCGATATTCACTTTGATTATCGTATTGCGCTTAAAGTGGCAGAGTACGGTGTTGACTGTTTGCGCATCAACCCAGGTAACATCGGCAACGAGGAGCGAATTCGCTCAGTAGTTGACTGTGCCCGTGACAAAAACATTCCAATCCGTATTGGCGTTAATGGCGGTTCTTTAGAAAAAGATCTGCAGATGAAGTACGGTGAACCAACCCCAGAAGCTCTGGTAGAGTCGGCAATGCGTCACGTGGATCATTTGGATCGTCTTAACTTTGATCAATTCAAAGTGAGCGTGAAAGCATCGGATGTTTTCCTTGCGGTAGATTCATACCGTCTTTTAGCGAAGAAAATTGACCAGCCCCTACACTTGGGTATTACCGAAGCGGGTGGAGCGCGTGCTGGTGCCGTGAAGTCTTCTGTAGGCTTGGGCATGCTTCTGGCTGAAGGTATCGGTGATACTTTGCGTATCTCTCTTGCTGCGGATCCGGTTGAAGAGATCAAAGTTGGTTTCGATATTCTGAAGTCCCTACGCATTCGTTCACGCGGAATTAACTTCATTGCGTGTCCAAGCTGTTCTCGTCAGGAATTTGATGTTATCGGGACAGTCAATGCACTTGAAGAGCGTTTGGAAGACATCATCACCCCGATGGATGTATCGATTATCGGTTGTGTCGTCAATGGTCCGGGTGAAGCAGAAGTTTCTCATTTAGGCTTGGCTGGTAGTAACAAGAAGAGTGCGTTCTATGAAGATGGTAAACGCCAGAAAGAGCGCTTTGATAACAACGACCTTGTGGATCAGCTAGAAGCTAAGATTCGTGCGAAAGCGTCTATGATGGACAGCAATAGTCGCATCGAAGTAAAAGTACAAGATTAATCTCAACGAGAATTACGGTAAGTATTGTGGCAAAAACAATTCAAGCAATTCGAGGCATGAACGACTGCCTCCCAACTCAATCACCACTGTGGCAAAAGCTAGAAAGCACAGTGAAAAGTGTAATTAGCGCATACGGCTATAACGAAATGCGCATGCCAATCGTTGAGATGACACATCTATTTAGTCGCGCAATTGGTGAAGTGACTGACGTCGTTGAAAAAGAAATGTACACGTTCGAAGATCGTAACGGCGACAGCCTGACGCTTCGTCCGGAAGGTACTGCAGGTTGTGTACGTGCAGGGATCGAAAACGGTCTACTGTACAACCAAGAACAACGCGTTTGGTACATGGGCCCAATGTTCCGTCACGAGCGTCCTCAAAAAGGTCGTTACCGTCAATTCCACCAATGTGGCGTGGAAGTATTTGGCTTAAATGGCCCTGACGTTGATGCAGAACTTATCATGATGACGGCGCGTCTATGGCGTGAACTAGGTATCGATAAGCACGTTCGCCTTGAGCTAAACTCAATTGGTTCACTAGAAGCACGCGCTAACTACCGTGAAGCTCTGATTGCCTTCCTAGAACAGCATATGGATGTTCTGGATGAAGACTGTAAACGTCGTATGCACACTAACCCTCTGCGTGTTCTTGACACTAAAAACCCTGATGTTCAGGCTATTTTAGGGGACGCTCCTCGTCTTTCTGAACACTTAGACGAAGAATCTAAGCAACATTTTGCAGGTCTGTGTGAACTTCTTGATGCTGCAGGCATCGAATACACTGTTAACGAACGTCTTGTTCGTGGTCTGGACTACTACAACCGCACTGTATTTGAGTGGATTACTGAAAGCTTAGGTGCACAAGGTACGGTATGTGGCGGTGGTCGTTATGACGGTCTGGTTGAACAGCTAGGTGGTAAAGCAACGCCAGCAGTTGGCTTTGCTATGGGCCTTGAGCGCCTAGTGCTTATGCTGGAAACACTAGAACTGACTGATGTACGTCGCAACGTTGACGTATACGTCGTGACTGCGGGCGAAGGTACCATGATGGCAGGGATGAAACTTGCCGAGCAGCTTCGTGAAGAGGTACCTGGCGTACGTGTGATGAATCACTTTGGTGGCGGTAACTTCAAGAAACAGTTTAAACGCGCAGATAAAGTTGGTGCTGTAGTAGCATTGGTTCTGGGTGAGAACGAAGTTGCGGATAACACCGTAGTATTGAAAGACTTGGCTGGCGGTGAGCAACAGACTTACAACCAAGCCGAAGTTGCTGAAAAGATCGCAGCACTGATTTAAGTCTTTTAGTAAGCTAGTAATTTTATCCTAGTTCGTTCTTTGAGGCTCCCAACTGTGGAGCCTTTAAACGAGATGGGAACAATGGCATCTTTGCTGCCATTTACATGTTTTAAGAGGACAGGAAGTGGAACTTTACGATACTGAAGAACAACAAGTTGAAGCTATTAAAGACTGGTGGAAAGAGAACGGCAAAGCCGTCATCATCGGTGCAGTTGTTGGTCTAGGTGGTTTATTTGGCTGGCGTTACTACCAGGATTCAGTGATTCAGGCGAGTGAAGCTGCTTCACAAAACTACACGATAGCGATTGATGCATTGCAGGACAAAGGCGTTGATGCACAGGCTGAAGTTCAAGCTTTCATCGACTCAAGCAAAGTAAAAGAATATTCAGTATTGGCCGCTCTGCAACTCGCGAAATCACAAGTTGAAGCACAAGATCTTTCTGCTGCGCTTGAGCAACTAAAATGGGCTCAAAGTAGTACTCAGGATCTCGCATTGTCACCACTTATCAGTTACCGCATTGCTCGTATTGAAGCGGAACTGGGTAACTTTGATGCAGCAACGTCTGAGCTAAACAAAGTCGCTGATACTGCATGGACTGGTCGTATCGCAGAACTTCGTGGTGATATCGCTCTTCGTCAAGGTGACAAAGATGCCGCTTATGCTGCTTATACTGAAGCGCAACAAGCGACGGATGCAAGCCCGACACTACAAATGAAATTGGACGATCTGGCGAAGTAAGGACCGCATTGGATGAAAAGAGTCTTTAAAAAAGCCTTGTTAGGGGTGTTAACGATGGGAGTTCTTGCAGGTTGTGCAAGCGAAGAAGATACCATCGTTATGGCACCGCTGCCTCAAGTTGACAGTGAGTTTACTACTCACACTGAATGGAGCTCATCGGTTGGTGATGGCGTAGGTCATTACTTCTCAAAACTGTCTCCAGTTTATGCTAACGGTACTCTATTTGTTGCCAGCCGTGACGGTATCGTCAAAGCATTGGATCCAGAAAACGGCAAGCCATTATGGGAATCAGACTTGGAAGAAAGCGTCGTTGCGAGGCTTTCTGGTGGCATCACTGCTGCTTATGGAAACCTATATATTGGTTCTGACAATGGTGACGTAATAGCGCTTTCTCAAGAGACAGGCGAAGTGAATTGGCGTGTTAAGGTTGGCGGAGAAGTACTGGCAAAGCCAGTTGCTGATTCTGGTTTGATCATCATTAATACCAGCCAAGGCACTCTTGTTGCTCTTAATGAAAGCACTGGTGAGCAACGCTGGGCACTGAGCACTGAAGTTCCAAACCTGACTTTACGTGGTGACAGTACACCTGTTGCGATCGGAGGCGGTGTTTTCTGGGGTACGGCAAATGGCCGACTAGCTGCGGCGATTGTAGAACGTGGACAACTGATTTGGCAACAGCCAGTCGGTACGCCAAAAGGTGCAACGGAAATTGACCGTTTGGTTGACGTTGACGCTTCGCCAATCGTACTTGGTGGCACTCTTTTTACCATCGGTTTTAATGGCCAGTTAATTGCAGTTGATTTACGTTCTGCTAACCCTATTTGGAAGCGTAATTATTCATCGGCGAATGATATGGCAACGGATGGTAGTCGTCTGTTTGTCATCACTGAAAAAGATCACGTTGTCGCTGTTGATGCGAGAAGTGGCACAGAGTTGTGGGAAAACAGCTTACTAGAGCACCGTCAGCTGACGGCGCCAGTTGTGATAGGCAATTATCTGGTCGTTGGTGACACATTGGGTTATCTGCACTGGATGGATCGCTCAACTGGTGATTTTGTTGCGCAGCAATATATTGATGACAGCGGCTTTGCCGTTGGTCCGACATTGCTGTCTGATGGTTATGTCCTTACTACTCGCAACGGCGATGTAAAGAAACTAACCATTAACGAATAATATCGTGATATAATTCACATTCGGCTCCTGGCTGGTGACAGTTAGGAGCCGTTTTGTTGTTTGAAATTATTATTTATTAACAGTTATTCCTGACGTGGTTATAGGTAAAACCTGGTTTGATTTGGCATTGGGCAAGTCGTTACCTATAACTACAGAAGAAAGATTATTGTAGAGGTTGTTATGGTACCTGTTGTGGCCCTAGTTGGGCGTCCGAATGTAGGTAAATCTACACTATTTAACCGATTGACACGCACTCGTGACGCTTTGGTTGCGGACTTTCCTGGCCTAACGCGAGACCGTAAATATGGCCAAGCTAAACTTGGTGAAGAGCACGAGTTCATCGTCATTGATACCGGCGGTATTGATGGCACGGAAGAAGGCGTAGAAACAAAGATGGCCGAGCAGTCGTTAGCGGCCATTGATGAAGCTGACGTAGTGCTATTCCTTGTTGATGGTCGTGCTGGTCTTACGTCTTCTGATGAAGCGATTGCGGAGCACCTGCGTAAAATTGAAAAGCCAGCAATGCTGGTAGTAAACAAAATTGACGGTATTGATGCCGATGCTGCTTGTGCGGATTTCTGGAAACTGGGTGTCGATGACATGTACCAGATTGCAGCTGCTCATGGCCGTGGCGTGACCGCGCTACTTGAGCGTGCTCTGGCGCCGTTCTTTGATGACTTGCTGACCAGTGAGTCAGAAGAAGGTGAGATTGAAGATCTGACTGAATTTGAAGATGCGGAGATCCTCGAAGAAGAGTACAGCGAAGAAGAAGCGGAACAAGAGTTTCAACGTCTGCAGGAGCAGCCAATCAAACTTGCAATCATTGGCCGTCCAAATGTTGGTAAATCAACGTTGACCAACCGTATTCTGGGTGAAGAGCGTGTCGTTGTTTATGATATGCCTGGCACTACTCGTGACTCTATCTACATTCCAATGGAACGTGATGGTCGTGAATACGTACTTATTGACACTGCGGGGGTACGTCGTCGTGGTCGTATCAATGAAACCGTTGAGAAATTCTCAGTAGTTAAAACGTTGAAGGCTGTAGAAGATGCAAACGTAGTTCTACTGGTTATCGATGCTCGTGAGAACATTTCTGATCAAGACTTGAGTCTGCTCGGTTTTGCTCTGAACGCTGGTCGCTCTATCGTACTTGCTGTAAACAAGTGGGATGGTCTGGATAACGATGTGAAAGAGAGCGTGAAGAAAGAGCTAGACCGTCGTCTGGGCTTTGTCGACTTCGCTCGAATTCACTTTATCTCAGCATTGCACGGTACCGGAGTTGGCCACTTGTTTGAGTCAATTCAGGAAGCATACAAGTCTGCAACGACACGTGTAGGTACTTCAGTGCTGACTCGTATCATGAAGATGGCCGTTGATGATCACCAACCACCTATGGTTCGTGGTCGCCGAATTAAGCTGAAATACGCACACGCAGGTGGTTATAACCCACCAATCGTCGTAATTCACGGTAATATGGTTCGTGAGCTACCAGATTCGTACAAGCGCTATCTAATGAACTATTTCCGCAAGTCTCTGGAAATCATGGGTACACCAATCCGTATTAACTTCCAGAACAGTGAGAACCCATTTGAGAATCGTACCAACAAACTTACGATTTCTCAGGAACGTAAGCGCAAGCGCATGATGTCTGCGGTTAAAAACCGTAACAAATAATCGAGTTCAAAAATACCCAAGTTTTACTTGGGTATTTTTTTATCTTCAAAACACAGAACAACACATATGACGATTACTGCGACTAAAATTCGCTTTTGTCACCAGACATGGCAGCTAGAATCCCCTGTACAACTCATCGAACATAACGATGATGTGAGTTATCTGGTGACCGAGACCACTCCTTTTCATCCCGTCAGCCACATTTGGCCAGATCACCCCGCAGATAAAGGCTCGATTGAAATAAACGGAGCGTTATTCACGGTTCTCGACTGTCAGGTTGGTGCGGTAGAGCAAGCCACAAACACACTGTATGTTGGAACTGCAATTCCAGTAAAACGAGATACAGCCGGCTGGATGTTTGTTGTCGTGCATGTGCTACCAAGAGTCGGATCACTTGAACCGGGTATGATGGTCGCGTTGCAAGTGGATAAGCCCTATCAGCACTCTCTAAGTCGTGGTCATAGTGCCGGACATCTAGCTTACTTAGCATTAAATAAAGTTCTGGCCGATGGTTATTGGCGTAAAGACGCCGACCGTAAAGACCCTCATGGTCATTATGATTTTAACAGCTATGCTCAGGAGACAAGCTTCGTTACGCCGGACAAGTGCGTGGATACGTATCGTTTAGGTAAAACACTCCGAAAAAGAGGGCTAAACAGCGCAGATATGCTGTCGGACCTTAGTGACATAGAGTATAAAGTTAATGCTCAGTTGTCTGAATGGCTTCAGCGCGAAGAGACGATCATTATTGAGTGTCATGGTGATAATCTTACCGATTCTCGCTATTGGAAGTGCGATCTGGGAGAGGGTGAAATCGCTGTGATCCCTTGTGGTGGAACGCATGTCGAACACTTAAATGAGTTTGGCTCAATACAAGTAACCTTAATAGAATGTGGCCCACAAACCATTGAAATGCACACCGAAGTAAAAGTGTTTTCAGATAATTAGATCTTTTTATTAAATCCTGATTAGTTGTTTTTTAAACTCTCATGTTGGAGTTTTTATCTGATTTAAATTGAAATGCAGAATATGTAACTTATGCTTTCGGTGTGTGGTTATATAAATATTCTTTTAGGGGGTGATCGCTGATCAAATGGGTAATATCCGATGATCAGAGTAAGATCTTTATATGTCCGAACGAATGACGCATCAATCCGATTTCTCAAAAGCAGTGACGGCGATCAATGTTTAGTGTGGCAGTTTTTGAATAATGGAATCAAGAAAATGAGTAAGGTAAGGCGTATGCAGCAGAACATTTGTCCGACTTGTGACATTGAATTAGAGTGGACGGGTCAGTATCACTGTAACCAGTGCGACTCAGATTTCAAAAAGGTAGGGTTTTGTCCCGATTGTGACGCGGAACTGGAAAAGCTTCAGGCTTGTGGGGCGGCGAATTACTTCTGTAATACCTGTAATGAACTCAAATCAAAATCTCGAGTTCGATTTGAGTTTCAAAAGATTGACTAACGTTAGACTGGGTTAGTTTACGGTCGAGCGAATCTCACCGTTTGCTAAACGGGTGACGAGACGGTCGCCCGTTTTCACATCTTCAGCTTGTGTAATTACCTTACCTTGCTCTGTCTGCGTGATTGAATAGCCACGTTTAAGAGTTGCAAGCGGGCTAACTGCCTCCAGCTTTTCTGCTGCCATTGCCAATTGATGACGTACAGTCAGTAATTTGCGATCCATGGCATCCAATAGCTTTTGCTCCACACGGTCTAGTCTCGATTTTTGCTGAGCTAAGTGCCTGACAGGAGAGTTCAATTGTAGACGGTGGTGTTTACGTTCAATCGCTTGTTGACGAGTATCGATGAAGCGTTGCATTGCTCTGCGCAGACGCAAATCTAACTCATCCAGTTGCTGAGACTGACGCTGCAACTGATAGCTCGGGTGTTGACGCTCTAAACGGTGTAGCAGTTGTGCTGTTTGTTGTTTTTGTTGCGCTAAATAGTAACGCATTGCACTCGCCAATTTGTGTTGACGAGTGACGAGAGCTTGATCTTTATGACTGTTATCTCGGCTTACCAGCTCCGCGGCTGCTGAAGGTGTTGGAGCTCGTACGTCGGCGACAAAGTCGGCAATCGTCATATCTATTTCGTGGCCCACTGCGCTAATGATTGGTATCTGGCTTGCAGAGATAGTACGCGCTAGGATTTCGTTGTTAAAGCACCATAAATCTTCTAATGAACCACCGCCACGGCCAACGATCAAAACGTCACATTCATTACGGCTGTTTGCACGACCGATTGCCTGTGCGATTTGAATGGCGGCGTCTTCACCCTGAACCATCGTCGGATAAATCACAATTGGAAGAGAAGGATCACGGCGTTTTAATACATCGAGGATATCGTAAAGTGCAGCACCGGTTTTTGAGGTGATTACACCAACACGTTTTGGGTGCTCTGGTAAGATCTGTTTGTTCGTTTGGGCAAACAAACCTTCTGCTGCCAGTTTCATCTTGAGTTCTTCAAACTCTTGCTGCAGTCGACCATCGCCTTCTGGCTGCATACTTTCGATGATAAGCTGGTAGTCTCCACGAGGCTCATACAGAGACAAACGAGCTTTAACCAAAACTTGGTTACCATTTGCTGGCTTGAAAGTCACACGACGATTGTTACCACGGAACATGGCGCATTTTACTTGAGCACGAGAGTCTTTAAGCGTTAGGTACCAGTGTCCAGAGACGGGAGCTGAGAAGTTGGAAATCTCTCCGACAAGCCAGACGATCCCCATTTCATTTTCCAATAACAGACGGACTTCTGCGTTAAGACGGGAAACAGTGAAAATGTTTTGATTGGTCTGGGAGAGCACAGCTAATCTCGTAGACGTGAGTATGGAAATTAGCGGCAATATAATACATAGCAAGGGGGTAATTGCAAGAAAAAAATTAAAAAAACTTGTAGTCAAGCGATTGTGTTGAACGTATAATCCCTCCGCAATATCTAATCCAAATGTAACTCGTTGACCAAAACGGTTACCCTCATTATGCGAAACGATGAGACTTTGGATTGTTTTTTTTACTCCTCTAATTGTGAGATATTGCAAATGCTAAGAATTGCCAAAGAAGCGCTGACATTCGATGACGTACTACTTGTGCCAGCACACTCCACCGTTCTCCCAAACACAGCTGATCTTCGCACTCAGCTAACGAAAAATATTGCTCTGAATATTCCAATGATTTCTGCGTCTATGGATACCGTGACGGAAGCTCGTCTCGCTATTGCACTAGCGCAGGAAGGTGGCATTGGCTTTATCCACAAAAACATGTCTATTGAACAGCAGGCAGCCGAAGTTCGTAAAGTTAAAAAATTCGAATCTGGTGTTGTTACAGACCCTGTGACAGTAAATCCTGACGCAACCATCGCTGACGTAGTCGCACTGACTGAAAAGCACGGTTTTGCTGGCTTCCCTGTTGTAACTGAGCACAACGAACTAGTGGGTATCATTACTGGCCGTGACGTTCGTTTTGTTACCGACCTTTCTAAGAAAGTATCTTCAGTTATGACGCCAAAAGAAAAACTGGCTGCAGTAGAAGAAGGTGCAACACGTGAAGAAGTGCAAGAAAAAATGCACGAAGCGCGTGTGGAGAAAGTACTGGTTGTAAACGATGATTTTAAACTGACTGGTATGATCACAGCGAAAGACTTCCACAAAGCAGAACGTAAACCTAATGCTTGTAAAGATGAACGTGGTCGTCTACGCGTTGGCGCAGCTGTTGGTGCTGGTGCGGGTAACGAAGAACGCGTTGCAGCACTCGTTGAAGCAGGCGTTGACGTACTACTTATCGACTCTTCTCATGGTCACTCTGAAGGCGTTCTTCAACGTATTCGTGACACACGTGCAACGTACCCAGATTTAGACATCATCGGTGGTAACGTAGCGACAGGTGCTGGCGCGAAAGCACTTATCGAAGCTGGCGTAAGCGCAGTGAAAGTTGGTATCGGCCCTGGTTCTATCTGTACGACTCGTATCGTAACAGGCGTTGGTGTTCCTCAAATCACAGCAATCGCAGACGCGGCTGAAGTGGCGAATGAGTACGGTGTTCCTGTTATCGCAGATGGCGGTATCCGTTTCTCTGGTGATATCTGTAAAGCAATCGTAGCTGGCGCATCATGTGTGATGGTTGGCTCTATGTTCGCTGGTACTGAAGAAGCTCCGGGCGAAGTGATTCTTTACAACGGTCGTTCTTACAAAGCTTACCGCGGCATGGGGTCTCTGGGCGCGATGTCTCAAGGTTCATCTGACCGTTACTTCCAGTCTGATAATGCAGCAGACAAGCTTGTACCAGAAGGTATCGAAGGTCGTATCGCATACAAAGGTCGTCTAAAAGAGATCGTACACCAACAAATGGGTGGTCTACGTTCAAGCATGGGTCTAACCGGTTCTGCAACTATCGAAGATATGCGTACTAAAGCTGAATTTGTCCGTATCTCTGGCGCGGGTATGCAAGAGTCTCATGTACACGACGTTCAGATTACTAAGGAAGCGCCAAACTACCGTCTAGGTAACTAATTACCTGGCGTAAACGTTTGCTTTTTCCTTGAAGCATTAAGAAGAGGCGAGTACACTCGCCTCGGTTTTAATCACTTAGCCTAAAAAGACTGCTCAAAATGACTAAAAATATCCATGACCAACGTATTCTGATCTTGGACTTCGGTTCTCAGTACACTCAATTAGTTGCTCGCCGTGTACGTGAAATCGGCGTTTACTGTGAACTATGGAGCTGGGATGTAGAAGAAGCGGATATTCGCGAATTCAACCCAGATGGCATCATCCTATCTGGCGGCCCAGAAAGCGTAACGGAAGAAAACTCTCCACGCGCTCCTCAATATGTATTTGACTCAGGTGTTCCTGTTCTTGGTGTATGTTACGGCATGCAGACCATGGCAGAGCAGCTAGGTGGTAAAGTAGCAGGCTCAAACGAGCGTGAGTTTGGCTACGCACAAGTTAAAGTTTCTGGCGAATCTGCACTATTCAAAGATCTTGAAGCAACTCAAGACGTATGGATGAGCCACGGTGACAAAGTAGTAGAAATCCCAGCAGACTTCGTAAAAGTGGGTGAGACAGACACGTGTCCTTACGCTGCGATGGCGAACGAAGAGAAAAAATACTACGGCGTTCAGTTCCACCCAGAAGTGACGCACACAAAACAAGGCCTACAAATGCTAGAGAACTTTGTTCTTGGCGTATGTGGTTGTGAGCGTCTTTGGACATCTGAATCTATCATCGAAGACGCAGTCGCTCGTATCAAAGAGCAAGTGGGTGACGATGAAGTGATCCTAGGTCTTTCTGGCGGTGTGGACTCATCAGTTGTCGCTATGTTGGTTCACCGCGCGATTGGCGATAAGCTAACGTGTGTATTCGTTGACAACGGTCTGCTTCGTCTAAACGAAGGTCAGCAAGTAATGGATATGTTTGGCGACAAGTTCGGCCTAAACATCATCAAAGTTGACGCAGAAGATCGTTTCCTTGATGCACTAAAAGGCAAGTCTGACCCAGAAGACAAGCGTAAGACTATCGGTCACGTATTCGTAGACGTTTTCGATGAAGAGTCTAAGAAACTAGCTAACGCGAAATGGCTAGCTCAGGGTACTATCTACCCAGATGTTATCGAGTCAGCAGCTTCTAAGACTGGTAAAGCGCACGTAATCAAATCGCACCACAACGTGGGCGGTCTGCCAGAAGATATGGAAATGGGTCTAGTTGAGCCACTACGTGAGCTGTTTAAAGATGAAGTTCGTAAGATCGGTCTAGAGCTAGGTCTTCCATACAACATGCTTTACCGCCACCCATTCCCAGGTCCTGGTCTGGGTGTTCGTGTTCTTGGCGAGATCAAGAAAGAGTACTGTGACTTGCTACGTCGTGCAGACGCTATCTTCATTGAAGAGCTTCACGCAGCTGACCTATACAACAAAGTGTCTCAAGCGTTCACGGTATTCCTACCAGTTCGCTCTGTAGGTGTAATGGGCGACGGTCGTAAATACGACTGGGTTGTATCTCTTCGTGCAGTAGAAACCATCGACTTTATGACTGCGCATTGGGCACACCTACCGTACGACTTCCTAGGTAAGGTATCTAACCGCATTATTAACGAAGTTGACGGCATTTCACGTGTTGTTTACGACATTTCTGGTAAGCCACCAGCGACAATCGAGTGGGAATAATCCGCCTCGAGCATGTTTGATAAAACCAGCCTTCGGGCTGGTTTTTTTGTGCTTAAAATTTGTGAATAGGTGACTCAACTTTTTGTGAGAGATATATACATGCGATTGAATTAAATATATATTCACCTTTATTGTTTGAATATTAAAAATGGTATTGCTATGGAACAGGCTGACGTTACCTCTCTTATTCCCATCCTTATTACTCTTTTTCTCGCTCTTACTACGCGAAATGTTGTCGTTGGTTTATTCGCTGGTGTGGTTAGTGGTGTCGCCATGCTTGAAGGCGCATTTGTCGAAAAAGGGCCACTAGAATCGTTTAGTGCATTGATGAAAAGTTACCTACTACCGCAACTTACTGATAGCTATAACGCTGGTGTGATTTTGTTATTAGTGTTTATCGGTGGTTTCGTCGCTCTGATGGAAAAGTCAGGCGGTGGCGTTGCCTTTGCTAAAAAGGTCACTCAGTGGGTGGCGAGTAAATGCCAAGCTCAGATCTCTGCATGGTTTGGCGGTGTAGTTATCTTCTTCTCAGACCTTGGTACGCCCTTGATTGTTGGCCCTGTGTTCCGACCTTTATTTGATAAGCTAAAAGTATCACGTCAAAAATTAGCTTTTATTATCGATTCTACTTCCTCTCCCGTCGCAATCTTGATCCCTTTTATCGGGTGGGGCGTTTACATCATGGGCTTGATTCAAAAGGAGTTTACTGCTCTAAATGTCACTATGAGTGATTGGGATGCTTTCATTGGCGCCATTCCGTACCAGTTTTACGCCTTTCTAGCGATTGCGATTGTACCGATTGTCTCTTTCTTCAGGTTGGACTTCGGCCCGATGGCGAAGGCTGAGCAGTTAGCCGAACAAGGTTCCGACTTTGGAAAAGTACAGGAGTCGATGAATGTATTTACGCATAAAAATGCAAAATCCAGTTTTGTGTGGGCCCCTTTGCTAGTTATGCTGGCGGTTCTTTGCACCATTCTCGTGCCACACGGTTTTCCATTTCAAAAAGTGGCGGGCTCAACATTTAGAGCGGCATTGTCATCTGCGTACTTCTTTGCTGCCTTCACGTTAATTGCGCTGATGGCGTTTTATGGAGTTAGAAAGCTTTCAGATGGCATCCAAGTGTACCTTAAAGGCATGTCAAACATGATGTCGGTTGCGGTTATCTTGGTACTGGCTTGGGCGCTTAGCTCAGTTGGAAAAGAACTGGGTGCGGCTGCGTACATTGCTGAACAAGCTCAAGCAGGCTTCCCTTATTGGTTATTGCCAGCGGTTGCCTTTTTGCTTGCCGGTATCATTTCTTTCGCGACGGGATCATCTTGGGGAACGTTTGCCATCATGATGCCATTGGTGATACCAACCGCCATCGCAATTGATGCTCCATTGTTAGTTTGTATTGGCGCTGTGCTCTCAGGAGGCTTGTTTGGCGATCATTGCTCACCAATATCAGAGACAACCATTCTATCCTCTACAGGGGCTGGCTGTGAGCAATATGAGCACTTTAGAACTCAACTACCATACGCTTTACTTAATGGCGCTGTCGCGCTGGTGTGTTTTCTTGTCGCTGGAATGGCAGCATCACCGATTATTGTATTGCTGGCGGTTGCTGTGCAGTTTGCTATTTACTTTATTATCTCAAAACAGAATCAACTTCGGGAAACTGAGCAGCTTTCTTCTGAGAGCTAAGGCAAAAGCCACCTTAAAGCGGGAGCGAATTAGCTCCCGCTTTTTTAGCCAAGGAAACACTTTTCTTATCGTGAGTAGAGCATGCTAGCTTGAACCTCCAGTTACTGACCCAGTAAACCAGTGGATAGTGATTTCGTCTTTGTCGTTAGGTTGTTTCTTTATTAATGAGTGGGCATTTGTGAAATCTAAGTTTCCAGTAACGGCTTTTCTCTTTTGTGAGTACCTCCATTAAAATTTGCGCGCATTTTTTATCAATTTTTTTTAAAGGTATTTGTACATGTCGACAAAACTGGCTAACCCAGCACCGCTAGGTCTAATGGGTTTCGGTATGACCACGATTCTGTTAAACATTCATAACGCAGGATTTTTCCCACTGGACTCAATGATTCTAGCGATGGGCATCTTTTATGGTGGCCTTAGTCAAGTTATCGTTGGCATTATGTGCTTTAAGCGTGGTGACACGTTCGGTACTACAGCGTTTACTTCTTACGGCTTATTCTGGCTGACGTTAGTAGGTCTGATTGTTATGCCTCACATGGGGCTACCAGCAAGTCCAGCGAGCTTTATGGGTTGGTACTTGGCACTATGGGGCATTTTCACAGGTTTCATGTTCATTGGCTCTCTTTGCTACCCAACGGCAAAACAGGTTGTGTTCGGCTCACTGACTATCCTGTTCTTCTTGCTTGCCGCGCGCGATTTCACTGGTAGCGAGCTAATCGGTACAATTGCTGGTTTTGAAGGTATCTTCTGTGGCGCTAGCGCGGTTTACTTCGCAATGGCTCAGGTACTGAACAACGAGTTTGGTCGTGAAGTGCTACCGGTGGGTAAAGCTAAAATTGCTCGTAAAGTTGAAGCTGTTGCAATGGCTTAAACGCTAAATTTTGCAGATTTCAAAAGCGGACCTCAAGGTTAACGCCACTCGCTTAAGAGCGAGTGGCGTTTTTATTCCTTGAACGCGAACGCGTGGGATATTTAGCGGCTTTCTTAAGTACTGCTCTTGGATACGCTTTAC
>JAAEZQ010000085.1 GCA_018222805.1 Vibrionaceae bacterium
AAGACGCTCTGGGAAGGATGGCTTAAATTACAAGCCATCCTAGAAGGCTACGAACTCGCTCTGTCTCTTGAACAGGAGTTGTGATCAAGAGACAGCCATAAAAATGGTGGCTTTTTATTGCTTTCTACCAATAGAAGCATCAAAATGAGGACTATTGTTATCGGGAGGTTAACATGCAACAAGGAATGTTGTCGTCATTACTCCTGAGTTTGTCGCTTGTGACTATACCTATGACCGCGCCTGCGAAGGAAATGCAGGAGTCTGTGGTAGAACAGTGGCTTCAGGATACCCAAATACAAACCAAAGTCTCTGAACTTCTAGAATATGTTGTCAGGGATGAGGTTGACTCGCTTAAATTTTCCCTCAATCGACTGGCGTTACCTCAACAAGAGGTGGTGCGCTTCCGTTTACTCGAAAAACTAGAACAGCAAGATGTGATTCTCACACCACGTATGGCGCTTTTTGTTGAGTCGCAGAGCCGTATTACTCCGACTTATCAAGTGCTCGAGCGTGGTGATGGTTATGAATTCACTATACCAGCCTTTAACTTTCCAGCGGTTGCGAGTCGCTTGATCAAGCGCAGGAAGCAAGACCAGAGCACCTTAGAATTTGTTCTTCAAGCTGAGCGCAAAGAGCTCGATCTCAGCCACTGGCTATCGGCAGGAACTTCACAACAAACACAGGCTCGTGAAGCATTATTGATTCGTGAACTAGATAGCTTGTCTCCAAGTGCATTAAACGCATTAACCATACAGTTGACTCAAAGAGACGTGACCAGTTGGTTGCCATCTACAGCGGTGGTCGTTCGATTAGCGCAAGTGAGTCAGGACAAAGCAATGTACGACCTGTTGTGGAGAATGCGAGCAGATTACCATAGCCATGCAGAACTGGATCGATTGGCAAAAATAGGCGACGTATTTTCATTGCAGCAGTTGATGAACTCAACGGTTAATCCAACGCTTAAACCTTACGCGATAGGCCTTTTAACTAAAGCCAATCCATTGAGCCCTGAAGTGAAACAGTTCTTAATTGCTAAAATGGCTTTGTCTGAAGAAGCAACACTCGTGGCGAGAGAGTTAGCGAAACAGGGCCATCAAAGCTGGCTTAAAGAGTTAGTTACGGGGAATTATCAGGTTAAAGCTCGTCAAATAGAACAAGTGTTGCAGTGATACTATTCTTATACCCACACAAAATAGGAGGACCTTAGTTTCCTCCTATTTGTTATACTGCGAAAAGTTTAATCAGTCAGTAGTCATGAAGGCCTATGAGTTTTAAGGATTTACGCGAATTTATCGACCACCTAGAACAGAATGGTCGACTCAAGCGCATTACTCACCCTGTTGATCCCGCTTATGAAATGACAGAAATCAGCGATCGTACCTTACGTGCTGGTGGTCCTGCATTATTGTTCGAAAACCCAATTGGTTACGATGTTCCGGTTTTGACCAACCTGTTTGGTACCCCAGAAAGGGTTGCTATTGGAATGGGGCGTGAAGACGTACAAGAACTGCGCGAAGTCGGTAAACTTTTGGCTTATCTCAAAGAGCCTGAGCCGCCGAAAGGCTTCAAAGATGCGTTAGAGAAGTTGCCTGTTTTTAAGCAAGTCTTGAACATGCCAGCCAAGCGTCTTCGCAAAGCTCCATGTCAGGAAATTGTATGGCAAGGCGAAGAAGTCGATTTGGACAACATTCCGGTGATGAGTTGCTGGGCCGAAGATGTAGCACCACTTTTAACTTGGGGACTGACCGTTACTAAAGGGCCGAATAAGAAACGCCAGAACCTCGGTATCTACCGCCAGCAAAAAATAGCTAAAAACAAAATCATCATGCGTTGGTTAGCACACCGAGGTGGCGCGCTTGACCTTCGTGATTGGATGGAAACCAACCCCGGCAAGCCATTCCCCGTATCGGTCGCTTTCGGAGCGGATCCTGCCACGATTCTTGGTGCCGTGACACCAGTACCAGATACGTTGTCGGAATATGCCTTTGCTGGTTTATTACGTGGCAGTAAAACTGAAGTTGTAAAATCCATCAGTAACGACTTGGAAGTGCCAGCAAGTGCTGAGATTGTGATGGAAGGTTACATCGATCCGACAGAGTTTGCTGATGAAGGCCCTTATGGTGATCACACGGGCTACTACAACGAAAAAGAAAAACATCACGTTTTTACCATTACTCATATCACCATGCGTAAAGACCCTATTTATCACAGCACATACACGGGGCGTCCGCCGGATGAACCCGCAGTTCTGGGTGTGGCTTTGAATGAAGTCTTCGTTCCTATTCTGCAAAAGCAATTCCCGGAAATAGAAGATTTCTATTTACCACCGGAAGGTTGTTCGTACCGTATGGCGGTTGTGACGTTGAAGAAGCAATACCCGGGACATGCCAAGCGCGTCATGATGGGCGTATGGTCTTTTTTGCGTCAGTTTATGTATACCAAGTTTGTGGTAGTGTGTGATGAGTCGGTAAACGCACGTGACTGGAATGACGTGGTTAAAGCGATGACTGAGAATATGGACCCAGTGCGTGATACCGTAATGATTGATAACACGCCGATAGACTCACTTGACTTTGCTTCTCCAGTTGTAGGCTTGGGTTCCAAAATGGGGCTGGATGCGACCATTAAATGGGAAGCGGAGCTTACTACTCGTGCACAAGTCAATACGTCAGAAAGCAAACCAATTAGGCAAGCAGACTTAGACTCACTAAAAGCAAAGCGTCCTGAAATTGTCGATATCTATCTACCTCCTACAGCAAACAACCAGTTCGCTGTGGTAACCATGAAGAAAGACGAAGCTGGTCAGTCTCAAGCATTGCTTGAAAATCTGTGGGAATACTTTGCTGATTACACAGACATCAAGTTCATTATCTTATGTGATAACGACGTCAATGCACGAGACTGGAATGACATTATCTGGGCAGTGACTACGCGTATGGATCCTGATAGAGATACGATTCAACTTCGAGGAAGTATGACTAGCTGTTCGAAATTAGGACTCGATGCGACCAATAAGTTTGAATCTGAGGTAGCGCGTGAGTGGGGTGTTCCAATTAAGAAAGATCCTAAACTTGTGGCTAAAATTGATGAGATTTGGGACCAGTTAGGTATTCTATGAGTCATACAGTCCTCCTTCTTCCCATAAACGTATCATTTGAGGTTGAAGCTGGGGAGACGGTGTTGGAAGCTGCGCTCAACAATAATATTCGCTTCCCCCATCGTTGCCGAGTTGGCGCTTGTGCCATGTGTATGTGTAAAAAGATATCGGGTGAGGTGAGTTATCGCCTGGAACCCATGTTAACCGATAAAGAACAGCAGCAAGGTTGGATATTTCCTTGCCAAGCCTATACAGAAAGTAATTTAGTGCTTACTTTTGATGAGTAAGCGAGAGGGACATCATGACCATCCAATGTAAAGTAAAGTCTATTCAGCCGTTAGCTTGTAATACTTACCAAATTCTACTTCACCCAGAATCACCAGTGGCTTTCAAAGCTGGTCAATACCTTATGGTTGTGATGGGTGAGAAAGATAAGCGCCCATTCTCTATCGCGAGTAGCCCTTGTCGACATGAAGGTGAGTTGGAACTGCACATTGGTGCGGCAGAACATAACGCTTATGCAATAGAAGTCGTTGAAGCGATGAAAGCGGCATTAGAATCGGGTGGCGATATCGAAATTGATGTGCCTCACGGAGAGGCTTGGATTCAGGAAAGTAGTGAGCGTCCTCTATTACTGATTGCTGGTGGTACGGGGTTCAGTTATGTACGATCGATCTTAGACCATTGTGTAGCACAGAATAAGACTAATGAAATCTATTTATACTGGGGTGCTCGTGATGAAAGCCAGTTATACGCAAAAGATGAACTTATCGATATCTCAGAGAAGTTTTCGAACGTTCACTTTATTCCTGTAGTAGAAGAGGCTCCCGCTGAGTGGCAAGGGAGAGTTGGAAACGTACTACAAGCAGTCAGTGACGATTTCGAAAGCCTGGAAGACTATGATATCTATATTGCAGGGCGCTTTGAAATGGCGGGTGCAGCTCGAGAACAGTTTACTCAGAATAAGAAAGCCAAAAGCGAACGTATGTACGCAGACGCGTACGCTTTCATTTAAATATGGTTTTATGGCATTAAAAAGAGGGTTTTTTACCCTCTTTTTTGCGTTTTTGATTAAATAACCATCGAACGTCCGGTTTTTTGGTTTTTTTTCTAAAAAAGGGTTGCGCTCCAATCGTAACTCCCTATAATGCGCATCCACCGACACGGCAGACGCGATAAGGCTTCAGCAGGGTCGGAGAGGTAAAAAGCTTCTACGAAAAATTAGTTGAAAAAAGTGTTTGACACTAACAACCAAATCGCTAGAATGCACCTCCGCTTTGAGAGAAAAACTTCTCGCAAAGCAAGCTCTTTAACAATATAGACCTATCAATCTGTGTGGGCACTCGTTGATGATAATCCAATTAGATA
>JAAEZQ010000006.1 GCA_018222805.1 Vibrionaceae bacterium
TTGTTGATCTTAACAAACCACTATTGTTCACCTTTTCTCCTGCAGGTACTAACTTACAAGTACAGGACTTACATCCCGATTTCGCGCCTTGGGGTTATCGTCTAGCCCAAAAGCAAAAAGTAAATATTATTTCTTTCCAGCATCTGGGTAAAAGCAATTGGTTTCGTAGCCGCAATTTGATTTTCTTTCTTGAGCAGCTATCGACACTATTGGATCCCTTCGAGTGCCGTTTAGGTTACGGACTAAGCCGGGGTGGCTTCGCTATTGGTGCATTCGCCAAATTGCTACAGCTGGATCAGGTACTGCTGTTTCATCCCGTCAGTACGAAAAACCAAGCGCTAGTACCTTGGGATGACAGGTCTAGTACTGAATTAGCTCAACAGTTTGATTGGGATGGTGATTACCACGACCTAGATCTAGGGGATGCAAAAGGCTATATCATTTATGATCCTACTAATGATATTGATCGACTTCATGCCAAGCGTTATCCAGAATTGACTCATCTAAGGGTTTTTGGCATGGGACATGGAACTCATGCTACATATATGAATAAATTTGGTTTTTATAAGCAAGTAGCCGCAGATTTCATCCGTCATCAGCAGATAGACATTGCGCAGTTTCGCCATCAAACCAAAACACTGCGCTTAAAAGAGGATTACTACCAGTGCCTTAACAAGGTGAATGCAAACTCCACCCATCGTCTGGGCCTATTGAGTAAAGCTCACAATGTGTTGATTGATGAGAAGAAGCAACACGTGAAGGAACATCAGTCACAAATTGATATTCAGCCACTGGTGGACATCGCACTGAAGCATGAGCATGACAACCCGCAAGATACGGTGCAGCTTTTAGAAGTTGCTCAACAATTGGTTCCTGGTGATCCCTTGGTGGAACATAAGCTACAACAGCTGACCTAAAACATGATCAGAATTTATTACCAAGCCTCGCTAGCGATAGCGAGGCTTTTTTGTGTAAAACGTCTATGCGGTCCTATCGCTCATCATGAAGGATGACATTGCTTACCATCATGCTTTGTATCATTCTGTCATCAGGGAGTAAGAAGAGCGGCTCGAAAGTTATCATTAAACATCGATATCTATCCGATCTACACTAGGGACCATATCATTCATACGGTGGCCCGGTGAGCGTAACCGGAATAGTGGTAGTCAATAAGAAAGGGTTAATCAGGTCGAAAAGAGGGGGGAATGACGAGCTCGGCTGGTAACCATACGGTGAGCAATAAAAAGCCCGAGTGTTCTGACTCAGGCTCAATATAAACGTTGTATTAACGCGAATTAAAACTCTTTTGGTGCGAAACCTGTCATTGCATCCAGACGCAGCTCTTTACCAAGCTTGGTCATCGGGTGAACGATAACAAGTCCGCGCACGCGCTTTTTGAGTTTGCCGATGTCTGCCTGCTCTTCTTTGGTTATTTCACGAGAAAATGGCATATCCAGCAAGCTCTTACGCTCTTTATTTAGCTCGTAACTCTGTTTGTGCTTAAGCTGATTAAGTTTTTTGGTTAATTGCTCGACTTCGTCAGTAAACTTAGAAATCATTTCGTGATCACCACGAGAACGTGCTGCATCGAGTTTACGTTGGCAGTTCTCTATGCGGTTATGCAGCTTTTGAATATCAGTTTTTATGCTCATGGCAGTTAGACTCTAATTTTTAATGGCCGAGGAGTATAGCATAGCTGAAATCAAATCCCGTACTACTCGATTTCCTGTATCAGTTGATTAATTCATTGCCGGAAGTTTGCCCGGAGAAAAACGCTTCAATGTTGCTGAGTGTGACTGTCGCAATGTTATTTAATGCTTCGTGGGTCAGGAATGCCTGATGCCCAGTGAACAGGACGTTATGACACGCAGATAGACGGCGAAAAACGTCGTCTACGATAACGTCATTTGACTTATCTTGGAAGAAAAGCTCTTTCTCATTGTCGTAAACATCCAGGCCCAGTGAACCAATTTTTCCTTGTTTTAGAGCCTCGATTGCTGCAAGTGAATCTAACAACTCTCCCCGACTTGTATTGATGATCATCACACCATCTTTCATTTTCGAAAATGAAGTTGCATTGAGGAGGTGGTAGTTTTCTTTACTCATCGGGCAATGCAACGTAATAATATCTGCATTGGCGTAAATCTCTTCAAGAGTGCAGTAACGTGCTCCCATCTCTATTGCCAGAGGGTTTTCGTAAGGATCATGGCACAGGACCTCCATACCTAATCCTTTGAAAATTCTCATGGCAGCGATGCCAATTTTCCCTGTACCTATTACGCCGACAGTCTTGCCAAAAAAGTTGAAGCCTACTAAACCTTCCAGAGAGAAATTTGCATCTCGGGTTCGTTGATAGGCTTTGTGTAGTCGACGGTTCAGACACATCATCAACCCGACCGTATGTTCGGCAACCGCTTCTGGTGAATAGGCCGGTACTCGAACCACTTGCAAGCCTAACTTCTTAGCCGCTTGTTGATCGACTTTATCAAAACCCGCACAACGCATTGCTATAAGCTTAGTGCCGCCCTGAGATAGTTGTTTTAAAACGGGTTCAGACAAGTCATCGTTAACAAATGCACAGACGACTTCGCAGCCGTGAGCCATTTTCGCAGTCTTCGGGGTCAAGCGAAAATCGTGATAATGAAACTCTAAATCCCGTTGCTGCTGTACTTTATTAAAAGAGGCTTCGTCGTAGGATTTGGCGCTAAAAAAAGCAATGTTAATCATAGTTCTCTCTCGAAATCTTTGTGTTCTCTAATAACGTAATGCAACTTAGGTACGATGAATAGATAAATCTGCAATACGGGCTCTGTCATAGCAAAATGCCATTAGCATAGGTTTTTACGTCCCCACGTTATATTCAGATTGCTTTGTTATTACCAACTGACTAGCATACCCCTTCTCTGTTTTCCTTGTTGGCTTCTTAATTAGGCGTTCTGGCGATGTCAGTAAAATGGTGTTCTCTAATTGTATGTTGTGCGTTCGTGTTCGAAGCACAGGGTGCTGTCGATCTTGTTAAAGTCGACAAGTCAAAGCGTCGAATGTACTTGATGGAAGAAGGCACTGTGATAAAGGAGTATCGAATTGCTCTGGGTGCTAATCCCAAAGGTCATAAACAAGAAGAAGGGGACAACCGGACTCCAGAAGGTAACTATACCCTAGATTACGTTATCAATGACTCTGCTTTTTACCGTTCCGTACATATTAGCTACCCCGATGCCATTGATACGCTGGAGGCTCATCGTCGCGGTGTCTACCCTGGTGGCAATATTAAAATCCATGGCTTAAAAAATGAGGAAACCCAAGATCCAAGCTTTATACAAAGTTTTGATTGGACCAATGGGTGTATCGCGATTACCAACGAAGAGATGGACGAGTTTATTCAATTGGTTAGAAGGGGAACACCCATCACCATTGAGTGGTAACAGCAAATCCCCTCGCTTTCTAAAATGATCGCTTACGGCAGAAATCGAGTAGGGTGATCACTGAAGATGCCATCTAACGGTGGCAGGTGCTTTAGTTTATGTGGGTTGTTGACGGTATAGCACATCACTTTATAGCCATTTTGTTGGAGTTTTTTGATCTGACGGGAGCGCACCCAATTAATGTTCAAGTTACAGCTGTAAGCGTTGACTTCTTCAAGCAGCAATTGGTCTTTCTTGGTAAGAAATTCGCTTAGTACACCTAAACGGTAGCCTTTACAGTGCTCAAAGAGGGCTCGAATAACATCATGACTAAAACTTGAAAGTAAAATACTTTCTGAAGACAGAGGGCTACCAGAAAGCACTCTGGCTAATAACTTGGCAACTGGCTCTGCGGGGTGGCGATCAACTTTCACTTCGATATTTAAATTGAGGTTGTGCTCAGCTGCCAGCTCAAGCAGCTTTTCCAACGTCATGATGGCTTCACCTTTAAACTCGTCACTAAACCAGGCTCCAAAGTCTAAGCTTTTTAGTTCATCCAAAGTGAGTTCATCTATTCGCCCCTGCCCATTACTGCAGCGATTGACCGTGTGATCATGGCACACCACCAAGATGTTATCTTTTGTCGGTTGAACATCAACTTCTACCCATTTCAAATCAAGGTTTACTGCAGCCAGAACGCTTATCTTTGTGTTTTCTGGGTAGGACCCCGCTACACCTCGGTGACCAATTAACAATGTATCCATGTTGTCGCTTTTCTCGTTTGGGTTGAACCCGATTGTAATCAATTTTTGAGTTGTTTGGATGGGTGAGAATCGAGCTATGTCGATGCAACACCTTCATTTACTGAGGCATGCACAGTAATACAAATATGTTGGACTTTTACTCTATCGCAGCTCATTTTTAAAGTAACGACTAATCTTGTGAGCTAAGAACAATACCCAGAAACCACATGAAGCTGAGTCTGAACATGATAGTTTACATAGGTAGTAAAGTGTTGATGATCAGAAGAATTTGAATCCTGCATCTTGCAGTGATTTGGGTAGAAATATCAGGGAGAGAAAAATGAAGATCGGTGTCATTGGCGCTGGTGCTGTTGGCGTTGGAGTTTGTAATTACTTACTTACGATGGGTAGTTTCAGTGAGTTGGTTCTATTAGATCAAAATCTGGAACGAGCTGAAGGGGAAGTGTTCGATTTCCGCCATACAACGGCGTTAACGTTTTCCAAAAACACTCGTATTGTCCCTTCAAATGACTATCTGGATTTATTGGAAGCGGACATTGTTATCATCACTGCGGGTGCTCAAATTAAACAAGGTCAGACTCGTCTGGATATCGCAGAAACCAACGCCAATATAGGGGTTGAAATCGCACGTAACATAGAGCGTGTTGCGCCAAATGCCATTCTCATTGTTGTGACTAACCCATGTGATATTGTTACCCATTTTATCGTCGCTAATACAGGGTTTGAAGCTAGTAAGGTGATCAGTAGTGGCTGTGTTATTGATACTGCCCGCTTGATGAGCATTGTAGCCAACCGTGTAGATCTCGATCCTAAGAATATCTTTGGCTACGTATTAGGTGAACACGGTAGTCATTGCTTTACGCCGAAGAGTTTGATTTCTATCGCAGGTCAGCCAGCGGATTACTATTGTGATATGCATAATCTCAAGCGAATTGATGCGGATGAGTTATTGGAGGCGGTGAAACAAGCAGGGTATGAAATATTTCGCCGCAAGAACAATACTGTACACGGTATCGCAGCCAGTGTGTTTCGTATAGTTCAGGCGGTTATCATTAACGAGCGCTCAGTGTTGCCTGTCGGAACAATGATAAAAGGGCAATATGGCGTGAATAATGTCGTACTCAGCTTACCAACGGTGGTGGGTAAAAAAGGTGCAGACTCTGTGCTTACCCACCCATTTAGCGGTGAAGAGTTGAAAACGTTGAGAGCGATCAGTGAGAATTTACGTTCAATAGTAAAGAACGTAGCAACGTCGACAGGGTTGCAGTGCTAGTTAGTTCCGAACCATAAAAGTGTCGTCACTACTTAGTTTCCGAGAGCCTACTGATAAGTGGGCTTTTGTATTTTAGAGCAGATAAAGCTCTATAAAGTTCAGTTGATTAATCTCCAAGGCAGGAACATAATGATAACTATTTTCATTTAATTGACGATTAGACATGTCTCGAATTTTGATAGTTGATGATGACGTTCCTTTGTGTGAACTCTTAGCCACAGTATTGCAAGATGAAGGGTATACCGTATCTTCTGTGCATTGTGGTGAAAGCGCCCTGCAATACATGGAAAAAACGCCTGTCGATTTGGTTTTACTTGATGTTATGTTGCCAAACTTAAATGGGATGCAAGTTGCTCGTCGTATCTGCCAAAGATTTGCCACACCAATTCTTATGCTCACAGCTTTAAATGATGAGAGCTCGATGCTTGACGGCTATCAAGCCGGTGCCGATCAATATATCGGTAAGCCATTCAATGTCGCAGAGTTACTGATGCGCATAAAAGCTATCCTTCGTCGAGTCGGTTTGGAGCGCCAACGACAAACCATTTGTAATACCGTTCAGAACATAAGTGATCAGCTAACGAGCTTGCCGCTGACCAGCACTGAAGCCGAACTTTTAAGTCACTTGGTTAAAAATCAGGGAGTGGTGATTTCCAAAGCGGAACTGCAAACGGAAGTGCTGCGAAAAGAACTCAGTCCGTTTGATCGCAATCTTGATATGCACATCAGTAACATCCGACGGAAACTGGTAGAGGCGGGCCTTTCAAAGCAGCACATTAAAACGTTTCGTGGTAAAGGTTACAGCTATTTAGAAGTTGTGGGCGTGTAATGAAGTTTGTTTGTCCATCCTACATAGTAAAGCGCAAAGACAGTCTCGCGTTTAAGCTCTTTAGCTATATGACGGCGATAGTGATCAGTATATTGCTTGTTCAGCACTTAGCCGAACAAGCTTTGGTCAAAGCCATGCTAAAAGTCCCTGATAGCGTCAAATCAGAGATGCTAGATCTTGCACATCAAGCGAACGTGCTTATCGAACACGGTGACATGGAAGAATTAGCCGATTGGGCAAACGCACAACAATTTTACCTGTTTGTATTGAACGAGCAGCTCCAACCCATCACACATCGTTTAATGCATCCACACTTTGAATTTAAGCTTCAGTTCAAGCGTAGCATTAATGATCAATTGGAAGGCAAAGTTAATCGACCCATCATCAACATTCCTCTGGTTAATAAACACAACTTAGTGATCCAACTGCCGCATCGTTTGCATCCTGCGAATGATTTCATACAGTATTTTTCAATTATCAAAGTGGTTATTGCCGCGGTCATTTTGGTCTTGTTCTCGCTTTTGATGGCGCGTAACTTACAACAGCCATTAGATCGCCTTAGAGAAGCAAGCAAGAAGCTTTCGAACGGAGATTTTAACGTCAGTGTCGTACGGGAACTAAAGTCGAACACCCGAGAGTTTAATGAGCTCGCAGAAGACTTTGATCACATGACCAGAGAGATCCACTCCCTAGCGCAAAAGCAACGTCTGTTGATTCGCGATGTTTCTCATGAGCTCAGAACTCCGCTAGCCAGACAAAACTTGGTGTTACACCTTTTGCGTAAACGCGTGGGAGAGGGTGAACAAGCTTTGATCACCAGGCTTGAAGAGGAGACTAAAGAGCTGAATCACCTGATCAGCGGCATCTTAGAATTTAGCCGCCTTGAGAATGCTCGTTACGATAAAGCGACTAAACGTATGGACTTAGAAGTGCTTTTAGCACCACAAGTTGAGCGTTGCAAAATCGATCTTAAAGAGGAACAAAGCTTGTCATTTGTTTCTTACGCGACTGAGCCTAGCGTTTATTGCGAAGAAACTTTGGTCGTACGTTGTCTCAACAATCTTATTGGCAATGCCATCAAATACGCAGGTGAATGCGCCCAGATAGAAGTGGCTCTGAGCCATAAAGAAGTGAATGGGCAGATTTATCTCGTTATGTCGGTATCTGACGATGGGCCTAGAATTGCAGAGAACAAGTTGTCTGAAATCTTTAATCCTTTTACACGGCTAGATGTGTCGAGAGATAAGAACGTCGGCGGGTATGGTCTCGGGCTTGCGATTGTCAAAGAGTCGATGAGAATGATGGGAGGAAACGTGAATGCAGAGAGCAGTCCGCAAGGTGGCTTAACCGTGAGTTTGATGTTCAGACAATAATGCGACATGATGCTGCAAAGTTTATTTTGTGATTTAGATCTCGTATGAATAATTCGTCACCCGATAGTTCTTTACAAAACTTTGCAAATGCAAAGAATGTAAATTTAATGCAAATGGTAATACTTATCACTTATATTCACTCGCAATGTAAATAAGAGGGGAGCTCATTTATTGTATGTGCGACCCGAAACACAGTCGGAGTGAAAGGATATGTTTACTAAGAGCCATTTGGCATTAGTGATCGGTGCAGTGTTAGCAGCACCTGCAGTGGCAGAAATGCAAACAGATGAGCATCTAGTCGTTGAAGGACGCGAGCTCGGCTATAAAGCGGATACCAACAGCACAGCGATGCGCATGGAAATGACGCAACTAGAAACTCCGGGGCAAGTTGCAATCATTGACGAAACCGTGATTGATGAGCAACGTGCGAGTACGCTGGGTGAAGTACTGCGTAATGACGCGAGTGTGAGCGCTGGCGGCACTAGTCGCAACCGTGAACGTTTCTCGCTACGTGGGTTTGAACTAAGCAGTTCTGATGGCTTCCTAAAAGATGGTCGCCAACACTGGTCACATTATCGTCAGCCAATTGAGCTTTTAGAGCGTGTTGAAGTTTTAAAAGGCCCATCTGGCTTGCTTTACGGTAAGTCTGAGCCGGGTGGTTTAGTAAACATGGTTTCTAAGAAACCAACAGCAAAAACACAAGTAAGCCTGAGCCAAGACATCGGCTCGAACGAGCATTCACGTACAGTGCTTGATGTAAGTGGCTCTTTAAACGAAGCGGAGACGCTGCGTGCTCGAGCGATTTTAGCGAAGGAGAACTACAGTTCTTGGCGCACTTACGGGGATGGTACAAAGCCTCAAACCGATCGTTTTGTTGGTGGTTTAGTTGCTGAGTATGACATTACCGAAAACGTTATGGTGTCAGCGCACTATGACCGTACAAAAGATGAAGGTAGCGTAGATTCAGGTGCTTACGTCGTAAATGGTAAGCCTCAGTTAGGTGAAAAATACATTTGGGACGCGCAATGGTCAAAGATCGATAACGACGTCGAAAACTATGGCATCGATATTAATGCGCAAGTAATTGAGAGCGTTAATGTGAAAGCGGGATACAACCGCCAAGACTTTGAGCGTTTTGACGTAGAGTCTTACCCGAAGTTCAATAAATACGATGTAGATAACGTCATTGTTCACCGTGGTAATGATCGTTCAGATAACTGGGTGTTTGACACCGCCTATTTAGATGTTACGACAGACTTTGCTTTATTTGGTACCGAAAACACACTATTAGTCGGAGCTAACTACTTAGATTACAGTTACGATCGCTTTATGGCGTTTCATAATGAAGCGAAGATTGCTCCGGGAGAAACGGTGCCAAAGCCTGGTTATCGTAGTTCGAGAAAATGGCCAACGAGCGAATACGATACTTGGGGAATCTACGCGCAGAATATGATGACCATCAATGATTATTGGCAGCTACTTGCGGGTGTTCGTTATGATGAAAAACGTAGTGATGGGTTAACAGAGAGCCAAGTATCTCCGAAGTTTGGTGTGACTTTCCACCCAACATCGAATGGCTCTATTTATGCTCAATACTCTGAGAGTTTTATGCCACAAGGGCAGGTAAACGGTGAGGATTATACTAACGATGGTGAAGAGCTAGACGCGGAACGCGGCATTTCTTACGAAGTTGGTACGAAGTGGGAGTTGTTTGATCAACGTCTTTACTTAACAGGCGCTCTATTTGATATCACCTTAGAGAACGTAAAGCTAACGGTTGATGCGCCAAATAATCCGGGCAAAGAGACGATTACGCAAGATGGCGAGCAAGTTCACCGTGGAGCAGAAATCTTAGCGCAGGGCTTTGTGACGGATAAGCTTTCGCTTACTGCTTCTGCAATGTATTTAGATGCAGAGATTACACAAAGTAAACATTACAAAGGCAACCGTCCGGTAGATGTACCTGAGTTCTCGGCGAGTGTTTGGTCTAGCTACAAAGTGCAAGACAACACCAACCTAAACCTAGGTTTGATTTATGAAGGTGAGCGCTACGGAGATGAAGCGAACACATTCGAAAAAGATGGGTATGCACGCATTGATATGGGTGTGTCATACAAGCATAAGTACGACGAAAACTTGGATATTATTGCTCGATTCAATGTAGAAAACCTATTTGATACAGAGTACTTAGCGGGCGGTGGTAGTACTGACCCTCTAGAGTATGAGGGAGCGAGCGGTGTAGTGGTTGGTGAAGGCCGCAACTACATGGCGACAATCCAGTTTAAGTACTGATAACAATCTGATTAATAAAGGGGAAGGATCGTATTCCCCTTTAGTCGTTTTTAGGAAATAGCAGTTTAACTCGTATGAATCTAATCAAATTAAGTATCGCTCTGTTGATTTCATCGGCCCTGATTCCCGTTCACGCGGAAAATCTCAGCGATGCACAAGCAGTGCAAAGTAAAACCAATCAAGCATCAGCGGCCAGTCAAAAACGTATTGATACCAGTGCAGAAAAGGCGTTGACCTTGGAAGCAGAAATCGAACAGCTGCAAGAAGAAGTCAGCAATTTAAAGATTTATCGCGATCACCTTACCAGTCTCGTGAATAGTCAGAATCAAGAAGTAGATAACTTGAATGACCAAATCGAGCAAATTGCGCACACCCGTCAAGGTGTTGTGCCGTTGATGTATCACATGCTTGATGGGTTAAAAGAGATCGTGGCGAACGATAAGCCGATTCGTAAAGCACAACGCGAAGAGCGTATTGCGAAGCTTGATTCGATGATGACTCGTGCGGACGTTGCTGATGCAGAAAAGTTTCGCCGAATTCTGGAAGCGTACCAAATCGAAATGGATTACGGCACTCGACTTGGCGTTTACCAAGGCAAAATTGATTTATCGGCGAACGAAAAAGTTGAAGCGGATGTCCTCTATTTAGGACGCGTATCGTTGATCGCACGTAGCTTATCCGGAGAAACGTTCTGGAGCTGGTCGCAACAGCAGAAGGCCTGGCAACCTCTTGGTTCTGAACAAAAAACAGAGTTGGATAAAGCGTTTGCCATGGCAAACAAACAAATTGCACCGAGCATGTTAACGCTGCCAGTGTCCCTAACCGTTGCGGAGGGCAAGTAAATGATCAAAAAATGGTTATCGGTTGCATTAATCTCGAGCGCTGCGTTGATGCCTTACACTACGTTTGCCAGTGACACTTTGTTGCAAAAAGCGCAGCAGGAAAATCGTCAACAGCAATCACACAACGTAACGCGTGAAGCTGGTTTTAAACAATCAGAACAAGAGTTGAAGTCGATTAAAAATCAACTGGCGGCAGAGCGCGCCGCTTTACAAGCCGAGGCGGACGCCTTGAGTGCGACGTTCAGTGAAAATGAAGCTGAGTTGGCACAACTTGAAGAGAAACTTCGTTTAGAGACAGGCAGTCTTGGTGAGCTATTCGGTGTTGTGCGTCAGAATGCAAAAGAGCTTGAGTCTGAACTTAAACATTCCGTAACGGGTGTTGACCGCAATACCTACCAGAAAGACATGGAGGCTATTGTTGCTGCGACTTCGCTGCCTACTTTGTCACAACTTCAGGCCATGTGGCGCAGCATGGAAGAGCAAGTGAAGGCAAGTGGTGAGCTGGCTAATGTATCGTTCACATTGCTGGATGGTGAAGGCCGTGAGCAGACGATTACGGGTGTTCGCCTTGGCGCGATGGCGTTACTGGATGACAACGGTTATGTGAATTGGAACGGTCAGCGTGGCGATGCAGTTAATTACCTTCGTCAGCCTGAAAATGGTCCGACAGCAAGCACACTCACTTCAGGTGACCTAGATAGCATTGTTATTGATCCATCACGCGGCATCCTTTTGGAGCAACTTGCGAACTCGCCAACACTGCAAGATCGCCTCAGCGCTGGTGGTGTAGTGGGTAAGATCATTCTTGGCTTACTAGCTATCGGTTTGATTATTGCGCTCGTTCGTGGCGTATCACTAATGGTTGCGCGTCAGAAGATTGCACAGCAACTGAAGAGCCCTACTCAGCCACAAGATAATCCATTGGGTCGTGTCCTGGCGGTGTATCACAAAGACAAACACCGCAGTGTAGAAGCATTAGAATTGCGTCTTCTTGAAGCGGTGGTTGATGAGCAGACGCACCTAGAAAAAGGTTTGTCGATGTTGAAACTGTTGGCGGCACTGGCTCCAATGCTTGGTCTGCTTGGAACCGTAACAGGCATGATCGAAACCTTCCAGGTGATCACTCAGTTTGGTAACGGCGATCCAAAAGTCATGGCGGGTGGTATTTCAATGGCGCTTGTAACGACTGTACTTGGTCTGGTTGCCGCAATGCCTCTGCTTTTGGCTCACAATGTTTTGAGCTCGCAAGCGGAAAACATTCGCAATATTCTTGAGAAGCAAGGTATTGGCTTAGTTGCAGAACAGGCTGAGCGTGATATGCCACAAGGAAAAAGCAAAGTGAATACAGTCGCGGAGAATGCAGCGTAATGGAGCAGATCTTACTCAACACATTGGGTTTGATCAGCGAAGATTGGGCCACAACATTGATGAGCTTTATGCAGCAAGGTGGCCAGATCTTATGGTGGCTGGCCGCCGTAGTTGCGGTGTGCTGGTTATTGGTCATGGAGCGGGTGATTTACCTGACAACGGTTTTTCCTAAGGTAAAAGTAGAACTCCGTGACCAGTGGCTGGCAAGGTCAGAACATCACTCTTGGTACGCGCATCAAATCCGCGAAGGATGGATTGCAAAGGCGCACATTGATTTGCGTCAGAACTTATCAACGATCAAGTTGCTTGTGGCTATTTGCCCAATGCTTGGCTTGTTAGGTACGGTGACGGGCATGATTACCGTGTTTGATGTTATGGCTTCACAGGGCAGCAGCAATCCAAAATTGATGGCTTCTGGCATCTCGCTTGCGACCTTACCGACTATGGCTGGAATGGTAGCGGCGCTGGCGGGGATGTTTGTTCATGCACGATTAAGCAAAGTGTGTGAGCGCAGAGCCATCCAATTAGAACAATCTTTAAGGAGTCAGAAGTGAGACTCGGACGCAGACCTAACCAACAAGATGAAGCTCAAGTCGATTTAACTTCCATGCTTGATATCGTGTTCATCATGTTGATTTTCTTTATTGTTACTAGCTCATTTGTTCGTGAGTCAGGGGTAGAAGTCAATCGCCCGCAGGCTTCAAACGTGGTGAGCCAGAAGGACGCTGGTATTTTTATCGCGGTAACGGCAGCAAACGATGTGTATATTGACAAGCGTTTGGTCGATATCGAGCGTGTAGAAGCGTCTATCGAGCATTTGCTGCTTGATCAGCCTGATGCATCACTCGTCATTCAGGCGGATGAACATGCATATAACGGCACCGTTGTAAAAGTGATGGATGCGGCTAAAGGTGCTGGCGTTAAGAGCATTGCATTGGCAGCGGAGACACCTTAATGGGGAGGCTGTTACTTGCATTACCCGTGTCGCTATTGATCTCAGTCAGCTTGTTTAGCTTTATGGCTTGGATGGTTGACAATGGAAAACAACGCGCCCCAAAAGCTTCTGAAGCGGTGCGATTTGACATGGTGATGGTGGAAAACGATGCAGATGTGCAGCGTCGCCAACGCTCTGTGCCTGAGCAACCTGAACCGCCGAAAGCACCAGAGCCGATGGACTTGTCTCAAGCGAATACGCAAGTGGAGCCAATGAGCCAAGTGACGCCCACCAGTGCTTTGGGCTTAAATACTGCGTTAGATGGTATTGCGATTAGCGCCCCAAATCTAAAAGGTTCCATGAGCAATCAGCAAGCATTACCTTTGTACCGTGTTGAGCCGCGTTATCCAAGTAAAGCGCTCAAGCGAAAAGTCGAAGGCTATGTTGTTATGCGCTTTACTATTGATGAGACTGGTCGGCCGAAAGACATTGAAGTGATCGCTGCTGAACCCAGTCGGATGTTTGAGCGAGAGGCGATACGTGCACTTAAGAAGTGGAAATATCAGCCAAAAGTTGAGAATGGTGTGTCAATTGAGCAGATTGGCCAAACTGTAAGACTGGAGTTCAAGTTAAATAAATGATGAAGAAATTCCTAATTAGTGCCGTCTTGAGCTTAAGTGCCTTTACTACCACCGCGAGCGAGTTAAGTCAGTATACCGCTACCCGTGTCCAGCAGGCGCATAATATGGCGCAAGAGGATAACCTCAAAGAGGCCATTTCGACGCTTGAAGCATTAGATCTTTCTCGTGGCTATGATAAGGCTTTTGTCGCTCGTATGCTGGGTATTTTCTATTGGCAAAACCAGCAAATTAAGCCAGCTATTAAACAGATTGAGTATGCGGTTAATAGTGGTTTGTTACAAGATGAACAAGCGTGGCAAACCCGTAAGATGCTGGCTGATATGTTACTTAACGAGCAACAATTTTCCAAAGCGTTACCGCACTATTATGCGTTAAGCAAGACGGTGCCTAAAAATCAGAAAGCCCATGATGTTTGGTTGCGCATCGCACAATCTCATTATCAGCTCAGTGAGTGGTACAAAGTGATTTCAGCGATGGGGTGTTACGAGCAGTTCGGGCAGCCTGACAAGACTGGTCCGCTTTCGATCAAGCTTTCTGCTGAGCTGGAACTCAAAAAGTGGAAGCCAGCGATTGGCACAATAAAGCGTTTGATTGCTATTGAACCTGTACGCGTGGAATGGTGGCGTCAATTGGTCGCTTTACATCTACGCATTGAAGATAATAAACGGGCTTTAGACTCTTTAGCTCTTGCTAAGCTGCAGGGAGTAAAACTTAGTCAAGATGACTTGAAGCTGTTGGCCCAACTTTATGCTAATCGTGGAATCCCAGAACGTGCTGCATTGGTCTTAAACGAACTGCATGAGATTAACTCAGACAGCAAACTGAAGGCACAGCAAGCGACTTACTGGCAAATGGCCAAAGAGTGGGATAAGTCGATGGATAGCTGGCGAGTGGCTGCAAGACTTGATTCTCAGTACTACTGGAACTTTTCTCAGTTATTGGTGCAAGAAGGCCATTATCAACAAGCGTTAGCCGTACTCGATAAAGTTTCTGGCCGAAAAGCCGATGTCGCACTTATCAAAGCTCGAGCTTATTACAAGTTGAAGCGTATAGATGATGCCCTTGCGAACGCTAAAAGATCTTATGCAATGAAACCATCAGATCAGGCAAAAAGCTGGGTGACTTACCTATCTCAACTTCGTAGAGCAGAGTCCAGTTTAAACTCTTAGATAGCTTTCTATGACCCGTCCTGATATGGGTTGACACTTTTTAACTAAAACGCTCGATGTACTTCATCGGGCGTTTTGTATTTTTAACTCCTCAACTTCCAATAATATACAGAATTTAAGCAACTGAGTTAGGTTGAGGTGTCAGTATTAAACCAGTAAAAATAGCAAATTTACCTATAGAATATTGGTAATCTCAATACAATACACTGTATTCATTAATCAAAGATCTCCAATCCAAACTCTCTAGTTTTTATTTAACCATACCTCATACTGCAAATATCACGACTCATAATATTGGTATTGATAGAGTTAAAATTAACAAATGTTGGGGCATTGAGAGAAGTAGCACGGGAAAAAGTACAAAATTTATGCATAACTGTGAAAAGTTCACTATTTTTATGTGATCTCAGTCAAGGATTAACCAGTAAGTAGATCGGTTGCATAATAAGTTGTTTGTTTTATTTAAATTTCATTACTACGTTGTTAGTTATTCGTTGCAAGTGATGCAGGTTATTCTGTTTTTGAACGAATCGGCACAAACAACTATATGGATGTTAACAATGAAAATGAAAGCTCTAGCCGTAGCAGTGGCGGCACTAGCATGTGGTACACAGGCATTCGCAGCAGAAGTTTACAACAGCGATGGGACATCTTTATCAATCGGCGGTCATGTATCTGTGGGCGTGGGTGAGTATTATGATGAGGACGTAAAAGTTCACCAAGTATCTCCTCGTATCAACGTTGCGGGCAAAAAAGACATCGGCAATGGTGTGACTGTTGACGCTAAAGGTGAATGGGCGCTTAACTACTTAAACGGTGGTGAAGAGTCTTTCTCTACTCGTCTTGGTTACATCGGTGCAACTCATGAACAACTTGGTCGTTTAGTTGTTGGTACACAATGGACACCATACTACGACATAGCTGGTGTGGCAGATATGCCTATCGCGTTTGCCAACGATTTCTTATACCCAGATGAAATGTACGAAGTTGGTTCTGCTCGTGGCGAAAAAATGCTTAGCTACCGTAAAGGCTTCCAATTCGGTGACGGTTTTGGTTTTAACCTAGGGCTAGCTTGGCAAGGTCAAAACGAAGATTACGATGACCGTGGTCAAGTTTCTCTTAGCACTGAGCTAGCTGGCTTTGGTCTTGGCTATGCATACAGTGGTGGTGACCTAGATATGGGCAGTTCAACAGAAACTGCAGAATCACATATTTTCTCAGTGAAATACGGCTTATATGGCTCTGGTCTGTACGCAGCGTTTGTGTACGGCATGAATGATTATGCTTTCACTTGGGAAATTGATCCAGTAAATGAAATAGATAAGCTATTCAAAGAAACGTCACAACTTGAAGCCTTGATAGCATATGGAGTGAACGACTGGACATTCAGTGTAAACTACGAGTCTGTTGACGATGAAGATGCAAATGACACACTTTACAGTCAAATGGCTCTACAAGCAGAGTACGCAGTAACGCCATCGTTCTACACCTTTGCAGGTTACCAAATCGATTTAGGTAATGATATCGACGTAGAGGAGAATGACAACTGGACTGTTGGTGCTCGTTACTACTTCTAATCAATAGGACAGTATCTACTGCCTAAACCATATTGATTGCATTAACGCCTACTTGTTGTAAGTAGGCGTTTTTATTTCTGCTTGACTTAAACCATTTGAACTTACTTTTCGTCTAAAAGATCGAGGAAGAAAGCATATTCAAGTGCATCTTCCTTTAAGCGCTTAAAGCGACCTGAAGCACCACCATGTCCCGCTTCCATATCGGTTTTAAACACCAGTACGTTGTTATCTGTCTTCATTTCACGCAGCTTAGCTATCCACTTCATAGGCTCAAAGTACTGTACCTGAGAATCATGCAAACCTGTGGTGACCAGCATGTTCGGGTAATCCTGCGCTTTTATATTGTCGTAAGGCGAATAACTCAACATATAGTCGTAATAGGTTTTGTTGTTCGGGTTGCCCCACTCATCGTATTCATTTGTGGTTAATGGAATCGATTCATCCAACATCGTCGTCACGACATCGACAAAGGGTACATGTGCACCAATGCCACGGTACAACTCAGGTGCTTGGTTAATAACAGCGCCCATTAACAAGCCTCCTGCTGATCCCCCAACCGCGAATACTTTGTCTTTCGCACCGTAGTTCTTCTCGACCAAGCCTTTGGTTACATCGACAAAATCGTTGAATGTATTTTGCTTAGTCAGCTTTTTACCATCTTCATACCAAGGACGTCCGAGCATTTCAGATCCACGAATATGGGCAATTGCAAAAACGAAACCACGATCTAACAGGCTTAAACGTGTTGAGCTGAATGTGGGTTCAATGGTGGCGCCGTATGAACCATAACCGTATTGATAAATAGGATTGGTGCCATCTTTGTTAAACCGATCCTTGCGATAAACCAGTGAGACAGGTACTGACTTGCCATCACGGGCTTTGATCATGATGCGTTCAGACTGGTAGTTATCTGCGTTAAAATCACCCAGTACAGGCGTTTGTTTCATGACTTCTGACTCACCCGTTTTCAGATCGAAATCATAGTAAGTACCCGGTGTGGTTAAGCTACTGTAGTAAATACGCACTTTATTGTTATCTAACTCGTAGTTCCCGGTTAGATACGCTGCAAATGCGCTATCGTGAAATTGGAGAGGGAACTCGTTACCACTGGATAGCTCGCGGACAGTGACCGTTGATAAGCCATTTGAGCGTTGCTCATAAACCAGATGGTCATCGAACAACTCGAAATCGACCAACTGAGTATCATCGTCTGCCGGAATGACATCTTGCCATTGAGAGCGGTCGTGCTTGTCTTGTTTACGCACTTTCATCAAACGGAAGTTAATTGCCTGATAGTTGGTATAGATATAGTACCAGTCGCCAAGTTTTGCGATGCTGTATTCGATACTGGATTCGCGAGGAAAAAATGACTCAGCTTGCGCGTTTGGATTGTTGGCATCGAGAACAGATACACCGCTTGTTTCCGTGCTGGAGTGCCAAATGTACACCTCTTCTCCATCTTTACTCTTGCTGATGTAGGTGTAGTACTCACTATCTGTTTCTTCATAGATAAGCTCGTCAGTGCTTTGTGGGGTGCCTAAAACATGTCGATAGACTTGGTAACCTAACAGCGTTTTTGGATCCTTTTTTATGTAATAAAACGCTTGATTATCGTTTTGCCACGCGATAGCGCTAGAGGCTCCTTCGATTTCGTCCTCTAGGTATTCACCAGTCAGCAGATTTTTGATTTTTATGGTGTAAATCCGGCGACTTAACGTATCTTCTCCATAAGCTAAAAGCGTTTCATCAGGACTGACATGTAACCCACTGACGTTAAAGAATTCATGACCCTTGGCAAGTGCGTTGACATCTAAAATCACCGATTTATCTGTGCCAGCGAAGTCTTTGGCGCGTAAATGAACTTCGTATTCGTTGTCTCCAGAGACTTCACTGGAATAAAAGTAACTGCCCTTGCGAACCGGAACGGAGTTATCGTCTTTGGCTATTCTGCCCTTTATTTCTTCAAACAGTGTCTGCTGAAGCGATTCGGTATGTTTTAGAACGGTTTCGGTATATTGATTCTCTTTTTCCAGATGCTGCAATACCTCCGCATCTTTGCGCTCGTCGTCACGCATCCAGTAGTAATTGTCGATACGGGTATCGTCATGAATAGTCATAGCATGAGGGACTTTCTTTGCGACAGGCGCTTGTGTTTGTTGGGCAATGAGCTGTGACTGAGAATAATGGTTCATAGGTGAAGTTCCTTGATTACTGCATCCGGCTAAAATTGCGACTGATACGGCCAACGTCGTAAGAGTAAAACGCATCTGTTTATCCTTGTATTTTATACCCAAGTCATCGTTTTGAATGGAATCTCATTGTACTGGCTTGAGCGTGCTTTCAGGTTTGTTACCGATGTTTTTGATCTTCCAATGATCGATATGAAACTTCATTGTGTAAGCAGTTGTTATACAAAGCAAACAGTCTTTTGGAGTGTGAGTACAAAAAAGGGACATACTACAAAGTATGCCCCCATGAAATTATATACTGAGTTTGGTTATATAACCTGTGGTACTTGGTTGGAATGATCCGGCGTACGATTAACCCAGCGCAGCCCTAGCATTGCGATAACTGACATCGCCATCATCAAAATACCCAGAGGCATTTGGTTTTGAGCGGGAAATAGCGATGCAAGCAAGGTTGCGATACCAGCGCCCAAGTTTTGCATGCCGCCCAGTGTCGCACCCGCAGTACCCGCATGGTATGGGAATGGAGAAATCGCCCCTGTCGTGGCCGCAGGAAATAATATGCCTGCTCCCAAAAAGTAAATGGTTGCGCCACCAATTAATGTCAACGCGGTCGTTAAGCCAAATAGGCCAGGGATCAACACGACGGCTGAACCGATAAAAATGGCGACCAGACCAACATTCAGGGCTCGGCGCATTGAGCGGCGCTGAGCTACATAGCTCGATAAGCCTGAGCCAATCAGGTAGCCCGGGATCGGAATAATAAATAGCAAGCTTACGGTTGTTGCTGGTAATCCCAATACGCCACCTAATAGCACACCCGCTGCAGCCTCAATTACACCGACACCCGCGAATGTTGCCACAAGGCAGATCAAAAAGCCCTGAAAGCGTTTGTCCGATAAAACATATTGATAGCTCTTCGTTACTGGTTCGTGTTTGCGTTTTTCTACAGGGAGTGTCTCCATCATACTGGCCATCATAGTAATAACCACAGCGACTCCGAAGAGCGCGAGGAAGAGATAGCTCGAACGCCAGCTAAACGCTTCTGTTAAGTAACCACCCAGTAATGGCGCCGCCAAAGGTGAGAAGAGAATACACATGCTGATCAAGCTGTTCACACGGTGTAGCTCAGCGCCATCAAAACAGTCGCGAGTTAATATACGTGCCATTGCGCCACCACAGCCAATTCCCAAGCCTTGGATAAAGCTACCGACTAAGAACCATTCAAACTGGTGGGTAAATAGAGCGACTAACGTTCCTACGATGTATATGAGCAAGCCTGCAATGATAATAGGTTTGCGCCCAAGGCGATCAGACAGTGGACCATACACGAACTGTGATAAGCCATATGGGATCAAGTAACAGGCCATGACGGCTTGAAGCGAAGACGCAGAAACCAAAAATTCACTCGCCATATGACCGATTGAAGGAACGTACATCGTTTGGGTCATCTGACCTACGGCAGTCAATATCGCGATTAAGAAGGTAAGTTTCACTAATGGAAACGAAGCCGGCATTTACGTGTCTCTCCAATAAATTTAAGGTGTAAGAAGCCTTAGCACTCCATAAATGGGGCTAATGTATTTGTTATGTTAGGGGATTATTCGTGCGAGATATTAGTGCTTGAATGTATGCTTGGCAATCTAAACTTTTGCAGTCAAGCAAGATTAAAATCTATGATTTGGATTAGAAAAAATAATCCGAAAATTTGCGGTGTAAAAAATAAAAAAGGGAGCAAATGCTCCCTTGGAAAATATTACGCTTGTTCGCGACTCGATGCGTAAGCGTACAGCAGCTCTAAAGCGATGGTCGCTCCTGCTAATGCCGTGACATCACTTTGGTCATAAGGTGGTGAGACCTCTACCACATCCATGCCTACGATATTCATGCCAGCCAAACCACGAATGATTTTAAGCACTTTGTCAGTATTCAAACCTCCGCAAACAGGCGTCCCCGTTCCCGGAGCAAATGCTGGATCTAAGCAGTCAATATCAAACGTAACATACACTGGTTTATCGGCTACGGTACGACGAATTTCATCTAAAATCTCGTTTACAGACATGTCGTTTGCCTGCATCGCATCGATCACATTGAAGCCATGATCTTGCTGTTTGTATTCAGTACGAATACCAATTTGTACCGAGTTTTTCGCAGAGATTAACCCTTCTTTCGGTGCATGATAGAACATCGTACCGTGGTCGTATGAACTGCCATTGGCGTAAGTATCCGTATGAGCATCGAAATGAACTAAAGCCATTTCGCCATAATGTTTCGCATAGGCACGCAGAATAGGCAGGGTGATGAAGTGATCGCCGCCCAAGGCAAGCATTGTTTTTTCACTTTTTAAGATCTCACTTGTTGCCGCTTCCAGACGGTAAGTGAAGTCTTCAGCATCCCCACAATCAAAGACCAGATCACCGGAATCAATGACGGTTAATTTATCAAATACGTTGAAATCCCATGGGAACTTTTTACCTTCCCACGCCAAATTCACTGAAGCACGGCGAATGGCATCCGGACCCATGCGTGCGCCTGGGCGACCTGATGTTGCCATGTCGAGAGGAACGCCGAGCACTACAACGTCGGCCTCTGCGGTCACCGGGTTTTTGATATACGGTAGACGCAGAAACGACATTGAGTTGGAGTACAGCGAATAATCAGTTTTAGTAAACAAATCATTCATATCAGAAATCCTCTAAATAGGTGTATCCCACCAAACCTTGTTCCAATTCAGCAAGGATTTGGGTTTGTTCACTGGCTTCAACGCGTTCAAAAACCAGTTGTTTGTAGTTGTCACGAATCGCTTCAACGTCGATATGAACGTAGCGCATCATATCTTCAACGCTATCACCTTCATTAATGTAGCTGATCTCAAACTCGCCGTTTTCTTCTACGTTAACAACCACACTATGGGTGTCGCCAAATAAGTTGTGCATGTCACCAAGAATTTCTTGGTATGCGCCAACTAAGAAGAAGCCGAGCAGGTATGGCTTGTCTTTGCTCCACGCCGGGACTGGTAGCGTACTTTCTATACCTTGACCATCAACGTAGAGATCAATCGCACCATCAGAGTCACAAGTGATGTCTAACATCACAGCACGGCGTTCTTCGGCATCACCTAAACCTGAAAGAGGCAGAACAGGGAACACCTGATCAATGCCCCACGCATCTGGCAGAGACTGAAAGAGCGAGAAGTTGACAAAGAACTTGTCTGCAAGACGCTCGCTCAACTCATCCAGAATCGGACGGTGGAAGCGGTTCTTCGTACTCATCTTACGGCTCAACTCAAAGTATATGCGCAGTGACAATTGTTCTGCCCAGGCGCGCTGCTCAAGGTTAATCACGCCAGTTGCAAAATTTGAATGTGCTTCTGCCAAATCACTTTGGGTGTCGTTGTAAATCTCAATCAGTGCTCGAGCGTCGGTACCATTTTGCAAGTTTTCCCAATTGCGCCACATGTTTTGTAGCAGCAAAGGCGCTTCATCCACTGGCGCATATACTTCTTCAGGTTGGTAAGCTTCTGTACCAATAACATTAGATACCAACACGGCATGATGCGCCGTCAAAGAGCGGCCAGACTCAGAAATAATCACCGGCATCGGCTGCTCATATTGCAGACATACATCACCAACAGTGTTGACGATATTTCGTGCGTACTCAGCAAGACCATAGTTCATCGAGTTGGAAGATTGGCTGCGTGTCCCGTCATAGTCCACGGCTAAGCCACCACCCACATCGAAATAATCAATGTTGGCACCCATTGCGCGCAGTTCACAGTAAAAACGTGCTGATTCATTGACGCCGTTACGTACATCGCGAATGTTCGCCATTTGTGAGCCAAGGTGGAAGTGCACCAATTGTAATGCATCGAGATTGCCTCTGTTCTTCAGGCGATTAATCACACTCAATACTTGTGATGCAGACAGGCCAAATTTGGATTTTTCGCCGCCACTTGACTGCCATTTCCCCGCACCTTGAGAAGCAAGGCGGATACGTAAACCCAAGCGAGGTTTTACACCCAAGCTTTCCGCTTCTTGTAGCACAAGATCAAGCTCTGACAGTTTCTCCAATACGATAAAAACTTTATGGCCGAGTTTTTCACCAATTAAGGCAAGACGAACATACTCACGGTCTTTGTAGCCATTACAGACAATCACGGAGCTGGCCTGCTGAGCCAGAGCCAATACGGCCAACAATTCAGGTTTACTACCTGCTTCAAGACCGAGTTGTTTCGTTTCCAACTCAGCTTGGCTAGCGAGTATTTCATCAACCACTTCACGTTGCTGGTTTACCTTTATCGGGTACACCAACAAGTATTTGTTCGGATACTGATAATCTTCAATAGCTTGGTTGAAAGCATCACAAAGACCATGCACACGTTGATGCACGATCTGCGGGAAGCGAACGAGAACAGGTAAGTTCAGCTGCTTCGCTTCTAGCTCTTTTACAATGGCACTGAAAGGGATTTGATGTGCACGGTCACTACGAGGAGATACGTATACCTCGCCTTGGTCATCGATACCGTAGAAGCCTTGGCTCCAGTAGTGAACGTTGTAGTCCGCGCGAATGCGGTCTAATTTCGTTGCTTTTTCCAACTCAATTCTCACAAAAATGTACTTAAACCTTTAAAGGAAAAGTACCAAAAAGCAAATCATGAGGCGTGAACCTCATACCCTGACACGAACTCCGTGTGCGCGCATTAACGGACAAAAGTGGTCTGGAGTCTAATGATTAAAATCTATCTTATCGATTGTGCTTTGTTATCGAAGAGTGCTGTAAACATTTATTTAACATACGTTCTAGTCTGCTATTATTATTGGTCTGACCAGGATGGGTTTCTTCATTAAAAAAACACCTCAACCATAAGGATATGTTTTGCAGCTGCATAGAATTCAGGGGTACATACAGACCATGTATCTCGCCGAGTATGCGGATAAGCTCATGTTGCTTGATGGTGATAGTATTCCGGGCTTTGAAGATTGGCAGGTATTGGAAACGTTGGGTCATACCGACAGAGATTTATCGGTCTATCATGAGGAACAGAGTGTATTGTATGTAGCGGATTTAATCGTAAAGGTGAAAAAGCATTTGATTGCACCGTTTCCTATTTTTCATCCCAATCAATATCGTTGTTCCGTTAAACGGGTTTTTGAACTGCAGCCAAGCTGTTTGTTGCTTGCGCATGGAGGAGAAGTCGTTCTGGATGAAAAAGCCTATCTGCATATTCTGAATACAGCGCCAACCAAGCCGCATACACATTGGCGAGCGACTAAAATAAAAGCGAAAGGGCTAATTATTGTGCTGCTACGGGGAAATAAGAGGTGAGATGAGTGACACCTTTTGAGAGTCACTCATCTAATACGATAGTCGTTATGGAGCCAACAAGTGGGACTGGCTCGGATCAACCAACACTTTATCTGCCATCGCCTGGCGGCCTAGCAGCATCATGTAAGTCATGTTTTCACGGTTGGTCAACGTAATGTCTATTGGCCACTGTTGGTCGTTCATGCGTAGCATGGTAGTGATCACGCAGCGGTGCTCGAAAGTCCCGTTCGAGGATTTCACTTTACGGTTCGCTTTAAGTGGTGCTGTACAGCGAACGACCTGTTCTAAGTGATAAACATCCGGATGGAGATCGAACTCTACGTATGAACGGCCGTTTTTCTCAAAGCACTCGATATTATCGACGTGAAGAGAAGAGGTTTGCGCACCAGTGTCAATACGAGCTTCAAGGTGGGGAATGCCTAACTCAGGTAAGCAGATTGCTTCGGCATTCCCAATGACAATTTTCTGATTCATAGTGTCATCCTAGCGACGAGTTGCATAGAGAGGCCAAGTTACCTCTCCACGCTGTTTGGATAGTAATCAACCTTTACCGCGAGTACGGTTTGAATTTGGTTTTGCGTTTTTTTCGATAAAGTCGAAAATCATCGCTGCAACGTTTTTGTTCGTTGCCAACTCGATACCTTCAAGACCCGGTGAGGAGTTCACTTCCATCACCACGGGACCGTTTTTCGATTGCAGGATGTCTACACCACATAGGTTTAAGCCCATCACTCTTGCAGCATTAACTGCCGTTGCACGTTCTTCTTTGCTCAACCTGACAAGTTGCGCAGAACCGCCGCGGTGAAGGTTCGAGCGGAACTCACCTTCTTTTGCCTGACGTTTCATTGCTGCAATCACTTTGTTGCCTACAACGAAACAGCGAATATCTGCCCCTTTTGCTTCTTCAATGAACTCTTGAACCATGATGTTCGCTTTTAAGCCCATAAAGGCTTCAATTACACTTTCTGCTGCTTTATTTGTTTCAGCAAGAACAACACCAATGCCTTGGGTACCTTCAAGTAGCTTAATAACCAGAGGAGCGCCGCCAACGTTTTTGATCACATCTTGGATGTTGTCAGGGTGGTGAGCAAAACCAGTGCGTGGTAAGCCAATTCCTTTACGAGATAAAAGCTGTAAAGAACGGAGCTTGTCACGCGAACGGCTGATCGCTACCGATTCATTGACACAAAATGTACCCATCATTTCAAATTGGCGCACGACTGCAGTGCCATAGAAAGTGACAGAGGCCCCGATTCGTGGAATAACCGCATCGTATTGTGGCAATTCTTCACCCATATAACGAATCTTAGGGTTATTACTCGTAATGTCCATGTAGCAGTGCAGAGTGTCGATAACATCAACTTGATGTCCACGCTCTTCACCAGCTTGCTTTAGGCGCATGGTTGAATATAAATTCTCATTACGAGAGAGAATAGCAATACGCATGGCTGTTCCTTTGTAAGTCAGTACCAGATTAAAAATATAAGTATAGAGTATAGAGTGCAGCAGGCTGATGATATTGATATGACATAACCTACATACTTCAACGAGTTAGAATTGTGGTTGGACAACCACGTCGTTGAGGGTGTGCACATTAGTTTTTTTCGCTGGCAGATGAAAACGAAAAAAACTCGTCGTGACGACAAATATTTTTTATCGAATTAGGGCGAATTACGATGTGTGAATTCCAGCAGAGGGTAGTGATGATGAGCGGTAGAAATAATAAAACCCCGCCTGGTTTCCCAGACGGGGCTTATTCTTTTTCGCAGCTATCCGGCTACTAAATAGGTGCTCCCTGCATCTATCCTTGATTATGGCTAATTCCTTTAACCGAGTTCCCTGTTCATCGCCTTCCTAGCGGTGTCCATTCTTGCCTGTCATCCTGACGGGCGAACTCTATCCTAGAGTTAACTACATCCTTGCGGACAACTCGTCCTGAGTCATCAAATCTTCTTCCTGAAGATACCTAATCCGTTAGGCTTTTTCCTGTTCCTGCCAACATCCTGTCGACACATTCAGTATTAATGTTTTGTGTTTCTGACTCAATTATCTATTTGAAATAATTTTTGAAACCGATTGCATGATTAAATGTTTTTTTATTTAAATACAAGTGCCTAGGGTATATTCTTGGCTTTGGTCTTAGTCTGAAATAGTCAAATTGCTTACACTGTATGTAAGAGATCTCTCACAAGTGTTTGAGCGTATGTCGCAAACGTGGGTATTTTGGATGAGCGCACCGATTTGCTCTCGATCACAAACCGGTCTATATAACTTGGGTGATCAATATTCTCTGTTAAGCGACGTTCTCGTTGGTCTATAGATAAGTAATAAATGAGTTCGATGGAAGAGTTTGTTGTAAAGCAGGTTTTTATCTTTGAGTACTAGACTTTTGCGTTAAGAGTGTGGTAATTGATTATATTCCACCTCGAAAATTCTTATTAAGATTTAGTGACAGTGAAAAGAGGGAACTTGATTGCCATTTCTCTGTCATATTTGGTGAGTAGGTTGACCGTGTAGGAAGATAATAGTTGGTTTGCTTGGATACTTTCGGTAGTAAATAAACCATTATTGTCATTGTGCTGTGAGTTTGGTTCACGGTTAATTGGTTGATTCCTATATAGATTTAATGGAATTGCAAACCTTAGACAATAAGCTCAACATGAGCGTTACTTATATAAATAAGGGAGATTACTATGAAAAAGATGAGAAGAGCTCAGTTACATCGTGTTCGTATTCAGTATTGGAAAGATACGAAAGATGAAACAGCTAAAAAATCATAGTTAACTACTTTCGACGTCAATGGGCTGGCAGTGGTGCCAGCTCTAAAATGCCCTTCTAGATTTACTTTCCCAAAGACAAAAATAAAAAAGCCGATCCGAAGATCAGCCTTTGTGTAATTTCCTAGCTCAGTTTCACTGATTGGAATTACAAGTAATTTGCATCAACCAGTTCGCCAGCTTGTGCACTTTTTACTTCAGGGCGTGCTTCCAACCAAGCCAATACTTGCGCTTTTTGTTCCTCAGTTGCGTTGCCGTAACGATCAGTTGAACATAGGAAGCCTTCAAATAGTTCCAGACCGCCACCGCCAAAGCAAAGGCCTAAACCGTCGATGTAGTCGACAAAGTCATCAACGAATACATCGTAGCGGTCGAAGTCATTGATGTCTGTTTCACAGCTGATTTCGAACCCTAGGATCGCGAATTCGCCTAAGAACAGTTTCTTACGGATACGACGGCTTTTGTTATCGATTCTTTCTAATTTCATAACTATTTCTCGTAGATGATCTTAATACGCACACGTTATACCTTCTATAGAACTATATCCCAAGTAAAATTCTATTAATAAGATATGTTTGGTTGTTCTTTGTGCAAACTATGTCTCGTGTTTTTCCACATTGATATGACGCCGAATCAACCCTTGATTGATTCGGCTGGGGAAGGGTTACGCAACATAACCTTCATTTATCTTAATTATTACTGTCATAATGTTTCTCCAAACTTCCCCTCGTTCAACGACTTATAAAATCTAATTTAAAATTAAATCAAATATCGGGAAAGTGAGACCATGAGTAAGGAAACCTTCGACGCAACGCGCTTTAACCACAGCAAAAACAAACCATTTGAAGAAGTACTAGAGGCGAGTCTTTCTCGTCGTAGTATTTTGAAAGGCGGCTTGGGCATCAGTGCGATGACTGCGTTCGGTGCTTTTGGCTTGGCTGGGTGTAATTCGTCTAGCTCAGGTACTTCGGCAAGTGCTGCGTCTGGTGTATCAAAAGCAGTACTTAACTTTGAATCTATCGCAGGTTCGTTAACGGACGCTGTCTCTGTTCCATCTGGATACACTGCACAGGTATTGGTACCGTGGGGGACACCTTTAAATGCTCAGGGTAGTGCGTGGAAAAATGACGGCACAAACACCAGTTCTGACCAGCTTAACGCACTAGGCATGCATCACGATGGTATGCATTTTTTCCCGCTTAATGACAGCACCACAGACGGTTTGCTATGTATCAACCATGAATATATTGATACCGCAGCACTGCATCCGAACGGCCCAACAGTTGAGAACAATGTTCGCACCATCGTTGACGAAGTGCGTAAAGAAATCAACGCTCACGGCGTATCTGTTGTTCGTATCCAGCTTGAAGACAATATTTGGAAACTGGTCGATACTGATCCATTAAACCGTCGTTATACTGGTGCCACTGTAATGGATCTATCTGGCCCGGTTGCACATACTGAATTGACCGTAACCCGCTTCTCTCCAGACGGCAGCCAGGCTCGTGGTACGCTTAATAACTGTGGTAATGGCTACACACCTTGGGGCACTTACTTAACCTGTGAAGAAAACTGGCCAGGTTACTTTGTGAATGCAGGTGAGCGCACTGAAGAGCAAGACCGTATTGGTATTGCATCAGGAAGCACTCGTTACTTATGGGAAACCCTAGCTGGCAACACCGAAGAACGTTTGGATGAGTTCACTCGTTTTAATCTGGCACCAACAGGGGCTAGCTCAACGGACGATTACCGTAACGAAGCGAACGGTCATGGCTATATTGTTGAAATCGACCCATACACGCAAAACTCACGTGCGAAAAAGCGTACAGCGCTAGGTCGTTTCCGTCATGAAGGCTGTACATTCGGTAAGTTGGAAGAAGGTAAGCCAGTTGTATTCTACTCTGGCCACGACTCTCGCTTTGAATACCTTTACAAGTTTGAGTCAGCCACCGCTTGGGACCCTGCAGATGCGAACCCTGCTAATCGCCTGGCAACTGGTGATAAGTACATGGACGAAGGTACGCTTTATGTTGCACTTTTCAATGAAGACAGCACAGGGACTTGGCTACCACTGACGCTAGATAGTATCACAACCTCTGGTGGTACGCTGGCGGATCATTTCGACTCATTAGCAGAAATCATTCTTAACACAGCGGGCGCTGCTGATTTAGTTGGCGCAACGCCGATGGACCGTCCAGAGTGGTGTACAGTTGACCCATTTACTGGCACTGTGTATCTGACATTGACCAACAATACCCGTCGTACGCAAGAAACTAACGCTGCGAACCCACGTTTAAACAATAAATTTGGTCACGTGATTCGTTGGGATGAAGGTGATTCATCTACCGAGTTTACATGGGATATCTTTGTGTTTGGTTCACCAGCTAATGTCGATGCAAACACAAACCGCTCAAGCTTAACGGAGTTAAACCAGTTTGCGAGCCCGGACGGTTTGGCTTTCGACGCTCGTGGTATCCTTTGGATCCAAACTGATAATGGTGCGGACGAAGTGACTTCATACACCAACGATCAAATGCTGGCGGTCGTGCCTTCGAAACTGATAGATGAAAATGGCGATCAAGCGACGATTGGTGCGGATAACCAAGCAGAACTGAGACGTTTCTTTGTTGGTCCAAACGGGTGTGAAGTCACAGGCTTTACAATTAGTCCAGATTACAAGTCGTTGTTTGTAAACATCCAGCACCCGGGTAACTGGCCATACAGCGATGATGCGGCAGAAGAAACGCCTGCAGGCACAACCGTTCGTCCTCGTGCTTCAACGGTAGTGATTCGCCGTGAAGATGGTGGTGAGATCGCAGTATAATTGCGGCCTGTTTGATGAGTTAAAACAAAGCCCTGCTGTTGCGGGGCTTTTTGTGCGTTTCCTTAAAATCCTATTTGTCACGAACCTAATCGGGTTGCTTGGCACTTAATAAATCTTAAGACACAGGGTAAGCGTTGTGTGGTTGTGTCGGATTATGCTCTGAGAAGTCACTATATTGACCAAAGAGTGTGACTTGATTGCGTCCTGAATGTTTAGAATGGTATAGCGCGACATCTGCTTGAGACAGTGCACTGTCCATCTCGTTACCTTTTTCTAATTCGCTGACCCCAAAACTCATCGTAACTTTTCTCTCAGATGATTGAAGGGAAGCATCGTTTTCTATCGCAGTTCTGATCTGTTCTGAAAAATGTTTAGCCTGCTCTAATTTGTCTAAAAGAATCATCATGAATTCATCACCACCCAATCTCACCACGCATGCGGATTCAGGCAGGTGCTTTTTAAGTATGATGGATATCTTCTCCATGACCTGATCACCTGCAGTATGTCCAAATTGGTCGTTAATTGCTTTAAATCGATCAATATCGGCCATCACGATACTGACAGGTAGGTTTTGTTTTCTGGCATCGTAAATGAGGCCAGGAATGACTTCTTCTAACGCCCTACGGTTATAGAGACCAGTTAATGCATCTCGCAGAGAAAGATCATTGATAGATGCAACGAGGCGGGCATTAATTAACCACAATATATTAAAACTTAAAGCAACAATCAGACAGATACTAAATAAGAAAGAAAGTTGATGGATAAGCCCTGCATTCATGAAGCTAGTGATTTCTGGCGAAAATATACTCCAAAGCGTTCTTGAACCCATGAATGCACTATAACAAAAAAAAGAATAAGCCATTGTTTTTACAGGAAGGTCTAGATCGTTTTTCTTACCTTTCAACATCGCAATTCCACTGCATAATGTCACCAAACACAGATAAACACTAAGGTAGATAACACGACTTTTGACCGACGGTGCATGAAACGTGAAGTAGTAAAATAAGCTGCTAAATATAGGGATAAAAACCGCCATGGTATGGGCGAGTTTAAGTGGGAATGAACGGAAAATACTCACACTGTATAGTGTAAGCAAGAAGCCTATTAAAATAAGGGTATTGGCCACGATAATGGTGAGCCAGTCAGGAGCGGAATCTCGGAATCCAAGTAAAAATGGTCCAAGACCAATAAACAACAAAGAGACAGAAAAAGTGTTCAACCCTTTTATTTTATTTTGTGTGTATTGGTAGCAAAGGAGACTGATAGAGTAGATACAAGAAAACAAAATAACAATAAAGTTAAGTGTCCTTACATCTAAATAATGATTGTCCATAGGTGCTCCATATTGAGCTATAATTCAGGTAACTCCTTTACCTGAGTTTAACAGTTAGGCAACCAATATATTAACGTAATTATAAATAGTTGTCTTATTTTATAACTCCATTCTTTGACCAACCCCAGAGTCTCCACTTGGTTTTTTTATTTAAATACTAATTCAAGCGTCACTACAATAACGCCAAGTACCATCCAACTCGCGAAATCATTATAAAGAGGCGTGTGAGAAATCATCCATTGATGCACAGGCTTCGGCATATTACCTAAAAAATGCATTGCATCGACACAACCAAAGGGCAGTACAGTAAAAACCGTGATCACCAACATCAACTGAGACATTTTGTTGTGTACCGGTGCCATCAAGGCAACCACGACCGAATTAAGGGCAACCACTGCAGATAATGTAATTGCCAACAGTTGTTCGTGGAGAACAGCCATATTTTTCTTGTTTGGTTACTCTAATGTTGTTTCGTGTGGCAGGCTGCGCGGTATTCTCTGTCAATTTTGTTTACAGTGGCCGTAATTTAAGTGGCAACAGTCTTAACTTTGGGCTTTTTATTTGAGATCGTATGAAATCAGTTTATGACTACATTGTCGTCGGCGGTGGTATCGTTGGCGTATCTACTGTTTGGCAATTACAGCAGCGCCATCCTGATCGTTCCATTCTGCTGGTAGAAAAAGAGTCTAGCCTCGCTATGCATCAGACTGGACACAACAGTGGTGTGATTCACGCTGGTGTTTACTATGCACCGGGCAGCCTGAAAGCCGAATTTTGTAAACGAGGAGTCGAGGCTACCATCGCATTCTGTGCGGAGCATGGTATTCCTGTTGAGAACTGTGGCAAACTTTTAGTGGCAACCAGTGAGCAGGAAGTAGAGCGTATGAATGCCCTCTACGAACGTTGTCACATCAATGGCATAGAAGTAGAGCTACTTGATCAAGCGCAGTTAAAGCTCGCGGAGCCAAACATCACCGGATTGGGTGCCATTTACGTCAAATCTACCAGTATTGTTGATTATCGACTAGTGACTGAACAAATGGCTAGAGAGTTCCAAAGGCTTGGTGGGCAAGTCAGTTTACGCACCCAGGTGATTGCAATTGAAGAAAAAGACCAAGAAGTGCAGCTTACTTGTGTCTCTGATGGACAGTCGATGCAGCTAAACTGCAAGATGCTTATGACTTGCAGTGGGTTGATGGCTGATCGCATGACTAAGATGATGGGGATAAAGACTGATTTTCAAATCATTCCGTATCGTGGTGAATATTACCGCTTAGACAGTAAGCACAATAATGTCGTCAACCATCTTATCTACCCAATCCCTGATCCAGACCTACCGTTTTTAGGCGTTCATCTGACTCGCATGATTGATGGCTCGGTCACCGTGGGGCCGAATGCGGTACAAGGCTGGAAGCGGGAAGGCTATGCTAAATTGAACTTCAGTTTTCGAGATACATGGAGGATGCTGTGCTTTTCGGGGTTTTGGAAAGTCACGCAAAAAAATCTGAAAACGGGTTTAGAAGAGTTGAAGAACTCCTGGTGGAAACCCGGATATTTGCAGTTAGTTAACAAATATTGCCCCGCTATCCAAGTGGAAGATCTTAAGTCTCACCCTGCCGGTATTCGTGCTCAGGCTGTGCTATCTGATGGCACATTAGTGCATGATTTTCTGTTTGCAGAGACTGCACGCAGCCTGCATGTATGTAATGCACCATCACCAGCTGCAACGTCTGCGATACCTATCGGAGAATACATTTGCGATAAAATCGATGCGAAAATAAAGGCTAAAGTCGATATAGGAAAAAAGCGTTACTGATGATAACTCGGTAACCAGTTACCGAGTTACGCTAGTTCAAGCGTAATGCGCACGAATTGCTCATCTTGATATAGAACTTCGTAATTAAATGTGTTGTTAGCGTAAATACTACCTAGGAATAGGGAACGCTGGCTCATTGGTCCACGGAAAAGCATCGAAATAGGTGCGACTAGGGCGTTATTGTCGTCGAAATGCTGGTTTAGGTTCTCTGATAGAACGCATAGTAGGCAACCATGTTGATCATGCGACAGATCGACATCCTCTGGGCGTGAGAGTAATACGGTGGTGCCTAATTTCTTTTCGATTTCATTTATAAGCAGCAGGTAGCTATCCAAATGCGGCTGAGGGTTACTTGGTTTGTCTGCTCCGACACAGCGTTCCAGTAACGCTTCTAGATTCCCGTCTTTCCCTTTGGCTTGCTGAGTCAGAGATTTTAATGGCTTTTTAATCAGCTTGTAGCGATTGCTTTTCAATTTTGGTTTAAGCCATTTTTGCAGCAGATCGTTACGTTCTTTCAAAAGGATAGGACGAGAAGAAGCATGAATTTTAAAATGTAGATGCAGTAAAGCATGCACAGCAAGTTCGCTCAGAAGTTGGTTTGCATCTGCGGATGGTCTTGCCTGCTTAGAACTTTGCATTACTCTCAAACGAAATCAAAAGAAGAAGGATAATGGTGCCGAGAGAGGGACTCGAACCCTCACACCAAAGGCACTAGCACCTCATGCTAGCGTGTCTACCAATTTCACCATCTCGGCATCATGATGCTCTGCAGTTACAGAGGCTTCGGAAAGAAGCGGATCAAATTGTATAACCAAATTCTACCTCTTGGCGAGTGTAAAGTTACGCATTTTTAGCCTTTCCAGTTTGTTTGCACATTTATTGGTCGATTTTTGCTTGCGCACCAGAAGGATTTCTATTAATAGCCTTGTTTTAGGTATGGAAATTAACAAAAAACACTTAGTTTGGATAAAATGTGAACGCTTGAACGTTTGCTTTTATAAATGTGATGAATATCTCTTTTTATTGACTATACTGTCGTCCCGTTTAAACGGGATTTAGGGTTTCGTTGTTCAAAGCCCTTACCCATACAAGCCGTCACATGGAGCAGGCAGAGCTATCAACTTGCCAGCAGTGAATGACCCCACGGACCGGACCAGCTCCCTTTAATTGCTTGTATAAGGTAAAAATGAGATGTCGAACTATTCGCTCTGTCTAAATTCACATTCGCTGAGTGTGCCATCACTTAATACGTTGATTCATTCCTTCACCAAGTCCTTTGGTGCTTCTCTTTTTGTTCACGTTGTGTAGGCTGAGTCATGAGTATTCTATTTAGTTTATTTGGTATCGCTGCACTGCTGGGTTGTGCTGTTCTTCTTTCTGAAAGTCGTTCGTCTATTAACTGGAAAACAGTGCGCCGTGCATTACTTTTGCAAATGGGGTTTGCAGCATTAGTGCTTTATTTCCCGCTGGGGCAGGCGGCACTCGCGAGTCTGAGTAACGGTGTTGCAGGGCTGCTTAGTTTTGCTGATGAGGGAATTAAATTCCTGTTTGGTGACTTGGCTTCTACTGGTTTTATCTTTGCCATCCGCGTTCTCCCTATCATCATCTTCTTCAGCGCTCTTATCTCCGCCCTTTATTATCTGGGCATTATGCAAAAGGTGATTCAATTTATCGGTGGCGCGATCCAGAAGTTTTTAGGTACTAGTAAAGCCGAATCTTTGGTTGCCACGGGCAATATCTTTTTGTCTCAAGGTGAGTCTCCGCTTTTGATTCGCCCATTCTTATCCAGAATGACGCGCTCTGAGCTTTTCGCGGTAATGGCTGGTGGTATGGCATCTGTCGCGGGCAGCGTCTTAGGTGGCTATGCAGGTTTAGGGGTCGAACTGAAGTACCTGATTGCGGCGAGTTTTATGGCTGCGCCCGGCAGCTTGATGATGGCTAAAATCATTGTACCTGAACGCCAGCAGCCAAGCGATTACAACGATATCGAATTGGATAAAGCGGACGAGAGTAATGTCATTGATGCGCTGGCAAGTGGCGCAATGGGTGGCATGAAAGTGGCAGTTGCAGTGGGGACCATGCTGATCGCCTTTGTTAGTGTGATTGCCATGGTGAATACTGGCCTTGAAAACTTAGGTGGGGCGTTAGGGTTCTCTGGTGTTACGTTACAAGCTATTTTGGGCTATATGTTCTCTCCGCTAGCTTGGTTAATTGGTGTCCCAAGTCATGAAATGCTTGCGGCTGGCTCGTATATCGGTCAAAAAGTTGTGATGAATGAGTTTGTTGCTTTCATTGATTTTGTGCAGTACAAAGCGACGTTGTCTGAGCATACTCAAGTCATTATTACCTTCGCGTTGTGTGGCTTTGCTAACATTGGTTCGATAGCAATTCAATTAGGTTCCATTGGTGTGATGGCTCCTGAACGTCGTAAAGATGTTGCGAATATGGGACTCAGAGCTGTGGCGGCAGGTACGTTGGCTAACCTGATGAGCGCGTGCTTAGCGGGTATCTTTATCTCTCTGTAAAACTCTCGCTTCATATTGTACGAGAAACCCGCCGCTATGGCGGGTTTTGTTATTCTTTGTCTTTAGGAACCAAACCATAGGGTATAGATTGAAACGATTTGGGGAATGATTTGTAACTCGGCCCTTGGTTCACACCTTTCCAATCCAATAGCATGATGGCTAACACGTTTCGGTGTTCACCAGATTTAAGATCAAAACTGCCTTCAACAGATGAGATCATGCCACGCTCTAGATTGATAGCGGCTCTTATTTCGTTACGTGTCTTTTCAACCACTGGATCCTGTTTTAGGCCAGCTAAAAGGAAAGTGAGACCGACTTCAGTAATGATATCTTCTTTACATCGCAGCAAAATGGTATCGATGTTATTGCGAAAGTAGTCAAAAATCCATTGATGATCTTGTTCACTGACCTGCTTTTGATAGTACTGTGAATCGGCAAAAATGATGTGTGTCATGCCGTAAATTTTGTTCCCGTACTGTTGTGTCGATAGCGCCTTATCCTTGACGTCGGGGTAGGTCGCTTTAAATGCCTGAGTAAACGTCTCAACCACATCTTGCTCACCAAGTTGTCGGAGCCAATAAACTTGATTGGCTAACTGTGCTGCCCAAGCTTCTATCATCTCTCGGTCAGTGGCATAGCGAGTAAAGTCATAACGGCGCAATACTTCTCTAAGAATCACATCGTTTTTGTGCTTCAAATCGTACTCGTCTGCTCTGGCCATCGCTCCCAGCAAATCGATACCAAGGTATAAATACTCTGGATGATGTTTGGTCACCGCATACCGAAGCTGGCCTCGCTTATCCTCTTTCTTCTGGTATTGTGTTAGTCGCTGCGAAGCGTACAAAATGATCTCTTCCGGCTTGACGACCTCATTGGATAATCGATTTAATCGGCTAGCGACTTGTGCCATATCGGTCCAAATCGCGGCAAGATACCTTTGATCTTGCGTCTGCCTGTACATACGCAGTCCAAAATGCCCTTCTTTAAAGGGAGGAAGTGTGAACAGCTCACGCTCATAAGTTTCCCGGATCAATTGCGCTGATTGGGAATAACTTAAGGGAGGAGATTCAGCCTCAGACGCTTGGGATTGAAAAATGAGAGAGCAAGAAAGTAAAAACGCTAAACTAATGGGTTTGATACGCATAAATTCCTTCCATGAAAACCTCTACATAAAGCTATCACCAATAGATGTGCTAAATATAAAAGATCAGTCAATCCTATAAAATATGTCTAAAAGTCAGGTTAATACGCTCACCTTTGGGCTTTGACGTTTTTGGGACACTGTGGCTCCAGTGATGTTGAAGTTCTCCTGCCATGATCAATAACGCGCCATGAGAAAGCTCGTATTCAATCTGGGTTTTACAATGTAAATTCCTTAGCAAAAACCGTCGACTTTCACCCAAATTTAAAGAGGCGATCACCGGGTTTCTGCCGAGCTCTGGTTCGTTATCTTGATGCCAGCCCATCGAGTCCTGACCATCGCGATATAAATTGGCCAAGACAGAATTGAAAGAGACTTCAGCTATGGCTTCACAATGCTTTTTAAGTGTAAGCAGCTCGGGTGTCCAAGGGGAGGGGGTCATTGTCAGTCCCGAGTAGGTATAGGCGGCATCACCATGCCAAGTCTGCAGTCGAGGCTGAAGTACCGATTTGCCGAAGATATTAATTCGCTCTTGGTGCCATGGTAGTGTTTTCCTTAGGCTAGCAAAAAAGTAGTTTGCTTCGGCAGCACTAAGAAAGTTTGGATGGTAATAGAGTTTGCCCTGTTTCACTTCTTGCCAGAATGAGCTCCCAAATAATTCATATTGTTGCATATAACGCCACTCTATCCATAATTTTTCTCAATTATTGTTACCTTCATCATAGCTATTGAGTATTATTTTATTAAGCAAGAATTTTAACAATAAATGAAAGCGTCTCGCAGCGGTATGCGAGATAGTGGGGAGCCAATGCGCCACTTTCCCAAAAAACAGTATTATTTTTCCTTATTTTTCCTGATTTTTTTTGCTCTGTTTATTGGAGTTGTTGAACTATTACATCAGCACCTGAGAGAGCTTAACCGAGAGCAATTGCTCGTAGAAGCCAAAGACCAACTGTCTATCCTCCGTTCCAATCTGGAGGCAGATCTTATGGCCGACATATACCAAGCCAGCACTTTAGCAACGTTAGTGACATTGCTACCCGAAAGTGGTGAGCACGAATTGAGTATAGCCGCACGTCGTATTCTGAATAAAAGTAAGAATATTGACGCGATCGGCATCGCAAAAAATGACGTGGTAAATCACATGTTTCCTCTCGATGGTAATGAGAGTGTGCTCGGGCTGGATTATCGAACTGTGCCGGAGCAGTGGGCTCAAGTACAAAAAGCCAGAGAGATTCAAGAGATATTCCTTGCGGGTCCCGTTGCGCTGGTTCAGGGTGGGCGTGGTCTGATTGTTCGAGTACCCGTATTTCGCGATCCGCCTCTAAATCATGACTATTGGGGGGTAATAAGTGCGGTTATTGATTTCGAGAATTTGCTGAAAGAAACAGGCCTTCTCGAATTTTCTCATCGTTATCCTTTGACGATAAGAGGCTATGACAGTAGCGGTGAATCTGGTGATATCTTTTTTGGAGTACCGAATCTATCAAAGACAAGGTATGCGACAGAGACGGTTTACTTTCCTTATGGAAACTGGAGTTTATCCGTATTCTCGAGTGATACATTGGAACATCAGCTTCCTTGGTACGAATTCCATTTGATTAGACTTCTTGGCTATTCGGCTCTGTTGGTATTAAGTGTTACGCTTATTGTTATTTATCGTTTGTATGTCATCGCTGATACTCGTGCATTACATGATGAGCTGACACAATTACCGAATCGTCGTTATTTCATGCAGTCGTATAAACAGCAGTTTGAGCTCGCTCAGCGTTATAAAAAGCGTTACAACTTCGCTCTGGTGAATATTGACCTCGACGATTTTAAACACATCAATGACACGTATGGTCATAATGCTGGCGATAAAGTTTTACGAGAGACGGCGGAACGTGTTAAAGGCAGTCTGCGTAGTTCTGATATGGTTGCTCGCATGGGTGGAGATGAATTTTTAGTTGTGGTTTATAACCCAAAATCGGAAGAGAGTTTGTTGGCGTTATTACAGAAGATTGAATTGGCACTTTGCTCTAAGCCGGTCATCTATGGGCAGGATCTGATTAAATTGCGCGTCAGTATGGGCTACGCGATGTTTGAGCCCGGAATAACCTCACCAGAGCAAATGATGAAAACTGCAGACGAAAGAATGTACCAGCATAAGCATGGTAAGCAGCAAGGAGTTCAAGCGAAGTGGGGGTAATCAATACTCACTTACCTGAGCAGTTTCGTTAATTGTTTTAAAGCTTGTTAGACAAGTTTTCTTTTTGAGAAAGTAATTAGTAGCAATGAGGCTGGTAGCATATTTGCATAATATTGCATTTTGCAATTGCAATATGCAAATAACCTGATTAATAAAGCAACGATATGCATCTAGAATGGTTAAAAACCGGGGTTTCAAAAGTTGGCACGTATCGTGCTTGTATGTAAGTGACCCTTATTAAGCCGAGGGTCACCTAGCCAACTGACGTTGTTAGTGAATGCAATTTGTTCACAAGTATATACCGCCAATCACGATTATTGTGATTGGCGTTTTTTCTTTCTAGAGATCAAGAATCTTTACGTCATCTCCTGTTTGCTCCGCTTCACCACATTTGCTGTAACAACTAGGTTGTCTTGGACAAACCGCGCCCCTAGAACAAATCAGTCTTGCCTGACTCTGTATCCCACGTTCTATCCAGTTAATATTTAAAATTTTGGCGATGGTCGTTAAATCCTTTTTGATGTGTGTCGGAATCACACTACTGCCACCCGACGCCACACACAGAGACTTCAACTCTTCTGCGATGGAAACGGCGTCTCCACCTTGTGCAGAGATCGCTGGGTTCAAATCTATACCAGCACACAGCACACGGTTGTTCCCCGCTGGATCAAAGACATTGACTGACTCACAGCAGTAAATGCGTGGCTCATCACCGACATTAAGAATCGAGATTTGAGCTGAGCTGGTATCCAGTGGTTGCGCCAAACGGCGGAACACCGCCCAGTGTTGGCAAGGATCGTTTACCTTACGCATGTTGCCCCAAGGTAGTGGAATGCCATTACCACGATATACGGCTTTGAGTTTGCCTGGTCCGTAGGCATCAAAATAGTGCCAGTGAGGGTAAGGTGAAACCACGGTCATTCTGCGCATAGCAACTGAAGGGGATACTCCTGCTTTTTTGTGTACGTCGATTTCGTAGCCAGAGCGGTCTAGCAATTGACGAAAAGGCACTTTAGGGCACAAGAGGGCACCCGCAAAGAAGCTGGACTCGAAATCACGCCAAGCCTGCAGAATATCTTGTGAGTTCAGCTCTGAGTTGGACATTGGGCTGTCCATTTGCTCCCAGTTATTCTGATGTCCAATGGTGAGTACGTTGTTCATCGCGTCACTGCTGTGTAAGACTCGATGACCGATGTATACCGCCAGATCATATTTCAGTCTGGTCGGATAATCACGCATTCGCTTGTTCAGGTATATCGTCCCTGGCGCTTCCATAAACGAGGTGATCAACTGCTTAGCACTCACGCCAAGCTCATCAATCACATCTTGTGGTGCTCGGTCTACCCATCGGATGTCGAGCCCCATGCTCTTCGCAATATCGATTAAGTCTTCGACCGAGAGGTTCAAGCGTTTAAGGCCGACTTCTTCAGCGGCTCGCTCTAGATCAGGGAAGTGGTTCTGATGATTCTCTTGGTGAGCTCGAATCAGTAAGTGAGCAAACTGGCGTCCTGTAATTCCTGTTTGGGAGAGCATTTCAGGAATAGCAATCTGAAGAATATCATTAGAGAACAGGAAACTGGGTTCCAACGCCATACCATTAATACCACCACGGTTACCTTTATTTGGCGTAATGGCTTCGAGTTCCGGTTCATCGTCTAAAAACCAAGCGGGATCTTTTTGAAAAACTTCCGCGACCACTTCAAGCATATCGATGCTTGGGACGCGTTTTCCACGTTCAATCATAGAAAGGTAAGAAACCGAAGGCGCGTACTCTGGATTGATCCTTACGCAGCGAGCAGACAAATCTTCCATTGTTAAGTGGTTGTTTTTTCTCAGATTGCGTATTTTCGTGCCGAGAAAATGAGACTGACGAATTAAGCTTTTTGACACAGACATTTTGTAAAATTCACACTGTAAAATTTTTGTTGTGAAATTGTAGTAAATAATTCGCTAGTCTACATACTAAGCAGACAAGGAAATTAACCATCAACTTCACAGAATTGTCTGAAACTTAAACAACAGAATTAGGTAAGTACTCTAGGACGAGTTTTATAGTGCGAGGATATGACGATGAATATGCTGAACTTCGATAATAAAGAGATGCAACAACAACAACGCCCATTTATTGCTGAAGCCGTATTTGCCGTCGAAGCGGTAAATGCTGAGCAACAGAGCGAAAAACAAGTAAAAGCTAAGCAGTTACTTGACCGTATGTTCCCATTGGAGAACGGGTCACACCAGGACGTATCAAGTTACGTAATCGACTACCGTCATGTATTGGCCTACTTCAAAGACGGTTCTCACAGCGGCCTGGCAAGTCCGAAGCACTTTGTGGCATACACTGGTGAGAAAGAAGATCCTAAATCGATTTTGCTTAAAGATGAGGCAGGTAACCATGTCGAAGTGATGTTTGGTTGTCACAAAGGTACTGGTTGTGTTGAGTTGATGGACATTGATGACATTCAGCTGGAAACTCGCATTACATTTAACCCTGAACTTACTGGTAATGCGCCAACGGCAATGCGTCATTGGATTAGCTTAGTAAAAGGCGACAAAAAAGGTAAACCAATGGCTTGCAGTGAAGACAAAGAATACACGGCTAAAAATGGTGATGATTACGTTCTTAGCTACTGCTATAACGTGGACTAATCTCTGATTGAGCCAGATAAACAAAACCCTGCGCAATACGCAGGGTTTGTTATTTTTAAAGCGAGCGAGATGAAGTCACCGCACGCCTCTCGTACTCTTTGCTGCTAGATAGGCATAACTCGATTTCGACCTAACTGCTTTGCATCGTAAAGCTGCTTATCCGCTTTGGAGACCAGCGAATCTGCTGTCTCTCCCGGTTCAAATTCTGCGACACCAAAAGATGCTGTTATGCTGTGAACTTGGCTGCCTGTACGTTTATCTTTCACTCGCAACTTTTCAATCATACGGCGTAACGTATCAGCATATTGACGTGTAATGCGCAGTGATTTATTTGGTACGATTAACGCAAACTCTTCACCGCCAAAACGATAAGCGCAGCTTCCATCACGACAGCTTTGTTGAAGTCGTCGAGCTATTGATTTAAGCACACTGTCACCAAAAAGGTGACCATAAAGGTCGTTAAATTCTTTGAAATGGTCGATATCAAGCATAATTAGACTCATTGCCTGATTCGCATCGACCAACGCGGCGAGATCTGAATCAAAAGCACGACGATTGTAGAGGTTTGATAATCCATCAAATAGAGCGTCTTTTTGCACTTCTGCTAGTTGGTTTTTTAGCCGAGAGATCTCTTCACTTGCATTGGTGAGCTGGCTATTTAAAAATTTGGTTGAGTGACGAATGTCATGTGCATCCTCTACGAATTGACGAACGACACTCATGACTTCTTCAATACTCAAATTGTTGTCTTGAACCTTTTCTAGTTTATTGAAGCTCTTGTCAACCATGTCTGAAAATGTGGAAGTATCTGAAATCGTATCATTCATTGAGCTTGATATTTCGTTCAATAACACTTCCATATTGCATCTGAGATCTTCGAGACTGGTTTCTGCTTTATTTGCCACGTAACGCTTATAGAGGTCTGTTGAAGTAGCAGGCGGACAAACATCGTAGCTTTCTAACACGGCATCCATTTCTAGGTTGAGATCCGGAATAGTCTTATCCACGTAGGTATACCAAAGTGCGTAGTTAGCCGGTGTGGCAGCTACGTAATTTTTGATCATTAGTGGTACCGCTTTTTTTAAGTTAGCGGTCGATTTCTTAAACTCGTCAGTCATTTCTGCGATGGAAGTAACAAAATGGAATTAAGCTTAGAATAACGGAAAATGAGAAGTGTCGCTTTAAATATTTGAATACTTTATACAAAAATGAGGGGTCAGGATAACTATCGATAATTTTGAAGCTATATATTTCCAACCAATGACCTGAAGCAATATTTAGTCGCAAAAGGAATGATAGATGCGATATGAGACAGTTAGGCTGATACTGGGCGACCAGTTAAATAGTGAGCATTCTTGGTTTCAACAAGTGGATGAAAAAGTACTTTTTCTGATAGCAGAACTTAAGCAAGAAAATACCTATGTGACGCATCATATACAAAAAGTGTGTGCTTTTTTTTCTGCCATGATGCATTTTTCGAGAGAGAAACAGAGTGAGGGTCACCATGTCTTGTATTTGACTTTAGATGACTCTCAGCCTTTCGAGAACCTCGAGCAAATGTTAAAGCACTATGTTAAAGAAGTTGGTGCCACTAAGTTTGAGTACCAGAGACCGGATGAATACCGACTACTGGAACAGTTAGCTAATGTGAAGTTAGAAGGTGTGGCCAAGCGTTGTGTCGATACTGAGCATTTTTTACTGCCGTTTGAGGAAATAGAGTCGCAATTTCCGCAAGGGAAGCATGTCACGATGGAATACTTTTATCGTCGCATGCGTAAGCGTTTCAATATCATGATGCAAGAAGATAAACCTTTGGGTGGAAAGTGGAATTATGACGCCAATAACCGCAATAAACTTAAAGTAAAAGACATAGAACAATTGCCCAATCCGCTGATATTCAGTTTAAAAGTGAATGATATTATTGAGCGATTAAAACGACACGATATTCAAACCATTGGCAAACTCAACGGATATCTGTTGTGGCCGGTCAATCGGTCTCAGAGTTTGTCTCTCTTGGCGCATTTTTGTCAGGTTTGTTTACCTTTGTTTGGGCGATTTCAGGATGCGATGACGGGCGAGCATTACGCGAAGTGGAGCCTCTACCACAGTAGACTATCTTTTTCGATGAACAGTAAGTTACTGCGTCCGAAGGAAGTGATTGATGCAGCGCTTCGAGCATTTGAGACGAATCCCGATATTGATATTGCTCAGGTCGAAGGCTTCATTCGTCAAGTATTGGGTTGGCGAGAGTACATCCGAGCCGTTTATTGGGCAAACATGCCGCAGTATCCGAACAAAAATGAACTTGGGGCGTCACGTCAATTGCCCGGTTACTTTTGGAACGGTGAAACAAAAATGGCGTGTATGCGCAATGCGATTGGACAGTCACTCGACTACGCCTACGCACATCACATTCAGCGTTTGATGGTCACGGGTAATTTTTGTCTACTGACTGAAGTAGACCCTGACCAAGTAGATGAATGGTACCTTGGCATTTATGTTGATGCGATTGAATGGGTGGAAATGCCCAACACGCGAGGCATGGCATTGTTTGCCGATGGTGGAATTGTTGGTACGAAGCCCTATGCGGCAAGCGGTTCCTACATAAATAAAATGAGCGATTATTGTAAAAACTGCCATTACGACAACAAAACTCGCAGTGGTGAAGGCTCTTGTCCATTTAACAGCTTGTATTGGCGGTTTATGCACAAACACGAGAAGCGTTTAACCCGTAACCCGCGAATCGGTATGATTTTCCGTTCATGGGACAATATGGAAGAGTCGCAACGCCAAGCCATTCTTGACACTGCAGAGCGATACATTTCTGACTTGGAGAACTTGTAATGAAGATTCTGGTTGTCGGCGGAAACGGCGGGATAGGATGGGCAATGACGCAAGAAGCGGTAAGGCGATTTCCGAGCGCAGAGGTTCATGCTACCTATCGTCGAGAAAAGCAAGCAGGCTATCAAACTAAGGTGACTTGGCATCGAGTAGATGTCAGTGATGAGTCGCAAGTAAAAGGGTTGAGTGAGTCTTTATGTGAAGTCGATTGGGTGATCAACTGCGTTGGTATGTTGCATACCAAGGATAAAGGACCAGAAAAGAGCATAAGCTCTCTCGATGCGGACTTTTTTCTTCAAACCGTCTCAGTGAATACTTTACCAACGGTTTTGTTGGCGAAGTATTTTACACCTGCCTTAAAGCGCAGTCACAAACCAAAGTTTGCTGCGATCTCGGCAAAAGTCGGCAGCATCAGCGATAATCAACTTGGCGGCTGGTACAGTTATCGAGTTTCTAAAGCGGCATTGAACATGTTTCTTAAAACCATGGCGGTTGAGTGGCACCGTACTGTAAAGCATGGTGTTGTGTTAGCGCTTCACCCTGGTACCACTGACACACCGTTGTCTGCACCTTTCCAAGCGAATGTCCCTTTAGACAAGCTGTTTACACCGCGACGTGTCGCGTCTGATTTGATTGGGCTGATAGAAAAAGCAACCCCGCAAGATAGCGGGGCGTTTTGGGCGTATGACGGAGAGTGTTTGCCTTGGTGAATGTTTGTTATGACTGAGGAGAGATTGATTTACTGCGTCGACAGCGTTCTGAACAGTAAACAATGTTCTCCCAATTTCTTTTCCATTTTTTACGCCAGGAAAACGGGCGATTACATACAGGACAAACTTTTGTCGGTAAGTTTGCTTTAAATCCCTTCATGCCTTTTTATTATTATTTGAAAAGGTATAAGTAATCACCGTAACCCAACTGAGCCATTTTTCTGACAGGAACAAACTTCATCGCAGCAGAGTTCATGCAGTAACGCAATCCAGTCGGTTTTGGGCCATCCTCAAATACATGTCCGAGGTGTGAATCGCCGAATTTACTGCGAACCTCTGTCCTAGGGTACAATAACTTATAATCGGTTTTTTCCACGATGTAGCCCGGATTAATTGGTTTGGTAAAGCTTGGCCATCCAGTACCCGACTTGTACTTGTCAGTCGAAGAGAACAGCGGCTCACCGGTGACAATATCGACGTAGATACCCGCTTCTTTATTATCCCAGTATTCGTTTTCAAATGGCTTTTCCGTTCCCTCTTCTTGTGTGACGTAATATTGCAACTCTGTCAGATTAGACTTAATTTCAACTTGGGAAGGTTTGTTATAGGCCTTGACCTTCGACAGCAACTTTTTCTCTTCGATGAGTTGGCGAAGGGTTTTCGGACGCTCTTTACGATCTTTTCCAAAAACATCATCCAGATACTGATCTCGCCCCGATGCGTAGCGATAATATTTGTATTTCAAGCTGCTCTTTTTGTAGTAGTCCTGATGGTACGTTTCAGCAGGATAAAATTTCTCAAATTTGATCAACTTAGTTTTCAGAGGTTTCGGATAGATCATTGCTTTGTCGATTTCCATCATGAAGCTCTCAGCAATCTGCTTTTGCTGAACATTGTGATAGAAAATTGCGGGACGGTATTGCGGGCCGCGATCAACAAACGAACCTTTATCGTCCGTCGGATCGATGTGCCTGAAAAAGTAGTCAAGAACCTGCTCGTAGCTCACCACATTTGGATCGTATTTTACCTCGATAACTTCAATATGGCCGCTTTTACCCGAAGACACTTGTTTGTAGGTTGGGTTTTTAACGTGACCACCTGAATAACCAGAAACCACGTCCAATACACCAGTTAGTTGCTCTAAATCTGACTCTGTACACCAAAAGCAGCCGCCAGCAAGTGTAGCAATCTCCATTTTATCTGATGGGTTCGTTTTGCTCATCGTATCCGCGTTGCTTACCGTACTGAGTAGTAGGAACATACCTGGCAGCGCGAAAGACAATCCGAATAATAACTTAGATAACGTCTTCATAGCATCCTCTATAATTAATTTCTCAATTGTTACGTAAGTAGAAAGGTAACAGAGCGAAAAAATTGCATGAATTTTGAAAATTACGTTGTCCTTTTTTCTAACAAAGATAGAGTATCGGCACGAAACATACCCGCTCGTTGATGCGAGGGCGTTAACGAACGATGCAATATGAGGTAAACCATGCAAGCAGAAGTTAAATGGGTCGAAGATTTTAAATTCCTTGGTCAGTCGCAATCTGGCCATTCTGTCGTGATGGACGGCAACGGTGGTGCGACGGCTCCAAGCCCAATGGAAATGGTACTAATGGCGGCAGGTGGTTGCAGCTCAGTGGACGTTGTGGATGGTTTAAAATCTGCAGAGCAAAAAGTTGAGTCCGTCAACGCAAAGTTAACCACAGAACGTCGCGAAACGGCTCCGCGTATTTTCACTAAAGTGAACATCCATTTCGAAGTGTCTGGTGAAAAGCTGGACCCAGAAGTTGTCGCTAAAGTCGCGGCTGATTCACTCGAAAAATATTGCTCTGTTTGTCTCATGCTCGGAGAGGGCGTTGAGATGACCCACAGTTGGGAAATTGTTTAACCCTTCAGATCTTAAAAAATCAGAAAACAGGAAAGAGAAAAGCGCAGTCTTTTCTCTTTTTTTATATCTGAAATCACGTACGGTGAGCGGTGTTTTAAGTAGTAGGGTTTTCCAATGACAGAATTAGAGAAAATGATGTCTGGCCAAGTGTTTAATGGTATGGACGAATCAATTGATGCCATTAGGACGCACGCCACTCATGCATTGCGCGCGCTTAATAGCAATACCGATGAAAGTCAGCGTGATGCGTTGCAAAAGCAGCTGTTTGGTAAAGCGGGTTTGTGTATTGTTCAAGCTCCGTTTCACTGCGAATTCGGTAAAACCATTGAAATTGGTGAAGAGACTTTTATCAACATGAACGTAGTCATGCTTGATGGGGCCAAAATTACTATTGGAAATAACGTTCTGATTGGCCCGAGTGCACAGTTTTACACCGCATCCCATTCATTGGAGTACCGCAGTCGCAGACGCTGGGAAACCTTCTGTAAACCAATTGTTGTGGAAGACGATGTATGGATTGGCGGTAATTCTGTCATCAATCAAGGCGTGACGATTGGTGCTCGTTCAGTCATTGCTGCGCATTCAGTCGTTAATAGCGATGTTCCGCCTGATTGTTTATATGGTGGTACGCCAGCGAAATTGATTCGTCGCTTGAACGAAGAAGACTAATTTCAAATCAATCCATCATCAACAGAGTAAGACATGGTTGAAAACTGCGACCAAGTGAAAAATGTTGCATTTGTGAGGTGAGTATGAGTCATGCACTATATAGTTAGTGTGAGGTAAACTTACCAAGTCGAGAGCAAAGAGATGGATTGGTACTTAGCGGTATTAAAGAAATATGCAGAGAGAAGCGCAGTGCAATAAATCCTGTTCTAAGAACCTGCCCCTTAGCTATTACTGCTAACAAGGTCTTCACATCAACCCCTTCAATACCCATATGACGAACTCAGTGTTTTCTAATACTCAATCATTGAGAATCAATCAGAGGATTGTGAGTTCGTTAAAGACGACTTTTGCGTTTTTGAAATGTTTAAAATCGAATTTGAACTCGGTGGTGGTTTCTCTCTGCTTTCTCTATAACTTGTTAATATAGTTGATTTTTTCTCTAATGTGAATTGAATCGCATTTTGTTTTAATTTATAAAAAACACCCAAAGTGAATTTTTATTCCAAATTATGCAGCACGTGCGGTCTGTTAATCGATAACTCTGCCTTTATGTATTCATGGTGTGAATGTTTTTTGTTTTCTTTGATTTTTAAACGAATGATTTTCTATTCATACGGGCGGAGTGCTATATCCCTATATTAGGAAAATCGAATTTGATCTTGTTTATATCTTTTGTATTAAATGCGCAATTAATTATTAGCAACTATTTAAATTCATAAACAATGATATTGTTGATATCTCTTATATGTGTCATTCAATATATTTAAGAAGAGTTAGTTTGTCCGCATTAATATAATGCTCCTATTGGTTGGGTGTTTATTAACATTTGTTGGTCATAACTAATATTTATATCGTAATGTTATATTGATATTTTTTTTGTTTTTTTGTTTTTTTGTTTTAATTACATGTGCTTGTCTTTTTTGTGTAGGGGTTGGAAGTGAAAAATTCATATAAATTAACCGATAAAATGTAGGTTTACACCACAAATAGTTCACTGATAAACAAGATAAATAATATTTAAAAATAATTAAGGATTTAACCATAAGATTAATCTTGTGGTTGATAGGCTTATTGGGGTGTTTTAATGGAATTTCATCCCAATAATCTATTTGTCTTTAAGTTTATTCTAATAAACTTAATTTTCATGGAAGTTCTAAAACATGCAGCACACAACAAAGTGGATGATGAGGCCGCTAGCAATGTTGTTGGGTACGCTATTTTCAATGCCATCATTCGCAGAGGAAACGAGTGGACCTGATAGCCGCGGGCCAGAATCAACACAAAATGAAGGAGATACGTCCTGTTTTGTTTGCAAGTTAAGTGGGGCCTTTTACCTATCTTACGATACAAACATTTACGATAGAGACGATCATCGCTCCGTCCGCAATTTCTCTTGGGGAGGCGATCTCAGCTACTCCTTGTCTAGCGATGTAAAAGCCTACCTTTCTGCTGGTGGTTATCGCGCTCTAGAAGACGAAGTCGGCACTTACGCGACGGACTCGGTGCTAGGTTTGCAATACTCGAACCTCTACCATTTCGGTGATACGGGAAAAGTCGGAATTGCAGGTCAGTTTACTATCCCTACCTCAGAAGACTCACGTAAAGATGAATTGAAAACAGCATTTCGTTTGGCGGTGCCTATTTCCTTTTCTGTTTGGAGTATCGACTTCTCCATTTCCCCGAGAGTTAGAAAAAATTTTCACGACTACAAAACCATGGGGGGACGCTCGCTGACTGAGTGGAGTTATTCAGTGTTCACTTTAGCGGAAAAGTCGTGGGAATCGTTTTCTCTGGGGGTGACGGCTCTAGGTGGAAACACCATTAGTTATCAAGGTACTCGCAGAACCAGTTGGAAGTACGAAAGTGCTTTATATGGTGCATACAAGTTTGATGACGACTGGTCTTTGCTACTGTCTGCGTCATCAACAGGTTTCTATCAAGACGCTGAGCGAGGCACATTGGGCAACATTGATTTGTTAAACCAAGAGAAAACCTCGTACATCGCCGAAGTAAGTTACTCGTTCTAGGAAAATAAAAGAATATTAAGGATATCCAAATAATGTTTAAAAAATTGACGCTGGTGTCAGCAATTACAGCCGCGCTGGTTGGTTGTGGAGCAGACGATCAGGCTTATGACTATGTTGAAAGAGATGCAAAAGAGGTTGCGGTTAAGGATCTGAAAGACGGTCGTTGGTTCTATGTGCCGACGACAGGTGCCGCTCCTCGATTTGCTTTAAACCAATTTCCTTTCTTACAAGGTTCCCCTCGCTACGTTGAATTGTGTTTTACGAAAGAAGGCCTGGAAGTTCGTAGTTACGATAAAAATTACCCTGATGCAAACCTCTCTAAAGACGCAAACAACTACTGTGGTGAAGAGAAATTTGTTGCAGATGACGACGATGTAAACTTTGCTCAGGTGTTGACCATTCCGGGTGATTTTGCTGCCTATCGCTGTGAGGAAGACTCATACGGTGACTGCACCAACCAAGAAGAAATTAATGAAGATGACAGCTTGGACTACAAGCAGAAAACCCACTTTACACCTAATCCAGAGGAACTCGAGGTTGCTGAGTTCAATAAGGAAGATCTGTATGGAGTTAATGACGGTATCTCTGAACAAGGTACGCCACGACTTATCTCTTGGGACTTTGATCCTGAGAAAGGCATACTGAACTTCGAATTAGAGCGTACGTTCCGTGTTGATTTAGATAAGTTATCGGATTACATCAACTTTGCGACTAAAGCGAGCTTGGAAGAAGCGCTTGTTGATGGCGCATTCAAATCTCGTTTCTATTACTCTTTGGTACACGAAAGTGAAATCGCGACAGATGGCTACCAGCCAATTTTGTACCCAGTCGGTGATGAGAACGACATTGGCTTTTTCACCACAGCGACCAAAAAACTGAATCCGATAACGAACAAGTACGACAGAGAGGTGGTTTACCTAAACCGCTTCAACCCAGATCAAGACTCAATTAAATATTACTTGAGCGACAATTTCTTTGAACAGAAGAACAAACTATTTCTCGATGCTACGCTTCAGTCGATCGATAAAATGAATCAAACGTTAAGAGTATTTGGTTCAGATTCAGGCAAGCCAGAAATTGAGATTGTAAACAAAACCCAAGCGGCGGGCATCCATCCCGGTGATTTACGTTACAACGTGATAAACCTGATTGATGAACCACTCGCTAATGGTTTATTGGGGTATGGACCTTCGGTTTCTAACCCGATGACAGGCGAAATTATCAAAGCACACGTTAACCAATATGCTGGCGTCGCCAGAACGGGTGTGCCTTTCTACTGGGATAACTTGGCTCGATTCTATAATCGTAACCAGTTGGATTTGGATGGATTGGAACCGTTACAAACCAGTGAGGGAGAGGTAAAAACAGACGTTTCGAAAAGAGTTGCAGAACTTTCGACTTTGGCGGCAATGGAAAAGCTGAACGTTGATGAGAATGTTCATGCGCCCCTCGTTTCGAAAGAGGAAATGGTCTCTGGTAAATCGGCAACTAAGAGCCCGACGCAGCTGCTTGCAAACTTCAATGATGATATGGCATTTGAGGAAGTTGTTGCAGCCGAAGAAAACCGTTTGTCTTTCTGGGCAGAAAACAACGTATATCCAATCGAAGCATCGTGGGTGTCATCAACCAACAAAGCGATGCTCGATAATTTGCAACTCAATGATGACCGCTATTTTGAGATCAAACTTGATGATGTGGGTAATGAAACGTCTCGTCATCTGAAGCGATGGAAGTACCTACCAAAAGATTTACAAGTAGAAGCCGCCAATGCAATTACGGTGGCGACGTACAGCAATACGCTGGTTCATGAACTTGGTCACAACGTGGGTCTGCGTCATAACTTCAAGGGTTCTAATGATAAAGCGAACTACTACACTTCGGAGCAAGCACATCAACTTGGCTTAAATAACATTCCAGCGTACAGCTCTACAATGGACTACGCGCCAAGCATGTTGGACGAAACGCCAACTTGGGGTTTGTATGACATTGCGGCATTCAAGTTTGCTTATGGCCGTAAAGTAGAAACTATTCAAGATTCGTCAGGTTCGGCTCCTGTGCCAGTTGTAAAACCAACAGACAGTGCGAGTGATGAAGAAAAATCAGCATACGAGCGCTATCTTACTGAGCTGAATGCATACGAACAGAGCTTTGCTTACAAGTTCGGTGACAATCCAGACAATGATTCTCTCATGGTGTGCTCGGAAGTTAAGGCGCTATCGGGCGATGATGAAGGTAAGTCATTGTACAACTGTGACTTTAGCCGATTTGATGTGGCTGCGTTGTCTGATGATGAAGCGTTGAACGCTAAGACTCGTTATGGTGTGCTTTACTACTTAGATAAGGTGAACGAGATTGAGCGTAAGCCTTACGACTTCTGTACCGATGGTAACGTGTCACTAAACAGTGACTGTAACCGTTTTGATGAAGGCACAGACTTAGAAGAGATCGTATCGTACGAATGGCAAAGCTATCTTGATAGTTATGATCGTCGCAACTTAGATTTGTACGGTACAAACGGCCTGTACTTATCTGATTATCCAAGCTACCTAGTTCGTCGTTTCAGGGAAATGAGCGCCATTCGAGATAAGATGGAAGATCTAGAGCGCATTGACAATTTGTACACGAATCTGGGTTTAACATCGAGCACTGACAAACCGGGTGATTTCTTGCTACGCCTTGCATCAAACCCTGAACACTGTACTGAGGACAGCGCAGACAATAAGTGGTTCTGTGATTATGCCTTTGGTGCGAAAAAATCGGCGGCATTCTTCCTTGATGTGTTGCGTACACCTGAACACCAATGTGTGATTGAAAATGCATCAGGCAATCAAAAAGTTATTTCTTTGGGTCAATTGTTAGATAGTAACTCTTACCTAATTCCTGCCGACTACGATCTTCAAACTACAAGCTGCTTTGATGACCTGGTGGCTGGCTTTATTGAAGATGCAGAAAGTGGTTATACCGCAGTGGCTGAAACAGCAAATAGCCGCTTCTTAAACTCCATTGGTAGCTTTGACCCAGATTACCCTTGGTCAAATTCCATCTCTGTCTTGGGTTACTGGCCGGACAAAGCATTGGCAAGTTATTTCTTGGCGCGTCGATTCTCTAACCGTTATACCGATGAAGTGAGCTTTGCATCATTGCTTGATATTCCGGGTGTACAGTCAGAGTACGAAGACATCATGAATAACATTTTGGTGAATAATGCCCTGAACACGCCAGTCGCATTGATTGATAAAGACGGCGAGGAATACCTAGATCTCAAAGGTATAACGGTGAACCTTCATCTCACCGAACAGATGGAATCTTTGCCACCAATGCCTCGTGGTATCGCTGAACTCTTAGATATTGATAGCCGAAGCCGTGAGCGTATCGGGGATGTTCTGCTAAGAATGGGTGTGCGTCAAATGCAGTCTGACGATTACAAAGTGAAGACGCGTGGTAAAGCTCAGTTTGATGCTTTCACCAAGCAGCAAGATCGTTATGACATTATTGCAGGCGATAAAGTCGAGTTCGTTATTGATGGTAAAAAGTTTGTCGCTACTAAAGCAAACAAACTGGCTTATGACTATTCAAACCAGCTGGTCACGTCGGAAGGCTACGACCTGAAAACTTACTTGGATGGCTATGAGCAAGAAGAGTTGAGCGCGGTTGCCTCCGGTATCAATAGCGCATGGGGACCATTCCGTACGTCAATTATTCCTGCATTTCATGATGCCGTACTGCTACTTGATGCTCCAATGGTCAACGCAATGAAAGCGACGATTGATGCCGATATAGCAGCAGGTGTGCTGACGTTTAGCGACTCATTCATCAACTTTGTGAATGCAAACATTGCTTCAGGAGATCTTGTATTTGACGCTAATGCGAAAACATTGAGCTACCAAGGTGGTAAAGCGCACAGTGACTTCAAAGCGTTCGAGGCTTACTCAGATGCGATGCTTTTGATCTTCAATGGGTACACCCAAGAAATGATGTCTGCTGTCGACAATGTGTATGCGGGCTACACCACATCCTCTGATACGCATAAAGAGTTGTGGTTAAAAGACCTGGATATGATTCAAGCGTATCTGAGTGGTGATATCGGCGCTGTCGCTGGTAAATACTATGAGATGCTAGATCGCTTACCCGAAGCAAGTGACTTTGAATAAACGATTGCCAGAAACTTAAAGCAAAGGCTTGCCGCATCGCAGGCCTTTATTATTGCTGAGGGCACCTAAGTGGCTGATGTTTATCTTATGTTGGTCTAGTCTCCACTTAGAACAAAAACTCACGGAGCTCTGTCTTGCCGGACTAATTTTCTAGACTGCTGTAGCGGTCCCAGTAGGGTAGATCAGTACCAAGCTTCTCGCTGATAAAGTCGATAAATACTCTCACTTTTAACGGCATGTGTTTGCGTTCTGGAAAAACGGCGTAAATGGCGTGCTCTGGTAGAGCGTAGTCTTCCATTACTACCTTCAGGTTACCAGCCGCAATGTCTCTTGATGCGATAAAAGTGGGTAGTTGAGCAATTCCTGAGCCTCGTAAAAGCAGTTGGCGAATCGCTTCGCTGTTGTTCACCACAAAGTTTCCTCTAGGAAGTACTTTGTACTCACTGCTGTTGTTGATAAACATCCATTCGACACCACCACGAAAATAAGAATAGCGTAGGCAGTTATGTGCAACCAAATCATTGGGCTTTTGCGGTGTACCAAACTCAACAAGGTAATCAGGCGATGCACAAAGAACGCTTTTACAGGGTGCGAGACGTTTGGCGACCAAATTGGATGAGGCTAATTCGCCAATACGAATCCCTAAATCAAAGCTTTCTTTGACTAAGTCGACCATTTTGTCTTCGAGGTTTAAATCCACTTCTACTTTAGGGTAGCGCGTAAGAAACTCACTGATTAAAGGCGCGATATGCAGCACACCAAACGACATCGGCACGGTAATTTTGAGCTTACCTTGTGGGGATCCTTGCAGTTCAGATACCGCATCCACACCTTGCTGGGCAAGATTAACGGCTTGAGACGCATATTCAAAATAGCGTCTTCCCGCTTCAGTCAGGCTTAGTTTTCGGGTGGTTCGATTAAGCAGGCGGATACCCAAGTCATCTTCTAGCTGATTGATGCGTTTACTAATAGCAGATTTAGTCAGGTTAAGTTGTTTGGCCGCTAGCGAAAAGCTGCCGCACTCTACCACTGCCACAAATACGGGCAGGGAGGCTATCGCGTTCACATCAATCTCCTTTGCATTGGGTATAACTGTTGATTATATGGATACAATTAATTTCCAATTATAGAGATTATCTTCAAGAAGAAAACAATCTAGACTATGCACCAGTATTACGACCTTGATTTGGGAATGAATAAAATGAAGTATGATTGGATTTTGTTTGATGCTGATGAAACCTTGTTCCACTTTGATGCATTCAAAGGTTTACAACTGATGTTTTCTCGCAAAGGCGTAGATTTTACTCAACAGGATTTTACTCACTACCAAAAGGTAAATAAGCCATTGTGGGTTGATTATCAAGATGGAAAAGTGACAGCGGATGAGCTGAAACACAAACGATTTACCGAGTGGGCAGAAAAGCTCAATACCACTACCGCGGAGTTAAACAGCGCATTTTTAGAAGCCATGGCTGACATTTGTAGCTTGCTGCCAGGCGCGAAAGAGCTGATGGAAGCGCTGCAAGGTAAAGCTAAAATGGGCATTATCACCAACGGTTTTACCGAACTTCAAGCTATCCGCCTTGAACGTACGGGGATGGCCGACTACTTTGATCAAATCGTGATTTCCGAGCAAGTCGGTGTCGCAAAACCGGACTTAGGCATTTTCGAATACGCAATGCAGCAAATGGGGCAGCCATGTAAAACACGCGTTTTAATGGTGGGAGATAACCTGCATTCAGACATCTTAGGTGGTAATAACTTTGGTATTGAAACCTGTTGGTTGAATACAACTGGCGCATGTGTGGATGATTGTATCGCACCCAGCTATACCGTAGAGTCGTTGAGCGAGCTTAAGAACATTTTGGTCGCCTAGCTAGTCATTAAATAGGGCTTAAAAACAGGGAATAACCACGTCAGATATCAAGCAGCTAGACACTAAAGTTGTCTATCAGAATAAGTGGATGACGGTTCGTGAAGATAAAATCTTACGCCCAAGTGGTACGGAAGGCATCTATGGTGTCGTCGACAAACCAGATTGCGTCGCGATTCTTGCTATCGACAATGGGGCGATTCATTTAGTTCAACAGTTTCGTTATACCGTGGGTCAGCGCTGTTGGGAGATCCCACAAGGTGCTTGGGAATCTAGTCCAGATGTTGATCCTTTGGAATTGGCGAAAGGTGAACTGCGGGAAGAAACTGGCATGTTGGCGGGAACGATGGAATACGTTGGCGCACAGTTTATCGCTTACGGCTTTTTAAATCAGACTTGCCATGTTTACTTTGCCAGTGATCTTGCTGAAGTTGGTAATCAGCTTGATAGCGAAGAAGAGGATCTTATTTCCCGAGCGTTCCCGGTAGAAGAGTTCGAGCAAATGATGATCGATGGCACTATAAAAGACAGCGTGACCATTGCCGCTTATGGTTTGGCGAAGCTTAAGACATTGATTTAATTAAAACAGACACTATTTTTTGTTTTGATGTTATACAGCGGCATAGTGCCGCTGTATAAACAGTGAGTTATCGCTTATTTGTCGACTTTTTTACCTAAGATTTCCACATGCGCTTTTTTAGTCACGCCTGTAACTTGCAAGGCTGTACTACCAACCGATTCGTAATCCAATTCAATTTTATCGATTTTAGCGTCATCTTTTGTCGGAAGACTCAGGTTGCGTGATGACATGCCATTTGTAAGAATCCCCAAGCTGTCGAACGTCTTTTCTTTTCCGTCTTTCATGATCACTTTAATGCTTTTCAGATTTACCGTACCTTGCGTACATTGGATTTTTATATGGCTAAAGCGAGTATTCGCAAACGGGGATAGCGGTTTTACTGTGTCTGTCTCGGATTTAAAGCTTACGGTTTTTTCTGCAATTTTGTCCCAGTCACTATCACTCGCGACAGATTGAAATGACGTACAGGCCGCTAAAAGGCAGAGCGTGATGGTTTTTAAAAGTTTCATATTTTTTCCTCGCAATAAACTTAGACGTTTTTAATTCAATTCGATGAGCACTGTGATTTCTTTTTGTCAAAAACTTACTTTGTCTTAAAAAAAAGACTTGTCCATTTTTAAGTTGAGCGGTGCAAGCAGGTTTTCTTTTTGTAAATCCATCGCTTAGTGTAGTTCAGGAGTGAGCATCTAACGACTTAATTTAGTTAGAGTATTTGGCTTTCTGTTTTAAACGACTGGACGATACTTTACTTATCTTTATGGTTACCTGCCGTACGTATAGATCAAATCGCAGTATAAAATTAATCGCGATTACTTAGTTCTTACCTTTTGTGAAACTTAAGAAAAAATGGCTCGTATTGTGTGGTTTTTTCCCGTTGTTATGGCTGGAGTGTACTTTTTACAGCCCTCCGGAAGACCTTTTCTTATATGCAATTTAAACAGTACGTAAAGGAAATATAGAAAAAGCGGTGGTGGCAAATGTTATGTTGCAGGCATCGAAGCTGTTTAATGTGGGGGGCACAGGCCTCTGGTCAGATACAAAGTTTGGCAGTTAGTCTTCAAAGTGATGTTACTTGTTTGTATGCCCGCGGTTTTAAACATAGCGACCTATTTGTTTGTTAATGCATTGACCACCAATTCTGCGGTAGTATTTCTATACACAACCAAGACGTTTCCTGATTCGGTATCGATTCTGAATAAGGATGACGCGGGTCAAGCGGGTGCTGCTGCGATGATCATTATTTCAGCCGCAATCGCGAAGATCGCTCAGATGACGTTAGGTAAGTTGTTAAAAAATCGCACATAGGCTTGGCGTAAAAGATAAGGAAACCTCGTGCAGTACGTAAAAATTAAAGATTCGATTGTTGAACAGATTGAATCAGGCATGCTTTCGCCTCGTCAAAAACTGCCAGCGGAACGCAAGTTGGCGGAGTCGTTCGACACAACACGAGTTACGTTACGCGAAGCGTTGTCGTTATTGGAAGCGGAAGGACGAATTTACCGTGAAGACCGCAGAGGATGGTTTATCTCGCCGGAGCCGCTGCGCTACGATCCAACACAAACGCTCAATTTTCTGAATATGGCGAAAGCGCAAAATCGCGTGCCGAGAACGGAGATGATTGCTGCAAAAGGTACACTGGCGAACAAGCTGTCTGCGCGCTTGTTACAGTTGCAGCCGTTCTCGGATGTCTATCGAATAGATCGCGTTCGATATTTGGATGATAGACCTGTGGTGTATGTGACCAACTATATTCGCCCAGAGATATTCCCTAACTTGTTGAGCTTCGACCTTACCAACTCGCTTACCGACATTTATCGTGATCACTTTGGTGTAGTGTATAAAAAGACGCGTTACCGAATATCAACCAGCACACTTCTTGGTGAAATCGCGCAAGCGTTACGAGCGACATCAGGCACTCCGGCCATGGTTGTCGAGCGTACTAACTATAACCAGCATGGTGAGTTGATCGACTGCGATATTGAGTATTGGCGCCACGATGCCATCAGTATTGAATCGGTAGCAGAACTCAATCACTAACGTTTGCTTATCTCATATTCAAAGGCTCTATCTTGGAGCCTTTGTTTTATCTAAACAGGAAAACGTAAATGGATTCTTGGCAATCACGAAACCATTGGGCAATGATTTAGTAAAAACAGGATAAAAAGTGGGCTTCAGCGTTTTGGATTCTCGTATTTTTGTTCATGATTATTGAGGCACTCCGGATGGCCGTCTAATGCTCGGAAAAGGAGGGAACCAGTTCTTCTTCAACAACCGGGCCGAAGCCATGTTTGGTAAGCCAACTCGGTCCCAAAGCATTCTGCACAAATCGTTTGATAAGCTCTTCCCTTAGTTAAAAGAAAGTGAATTTGGTTATTCGTAGACTGGGGGCTGGAGCACTCTGCTAACGGTTTTCCGTTTTTTGGTCAGTTGGATTATTTCCCTCCAGAGCCACTTCGCTGGATTGGAGCCATGACCGTGCCAATGCGGTTCCTCGAATAGAAGCTGCAGAGGATAACGAAGAAAAAGTTAGAATGTGGGAGAAATGGCTGGCAAAACTCTCTGGGCTAGCAGGCAAAGCCGATAGCTCGACTAAACTGATGACTTCAGCCACAAACGATAAATTTTGGAATGAAAGTAATAGAGGGGCACTTTAGCCCTGTGTTAGCCTCTGTCTTTCAAGGTCAGATTCAAAAGGTGAGCAATAGAATGAAAATATTCAGCAACTTCGATAGCGGTAGCATTCACGTCGTGAAAGCGGATGATAAAAACGACATCCAACTTAATATTCCTAACGATAACATGTCGGAGTTCTACCAGTGGTTCCATTTCCGTCTGGAAACAGAAGCCGATCAGTCACACACCATTAAGCTGCTAGATTTGGCAAAATCTGCGTATCCAGAAGGGTGGCAAGGCTATGATGTAGTGGCATCTTATGATCGTGAAGAGTGGTTCCGAGTACCAGCTGATTTTGATGGTGACACTCTCACATTTACGGTTATTCCTGAACGCAGCTCTATCTACTTCGCTTACTTCGCGCCTTATACGTACGATCGTCACCTTGATTTATTACACATGGCACAAAGCGCGCACCATTGTCAGTTGGAAACGCTAGGCCATACCCTTGATGGTAATGACATGAGCCTGCTGACATTCGGCGAGCCAGAAGAAGGCAAAAAGAAAATCTGGATGATTGCACGTCAGCACCCGGGTGAAACAATGGCAGAGTGGTTTATGGAAGGCATGATTCAGCGTTTGCTGGATGAAAACGATACCGTCGCACGTGTTCTTCTTGAAAAGGCGGTTCTTTACGTTGTACCGAACATGAACCCTGATGGTGGCATTCGTGGGCATCTGCGCACTAATGCGGTAGGCGTAAACCTAAACCGTGAGTGGCAAACCCCTTCGATGGAAAAAAGCCCTGAAGTCTTCTTGGTTCGTCAGCGTATGCTGGAAACGGGTGTGGACATGTTCCTAGATATTCATGGTGATGAAGCGCTTCCATACAACTTTGTGGCTGGTTCTGAGGGTATTCCCTCTTATGATGAAAGTTTGGCGACTCTAGAGCATGCATTTAAGCAAGCGTTGCTAACAATTACGCCAGAGTTTCAAGATGAAGTAGGGTACGACAAAGACGAACCTGGCAAAGCGAACTTAACGGTCGGTTCTAACTGGGTTGCAGAGCAATTCAAGTGTTTGTCATACACCATAGAGATGCCATTCAAAGATAACAATAATCATCCTGATCCGCTTTATGGATGGTCACCTGAACGTAGTGTTCTATTCGGTCAAGATGTGTTGGCAGCAACATTAGCGGTTGTTGACAATATTTAATGAGTTTTAGTTCCCAATAATAGATCTAACGCCTAAGCAGCTCAGTCAAGATGAGCTGCTTTTTTGTTTTAATTTATTTGTCAATTCATGAATTTTCCTATTCGATCAATGCCTTAAAATTAAAGTCTTAATAATGAGAAATTTCAAATTAATGTGAACTTTGTCACACATTTTCGTGAGGATATGATATTCTGCGCACCGAGTTGATTATGGCTATATCAATGCAGGTGCACTTTTTCCTCATGCGAGTATTCAGAACACGATCTGGAATACGAATGATGACATGCTTTCGGCATTGGTGTTGAACACCAAAGTTACTTTATTCCGGTGTCATTTAGCTAGGTTGCCTCAAATAATAAAGAGAAAGTTGCAGCTTCATATGGATAACGCACTCCTTCGCGTTTGATGTGTGGCTTGGTATACAAATAGGAAAAAAGAATGAAAAAAATTGCTTTTGCAGTGGCGACTGTACTTGCTGGTGGTGCTATCTCTAACGTTGCGCTTGCTGACACTTACATTGGCGGTAAGCTAGGTTATAACGCTCTGAATGATGCGTGTTACCTAGATACGTCATGTGACGATGACAGTTTTGCGGCGTCAATGCACCTTGGTTACAGCTTCAATGACTACATTGATGCTGAGTACGGTGTTGATTACTTAGGTGATTTCAAAGCAAACTTCAACAAATCAGGCAAAAACACAGTTGATGGCGAGCTTTGGGCATTGACTCTAGCGCCTAAATTTAACCTTCCGCTGACGGATTCTTGGAACCTGTTCGCGAAAGTAGGTGCTGCATACATGATGGCTGGTGATGAAAAAGATTTCGTTCCTACTGGCTCTCTCGGTGCTGAGTACCAAATCAACTACAACTGGAGCCTACGTGCTGAATACCAACGTTACCAAGATATGTCTGACGACATCATTGATGACATGGATGCAGACTACTATGGTATTGGTTTTAAATACAAATTCGGTTCTGAGCCAGTGGTTCAGGAAGAAGTGGTAGAAACTCGTCCGGCAACAAACATTGTTGAGCACGTATACCCGGCACAAACTACAACAGTACAATTTGGTCTTGAAAGTGCAGAAATAAAAGATACTTCAGCATTATCTGAGACAATTAATGTAATGAACGCTTACCCACAAGCTCAAGTAGAGATTACGGGTTACAGTGATACAACGGGTACTGCTGAATACAACCAACAGCTTACTGAAAAACGTGCTAAAGCAGTTGCTGAAGAGTTCCAAGCTCAAGGTATTACTGCAGAGCGTATGACTGTGAAAGGCATGGGTGAAGCAAACCCAGTCGCTAGCAATGATACACGTCCTGGTCGTGAAATGAACCGTCGCGTAGAAGTCGTTGTTCCAGAATTTAAATACGAAACAACTGAACAGGCAAAATAATTTGCTGCTTTAGTAAACGTCTCTTTAAAGCCAGCGTAAATCGCTGGCTATTTTGATCCTGCATGTATGGTGCTTATTCACATGGCGGGGCCATATGGATTACAGCTAAGCCACCCAAAGAGGTTTCGCGATATTTCTTATTCATATCCTTACCCGTTTGGTACATGGTTTCGATAACTTTGTCTAATGAAATTAAGCATTTACTGGTTCTCTTTAAAGCCATGCGAGAAGCGTTTATCGCCTTTATTGCACCCATCGCATTTCGTTCAATACAAGGTACCTGAACCAATCCACCGATAGGATCGCAAGTCATGCCGAGAGAGTGTTCCATTGCTATCTCAGCAGCAATACAAATTTGCTCGTTGCTGCCACCTCGTAGTGCGGTTAAGCCTGCAGCGGCCATAGATGAAGAGACACCTACTTCACCCTGACAACCTACTTCAGCGCCGGAAATAGAAGCATTGGTTTTGTACAAAATGCCAATAGCACCTGCCACGGCTAGGAAGTCTTTAAGCTGCTTGATGTCGAGCTCTTTGATAAAGCGGTGATAATACATTAACACTGCAGGAATAACGCCAGCTGCTCCGTTAGTTGGGGAGGTTACGACTTGCCCACCTGCTGCATTCTCTTCACTGACTGCGAAAGCAAACAAGTTAATCCAATCCATGATCTCCATTGGATCATTTTCAACGGCTGCGTTGGCTTCCAGTTTCTTCAACAGGTTCGGAGCTCGACGAGTGACATTGAGTCCCCCCTCCAGAATGCCTTCCGTATCAAAGCCGCGTTGCATGCAAAGGGACATGACTTTCCAGATCTGCTCTGTTCTTTGATTGATCTCTTCTTCGGCACGAAAAGCCAATTCATTTTGTAGAATCATCCCACCTAAACTAAAGCCGTTTGCTTCAGCTTTTTCAAGCATTTCATCAGCTGACTTGAATGGGAAAGGGACTTCAACCTCAGCTTGCTGCGTACCATTTTCCAGCTCGTCTGCTGTTGCAATAAAACCACCACCAATAGAGTAATAAATCTCAAACGCAAGTTGTTCGCCAGATTCATCTAATGCAGTGATGGTCATGCCGTTTTCATGCAAAGGCAGGTTTTCGCTATGAAATACAATGTCATGATCGTAGCTAAAGGTAATTTCGTGGGTTCCGGCCAGCAATAAAGTGTTGGTTTCAATGGTATGTTGAAGTGCGCTTTTTGCACTGGTCATCTTGATGTTATCAGGTTTATTACCCATCAAGCCCAGTACGGTGGCTCTATCGGTGTGGTGACCTCTGCCGGTTAGTGATAACGAACCATACAAGTCTACTTGAACCCTATGCACTTTCGCCATAGAGTCTTGAAGTAACTGGGTAAAGTTGAACCCGGCGAGCATTGGACCGTTGGTGTGGGAACTTGAAGGCCCTACACCAACCTTAAAAATATCGAAAATCGACAGCATTATTGACTTCCTTTAGCAGTGGACCTTTCATAGGTCTCTAGAGTATGACTGTTAATCGGATGTTAATCCCTAGGAAGCGGTAGGCAAAGAAGATTTTTATATAATTGCCAACTCATGCGCTATGCGACCAAGATAATTAATAGAGATCGTAGTATGAAATTAGACAATGTGGTTATCGTTCTGGGTAAGCGCCTCGTTAAGAGCAAGCTTAGCCCAGAAGGTGTTTCTAGGGTGAGAGCATTAGTGAGTGCGCTCGGGCCACTGTCTATGGAAAATACGGCAATCTTATTTTGCGGAGGCAAGACCCAAGGGCAAGACATTGCTGAGGCGGACGCCATGTTCAGCTATTTCCAGACATTCAATAAAGGTCGTTCACGACCATTCCCGGAAAGTCAGATTCTGATTGAAAATCGTTCTTTAAATACCATCCAGAACATGAATAATGCAGCGGAGGAATTAGTCAATAGCGGTTTATTTCAAGCTAGAAAGCATCTCCAACCACCGATTAAAGTGACGCTCGTTTCTAACGATTATCATCTGGAACGAATTTTAGAGATTCAAACGTTAATGGATGAACAGGGCTTACTGAGCGTGCTCAAAGCTCGTTGTGCGAAGATGGGATTGGAGCTCAGTATCCCATTAGAGATGGATAAACACATCAGCGTACCATACCCTCATCAGGGGACGTCGGCTGAAGCATTCTTACTGCTTGATGAGCTGACAACCTATCGTGTCTATTTAGAAGGTGCTGTTCGCGGGGTATTTACACGAGACCTAGCCTCTGTAAGAGCCAAGCCATTACGTATTGCTCAAACGGCGATAGAAAAACTAGAGGTGCTCCCGTTAGGTAATGAATCCCTAAAAAACATTCAGGAAATAAAAAAGGCCGTCGCAATGACAGCCTTAGATGATAATTTGATCGCACTGCGGCGATCTTTAGGTATCTTACACCCGCTATTAACCGTGATGAACCGAGTTATCGATCCTGAGTCTGCACTTTAAGTTCACGACGGGTGCGGAACGCACTTAGGGCAATCAAGCTGTAGCACAGTAGCTCAATTCCTTCTTCAGAGATATTTTTAACGTCGCGAATGTAGCTTTCATCCATAACATGGCGCCAAAAACTGCCCATTCCGTAAAGGCGTGAAAAAACCAGCAGTAGCACAACCGAGCCGATTAATAGCTTCATATGTGGATTTTGTAGGATTCTCGCCATTTCATTCACGGTGCCTTTACCGCCTTGATATGCTCTAGCACAGGCTAAAGCAGTAATGGTTAGCGCAGGGTATACCCAAGAACCATGATGAATCATATCCATCCAGTAATCCATTTCACGAATCATGAGTACGACAAAAAAGCCTGAAATCAGGACTGCAGCGTGTTTCAACTCAGGTGTACGTTTTGATAAGCTGAAAAATGACCATGATGTGATTGCTAGCATGACCAACTGAAGTGTTTCCGTTACCGATAACTCGCCCAGATTTGAACCTAATACAACGTAATCGAGGCGAATACTCAGATTAACGACAATGCTGATAGCAACCATCATCAATGCACTCAAACATGCTCTATAAATGGTGTGTTTTGATTCATCAGTGATGACGTTGGTTGGCGCTGCTTCGGTCTTTTTAACTATTTGTGCTTTCATTTGACCTCCCACTCCAGAAATGTGGAAAAACCGTGAATTAATGTGATATTTGTCTCAAATTTTATTGTCCAGCTGGAAAGTTGTGTCATGAAAATGTCAAGAGTGTCCGAGAGTCCGTACAAAGTGGATAAAATAGATTCATTAGTACAAATGAAAAAGGAGCCTGTGGGTCCTCACTGATAAATGTCTTTCACAATTAACTCGCTGAGGATCAGTAATCCTCACCTTGTTGATGGTTCTCCTTATAATATTCCCATTGCTCAACGCGTTTATCATCTGAAAAGACACAATAGGTTACTCGTTCACCGTTCTCTGTGGCGGTTTCAAGATCTCCGCCTTGTTGAACACAGTAGACGGAAGCCGGATTTGCTGCGGATGTATATTCAGTTGAGCGAGTCGCGCCATCGTATGTGGAACAACCGGCGAGACCTGCCGTTACTACCATCGTCATCATTAAACTTGTCTTATTCATTATTATTCTCCGCATGGGATGGAAGAGTACTGTATTGATTATAGGAAACATTCACAGGTTGTTATCTCAACGATGTGAAAAGTATGAAGGAGCTAGAAGTTCGAACACCAAAATGGCCTCACCATCTACTGAGCATAATTGATATGAGCATCAAATTCGTGAGGGATATAGTTAGGAATTGTCACTTGGGAAAGTGAGTCAACTTAGGTAGTATGCGCGCAAAAGTATTCACTACGGAACCTTCAATGAGACACTTAAAAACAACGATTCATCCAGATATTGACCATCTCGACGATAAAATCATTTTTAAGCGTAATGCTGCACGTGCCATCGTTCTTGATGGTGAAAATGTATTACTGCTCTACACGGAGCGTTACCATGATTACACGTTACCTGGCGGTGGCATTGACGATGGTGAGGATATCATTGCCGGACTGGTTCGAGAGTTAGAGGAAGAGACTGGAGCAAACAATATACATGGCATTAAGCCATTTGGTCTTTTTGAAGAGTTTCGGCCTTGGTACAAAGATGACGCCGATGTGATGCATATGATCTCTTACTGCTACACCTGTAGAATTGACCGAGAGTTAGGAGAGACCGCGTATGAAGATTACGAGGTCAAGAACGGTATGCGCCCTGTGTGGATGAACATCCATGAAGCGATTGCACACAATGAGCAAACTATGCTGGAGAGCCCGAAAAAAGGCATGAGTATAGAGAGGGAAACCTTTTTATTACAACTGATCGCCAAGGAGCTTCTTTAATTATCTGAAGATTACGCAGCGGAAGAGACAACCTTATAAAGTTCATCTAATAAAAAAGTCCGAGCTCCCCCCCGGAACCCGGACCTATTCCAGACGCGCAAGCGAAGCGTCATCTCGGTATTCGAATTTGTTATCGCGTTAATAGAACAATAGCCGTTTTATATTTGTTATGTAAATGGTTATTTGGTCTAACTGTTGTTTTTCATCACTGATGAGAACCATCTCCATCTAATTACATCTGTAACATGGAGAACTATCAGTAAACCACTGCTCTTTCTTATCCTCGAGATACAGTACCTTAACTTTGATACATACGCTTGCATCTAGATCACGAGTTACTAATTTAGCATACGAGGTTTTTATATATTTAACTTTCTCCTGACATTTCTCTCTTGAGTGATTTCTATTTTTTCAGGCGAATCAATAGAAAAGGTCGGCTAAAGTCTATGAGTGGCTAAGGGGGTCGGTACGACTCAAAAACAAATAAAAGACGTTTGGCACTTCAAGCAAAATAAAAGACTAGATGAAGAGTACAGTAGCTTTTGGGATTCAGTAAGGCTTGTCAGTAAAAGAGATTCCAGATGGCTTGCTGGGCTCGTCAGGAATCTCGGATTTTACTCAAGGTTTCGAAGGTTCGGAGACGGAGCGATTAAATTTCTGGAACAACCACCCAAGTGCAATCAAAGATGCGCCCAAGCCTAGAAAGCTAATCGCGCGCCAGAAACCGTCCAGAGAACGTACATCCCACAAGAAGACTTTTAGCGCGACGCATGCCAAAATGATGAGACCGACACGTTGGATGCCCATTGTTTTGCGCATGACACCTGTCCATGTCAGCAAGCCTCCGACAAGCAACCCTGCTACTGAATAACAGAACAGCTCCGCCATACTGGTAGGTTGATACAAAGTCATAGAACTCGTTTGCCAGAACTGTCGGATAGACATGCCTAACCATAATGCTGCAAGAGTAAACCCGATACCTGAAATGACATGACGGTGAATACGTAATGTGTTCCACCGCCTAAATACTGCTGCGATAAGAATGCATGCAGGAAGCAGCCAACCTAAACTCAGCATATTGAAAACCGGAATCGCTTGTGTGGAGACGTTATCAACGTTTAAAGGTGACTCAACCGTATTGAGTAAGAGGGTCATCAAAGCAAATATGCTCCAGAGTAAGTAACTGTACGTCTGGTACACAGGAGTGAGTTGTTGGGCGAACTGGCTGCGGTAACTGTACACTAAGCCCATGACTAAAGCTTGGTTCGCAAAGACAATTGCACTGGTAAAGTCGATGTGGCCCAGGTAGCCATATTGGCCCGTTAGCCAGTAGTTGGTTTGTGTGAATAATGCCATCAAAAAGACGTGTAGAAATGCACCTTCAAACCAATTGGCGAGATCGGTGTCTGATCTGATTAGCACAGAACGAGCATACGCAAGAATAAATAGTGCAGGTAGGTAACTGAGTAGTACCCACGCCCAGTGTCCCGTATCGACTGGCTGCCATTCAGGGATAAATGGCAGTAGCGTTAGGCGGACAACCAAAGCGCCCATCATTATTTTTACTGCCCAACTGGCAGGACGAAAATAACCAGCCTGTATTTGTAACGCCATCAGCGCCACTTGTGCTGAAACAGCAGTAGTTAGCCACGTATCACTCAGCCATACAAAAGAACAACCAGCAACAATGGCATGGACAATCGCTGAGCTTTCGTAAGCAAGTTGTCTTAGATGCAAGCCAAAATAGACATAGCAGAGCGCCATTAAAGTAGTAAAAAATGTCCAATACCAAGCGTAAATGTGAATGAATTCGTATGCGTAAAACAGGGCGATTAGCGTCATCGAAGGGGCTAGGGTTAGCAACAATATACTGCTCATCGGGGAACGGTCATTGAGCCCTTGTATGTAGGTTCTTAACACGACAAAAACAATACTCAATGCTAACGCTAGCAGAATACTGACCTCACTCTGTGACATATAGAGCGTGTGAAAAGCGATTGAAATAACCAAGATAGCCGTTGCTGATACAAGTATCGACGGCAGGAAGTCTCGCATTGACCAACCCTTACGCAAGGCAGGCAGCCAAATAGTAGCAACAAGCAAGGTGTAGCAATACGCCATCTGGAAGACGTTAAGCTCAGGCATTCTTGTTATTGCGGAAAAAATGAGCAAAGCGACCGCGAGAGACGTAATCGTTGGAGGGTTCGTCCATTTATTCTGGCAATGGCGATAACAAGGGTTGAGTTTCCAACCTAATCTTGGCACGGCATAAATCAAATACAACGTGAGCGATAAGTAAATATAAACCCAGAAGAATAGACCATCAGTCGGAATACTCTCTATCAGAACGAGCATCCATAAAGTATGTGGGATGGAGCTACTTGGTGCAATCCAGGCTCTGCGTACCTTCTGCATAAGCAAAGTGGCAGCAATGGAAATCGCGCTGATGTAACCCGCCAGCAAGAAATAATCGGGGTCAGTGCCGCTGATCCATAACGGCGCTGTGTAGCCGCCGATTAATCCCAGAACTGCCATTAGTGGTCCTTGTCGTAATGACAAAGCTAGGCTGGAAAATGCAGCGGCGGCTAAGATCAACAATGAGACACTTGGTGTCAGCATCTGATAGACAACAAACGCAAAAATAACCGTACAGTAAACGCCGGTCAGGCCGGTTCCGGTAATGGCTGCCGGAACATAAGTGAAGCCTTGGGCGCGCTTTGCTCGCTCTGGACTGTGCTGTTCTTTTCGGTGAAACCATTCTCCTGCAGCGATCATTGCAAAAGACAAGGTAAAAGCAAAAGTGACCCGCATCATGGGTGAAAACTCGATGTGGCTACCAATGACCTGTACGAGGTATCCGCCACCGATCAGCATAGCTAGAGCTCCCACCCATACTAACCAATTTTCTTGAAGGCTGGAGAGCAATTTTTTGGTTTGTTTCTCCCACTGACTGGTGCTGTCGTAGGCTAAGCTTGCAATTTGAATCTCTTCCGGATGTGATTGTTGCGCGAATAGCGGCTCTGCGTCTGATTGTACGGCGTTATTGGATTGATGTGATGGTTCAGCGTATTGATTCTCTGCTTGGTTTGGAGTTGCTTCATCGATGTCAGAAATAGGGCGGGAACGCGTTTGCTCTGCTTCCGTTTGGCTCTGCTGGTTTAACCATCGTGAACGCAATTCGGCCAACTCTTTGCGAAGCTGCGTTATCTCGTTTTCCAGGTTTGAAATTCGACTACCTGCTTTCAATGTAATCAGTAAGGCAAAGAACGCCATAATCACTGCTAATGATGTAAACAAGTGCTTTTCTCCCTATCCTGATCTTTTGAACACTCTCATGAGGATTCTTAACTTTGAGCACCTATGCTAAAGCTTAGCTCACGGTCTATACCTGTGAGCGTTGGGATGCTAGGTTCCGCCTGAAATTTTTAGAAACACAGAATGAACATTCTACATGCCGAATGTTTGTGGGAAAGTCTCCTTAGGGGGAAATGTAGATAATTCTTAAAGTTACGTGGTGATTTGGGGCTCATGTTTCGCTTTTTCGTGGCTTTGGGTGTATTGAGCGGTGGAGTAAACGTGAACTCAACTATATTAGTAATTTCAAGGAATAAGATTGTCTCTGGCGTGTTTACGCTAAAAAAACGATAAAAATAGGTGACGATAGATGCAAGTTGGTAATGAAGCACTGATACTGTCAGTAGTTGGGGTGATTGGCTTAGGGTGTCAGTGGCTAGCTTGGCGACTGCGCTTGCCAGCGATACTGTTTTTACTGTTAGCTGGCCTTATTGTTGGGCCGTTGATGCAGTGGCTGAAGCCGGATGAAATATTAGGAAACTTACTCTTTCCACTGGTCTCGCTGGCAGTGGCGGTCATTCTATTTGAGGGAAGCTTAACACTAAACTTTAAAGAAATTCGCGGAGTCAGTGGCTCGGTATGGAGTATTGTCTCTTTTGGCGCGATTATCTCTTGGGCAGTAACGAGTGTGGCGACACATTATTTTTTGGGTTTTTCATGGGAGCTGGCAATGCTGTTCGGTAGCTTAACCGTTGTCACGGGGCCTACCGTGATTGTTCCGCTGCTAAGAACGGTGAGACCAAATAGCAAGCTGGCTAATATTCTGCGCTGGGAAGGGATTCTGATTGACCCACTTGGTGCGCTGTTTGTCGTCATGGTTTACGAGTTCATCGTGTCGCACAGCGCGGTGAATAGTGTTGAAGTATTCGCTAAGATTATTGCGGTCGGTGTCATTATCGGCATCACATCTGGCGCAGCAGTCTCCGCTGTATTACGTAGGGCATGGTTACCGGAATATTTGCAACCGTTTGCAGTCTTGATGGTTGTACTCGGCGTCTTCTCGGTTTCAAATCACTTAGAATCTGAAGCGGGACTTCTTACCGTCACCGTTATGGGGATGTGGCTCGCGAATGCAAAAGAGATCAATATCCAGCAGATCTTGCACTTCAAAGAACACCTGACCATTTTGCTTATTACCGGCTTGTTTATCTTTTTAGCCGCTCGCATAAGCTTGGATGACTTCACTGCTTTGGGATCTGGCGCGTTGATGTTGTTTGTTTTTATGCAGTTGGTCTCTCGCCCGTTATCCATTTTTCTTGCCACGATGCGGAGTAATTTAGGTCTTAAGGACAAGCTGTTTCTGTCGTGGGTGGCACCCCGCGGTATTGTAGCGGCCTCTATCTCGTCTCTTTTTGCTATCAAGCTAATCGAATATGGTGTCAGCGGCGCTAGCTTGCTTGTACCAATGACCTTCATGGTGATCATTGGAACCGTTGTGCTACAAAGTGCGACGGCTCGCCCAGTTGCGATTGCATTGGGGGTCGCAGAACCAGCGCCACGAGGCTTCCTATTAATTGGTGCTAACCGGGTAGCAAGAGAAATCGGACAGGCATTAGCGCGTTATGACAGGCGTGTTCTCATGACGGATTCAAACTGGGAATACATCAGTCAGGTACGTATGCTTGGTTTGGACTATTACTACGGGAACCCGATATCCAGCCATGCAGACGATAACCTTAACTTAATTGGTATTGGCCAAGTTGTTGCCCTCACACCGGATCAACATTTCAATATTATGGCTTGTATGCAGTTTGTCGACGAATTCGGCGAAGATAAAGTACATTGTCTGCAAAAAAACAAAACAAACGGCAATGGCAATGAAAAACACACTGTCGCACAGGAATATCATGGCAGGTTACTGATGGGAGGGAATGTCAGTTACAGCCAGTTGGCGAGCTTGTTGAGCCGTGGTGCGGAAATCAAACATACGAAGCTAAGTGACAATTTTACCTACCAAGATTATCTGGCGCATCACAACAACAATTTGGTCATTCCCCTCTTTCATGTAGAAGAAAAAGGCAAAATTCACTTTTGTGATGATCCCGAACTGTTTACACCGAATACAACTAGTACGATTGTGTCTTTGATTATGTCTGACCATCGCCAATAGCATTTTTAGATACCAATGAGTTGGCATCTTATCAATTTGTTATCCAAGCTTATAAAAATTGCTGATCTCAAGCGTTTTAAACCTGCGGAGCAAAACACAAGAGTAAATCAATAGCCTCTGCGGGTTTGAGAAAAGTACTGCCGATATTTCAGAAATTTCGCATTGACGTTACTGATAAGGATCGCAATACTGCGCGACTGATTTACTTTAGGGTGACATTATGGCTTCGCAAACTAATCGAAAAGATTTACATCTAGACGCTGTTTTACATCATGACATGAGCATGAAACATAAAACGGCTGGCTTCGAGTCTGTCGAATTTGAGCACTGTGCGCTGCCAGAATGTGACTTTAATTCCATCGACCTGTCTACTGAGTTCTTAGGTCGAAGGCTGGCTCTGCCTTTCTTGATCAGTTCGATGACGGGGGGAGCGAAAGATGCGGAAGCGATCAACTGCCGTTTGGCTGAAGCAGCAAGTGAACTAGGAATTGCGATGGGTGTAGGGTCCCAACGCATTAGTCTGGAACAGAGCTTGAACTCAGGTTTAGGTCGAACGATTCGAGATTTGGCGAAAGGTGTGCCACTGTATTCCAACTTAGGTGCGGCGCAACTGCGTGATAAAGAGAATTTGGACAATGCACAGCGAGCGGTAGATGCAATTCAAGCCGATGCTCTCATCGTGCATGTGAACCCGATGCAAGAAGCTTTTCAGGCAAACGGCGACCACAACTGGATTGGCGTCATTCATGCGATTGAAAAACTGCAATCACGAGTGAACGTTCCGATCCTTGTGAAGGAAGTAGGGTTTGGGATTAGCGGTTCTATGGCTGAAAAACTGGTAGACGCGGGTGTTAAGGCCATTGACGTGGCTGGAGCGGGTGGCACCAGTTGGAGTGCTGTCGAAGGTTTCTGTCAGGATAATGCCCGTATGAAGCGTGCAGCTGAACTGTTTCGTGACTGGGGCATACCAACCGCTACTTGTCTCGAACAAATTCGTGATCAGCACCCAACGTTACCTTTAATCGCATCTGGAGGCATTCACAATGGGCTGGAGGCTGCGAAAGCTATCCACCTGGGTGCGAACTTGGTCGGTCAGGCTGGTGCTGTGCTTAAAGCTGCGACAATAAGTACGCAAAATGTTGTTGAGCATTTCGAACAAATGGCATTGGAATTGCGTTTAGCGTGTTTCGGGACAGGATCGACGAATCTTATTTCCTTGCCTACAGCGAAGCGTTTATAGTCACACTATTACGTATATGCTTACCCATTGATTTTAGATAAATTGTCGATGTCTTAACACGTAGACTGATAATTTAGTTATAGTTTATACAAAATTCGCTTCAAGATGTTGTGTGCGACAGCTATGTTTGATTGCCTCATCTGGGCGTTACTTGTCTAGAACATTATTTGACACTGGAACCTAAATCTTATGAAAAAACTGGTAATGTTACTGTTGGCATCTGCGGCTTTAACCGCTTGTAGCGACGAAGTTGGCACCGAAAGTTGGTGTAACGATATGCGAGACAAACCAAAAACTGAGTGGACAACAGAAGGTGCCATGGATTTTGCCAAGCATTGTGTCCTTCAAGATGGCGTGGGTAGTGAGCAGTGGTGTAAGGACCTGAAAGAAAAGCCAAAAGGCGATTGGTCAGCGAATGAAGCATCTAGCTACACGAAACACTGTATTTTCTAATTGAGCCAACAGTCGCTCAGTTGAGTTATCGAAAGGCCAGGCATCAAGCTTGGCTTTTTGTATCAGCAAGCTTGATGCCCAGAACTTATTCACTTCTTATTTCACATTTTTGTTGGCTCAAAAGTGCCGTGGCATGAGATATCGGACAACCTGACTCAGTTTGAAGCAGGACCAAAATAGAAATACGCCTGTAGCGAGTCGTAAAAACACGGGGTACAAATACGTTGTGCTCTGTGTTTTTATGCTTGCAGGCTGGATCTATTTTGCTTGTTGCAGTTCATCTAAACCGCCAGCATTGTGCAGATTAGTAAAGCCCTGTGATCGGAGATGCTGATAAGCTTGACCTGAGCGGTAACCACTGCGGCAGTATAAAACTATCAGTTGATCCTTTTTCACGTCTTTAAAATGTTTGTCTAGTTCTGAAAGCGGAAAGTTAACCGCATCGTCTAAGTGGCCTTCTGCGAACTCTTGGGGTGTACGAACATCAACGATCATTGCGCCTTGTTCAATCAGCTGCCAACCTTGTTCCGCGCGCTCAGAAGCTATTGCAGTTGGAGCTAGCAGACAGGTCGCGATTATCGCGAGAAAGAGAGATATTGCCTTATTCATTACTATTCTATCCTTTGACTTTTATATTGGCAGAGTTTCCATCTACCGGAAGTGATTCCTATTAATCACGTTAAGCTACGAGTAAGTTCTGTTTGTGTAAAGAATCTACCGAGCTTTTATGTCTCTATATCCCGATATTAGAACGAATGAGTAGCAATGCCACTTTAGGGACGTAAATTGGTTAATACGTTGACTCAACGCGGAATTAGGAAATGGAAAACCTGAATATTGTAGAAATAAAGTCGTTTGCACCAGCGGTTCTCTCAAGTAAACCACGATAAGTGGGCTCCCGTCTTACTGATTTAGTCGATCAACCTTGGGGAGTGCGTGAATGCTGTTTGTTTGACCCAAGTGGTGTTCTGTGGCGTGTACTCAGAATATCTAAGTCTGACAAGTATGCTCCCTCGTGACGTTACTTGAGTGAAAGTGATTACTTACTTCAAGAAAGCTCATTTAGTCACGTGATTTGCCTTGTTTCTGTGGGGGTTTCACCAAACAGTTGCTTGTAACTTTGACCGAATTGGCCGAGATGAAAAAAGCCAAAATCAAAGGCTATCTCAGCAATGTTACGAGTCTCTTGAGGGTTTTGTAGTATCCGGCGTATCTGATTCAGGCGCATGCGATGAATGAACTGCTTAGGAGAGGTATCGCAACACGCTTCGAATGTATACTGCAATGTTCTCCGACTTACATGTACAGCCTCACAGAGTTCGCTTACTGTAATTGGGGCGCTGTAATCCTGACTTTCCAAATATTGTCGAATACGGTTCATGACAACTTGTCGTTGGGAGGTCGCTCTTGGCGATACTTCCTGCTGTGAGCTACTCGAAAAGAGTTCTATCAAGACATCTTTGACGACGGTTTGATGCGTTTCACATGACCATCGAGTTTGGTTGGGGTTAAGCAATATCCCCAAGTAATACTTAAGTTGCTGAATGTGACGCTTGCTTAAGCCTGGCAAGCAGAGTTCTTGCTCTTTGATATCATCAAGTTCAAGTTGTTCTTTGAGCCGTTGCACCAAATCTTGCTTGAGTACCATGCCATAAATAGAAAACGCTTCAGGTGTAATCAATTCGAAGTCCACCCCACCTTTGCGAAGCAAAAGTTTGTCAGCGTCAACTTGCGAATGGTTGATATGCAGCGCTTTATTCTCTGCGCTTATGCCCAACCAAATCCCACCTTCTTCTACACGGCACTGCTGTCTCAGTATGCGGTTACTGTCTTCTCGAAATACATGAACACTGCTAAAGCGTCGCTCTCTGATCTGGCCGAGGAAACGACCATTACTGATTTGATCGTATTCTTGCTGCCAGTTAACAAGGCTTGCAGCTTGCTGGTTTGCATCGTTTGTGGGATGCGTGCACAAGGTTGGTGCGGCGCGGTTCAATCCATCATTCATCATATTTACTTCCGATGTCTGTTGCGTGAATCAATTTAGAGCAGATTTGTTATAACCGATTGTTTATTAATTGCTTTTTAATTTTGCCGATTTTTGATAATCATCAGGAATGCATTTCGCTTTAGTTACCCATAGAGACTTACAGAACTATCAGAAAATTTTGCAAAAACTGAACCATGTAGTTGAAGGGGAAGAATCATGACGGCAATTTATCGTCGGCAACAGGGAAGTAAGGTGTATACCTTTGAGTCATTGGCGGACTTGATGGCGAAAGCAACTCCGGAGCGCTCAGGAGATGCGCTAGCTGGTGTGTGTGCAGAGTCTGCTGCAGAGCGCGTAGTGGCGCAAATGACATTATCCGAACTGCCACTAAAAACCTTTCTAAACGAAGTGGTGATCCCTTATGAAAGCGATGAAATCACACGCTTGATTATTGACACTCATGACCGTGAAGCTTTTCAACCGATAGAACACCTGACGGTTGGTGATTTTCGTAACTGGTTGCTAAATGAGCAAGCTGATAGTGTCACTTTAGCCAAAATTCGTCCCGGTCTAACGCCTGAAATGGTGGCGGCAGTGAGCAAAATTATGCGTAATCAGGACCTGATTCTGGTTGCGAAAAAGTGCCAGGTAGTGACGGCATTTCGTAACACCATCGGATTACCGAGCCGCTTATCCACTCGATTGCAACCAAACCACCCGACAGATTCTCTTAATGGCATTGCAGCAACCATTTTTGATGGTCTGATGTACGGTAATGGTGATGCGGTAATTGGCATTAACCCTGCGACCGACAACGTGCCTCAAGCCGTCAAGTTGATGAAGTTGATGGATGAGGTAATTCAGCACTATCAAATTCCTACCCAGTCTTGCGTCCTGACTCATGTAACAAACACCATCGAGGCAATCGAGATGGGGGCACCAGTTGATCTGGTTTTTCAGTCGATAGGCGGCACACAAGGCACTAATGACACCTTTGGTATTAACTTAGCCGTGTTGAAAGAGGCACATGAAGCAGCGCTTTCACTTAACCGAGGTACTGTCGGTAACAACGTGATGTATTTCGAGACGGGTCAGGGTACGGCATTGTCGGCGAATGCTTTCCATGGTGTCGATCAGCAAACTTGTGAAACTCGTGCGTATGCCGTAGCAAGGCAGTTTGATCCTTTGTTGGTGAACACGGTGGTTGGTTTTATCGGGCCTGAATACTTGTTTGATGGCAAACAGATCATTCGTGCCGGTCTGGAAGATCACTTCTGTGGCAAGCTTCTTGGGCTGCCGATGGGCTGCGATATCTGCTACACCAACCACGCTTATGCTGATCAGAATGACATGGACAATCTGCTGACACTGTTGGGTGTTGCCGAGTGTTCTTTCATCATGGGTATTCCCGGATCAGATGACATTATGCTCAACTATCAAACCACTTCATTCCATGACGCGTTATACGCGAGAAAAGTATTGGGACTAAAGCCAGCACCTGAATTCGAGCAGTGGCTCATGAAGATGCAAATTTTCGAAGATGTGAATGAGGTGCGTCTAAATGACCGCATTTCCAATTCATTTGCCGGAGCAATTTCACAGCTGAATAAGGGGCGTTCTCATGGGTAAAGTGGTTTCTATCTCAGACGGCGCTACAACAAAAGTCGTGACACGCAATCCCTGGGACAAGTTACGTGAGTTCACTTCTGCGCGCATCGCTTTAGGTCGCAGTGGCAACAGTGTTCCGACGGATGAGTTGCTTTCTTTTCAGTTAGATCATGCGCAAGCGATGGACGCGGTGCATTGCTCCCTCAATGTGGATTCGTTGGTCGCTCAACTGACAGACTCGTACTCGATTCTTAAACAGACACTTGAGCCGCCTGTTGTCGTAACAAGCAAGGTAACAGACCGATTCATGTATTTGCAGCGACCAGATTTAGGGCGTCATCTTGATGATGCCTCTTGGAAAAAACTCGAAGCCGTTACCAAAGAGCACAATGTCGAGCTCGATTTGGCGATTGTTGTCGCTGATGGGCTTTCTTCTGTTGCGGTCCAGAGCCATGCCGTACCTGTTATCAGTCGTTTAGTTTCTTTGTTGAGTAGAGATGAAGAGCACCAGTGGAATTTGGCTCCTATTGCAGTCGTGAAGCAGGGAAGAGTTGCGGTCGGTGATGATGTCGGTGAGTGCTTTAACGCCAAAGCCGTGTTGGTTCTCATTGGCGAAAGACCAGGGCTCACCTCGCCAGACAGCATGGGCATGTACCTCACGTGGGGAGCGAAGCGTGGGGCTAAGGACTCCGAACGAAACTGTATTTCTAATGTGCGACCAGAAGGACTCAACTATGACGATGCCTGCCAACGCGCATTCTATTTGCTTAAAGAGGCAAGAAGACTTCAACTCTCAGGCGTGAACTTAAAAGACCGTTCAAGCATGGATGAAGAGAGTGGTGCAAGTCTCGAAGTTAAGCACAACAACAATTTCTTAATTTCTTAATTTCTTAAATATAGAGGGATTTACTATGTCTAATCATCAGGAATATCTGGCTAAAAGACAGCTTAAAAGAGGTACTGCAGGTTGGATTCTGCTTGCGGGGCTGGGGGTGTCGTATGTTATCTCGGGTGACTTTGCCGGATGGAACTTTGGTATTGCTCAGGCTGGCTGGGGCGGCTTCCTTATCGCTGCGATTGCGATGGCGGTGATGTACTTCACGCTGGTTTTATCTTTGGCTGAAATGTCAGCGGCGATTCCAGCTGCTGGTGGTGGCTATAGCTTTGCACGTCAGGCAATGGGACCGACGGGCGGTTTTTTCACTGGTTTATCTGTGCTTATTGAATACGCGCTTGCTCCAGCTGCGATTGTGATATTCATTGGATCGGCGGTGAATGAGTTGATTGGTATTGATGGCCCTGTTGTCTACGCACTTTTTTATGCCGTCTTTATTGGAATTCACATGGCTGGTGTGGGTGAAGCACTTAAGGTCATGATGGTCATCAGCGGCTTAGCAGTGTTGGCGATTTTGGTGACGGCAGGTGTGCTGATTGGCGACTTTGATATGAATAACTTATTTGATATCGCGCCAGCCACCGCTCAGGCTACAGAGGTACTACCGTTTGGTTGGTATGGTGTGTGGGCAGCACTGCCATTTGCAATGTGGTTATTCCTCGCGGTTGAAGGCGTACCTTTAGCAGCAGAAGAAGCGAAGAATCCGGCTAAAGACGTACCAAAAGGTATCATCGGTGCAATGTTGTTCCTGCTGTTGACCGCAACACTTGTTGTCGTGCTTTTAGCTGGTGCGGTAGGTTCACAAGTCATCGGTGACAGCGCGGTTCCTTTGGTTGATGCACTGAAACTGACGGGTAACCCGACGATTGCAACCGCAGTTAACGTACTTGGTCTGGCAGGTTTGATTGCATCTTTCTTCTCTATTATCTACGGCTACAGCCGTTTGGTATTCGCGCTTTCTCGTGCCGGCTACCTACCACAAAGCTTGTCACTGACAAGCGAGAAAAAAGTGCCTTCGCGAGCACTATTTGTACCAGGTGTTTTTGGTTTCTTGGTTTCACTAACTGGTGAAGGTGATTTGATTCTGGCAATGGCTGTCGTTGGCGCAACGGTATCGTACGCGTTGATGTCACTGAGTCACATCTTACTGCGCATCAAGCAACCGGAAATGGAGCGTCCATACAAAACACCAGGTGGTATTGTTACTTCGGGTATTTCACTGGTGCTTTCTTTAGTTGCGATGACTGGCGTATACGCTTTCGATCCTTCAGCGTTCTTTATGACCATGGGACTGTTTGTTATCGGTGGGGCGTATTACGGACTCTACAGCCGCAACAAACTGGTTGCGACTACTGCCGAAGAAGAGTTTGCGATGTTGTCAGTGGCGGAACAGGAGTTGGAAGCAGAAGGTGCTCGTTAAGTTTTGCTAAGCAGTCACGATTGTAAATGACCAAAAGGGAGCCCTGTGCTCCCTTTGTTATTTTTAAATCCATCTGAAAAATACTCAGCTAATACTGGTTGTTAGCGGTTCTTATACTTGTGCAGTAAGTCCAAAGGGATATGACAGTAATCATTTGGAAAGCGAGTTAGCCTATCTTGGTGCTCTTCATCACTTGGTACGTAGTTGGTTAACTCGCCAACTTCTACCACTATCTTATCGACATCTTCTCTAGCTGCGATATAGCTTTTGACGCTCTCAAGATGCTGCGGGTTTTTACTGTACACACCGGTTCGGTATTTTTCCCCGACGTCCTCACCTTGTTTGTTAACACTGTAAGGGTCGATGATTTCAAAGAAGTAATCCATCAAATCTTCGATAGAGACTTGCGAAGGGTCGAATTGAGTGCGTACACACTCAGCATAACCGTCGTAGTCAGTTGATGTTGAGTTTGTGGAGCCGTTCGCACGACCAGCTTCGGTTGCAATTACACCGGGAAGGTGGCGCATAAACTCTTGCACGCCCCAAAGGCAGCCGCCTGCAAAGTAAATCTCTTGCATAAATCTGTTTGCTTGAAAGTTTGGCGCATTATGTCTTGGTAACAGAGCGGAGTGCAAGGCGTGACTCGCTAATCAGACCACCAAACTTTGATTTCTGATGCTCGAACCGTCAGCTGATGGGTGAGCGCAGAGCAACAGCATGTACTGGTGGTCGAGTTAGTGACTTTCTGACCAAACCGCGAATTCATTGCCACTTGGCTCTGCAAAGTGGAATCGGCAGCCGCCGGGAAACTCAAAGATGGGGCGAAGAATCTGTCCTCCATGCTGTTCCACTTTGGATAATGTTGCATGAATGTCTGAGCTGTAAAAAACCAGTAGCGCAGCGCCATTTTCTGTGTTGCTAACTGATTCTGATTTAAAAAATCCGCCGTCTAACCCTTGATCAGAAAATGCCGTGTAATCTGGACCATAGTCGACAAACGTCCAGCCAAACACTTGCTCGAAGAAGTGTTTGGTCACACTCAAATCTGTACTACCAAACTCAACGTAATTTAATTTTTCGTGTTGATGCATCGTGATTTCCCTATTATTTGCTTGCTACGCAAACTTTTCTACGATGATCTCATCTGCATTGTCTACAAATACCGCTCCCTTTTCTTCCATCTCTGCGACGACACTCTCAACGGTATCCGGTAGTACTGCACGTGTTGAAGCGAGATTCACCACGACTTTAAACCCGAGATCTAATGCTTGCATCACGGATTTTTTTACGCAGAAATCAAGGGCTAAACCGCCCATCACGAGCGTATCAATATCGTTACATATCAGGAACTCATTCGCACCTGTGGTTTTGGTATCCGCGACATCATGAAAGAAAACGCCGTATGGGTGCGCATCCGGGTCCATGCCTTTGTTGACCTGAAAATCATATTCTAAAACGGGTGGTAAACCATCTAACAGTTCAACACCGGTCGTGCCCAGTACGCAGTGACGATTCCATTTCACGTCGACGTTTGGCAAACCAACGGGCTCAAGCATGCTGGCTGGCGTTTCTGCGTCCCATGCGGCTTTAGGTGGGTGTAAGTCGCGGCTCACCAATTTTAAACGACCCTTTGCGTGATTCTTGAGTAGTTCCGGTACTATTTCAAGGGCGCCTGCTACGGGTAGTTCGTCAGGGCAAAGCTCACTGAATCCTTTCTCAGGATCCACATCGAATACCGCAGTGGTTTGATAGTTAACTCGAACAGTCATGGCAGACTCCTTGTCTGTCTGGTTGCCTGCGCTTATCCACGCAAACAGTTTTGGAAAAAAGTGACTTCGTCGCTAGTGAGTGTGTACACCATGGCCGGTTTACCACCTTTGCCTTTGTTGGTGGAAGCGACTTTGTTGGTTGGTTTCAGTACGCCTGAGTCGATCAAACGGCGTTTGATGGTCATGCGGCTGATGTCGATTCCAAATTCCTGATAAGCTGAAATGATGTCGGCAACCAAAAACTCTTTGTCTAATGCGAACAGAAGCACGGAGGTGTATTCGATAGAAGCGCGCAACTTTTGCCAGGCTTTTTCGATGGTATTTTGATGGTCAAAAGCCAGCGTTTCCTCACCATCTAAGATGGCCTGCAACGGGAACCATTTTAGGTGGCATTCTGCAACACCAGCGTTATTGATTTGCTCGACATTATTTCGGTCCACTAATGCGTAGTGGGTGATATTCAAACTCCAGTCGTCTGGATCTCGCTTCGGATCACCGTCAATAAACGCTTCACTAAAATGACGAGGGTAAGTATGGATTTTTTCTCGGCAAATACGGCGACGTGCTGCTTCGAAATTTTCATCTGCTGGACGTCCGCCTTCATGAGTCAAATCTTTATCAAAGACAAATCCTCCCGGCAAGGCCCATACGCCATGGTATGGTCGGTTCGGATTTGAACGTTTAATCAGCAACACTTCCAATCCTTTATTGGCACAGCCAGAAAGTCTGAATGGAATGATGTCGACAGTTACGATCATGGTTGGGTCCTAATAATAAGTTGTAAGTAATCTAGCGCATAATAAGTGCTCATTCAATGGGTAAGTAACGATTTGTTCGTAACCAATTTTACTCTGTTAATGGTTTATTTTGGGGATGATATTAACGTTATTTTTGAGTTATTCACAATGGACATCAACTATTAAAAGATAAAAAACTGATAAAAAGAGTGGTTAGTAACAGAAGTTGACAAACTAAAGATGGGTGTTTATTGTTTACGCAAACTAGTTAGTAACAAAAAGTTATATACTCAGGTAAGGGTATGTGGAAGGGCACCTAATGACAACCAATCTATTTTCTTCTCGCATCATTCAAAGTGCTTTGGACTTTGATGTCTACAAACTGAATATGATGAGCGCTGTTGCTGCTCTGTATCCTGATGCGATGGTGTCATACAAATTTATCGTGCGTAGTGAAGAAGATCTGTCTGATTTATTGCCTGAGGTAGAAGCAGAAATCCTTAAGCTTCAAGACCTTTGTTTTACAGACGATGAAATCAGGTACATGAAAGGTGTTGCAACACACCTCAAGCCTGAGTTTGTCGATGCATTACGCCACTTCCGCTTTAATCCCCAAAATGATGTGTCTTTGCATAATAAAACCATGGCAGATGGTTCAAGCCAATTACGCATCACGATCAGTGGGTTGTGGAAAGAGACCATTCTGTACGAAACCATCATCATGAGTATCGTTTCTGAAGTTCGCAGTCGTCTGCGCTGGTCTGATATTCCGTTACAGCAGTTCCAGACGGTTTTGCAAGATAAAGTTCGTTATCTTAAATCTGAACTGAAGCGTCGCAATATCACCAGTTTTAAGTTTTCTGATATGTCGACTCGTCGACGATTTTCTTTTAAGGCCCAGAAAACCATGTTGGAGTATCTGTGTCAGGAGTTACCAGATTGCCTGACAGGAACGAGTAATTACCATTTAGCGCGCAAAATGAACCTCACTCCGATTGGTACTGTGGCTCATGAGTGGTTCATGGGGCATCAGGCGTTAGTGAATGTCCGTGACTCGCAGAAAATAGCTTTGCAACGTTGGCAGGAAATGTTTAGCGGTGCGTTAGGCATTGCGCTGACGGATACGATCGGTATTGATGCTTTCCTTAAAGACTTTGATGAAGAGCTTAGTAATGCCTACTTTGGCGTGCGTCACGACAGTGGTTGTCCGTATGCTTGGGGCGAAAAAATGATTGAGCACTACCAATCATTGAATATCGATCCAATGACCAAGACCTTGGTGTTTACCGATGGGCTTAATTTTGAACAAGCGTTAGATATTTGTGAGCATTTCCAGGGACGAGTTCAGGTTAGCTTCGGTATTGGTACTTTCCTGGCCAACGACATGGGCGATTATATTAATGGCAAAGGCGAGGCTTATAAGCCTTTATCCATGGTGATTAAAATGGTCTCTTGTAACGATTCACCTGTCGCGAAAATTAGTGATGAGCCAGAAAAGGCAATGTGCGAAGACATTTTCTTTTTGATGAATCTAAAGCGTCGTTTTGAACAGCCTTTAGATTTAGATGAGTGCCGTGATCTCATTGATAGACTAGAGAGTGAAGGACAAAACTACCTGATTGATGCCTAATTCCCACCCAATCCTCTTACTTTGATAACCACCCTCTATCGTATCGACAAAAATTAGTTAGGCTAACGTAGAGGGTGATTTCGTTATAGTAGCGTTACCCAACGTTACCCACAGCGAGTTCGCTTAACTGTGTGTCTAACTGCTTCTTGATGACTTTGGGCTTCAACGTAATAGCTTGAATCAGGGGTAAAAAATGAATCTAGTTGTACATTTGCAGAAGAAAGCAATAAGAAAATACGGCTATGAAATGGCGACTCGTCAGGCTTGGAAATGTGGGATCAAAGCCAACTTGGTGAGACGGGTAATTGGCCTGTTCAAAGGACAAATCGTGTGTGTCGTTGAAGGCTGCCGTGCGGAGCTATCTTCGCCTATCAATAATCTGCTGCATGATGATGAAAAACAAGGCCGCTACATTTTTGTTGGTGGTTTGTGTTGGGAACCAAACAACATTATTGCCCCGGGGTTTCCCGATTTTATGTTTATGCACCTGCGTAGCATGAGTCACCGACATAAATACTTATCAGACGATGAACTGTTCCTAAGTTTAGCCTGAACTTCAGTATCAATCAGTTTTGCTTAATGAGATTGCATCAGTGATAGGTGTCGTTGATGCAATGTCGGCTCAATTGACATACCGTTAGTTATTTCTTAACGCCATTTTTAAAAAACGCTGTTTTTTAACGTTCTAATGACAGAGCGCCCATGTTCGCTTGATGTGTATTTTTACTTCCGACTTACTATACCGGACATAGAATAAACTATGCTGGGATGTAAACCATGAATACTAAATCTATTGCAATTGCGGCCGTGGTTGTTGCTGTATTAGCAGGCTGTAAGGAGAAAACGCCGCCAGCTCCGACTCAAGCTAACATCACTTTGATTGAGGCAGTCACAGAAACAGTTAAGAACCCTCATCAAGTGTGTAAAGATGTGGTGGTAACACAGCAAGTTGCACCAACAGATGACAATAAAATTCTTGGTACTGTTGGTGGCGCTGCAGCGGGTGCTGCGCTCGGCAACCAGATTGGTGGTGGTTCCGGTAAGATCATTGCTACGGCAGCAGGGACTATTGCTGGCGCATTAACAGGTCGTAAGATCCAAGAAAATGTGCAAAAAGGCGATGTGGTTACGACGACGAAGCAGCAATGTCACACTGAATATACAACGTCAGAAAAAGTGGTTGGCTATGATGTCACCTATGAAGTTGCAGGTACACCGACAACAGTTCGTTTAGCAAGTAAGCCTGCGACGAAGAGCTTCCCAATCCAAGGTGGTAATGTCGTTCTACCCCAATAATTGGGCTTTAGGGTAAATATAAATAAAAACCCCTTTGTCTTTTGGACAAAGGGGTTTTTGTCTATTTGCTATCAGGTAACCTGTGGCCGTTGCTGTTCCTGATTGACTTGAATTTGAGCTTGTTGTTTTCGAATACGACGTTCCCGCTTCGATAGCCAAATCAACGGTACTATTATCATGATCGTGCCAATGGCCATGAAAATATCGGGCAATTCGTCGAACCAAATAAAGCCAATGACGGCCGCGCCAATCAAGCCACTGTATTCCGCACTTGCTATCTTATTGCTTTCTATTGAACGGTACGCGAGTACACACGTCGCCGCATATATCATGATAAATAAGCTGGAACCTGCGGCAACTGGAAAAGCACTCCAATCCCAAGGTTTTGCTTCAATGAATACTAGCAACAGTGCGACTGGCACGCCCGCTAGATTAGTCATAAGTAAAGTGTGCATCACGGACTGTTCTCTAGGTACTTTACGAATCAATAAGTTATTGATTGCAATACACACCGCCACAACAAATGCTGAAATCGCCGCCCAGTCGATGTGATCCGGGCGAATGATGACTAACACGCCTAAAAAGCCCATGATGGCAGCAGCGACGGATTGTTTAGAAAGCTGCTCTTTGAAAAATAGTGCAGCAATAGGCAACATAATTAATGGGGCAGCATAGAAAATAGCGTTCGCAGTCGCCAGGGGCAAAGAAGAAATCGCAAAGACCATGAATACGGCTCCAAGTAGCCATACATGAGCACGAATAGCGTGCCATTTAAACCCTTCCATAAAATGAGTTGGTCGACTCAGTAAACAAAAAGGCAGCAGAAACAGCACAGCCGAAACTTGTCGGAATAGCACGAACTGAAAAACAGGTACTTCATTACCGACACTCTTAATCAAAGCGTCTGAGATAACCGCAATTAGGTTCCCAACAATTAATAGCAGCATTGCTGATCCGACAGATGTGACTTTCACTTTTTATCTCCTCATTCTTTGCGCAAGAGTAGGTGATGTCATAGGATGAAGGGAAGTGATATTTATTGGTTCAAGTATGAGATTTTTAGATAATGAAATTGCCCCCTCTAAGAGCGGTTCACTGCTTCGAATCTGTTGCGCGAAATTTGAGCTTTTCGCTTGCCGCGGAAGAGCTCAATGTGACGCAAAGTGCCGTGAGTCATCAGATCCGTTTACTGGAAGATTACTTAGGCGAATCGCTGTTCATTCGTCAAGGTAGAAAGCTCTCCTTGTCTGATACTGGTGCTAGATATCTGGAAGAAATCAGCCCTGCGATTAGTACCATAGCAATGGCGAGTCAAAAGGTTCGTGAAGGTGAAAAGGGCAGCATTCGTTTGGCTATTTATAGCTCGTTGGCGGTGAAATGGCTGATTCCGCGTTTGTCTGATTTTAAACGCTTGCATCCAGAAATTGAGCTTACGCTTAATATGATGGCGGGAGATCCAGAGCAAACGGACAGTGTTGGAGACTGTTTCATCACAGTTCAAAAACCAAAGCGAAATTATGTCTCCGTTCACCTGTATGAAGACATTTTATATCCCGTTTGTAGCCATAAAATATGGAAAGAGATGCAAGAGAAGCCGATGCCAGAAGCTTTTTGGCAGTATCCACTTCTATCCACCGACTCTGTCTATCGCGAGCGCGGAAAGGATTGGTCTGAGTGGTGTAAAGCGGGCGGATTTACTTTGCCAAGTAATGTCGATATGCAGCATTTTAGCCATATGCTGTTAGCGATAGAGGCTGCGCGTTATGACCAAGGTATCGCATTCGCGAACGACTTTATGCTCAATGAGCGCGATATGGCGCAAGATCTGGTTTATATACCATCTCATGGCTTAGATACGGGCGACAGCTTTTACTTTGTGCATAAGAAGAGTCGATCGAAGCAAGCCGAGATCATAAAGTTAACCAACTGGTTGAAGCAGCAATGCTTGTAGGTAAGTGAGTGGCCGTCTGGCTGCAATCACCTGCGTCGCTAATGATAGGTCTTAGAGCGCAAAAAACCTAAACTGAAATGAAAAAGCCGAGCGGGGGATGCTCGGCTTCGAAGCTTAATCAAAAAGCGTAGATCTTATTGTTGCTTGATTAAGTTGTAGTTAGAGGAAAGTTCACCTGGTACTTTCTCGCCGTTCATGTCTAGTTTCATAAGCATATTCTCGCCTACGAAGTATTGATTCGGTGAATCTTCGTTAGTCAGAGTTACCGTGTTGCCATTCTCATTCCAGCTGAACTGACCTTCTGACTTGAATTGGCCATCTTCTTTACCTTGGTAGCTTTGCTCAAGTACGTATGTACCGTCTTGATTCAGAGTGATGTTGATATCAATACCAGAGCAGTCTGCGCATGGCAGTGTACCTTGGTAAGTGCCATTCCAATCAAGAGCGTTACTTGCGTTGTGTTCAGTGTTGACAAACGTTTCTGCTGAAATGCCTTGTTCTTCTACTGCTTGCTCTTCTGGTGCTGGCATTGCGTTAGTTGCTTCAGCGACTTGCACTTCTTCTACTTGAGGTGTTTCTACCGCAGTCATCTCTGCTGGTTTTTCGTCTTGGCAGCCCGCAAGAATAATAACCGCACTCGTTACTGCCAACATTGTCTTTTTCATTTTATCCCTCTTTCAATAAAGATTATGTATACCGTTAATGTTAGCCCCACTTATGAAATTTACGTCATAACAAAGCAAGGGAATGATATCGTTGTGTCAATAAGAATCAGTTACTGGCATGAAAATGTCAGAACAATCAGAGCAGTGTAAAGCTGTGGCGTCTTACGGGTTTATTGCGTATTTATTTTGTACAAGTATCAAAAGTGTCACTAATTTAGACTGTTTCACCTCATCAGCTTTTTCCTGATTTTTCTTTAACTACGATTTTTGCAAACTTAGCTTTATGGCATATGCCAATAATATTGTTGGCGTATGCCATAAACGGGCGTAACGTGTATACCAATAACCTGTTTCTTGGAGTTATTGGGTTTGTTGAGAATTAAGAGGAATGGTGATGGCTAGACCAAAGATAGAACGGAAAATATGTGGGCGTGCTGCTCATCATTGCTTCAAACCCAATGGTGTGCCGTTTCAGCAGTTGGAAAAAGTCAACATACTGCCCGAAGAACTCGAAGCACTGCGTCTCGCTGATTTAGAAGGGTTAAGTCAACAGCAAGCCGCGGATCAAATGGGTATTTCGAGACAAACTTTTGGCAACACGGTAAAAAGAGCACGATTGAAAGTTGTAAAAAGTTTAGTTGAAGGTCATGCACTGGTTTTTCCGAATGAGGAGTCGAACTTATGATTTATGCTATTCCTAATGATGGTGAGCGCGTAGCCAACCACTTTGTCAAAGCGCCCTATATCGCTATTTATTCCGATGAAGACGGAATGCTGCAAAATTTAGCGAATATTGCTGCGATGCCGCAGTCTGGCTGTAAAGCAAAATCTCAGATGATCCAGTCATTGAATCAGTACAACGTCGATGCAGTGTTAGTTCGTAATATTGGTGAACGAGCGCTGGAAAAATTACTGCGTAATGGAAAGCAGGTATTTCGGTTGTCTACTCGTAGCTCTATAGAAGACGTTTTGGGCGTTGCCAGAACACCGCTGACCGACGCGTCTCAAGGTCGACCTTCGGCCAGTCACAATAAAAAAGGGGGTTGTGGTTCAAGTGGTTGTGGTGGTAAACAATCCAAACCGTCAATCTTGAGCCACCCGAAACCGCCTCGCGAGTTGTTAGCAGTGAAATCCAGCCCCGCTATACTTAGTTTAAAGGTATCGGATAACAAGGTTGGTTAACATGGTCTGGGTATTTACCTTTGTTGGTTTTCTCCTAATTATTTTGTTGATGTCACTTGGCGTAATTTTTCACAACAAGCGCATTCAAGGCAGCTGTGGTGGCCTGAATAATGTTGGTGTCGATAAAGTGTGTGACTGTGAAACTACATGTTCTGAATCTAAGCGTCGCTTGTATCAAATTTCAGAGCCGAATACCGCTCGTAGTAATTAATTGGTCGCCCGGCCACTCATGCCCTCGACCCAGTCAGGTAAACTTGACCTAGCCCTGTCTCATTGTCTGTGTTGTTGATGCCAATTTAGCGATGAAAATATGCAATCGATTGAGTTTTGATTTCTATGAGTGTCTAAATTTTGCTCTAGGGTTTTGTCGGTCTCCATATTTCGGTCTACGCTTATTATTCGTCTTAATAAAGGAGAACCAATATGGCTGTAATGAAGCAGGATATTCCACATCGTGTAACTGTTTATCATGACAATCTTGATCAAGAAATAGAGTTAAAAAATGCGATGCTGCCAGAAAAACCACGTTACTTTAACGGTTCGCCGACTTATAAAGCGGAAAGTATCGAAGAGTTCGAAAGTAAAATCAGTCAAATTGGATTGTCGCTCGATAAATAGCTATGTCTGAAAGTGACTGGATTAATGGTCACTGACACAAATCGAAAGAAAGCGCCCTCAATATGAGGGCGCTTTCATTTACGGCGTTTTATTCAGTAATTAGTTCTGTTGGGTACTGCTCTGACATACTTGTTTCTGAACCGCTGGTGGCGCGGGTTCGTAGTGACTTAACGTCATGCTGAAACTGCCTTCACCACCAGTAATCGCACGCAGCCTGCGGGCATAATCTTGTAGCTCATTCACCGGAGATTTAGCTCTGATTAGGGTAAAGTTATTATCCACTGGCTCAGTGCCCTCAATTAATCCTCGGTTACCAGACAAATCGCCTGACACATCCCCCACGTTCATCGTTGGAATGTGCAATTCCATCTGAATAATCGGCTCAAGAACAATCGGGTCTGCATTATGGATGGCATCTAAGAACGCTTTTTTACCCGCAATGACAAACGCTATCTCTTTTGAGTCAACAGAATGGTATTTGCCATCATAGACCGTCACTTCTAGATCTTTAATAGGGTTACCAGAGATAGCACCTTCTTCCAATGCTTGCAGTATCCCTTTCTCGACGGCAGGAATAAGGGCGGTAGGAATAGCACCACCAACCACTTTATTGATGAACTTGAATCCTGCACCACGCTCCAAAGGACGAACTCTTAGCTGAACTTCACCGAACTGGCCTGCGCCTCCACTCTGTTTCTTGTGCCTATAACGGCCTTCGGCAGGTTTGGTAATGGTCTCGAAATATTCGACACTAGGTTGGCATGTTTCGACATCTAGTTTGTATACGTTAGCCATTTTCTCCAAGGCAACTTTGAGGTGGAATTCGCCTTGACCACTGATGATGGTTTCGTTAGTTCTTGCACGATGTTCGATACGTAATGATGGATCTTCACTGGCGATTTTGTTGAGTACGTCGCCCAGTTTTTGCTCGTCTCCGCGTTTTAGGGGTTTTAAGCACAGAGAATACATGGAGTCTGGGAAATTGAGTGTTTTTAGCTCAACGCCATCTTCATCATGAGAATCATGAACGATAGAGTCAAATTCAAGATCGTCGACTTTGGCGAGTACACAAAAATCCCCCGCTAACGCCCGAGAAATTTCCATTCGTTCTTTACCTTGCAATTGGTACAAGTGTCCCACTTTGAATGCCTTGTTGCTTTCACCGATGTAAAGCTGACTGCCTGAGTTAATTTCGCCTTGGTAAACGCGAAGGTAAGCAAGTTTGCCCATGTAAGGATCAACGCTGACTTTATAAACGTGCGCAACGGTGTGTTCTAAGGTTTCACAGTTTACTTTTATCTTTTTACCGTTTTTCTCTAGCAGCGGCGGGTTACCTTCGTTTGGCATCGGCATAATTTCAGCTAGGGTGCGAAGTAGTAGTTCGATACCCGCCCCGGTCTGCGCAGAGACAAAGCAGATTGGAATCACGTGACCTGTTCTGAGCGCTTCTTCAAAAGGGTCATGAAGCTGCTCTGCCGTTAGTTCCGATCCCTGTTCCAAATACAGTTCCATTAACTCTTCATCAACTTCAATGATTTGGTCAATCAAGGTTTCATGAGCTTCGGATACTTTTTCCAGTAATGTTTCACGCTCGAGTTCGGGTTCAAAGTAGCAATCCACCACAGATTGACCGTCGGGAGAAGGTAAGTTGATTGGCAAACATTTGTCGCCAAAGTGTTCGACGATTTTATCCATCAATCGCTGCAACTGATTACCGTGGCTGTCGAGTTTGTTAATGATGATCATCTGACACTTTTGTTGCTCTTGAGCAAATGCAAATAAGCGATCAGAGGTTTGGTTAAGAGGCGTTTGTGGATCGATGATGAGTGCTGACGTTTCAACGGAAGGAAAAACGCTGATCGTTCGGCCGAGCAGCTCACTTTGCCCCGGCGTGTCAATAATGTTCAGTCGATGTTTATTCCAGCTTAATGCCACAGGGGTTGCTTCAATACTGTGTTGATATTGAATAGATTGAGGGTCGAAGTCGGTAACGGTATCGCCTTTTTCTACGCTTCCTAAGTGATGGGTTGCTTCGCACGTGAAGAGCAGTTTTTCGATAAGTGTCGTTTTACCTGTTCCGGTCTGACCGACAAAAGCGATGTTGCGGATTTTATTGATAGGCATATAGCCTCCTTGCAAGATGGCGTGAGGAAACCATAGGTTCCAGATAAACCTGTTATTAGGTCACGAATTGCATTGGAGTAGGGCGGGTTTACCGCCTATTCGTCTTCCATGTCATTTTCCGGATGACTTTATGCATACAACCACCTTGCTGAGAGAAGCAGATTAAGAGGTTATTACGATATTAGAAGCTGTTGACCAACTTTGGTGAATTTTTGTTGGGAAGAAAGGTATTCCTTGCCACAAAAACTATATTACTTGGTCTGACACTGACAGCATGGCTCATTAACCATATAATTTATGTGACTTATTTCATGCTGGTGGTGTTTGCTTTTTAATAGAGATCATAAACTTGAATGTTCATGCTCCTCGATGCACGTGCTAGAGGGCAATTTCCGATGTCACTCGCTTTTTGCACAGCAGAAATGAAATGTGTGATCGGTACCAAGTGATGACTCAATAAAGCGTGATGGTGCTAATATTTTTTATCATTTTCTCGGGATCGTTCCCGAAATGTCTTATATAGTGATTAACGAACTATTTATGGAATTAACTTATAAGTAGGTCAAATCATGTGAGGATTTGATCTTTTTATGGAGTTTAAATCCACATTTAATCGATTTTGTCGGGAACGTTTGCCCAATCTCGAAATAATCAATTTAATGTTGGAGAAATAAATAATGAAAGCGAATGTATTGGCATTAAGTATCGCTACCGCTCTTTTACCTACAACATTTGCCTACGCAAATGAAGGTATGGATGCTTTGGAAGCTCGTATTAGCGAGTTGGAATCCAGACTAGAGCAAACTGAGCAGGTCGCGAACAAGGCTGACAGCACAGCGTCGCAATTCGAGTTCCATGGATATGCGCGTGCAGGTATTTTGATTAACGATGACCTGAACGGTGCAACAGGAACAGGACCTTATATGACTGCGGCTGGCGCGATAGGCGCTCCGGTTGGTCGCTTAGGCTTGGAGGATGATAACTACTTAGAAGCAAACCTGATCCATAATCGTTATATGGACGATGGTTCGAGTGCTAGATTCCATATCATGTTGGCGGACAGTGTTGAAAGCAGCAACGATTGGACAGCTGGCGATAGCCAATTAAATGTTCGTCAGGTGTATGCAGAGCTGAAAAACTTACCTTCTTTCAGTGGCGCATTTGATAATGCGACAGTTTGGGCTGGTAAACGATTTGACCGTGACAACTTTGATATTCACTTTTTCGATTCGGATATTGTGTTCCTAGCTGGTACTGGTGCGGGTATTTATGATGTTCAGATCACCGATGAGTGGAAGTCGAACTTCTCTATCTATGGTCGTGACTTCGGTGAGATAGACAGCTCAAGTACTGATATCGAAAACTACATTGCGACGACGAATAACCGCATTGGCAACATCCAGGTGATGTTGAGTGGTATGGTATCGTCTGACAATGAAGATAGAACATCTAGCAACACGTCACCAACTGAGCGTGCAGAAAGCGGTGTTCATGCTCTGTATGCTTATCATGCTGATAGTTTTTACGGTGTGAATGACGGCTTCTCTAAAACGGGTTTCTCGATTGGTCAGGGACTAGGTGCTGAGCTAAAAGGCATTGGTTCAAATGGCGATTTGAATGATGATGCACAGGCGGTTCGTGCGTTTTCATACGGTGTGACTCGTTTTGCGGATAACTGGAGAATCGCACCTGCGCTGATGGCGGAGTACAGCCAAGATCGTGTGAAAACTGATGATGAGTTTATGTGGGCATCTCTAAACGTTCGTTTGGCTCAAGAGCTTACAGAAAACTTTGAAATGGTTTATGAAGGAACCTATCAGTACATGGACTTGGACAACAGTGTTGAGCAAGCGAGTGGCGGTTTCTACAAAGCGACCGTGGCACCAACGCTTAAACTAGCGACGGCAGCGGGTTTCTTTGACCGTCCTGAACTGCGCTTCGCGGTAAGCTATGTTGACTGGAGTGATGATCTAAATAACTTCTCAGTGAGCGTAGATGACAGCGCAAGCACGATGGAACGTGGTGGTGAGACCGTGTTTGCTCTACAGATGGAAACTTGGTTCTAAGGTTTTGTTAGTTTAAGTTTTAACAACAAAAAGGATGACAGTTTTGGCTGCCATCCTTTTTATTTATGAAGTTAAGTTCGGCTCATCTCATTATAGTTTGGAGGTCGAACTCGTTACCGTGCGTAATATGTTTATGCAGTATCCACATCGCTCCAACTGCAGCCATCATTCCTACCGCGGCGAAGAGAAAGCCATAGCGTGTCATGTCATAGTGGCTCAGCACAGCAATGACGACATAGCTAAGTGACTGCACCGTCGTACTGAACATGCTGATTCCGCCATCAACTCGACCGCGCTGATCGATCGACACTGTGTGATGCATCCAATTAATTCTCGCAATTCGGTTTAATGCGTTAAATACACCAAACAGGGCTATCAACATCAATATACCTAAAGGAGACATTGAGAAACTCATACCTACTAGGGTTAAGGACAATACGGTCATGGATGCCAAGATAATGCTGCCGTGTGGCAGACGATTGAGTATTTTGGTGACTATCAGCCCGGTAAACAAAGAGCCTAACCCAAAGCTGATGTTAAAGCCTGCAAACCAATCACCAGTAATACCTTGTTCTGAGAACCAAATCGGGACTAACTTGCTCAAGTACGTCAGTACCGGATAAGAAAGGCAGGAAAGTAAAATGAACCCGAAAAAGTAAGGCTCACGGTTAAAAATATGCTTACTCTCTTTTAGTTGGCTCATGAAAGAAATCGAATGTGACTCCCGCAATCGGCGTGTATAGGGGGTTACCATGTAGAAAATGGCGGCCAGCGATGAAGCGGTAGCGGCAAACAGAGCGAATTCCATCATACCCCACTTTTCTAACAATATGATGCCAAGCGAACCAGCGCCCAGAGTCGTGGATTGCATAACGATTTCCTGTTGGCTAGAGACCTTGGCGTATTCATGTTGCTGGTAGTTCTCTTGAGTAAACGCATTGTTGGTTGCCCAGGCAAAATTACTGGAAACCCAGTACACCAGTTGTGCGAAAGCTAATAGCCAGTGGGAGTCTAGATCAAGCCAGTAAGCAACAAATATCATCAGGGCCATTCCCGCTTGTGCCCATTGATTAACAATCAGCAGTGTTTTACGCGAATGGCGGTCAGTCAAAGTGGAAAAGAAAGGCGTGACCAAGAAAGCAACGGCCGTACAGCTAAGCGAAACCAACGCGACAAATGTCCCCATTCCAGGGGAAGTCAGCATGACCCATGGAAGTGCCATCATAAATAAGCCTGACGAAATACAGTCGAAGAACCTTCCTATTAAATAAGGCTGAGTTTTGTTTTTCATATTTGTGCCTCGCTAATTCATTTGGTCTTACTCTAAAACCTCAAGTAAGCTTGAGGTAAAGTGTTTTTTTACAAAAAATGATTGGTATGGGAGTCAGGGATGGAAATCAGCGTAGGTGAAGTAGCGAAACGTTCTGGAGTAAAAGTGTCGGCACTGCATTTTTATGAACAAAAAGGTTTGATTTCGAGTTGGCGCAATCAGGGGAATCAACGTCGTTATCATCGAAGTGTGTTACGCCGTGTTGCCGTAATTAAGGCAGCGCAGCAGGTGGGACTATCTTTAGAAGAGATAAAACAAGCGCTGGATAACTTGCCCAAGCATCAAGCGCCTAATAAAGCGCAATGGGAAAGTATGGCGAGCCAGTGGCACGAACAACTAGAGCAAAAAATTCAGAAGTTGAAAGCGTTACAAAATGATTTGGGTGGATGTATTGGCTGTGGTTGTTTGTCACTTGAAACGTGCGCTTTGCGTAACCCAGAAGATGTATTGGGCAAACACCATTCAGGCTCAAACCTGACGTTGGATGAGTAAAATGGCTTTACTCTTTGTCGAAGCTGTCTACGACAATAGCCCCCATTGATGCCGGCATCGTGATAACAATAATACGTTTTATCGCCACCAAAGGCTCTGTCAGTATTGGAAGTTTATCGAGGCAAAGCAGTACCAGTGCAACCACAACCGCAGCAATTGAGTAAGCGATGAAAACACGGAAAATAAAGATGGATACTCGGTGCCGAATCCGGCTTTGAAATACACTCTGATAAGCGAAAAAACTTAGGAAGATGACCGAGAGGCTTAACAACATGAGCAGGTTTGCCATTGGTAAACTTTCACCCAAACGCCATGCTTCTTCTGAAAAAGAAATCGGTACTGCAAGGGCAAAAGCGCCAACCAATACTTGGCTGGCATCTTCTAGATTAAAGTGACGACTCATGAGGTTTATTCCGTTACTCGTGATGGAGTTGCAACAGCTTCTCAAATCGTTCGTTGCCGTGCAGCAATTCAAGATCGCGCTCTTCTGCTAGCAGGTCACGAATCGAAGGGCTGTACTCAATTGCACGTTCTAAATCTTCAATGGCTTGTTCTTCAACACCTAATCGAGAATAGGCACAGGCGCGTTGATAAAGTGCCGGGCCATTAGTGTAGTCCACTTCTAACACGCGATTACATATGCTCAGTGCCCAATGGTACTCGTTGATTTCCATTGCGGCGTCTGCTTTGTAAGTGAGCGCCTCTAAATCACCTGGACGAATAACCAAAATTTCATCATAAATCTCAATTCGCTGCTCTGGTGTTTGTGAGCTTTGCGCTCGCAGCCATAAGTTATGGATTTCGTTGATTTTCTCGATTTCTTTGTTGTTTTCACTGATGATGCGAGTCTTGCGTTTTAAGTCTCTTTCCAGTGCAACAAACTTTTTCTCATATTCGCTCGCGATCTTGTCTAGTCGCTTATCCGCCATCTCTTTGGTGTTATGTTTAAATTCACGCAGTGACTGCCAACCAACGAAAGCGATCAGCGATGCCACACCTGCGATGATGTAAAAGAAGTACGTCACGGTTACATTGGCGTAGTTTAACGATTTATCCGCGACGCTAAGTTCACGGTCGGTGATTTCGGTAATCGTGCGTTTTTCTAAGCTTTGGAAGTCCTGACGCAGCGCTTTAAGCTCGTCTAAAATATAGCGCTCCATAAGTGGTCTATCTAACAAGTCGGATTCTGAATATTTTTCTTCAGATGCCAAGGTTGGCAGTGACAGAATCAGTGTAAAAAAAATACCGATGAATAAGCGCATAAAACGTCCTTTTGCGTTAGGAATACAGATAGACCATGCAACAATAGCAAATAGCACAAACGTTTAGCAAAGTTCTCACAAAAGAAATATTTACCTTACTTTCCGTCGCCTTCTCAGTTCAGCTGTATTCTTTGACAGCAGAGTACAGTTAACCTTTTAGATTCTAGAATATTGTTCTTTACGCTATGAGCCGTTAAGCTTCTTCCACCTTATTGATTGTTAGGGAAATTGTTATGGATATCAAAGCTAAAAGTTACCTCGATCAATACTTAGTATTGCTTAATTCTCAGCAACAAGAAGCCATTCCGTCAATGAGCGCGGATTATTACTGTGCCGATGAATACAACGCGAATATATGCGCGGAGCTGGTTCGCTCGGGGCAAAAAACAGCGTCTTGCAGCATGGAGCTCTGGTACAGCGAGCGCGGAGAGGTCATGCCTAAAGTCGGGCATCTGCAAGTCGTCACTAACTGGGATGGTGAACCAGTTTGTGTGATTGAAGTTACCGAAGTTTCTACCAGCCCATACAGCGAAGTAGGAGAGGACTTTGCAAGAGCAGAAGGTGAAGGGGATAAAACGCTCCAGTGGTGGCGCGAAGCCCATACCAGATTCTTCCGAGCTGAATGTGATGAGTTAGGTATTGAGTGGCATGAGCAACGATTGTTGGTCTTAGAGCGGTTTAAAGTCGTCTACCCGTTGGGATTAAACACATAACAAAACAGCGCCTGTGATGGGCGCTGTTTTGTTATCGCAACCAGTTAAAGCTGATCTTCGATTGGTAAAACTCCTGAGAACCATGAGCCCATTTTACGCCACACGCTGGCTTCTGGTTCGGAGTTATATTCCTGACCTGTTTTATTATCAGTCCAGACAATATCACCGTCACGGAGTTTCACGCGATACGCATTGTTATTTAGTATTTCAGGTAAGGCTGCAAGAAAGTTTTGTACGTATTCTGGTTGTTTAATCACAACGGCCATTTCGGTGTTGAGTTTTGCCGAGCGTGGATCCCAGTTCATAGAACCCACAAAAAGCGTCTCTTTATCTATTAGCATCGCTTTGGCATGCAAACTTGCGCGGCTGCTACCCGTTAAACTCCATTTACTCTTAAGCTTGGCGCTGGATTTTACTTCCCATAGTTTGATACCAGAGGCGAGGAGATCTTCTCGGTACTTTGAATACCATCCATGCACAGCAAAAACATCGTTAGAAGCGAGGCTGTTGGTGACGATCGTAATATCCACGCCTCGTTTAGCAGCGTTGGTCAGCGCTTTTGTTCCTGCCTCTGTTGGAACGAAATATGGGGAGATAAGCACAAACGAGTGGTCCACTCTTTTGAGTAACTCGGTCAAGTTACTAACCAGTTGGCTTTCCTGTGTTGCTATTTTATCAGGTAAGTCGAACCAGATTTCTCCTTTACCCCAATAAAGAGTGAGTAGGCCTTTCTTCAACTCTTGATACATGTCGAGCATATTGAAGTTATAACGGCCCTGGGTAAATTTATCTGTCAGTTGAAGCTTATCGACTTGCTTTTGAATCGTGGCTTCCGATATTTGTTCAGAGCCTGGGTAAACCCACTCCATCGGTACGGCATAAACACTATTCCAGTAGAGATCAAATTGGTCCGCCGTTTGTTGAACGGCTTCTCCATAAAGCAGCAGGTCGAAGTCACCGAATGAGACTTCAGATTCGAAAGAGAAATATTCATTGCCGATATTTCTTCCGCCTACTACTGCCGCAACACTGTCAGCAACGAGTGATTTATTGTGCATGCGGCGGTTCAAACGGTCGAAATCTGTCGCAAACCCAAATAGCCGTGCAGAGCGATATTGGTGAGGATTAAACAAACGGATTTCTATGTTGGGATGGGCGTTCATCGCAGCCATCATTTTATCGTTACGCTTTTGCATGTCATCAAGCAGTAAGCGAATTCGAACCCCTCGTTTTGCGGCTTCGTACAGTCGCCACGTAATGAAATTACTGGTCTCATCACCTCGATAGATATAGTACTGAAGATCTAAGCTTTTCTGAGCGGATTCAATCAGTGAGGTTCGTGCAAGAAGTGCATCGTGACCTTGGTTAAGAGGATAAAAACCAGTTTCCGTTTTCGGGTCTTTTCCGTACACCTCAAAATATTGTGCCAGCGCTGAATCCGATTGGTAACCGTACTGAAATGTAGTGGACTTCTCGCTAGGCTCTCTGTGCTCAATTGCTGAACAAGCCGACAGAAAAGTAAACATGCTGGTTAAAATGAGCTTAGTAAACATATGAGACAATGAGCGTATCCTTGTAATACAAAACGTTACTTAGGCTGAGTATATACGCAAATGATTTCAACGTGCAGGGTCCAATACACAATCACGCACATTAGTTCGAGCATTTTAGCTGCGGGAGCTTAAGAACCAGCTTAGGTTATGATTTGAGTTGATTTTTTCTATCAGAACTTTGTGCTTGCTCGCTTTTTAAGACGCACAAAATCATTTATTTAATTAATGTCTTTACTCTAATTGGTTGGATTCACTAATATCTGGCATTTCTCACCTACACATGACTAGGGTAATTGCACCAATTTAATTAACTGTTTGATTTTTAAGAGCTATATAACTGGCATGCTGCTTGCCTCTGTGATGTGTGAGTAAGAGTACGCAACTTGCGAAGTGAGTTAAATTTTTGTTAATTTTATAAAATTTTAAAGGATAATTTACCGTGTTTCACGGTCTTAAACCTTTGCAAATGTTGTTCCTTATTTAGCCCAAGTAGTGGTGTTACTTCAATGTTTACCGTTACTTGGAGATGAACAGAAATTGTCTATTTCAGATGCAATAGCAATCTGGATAAGTATATGGTCAAGCGATTTCGACCAACAAGAATTTCTAACGACTTATTTAGATTGGTATCACTACCTCACCGTTTTCAGAGGTACTTGAGTTGGCTAACAGAATGTTACACCTGTAAGTCAGTTCAAGTATTGCGCGGTGAAAAAAAACAATAAAAAGGATTTTTTGATGTTATCAAAACCTATGTTACGTTGGCTTTTACCTTTCTTTGTCGCTGGTGGCTCCTATGCAGGTTACGCCGCAATAGCCGCAACCGCACCAGAAAAAGAGTCGACAAAAGAAACCATTGCAGAACCGACGGTTCAAGCATCTTCACTTTTTCCTAGCGACCACAAAGTGGTGATAACCAGTCATGGCGAATTGGTTCCATTTGAGAAAACTCATCTCTCCGCACAAGTGAGCGGTGAAGTCATCAGTTGGCATCCCAATTTTGTCACTGGTGGTATTGTGAAGCGCGGTGAAGTGTTGTTTACGATTGAAAGCGATAACTACGAAGCGGCAGTGCTTCAAGCTGAAGCTGATTTGGCTAGTGCTCGTGCAACACTAATCGAGGAGCAAGCGAAAGCAGAAGTAGCAAAACGTCAGGCCAAGCAACTCAGTGATAAGCAAGTAACAGACTTGTATTTACGTAAGCCACACGTGTTAAGTGCAGAAGCGCAGGTGAAATCTGCGCAGGCGTCATTGAAACGCGCTAAGCGTGACCTGGAAAATTGTAAAGTCATTGCGCCATACGATGCGCTAGTTGTTGAGCGCGATATTGGTGTCGGTCAGTTTGTCACATCCGGAGCTCGTATTGCTACTCTCAACAATATTGAGGTAGCGGAAATACATGTGCCGATTGCCGGTTTTGATAGTGCGTTCTTACCGGAATCCATTAATGAACTCCATGCCACTGTTACTCAGCAAGGCATTTTGTCGACAACACGAGAAGGCAAGGTGGTCCGTGACTTGGGTATGATCGACAGTGCGACACGTATGATCAATATGGTGATCCAAGTTGAGGATCCATATGGCATTGATAATAAGCAACCACCAATCAAATTTGGCTCTTATGTTGAAGTCAGTTTTACAGGTAAAGAGCTCAAACACATTTATCGTCTCCCTCAAGAGTTGGTTAAGAATCGTACTGTTTGGGTAGTCAATGATGAAAACGAACTTCAGCCACGAACTGTGACCGTACTGAGATCCGAAGGCGAGTTTATGTTGGTGGGGGATGGTTTTGAACAGAGCGATCAACTCGTATTAACTCTGCCAGAATACCCGCAAAAAGGTATGGCGGTGCAAATCGCAAAAAAGAATGACGACTCCGAAACCGTCGTACAATAAGTAGGAGTTTGTCATGGATCAGACCAATCAAAAGGGCTTAATTGCCTATTTTGCGAATAACCCTGTGGCCGCGAACCTGCTGATGGTGTTCATCATCATCATGGGTATCGTGAGTTATTTATTCATTCAAAGACAGATGTTCCCTAACATCGAAGTTAACTACATTGATGTACGAGCAACCTATCCTGGTGCCTCTCCTCAGGAAATAGAGGAGAGTATTCTTGTCAAAGTAGAAGAGTCGATCAAAGACGTTACGGGCATAAAGAAAGTCGTCTCCCGAGCGAGTCGAGGCAGTGCATATGTCTCTATTGAAGTTGACGTAAATGCTGACATCAAACGTGTGCTTGATGATGTGAATCAACGGATTGATACATTATCCAATTTACCTGCAGGTATGGAGCCAATTAATGTCTATCAGGTTGAGTGGCGTCAGGATGTGATTGAGATGGTCCTCGTTGGTGATAGGCCACTCGAAGAGTTAAAGCCAATCGCAAAGCAAATTGAAGATGAGCTTCTGCAACTGAAAAACGTCATGTTGGTGTATTTAAGCGCACCTGAAGAAGAGATTGCAATTGAAGTCGATCCTCTTGTGCTGCGTAAGTACGACCTCACGTTGAATGATGTGAGTGACGCGATTCGACGTTACTCTGCCAACTTCTCTGCTGGTGAAGTCAAAACCAACTCTGGGATGATTGCAGTACGTATTGAGAACCAGTACTACCACGGCGATGAGTTCAGAAATATTCCGGTGAAGTTAGGGGCAAACGGCGCGAAAGTTCTGCTGCAGGATATTGCCACAATCAAAGATGGCTTTACTGAAGAAGAGCGTTACTTTGAGTATTCGGGACAAAACGCGACTTATATGTCCGTGAAAGCGACGCGCGATCAGAATATTATTCCGGTTGCTGAGTCAGTTCATAAATATATTGAGGCGAAAAACAAAACACTGCCAAGTGATGTTCAGCTTAAGGTTCTGGTCGACATGACCTATTACCTTAACGGTCGTCTCGACATGATGCTGAAAAACCTGTTGCAGGGTGCGGCGCTGGTGGCGATTATGCTGAGCATTTTCTTGCGCTTCCGCTTGGCCATGTGGGTTATGATTGGCTTACCGGTATGTTTCCTTGGTGCGGTCATGTTAATGCCCGCGTTAGGCATTACAGTGAATATTGTCTCTCTATTTGCCTTTATTATGGTTTTGGGAATCGTCGTTGATGATGCCATCGTCATGGGAGAAAGCGCCTACACTGAAATTGAGGCAAACGGTGGAGGTGTCGAGAACGTTGTACGTGGTGTTAAACGTGTCGCGACGCCCGCGACATTTGGTGTCCTGACGACCATCGCTGTATTTGCTCCTTTCTTACTCTCTAGCGGTATTGATAGCGCATTTTTCTACGGCATTGCAGGCGTAGTTATCTTATGTCTAATTTTTAGTCTGATTGAGTCAAAGCTAATCTTGCCTGCCCACCTTGCGCACACGCATTTCAAACCGATTAAGGTTGGTGGATGGCGAGATCGTTTCAATACGCGCTTCTTTGGCTTTGTTAATGGTACTTATCGCCGTTTTGTCACTCTGTGTACTCATTGGCGTTGGAGTGTTTTCGCCGTGTTCTGTGGTTTACTGGCAATCAGCGCCGCTTTAGTAAACTCAAACTACGTACGTGTCATTCCCAACCCGAAGGTACCGACCGACTATCCGTCTATCACGATTGAAATGAATGATACCGTATCGAGCGAGCAGACCATTGGTGCACTCAAAACTATAGAGCGTGTCATGCAGGAGGTCGAAGCTCAGACTATCGAAGAGCATGGTCAGGGAATGATTCGTGATGTCCTTTCGTACAACGGAAGCCGTACCGAAGGCCGTGTTCTGGCTCCGCTTGTTGATGAGGAACTGCGTCCTTTCAACACGTTCGAACTTGCCCGTCGTTGGCGTGAAGCTATGCCAACCATACCGGGAATGAAGAGCATTAAAATTCGTGATCAGAGTGCGGGTGGTGGTGATCGAGATGAATTCGGATATCTGTTGTTTGGCTCGAATATCAATGAGCTGAATGAAGCGGGACGTTATTTAATTGACCGACTGCAGCAGCAGGACGGTCTGTACGATATTTCATCTTCGATTGATTCAGGTAGTAAAGAAGTGCTTCTTTCGTTAGCGCCTGTTGCCTACGATCTTGGTTTGGATCTCACCATGATTGCTCAGCAAGTGGGTGGCAGTTTCTATGGTGGTGAAGCACAGCGATTGATCCGTGACGGCGAAGAAATCAAAGTGATGGTTCGTTATCCGCAATTAACGCGTGAAGCCTTCTCATCGCTGCGCTATGCCGTCATCACAACGCCAGCAGGTAAAAAAGTCATGCTGGGTGATGTAGTCCAAATCAATGAACAACCGGGCGTGAGCACGATTCGTCGTGAGGGCGGATATCAAACGGTTTACGTTTATGGTTCCATTGATGAAGAGCTGATTGAGCCAGAAGAAGTGGTGAAAATCATCGATGAAAGCATCATGCCCGATATGAAGGAACAGTACCCAAGTGTTAAAACTGAGTTGGGTGGGGACATCGAGGAGCAAGCTGCGCAGCGCAACGAGCAGATTCTCTTCTTTATTGCCGGGATGATCATCGTCTATATCCTGCTTGCGGTGCCACTGAAGAGTTACACGCAGCCGCTGATTGTGATGTCGGTGATTCCTTTCAGTTTGACGGGCGCGATTTGGGGGCATTTCTGGTTGGGCTTAGACATCAGTATGATGTCGACATTTGGCCTTATTGCGGCTGCGGGCGTGGTAATCAATGACTCGCTTGTCATGACGGACTATGTAAACCAAGTTCGAGAAAAAGGGATGAATATTAAACAAGCGGTTGTTGAGGCGGGGTGTGCACGTTTTCGCGCGATCACTCTAACTTCAATTACGACGTTTGCTGGTGTTCTGCCTATTATGTTCGAGACGAGTTTACAGGCGCGCTTCGTCATTCCTATGGCGGCCGCGTTAGGCTTCGCAGTGCTTTATGCGACGATATTGACGTTAGTATTGGTGCCTTGTTTGTATCTGATGCTAGAGGACATCAAGAATATCTTAAGAGCAATTAAGCGTTTTTTCTCTCGAGTGATAACTCGTTTCAGAAAGCAGGATGATGCGACAGAAGCTCACGTTAATGCATCTAACTAAAGTACTTATCCCTCAGTAATATAAGAGCAGCTCTCGGGCTGCTCTTTTTATTTGATCCTAAAGCAGCAGGCACGTAAGGACTATTTGTACTATAGCTTTAATGGATAGAATAAAAAGAAAATATAGCCTTGGTTAATTTAACACTCAGTGTGTGAAATTTGCCACTAAGGTTTCTGTGAGAAAATGCGAATCAATATAAATCATTGAAACCTAAGGATTAAAAAGTTGGCATCGTACGTGCAATATAAAACACGTATCCGAAATAAACTGCTAATCCTCAAGGAGCTTGCTATGAAAAGCGTATTTCTTTCTACTCTTGGTCTTATTGCTGTACTGTCATCATCAATCGCTGCTGCTAACACGTTAGACAAGGAGGAGTGGAGCTCTGATTTACGTCAAGACTTCTCTGCAATGAAGCACGAAGCGATAGCAGATGTTCAGCAAATGAATATGGACGAGATAGATGCTCGAGACGCACGAATCGTTAAACGTATTAAAGAAGAACAGGCACAATTGGTAAAGGTTGCGTGCCAAAAATCAGAAGCAAGTAAGTCATAGTTTCTGAGTGGCCTTTGTCAAAATAAAGAATGACGACTAATACATGTTCAGCGCTAGTTAGCAGTAGGCGCTGATCTTGTTGCTCTAATTGCCAGCTTATAAAAGCTGGCTTTTTTGTGTCTATCGCTAAATAGCAGGCAGAAAAAAGCCCGCAAAGGATAGTCTTCACGGGCGAAAAAGGGCACCAAATTCGGTGTCTATTCATTATGGAGATGGTCGAACATCCTTATTAAACTGACAATAGCTTGGTGAGAGGCTTATCACCAGTGTGACCAACTGGGCTAAAGTTAACATTTTTGCAATAACTGTTAAAATGTTAATTCCTCAATCAATGTTTTCATTATCGTTACTCGTTGTGAGTGCTTTGTTTCTGATTTGTGTGTTATGTGTTCCGGGAGGTGGCTTTGATAACAATTTGTTTTATAAGCAGTCAGTTGGAAGTTAGCTTTAGTTATATTAAGTCTGTTTTTTATTTGCTCGGCTATACTTACTCGTCAAGACAAAACCATAGTGACATTCCTTTTGTTAGGGCTTTGTAAATCCTGATATCGATGCTCGCATGGCTTAGTCAATGCTTATTGGAAAACGTCACAAATATGGGTAACTATTCCCAATTTAATACCGTCCAGTTTGGCTGATTTGCATGCTCTCTCAGGCGAGGGCATGGATTGACCAAATAGGCGTAGTCTGCATGATGACAGAGAGGCAAGTCGTTGATGGAATCAGTATAAAAGTGGATTTCTGAATACGACTCTGACTGCTCCTCTAACCATTTTTGCAGTCTGGTAACCTTACCTTCTCGATAGCTAGGTATGCCCGAAATTTCGGCGCTATAAGTGCCTTTTTGCTCAATCAAGTCGATCCCCAGTGACGTCGGGATTCCAAGACGTTGGCCAACCGTTTCGACTAAGAAAGTCACGCTCGCGGAAATGATCACCATATCAATGCCATCTCGGGAGAGTTGTTCGATCAACGTTTTGGACTCTTTAAACTGCTTGGGTAGAATTTGCTCGTCTACACACTCTGCAACCAAGGTTTTTACTTGCTCGATAGGCATGTCGGAAAGTGGTGCCATGCAAAACCCAAGGTAGTCTTCCATGTCCATTTTTCCCTCTGCGTAGAGCTTCATGAGGCGTTGATCTTCTTCGATGAAGTGAGGCTGTGTCGCAATGCCTTTTTCGACCAAAAATGCGTTCCAAATCATCGCGCAGTCAGCGTTGATTAAGGTTTCGTCCATATCAAAAACATACAAAGGTTTGGACATCTTAAGCTCTCACTGGTTGAATTTCGTTTAGGTTAAAGAGTAGTTCTAACTGGCTGCCATTTGCTAGTAGTCGCTCAGATGAACGGTTGAGTAAATCAACGGTGAGTTCACACTCGTTAACTTGCACCTGATAGCGGATCACATTACCCAACAACTGGTGATTTTTGATGGTACCACTTTGTGGTGCGGAAATGTGGTTACCATACTGACGGCCTTGCTCTTTGACATAAATGGACTCAGGGCGAATAGCTACTTTGCTTTGAGTATTGATATTAAAAAGCTGTTTGGCGTGGTCGGCTTCTACCAGGTTGTAGTGTCCCATAAAACCGGCAACAAACTCGTTGGTTGGTTGCGTGTAAATCTCTTCGGGCGTACCAGCCTGAACGAGTTCCCCTTTATTCATCAGAAAGATGCGATCAGACATGATCATGGCCTCTTCTTGGTCATGGGTAACGAAGATAGTTGTCAGGTTCATCTCTTTCTGGATGTCGCGAATTTGCTGACGAAGGTGCTTACGGATTTTAGCATCCAGAGCTGACAAAGGTTCGTCTAGCAGCAGAATACGTGGTTGCACGACCAAGGCACGTGCTAATGCTACGCGCTGACGCTGCCCACCTGAAAGCTGATGCGGGTACTGCTTTTCTTTGCCTTTCAGATCAACCAACTCAATCACTTTCGCCACTTCACGCTGGATGTGTTCCGCGGCGAGTTTCTTCATTTTCAGGCCAAACGCAATGTTTCCTTCAACCGTCATATTGGGAAACAGAGCGTACGACTGAAACACCATGCCGATGCCGCGTTCTTGCGGTACTTGGTGGGTGATATCCTCACCGTTAACCAAAATTTCCCCACCTTCAACAGGATTAAGCCCTGCAAGACTGCGCAGCAGAGTGGATTTACCACATCCGCTTGGGCCAAGTAGAGTAATGAACTCGCCTTGCTCGATAATGAATTGGATACCTTCAAATACGGTATTCTCACCAAAACGTTTGGTTAGTTTTTTTGCGGTTACGTAACTCATGATTTAGCACCTCGACTGAAACGACTTGCCAGCCAAGTCAGTAAGAAAATAAATAAGAAATAGGTCATGACCAACGCAGACGTAAAGTGCCCGCTTGTCTGACGCATGTTGTACAAGTAGATCTGTAAAGTTTCATAGCGTGTGCCGACTAGAATATTGGCAAACACAAACTCACCGAGCAGGAAGGAGAAAGAGAGAAACAGCGACGCCATTAAGCCTTTCTTCAAGTTTGGCAAAATGATCAGTAAAAATGCTTTGGTTGTGCTTGCACCAAGTAAATGCGCAGCGTCCATCAAGTCATGCAGGTTGATGGCTTCGGAGCTGTTTGAAATCGCTCGATACATGAAAGGCAAAGCGATAGTGAAGTAAGTGCCAATCAAAATCCAAGGCGTACCAATTAAGGAAATGTCGCTGTTGGCATAAAGTTGCAGAAGGCCAACCGACGACACCACTGGCGGTACAGCAAACGGAAGCAATATCAGAATATTCATCAGTTTGTCGAGTTTTGGGAAGTAGTAAAACACCACAAAAATCGCAGGCAGAATTAGAACAACACTCAGTGCCAGTGCTGAAATACAGACAAACAGCGAGCGACCAAAAGCTTGCAGGAAGCGTGGATCGGTCAGCAGTTTGATGTACCAATCCAGCGTAAATCCGTCCGGTAGAATCGTCGCTCCCCAGCGGGAAGATATCGAATAGACGAAGGTTGCCAATATTGGGATCAGCATAATGCCGACAATGGAGTACACCACGGTTTTGTGGAAGCGAGTATTAACGTTTTGCATTAGCTTGTTTACCTGCGTAGCTCTTAGTAATCAGCCATTGGTTAATCACAGTGATAAAGGCCAGCATTGCCATCAAAATAACCGAGATTGCTGCGGCGAGATTAGGTTCAAGGAACAGATCGCCCGAGACCAAGCTCGCAATGCGAATGGTGATGAGGTTGTAGTTCCCGGAAGTCAACGCATACACACTGGCATAAGCGCCAATGGCATTTGCGATCAGGATGATTAACGTACCCAGCAGCGCAGGAGAAAGCACGGGTAAGGCGATGCGTATCCAGTATTGTGAGGTTTTTGCGCCAAGCAGTGCGGCAGCCGCTTGCCAATCGTCACTTAGGGCATCGAATGCAGGGTAGAGCAACAATACTGCTAACGGGATCTGGAAGTAGATGTAAATCGCCATCAATCCCCATTTGCCATAGAGGTCGAAATCGCCGAGCAAACCGTATTGTTTAAGCAGTAAAGTGACCGCACCGTTTGTGCCTAAAATGATGATGAATGCGAACGCCAAAGGCACGCCAGCGAAGTTGCTGCTCATGTTGGTAAAGGCAATGACACCGTCACGGATTTTTGAATCAACACGACGTAATGAAGAAACCAGTACGGTTGCAACCAGTAACCCAACAATGCTCGACCAAAATGAGAGCCATAAGCTGTTGCCAAAAGCTTGCATCATGAAGGTTGAATCAAACACTTCCAGATAGTTATCGAACGCGAACACGCCGTCGTAAATAAAGCTGTTAATCAGCACCCAAACAATCGGTGCAAGCTGAAACAGGTAGAAAAACAGAGCGAAGGGCGCAAGCCACAATGCAGGCTTACTCCGTTTTAACCAACAACTCATTCGACGCTTGTTCGTGCTTTCATTATTGGTTGTTGATGAGATGGCAGAACTGCTCATAGTGCTAGCAATTCCTGAGTATAAGGTTTCGAGTGGTCAAGGTTGAGAAGCTGACAAACCGAGCCACAAATCTCAGTTTGTTTAACGTGGCAATCTTGGTGGGTGAACGTATCGCCAATCACAAACAGCGGTACTTCTCTCTCTTCTGGCAGTACGCCGCCATGAGATAAATCGTTGTTCATGCCATGATCGCTGGTCACGATGATCTGGTAACCATCGGCAAGCCACTGATCGATGTAGTTGGAAAGGATGATGTCTGCGCCGCGCGCACAATTGCGGTATTGACGAGAATCTAAACCGAATTTGTGGCCCGTATCATCAATGTTCATTGGGTGAATCAGCAAGAAGTCCGGCTGATGCGTACGGCGTAAATGTTCAGCATCTAAAAACAGAGCTTCATCAGGGTACTGGTCCCAGTGATAAAAGCAGCCATGTTGGATATTCAGTGTTTCATCATTGGTGAAGCGGTCACGGACGGCGTTATATGGGGCGCGATTATAAAGCTCGCTAACCCAGTGATAAGCAGCGGCTGCGGTCACTTTGCCTTGAGATTTGGCCAAGCTGAAGATTGAATCCTGACTCGACAAACGAACGATATGATTGTTGACGATGCCGCTATCAATCGGACGAACACCAGTTAGGATGCACTCGTAAAGTGGGCGGGACATCGAAGGTAGTTCACATTGCACGGGATACAGTGTTGCGCGTTGTTGCTCTAACAGACCGTTGAGGTAGCCCATACAATCACGGGCTACCTGATAATTCAGTCCATCGAGAACAACAAGGATAACCTTATTGCTCATGATATTTTCTCGTTACTTCTTGCTTGGTATTACTGCTGATGAATCAGTACGTTCTCTTGCCATTGGCGCGGCAGCTTACGTGCCGATTTTTCCCATGCAGAGAAGTCCGTAACCGGTTTAGCGTTCGTGTACTGGTCGTTAGAGATCAACTTGTCCTGAATGGATTTTGGTAGGGTGATGTTGCTGCGAATCGGACGTGCATAACCTTCTGCAAGGTTTATCTGACCTTGGTCACTGAAGATGTATTCACGTGCTAGCTTCGCTGCATTCGGGTTCTTCGCGTATTTGTTGATGATGGTTGTGTAGCCCGAAACCACAGAACCGTCTTGAGGAATGTTTACGGTAAATTGGTCGCGGTCAATCTGGTCACGGTAGTTCAACGCGTTAAAATCCCAAAGGATAGCAACTTCGACTTCACCTTTTTCAAGGTTTGCAATGCTTGGGTCCGTAAATGACAAACGACCTTGCTTGGCTAATTTTGCAAAATACTCGATAGCTGGTGTTAAGTTTGACTCGTCACCACCATGGGCAAACGCTGCCGCAAGTATTGCATTGTTGGCTTGTGCGGCCACACCGACATCACCGACCGTTACTTTGTAGTCGCCCTTTAGTAGGTCATCCCAGGTTTTTGGTGCGTTTTTCACTAGGTTATTGTTTGAGATGAAAGAGATTGTGCCAGTATAAGCAAGTGCCCAGTGGCCATCTTTGTCTTTTGCCCAATCAGGGATATCGTTCCAAGTTGTTGGTTTATATGGCTGTGTTACCCCTTTTTTTACCGCTACTCGCGCAAAGGCAAAACCCACATCACCAATGTCCGCGGTAGCATTTTTCTTCTCAGCTTCAAATTTTGCGATCTCCTGAGCTGAGCTCATGTCCGTATCCTGATGCTTCAAACCGTAGTTTGATTGCAAGTCCGCCCATGTGTCTTTCCAGTTTGCCCAACTACCAGGCATACCCACACTGTAAACCGCACCTTCTTGTTGAGCCGCTTTTACTAATGTGTCTAGGTTGGCGTCTTTGTCTTGTGTCGCGGAAAACGCAGAGGCAGATAGTGTTGCTGCAATCAGAGTGGCTGATGCTACAGCGGAACGGCTAAGCAAAGTTTTCATTGTCTCTATCCTTCTGGACTAGGTCAGTAAGTTCGATTGTTATCCTATGGATGGAATGTGACGATTTAGCGCAGATAATTTGACAGTTATGCTGAATTTCTGTGGCAGTTATATTTCAACTGCATACAGGCTAACCAGTTGCTAGCTGTCATATTTTTGTTATCCAACTGACCTATCTTGTCCATCAAATAATCTGTGGACTAGATCAACAATGAATACATTGATCACCTCTGACTCGGGAAAACAGTCAATTACGCAACTAGGAAAAATTAGAGCGACACTTCGTGAACAAATTCATTCAGGAATTCTCGTGCAAGGGCAAAAATTGCCGTCGGAGCGCGAACTAAGCGAGCTTTTTTCAACGACCAGAATCACCATTAAGGATGCTTTAGTTTCGCTAGAAACAGAGGGAATCATCTACCGGGAGGAGCGACGAGGTTGGTATGTCTCTCCTCCAAGAGTGTGCTACAACCCATTGTCCCGCGCACATTTTCATCAAATGGTTCGCGAACAGAATCGCATAGCAGAAACCAAGTTAATCAATGTGCGCAGTGAAATGGCGTCTGGTGAGTATGCCAAGGTACTAGAAGTCGAACAGATCACGCCAATTTATATTATTGAACGATTACGCCAAATTGATGGCCGCGCAGTACTGTTTGTAGAAAATGTGCTGAAAGCGTCATTGTTTGAGGGGATCTTGTCTGAAAACCTAACCATGTCACTGACAGGAATTTATGGGAAGAAATATGGGTTTGAAACAAAACGCTCCCGGTTTGATGTTATTCCAACCTCAGCGCGTGCTCATGTTGCTAAGTCTCTGAATCTGGCAGAAGGACAGCCTGTCTTCAAGATATGTCGTGTGAATTATAACCAACATGATGAGCTGATGGATTGTGAGCTGGAATATTGGCGCCCGGATGCAGTTAGGATTTGCATTGATAGTGTGGGATAAGTGATAGATTCCCGACGACTTGTCTGCCATTACCGGGAATCATATCTTAAGCGATTAAACTAAACTTTGCTCTTTCGCCATCTGCTTCGCAATACTTGGTGCTTTCCAGATGCTTGGCAACAGAATGAATGAGACTGGCACCGCTGTAATAACAATAAAGGATTGTAACGCGGAGATACCACCTGACCCCATTGAGATCAGAGCAATTGCCACTAGGCCCATGATCAATCCCCAGAATGAACGAATCACCGCATTAGGCTCAGTGGAGCCAGTCATTACCACACTGATAGTATAGGTCATCGAGTCACCAGTGGTTACAATGAAGGTCGTGGTTAAGATCAAGAAAAGCACTGAAATGATCATCGGATAAGGCAATTGTGATGTAATTGCAAGTAAAGCAGCCGGTAAGTTAAAGCCTTCAAATGCGCCTGAAATCACTCCCGGGTTTTCCAACTCAAATGCCAGCCCACTACCGCCAACAATACTGAACCAGAAGCAGGTGATGAGCGGTGCAGCAATGCTAATTGCCATTATTAATTGACGGATCGTGCGACCACGAGAGATACGCGCAATAAAGATCGCCATCATTGGGCCATAACCAATAAACCATCCCCAGAAGAATACGGTCCACCAGCTCAACCAGTTGGCATCTCCACGGTACAGTGCCATTGGGAAGAAGTTGTCTACCAAACGACCCACACCTTGAACATAGCCATCGACAATGAATTTTGTAGGGCCAACGAACAAAATATATCCAATTAAAACAATGGATAAGATGATGTTGTAACGACTGACAATTTGAATGCCTTTGCTTACGCCACTTAGCGCGGAAAGGGTGTACATCAGAATGGCAGCAATGATCACCATGCTTTGGGTGATAAAGGTATCTGGTAAACCGAACAACGCGTTAAGCGCATAACTAATTTGTAAACCCAGAAAGCCAATCGGACCGATCGTGCCAGCGGCTACAGCAAGGATACTGCATGCATCAGTAAAGTTACCAATCCAGCCATTGATCGCTTTATCACCGAAAACAGGGTAAAGCAGAGTACGTGGTTTTAATGGCAGGCCTTTGTCGTAATGTAGGTGCATCAAAACAATAGAGGACAGACCACCAAGGATCGCCCAGGCTAAGAAGCCCCAATGCATAAATGACTGAGATAACGCATTGATTGCGGCAGTTTTGGGGGAGGCTTCACCATAGAGTGGTGGAGCTGTAACAAAATGGGCGATAGGCTCAGCGGCTGCCCAGAAAACGCCACCGCCAGCAAGCAGTGTGCAAAGTACGATCGATAACCATTTGAAATTATCGATATCCGGCTTCGCTAAACCACCTAAACGCACGTCTCCAGTGCGCCCAAAGGCTAAAGCCAAACCAATTAAGAAATTGAGCAGAAGCAATACCTGCCAGTATGCTCCGAAATATTTTGTGGCAAATGTAAAGCCAGTGTTAACCATTGCGGTGAGAGACTCGGTATTCGTCAGAGCAAGCAGGACGAACAGAGTAAGGAAGCTACCACTTAACCAAAATACAGGGTTAGTGAGTTCGAGTCGCTTGAACAGGGATGGAGGGTGGATCGCGGCATAGTCTGCTTCCTGAACAGGAGCATGGGAGGCGATATTCGTCAGATTTGACATAAGTACTTCGCTTTTTAAGGCTCGGAAGCCGTGTATTTCCCCTCACATCCAGTCGATGAAAAGTGTGAGGGAGTTCAAAAAGCCACAAATACTAACACGTCGAGATAATGAATTTAACCGTAGATTTAAGTTCATTGTTCGTGTGTTAGCCAATCTGTTGATTTATCGGTATAGATGAAAGGGAAGTGGAGGGAATTATCTGAGCTTTTGATGTATGCGACAACCAACCACATAACCGATGTAGAACAGCGCAGCGAGTGTGATTAGCGCAGCGGTGTTGGCGAGAGCTCGGTTAAGCCCTATTCCAAAAGCGAATGTAAACGCGATGCCATTGACCGCTTCCGTAGGAAAGTTGTACCAAGCACCATGGCCCGAAGAACCAAAAAGCAGCATTGTGCTGATTAGAAAGATCACGCCGCACAATAAGCCGAACCATTTGCTGTTGTTCATGTTTATTCTCAAGTGTTACCGAAGTAAGTAACAAAATATTTCAGGGCAGGCATTATATACCCAAATAACCAAGAGGTGCGTGGTTATTTGGGTATATACCTGAACGAGAGTCTGAGTGGTAGTAAGTTGCAGTAATAAATTGAAAGGCCACCGAAGTAGCCTCTCTAAGAACTAATGGAGTGTGGTCCCACCCAGCCCTAAGAATCAAGGCTTCAGCCCATCAACCCTGAGCAGCAGCCAAACATGCAAGACACAATGCAAGGTTTGCTGGGGCAAGCGTACGGTCCTAAAATGATTACTTGCTGCTGTACATTTCAGGCGTAACAGGGCTCAGTTACAACGAATCTATGGTAGAGCAACTCTTTAGGCAGTCAAAATCAAGCGCTGGCATATGAGTTTATTAACTTTACGTATCAATTAGAAAACTAGGCGGAAATTGTAAATAGCCTAGTTTGAGCTCCCCTCATTATTCATGTGATGAGGAGAGCTTTTATATAAGTTAAACGATTCGCGTCACTAAGCAAAAATGCTTTTTACCACGTTGAAGTAACCAGTATTGATCAAACAGTGGAAAGCTCAGACTTGGCTTCTCTCTGGATACTTTTTCTCCGTTAACACTAATGGCATTGTTATCAATCAGCTCTCTGGCAATGCGTTTTGAACTTGCTAAGCCTGATTCAATAAGCAGCGTCACTAAGTCCTGTTGAGAGCTCTTAATGCAAGGCAGGCCATCCAATTCAAGCTGCTTTAATTCACTTAAACTTAATTGTTGCACATCTCCACTAAACATCGCTTGAGTGATGCGCTCGGCACTTGCTAAGCCAGCTTCACCGTGAACAAAGCGTGTCATTTGTTCGGCAAGAATACGCTGTGCCTGTGGCTTACCTTGGCTTGATTTATCTTGTGACTCTATTGCGGCAATCTCTTCACAACTTAAGAACGTGTAGTATCGTAAAAAGTGGTATACATCGGTATCTTCTGCTGCCAGCCAAAACTGGTAAAACGCGTAAGGTGAAGTTTTGCTTGGATCAAGCCATACCGCACCCCCTTCCGTTTTGCCAAACTTGGTGCCATCGGATTTGGTGATCAGCGGTAATGTTAAGCCAAACACTTGCTCACCATTTTGGCGTCGTGTTAAGTCTATCCCGCTAACTATATTACCCCATTGATCATTTCCGCCGATCTGTAATCGACAGCCGTGTTGACTGTTGAGTTCGGCAAAATCGTAAGATTGTAAAAGCGCGTAACTAAACTCTGTAAAAGAGATCCCTTGATCAGGGCGCTGCAGGCGTTGTTTTACTGAATCACGGTTGATCATAGTATTGATAGAGAAGTGCTTACCCACATCGCGAAAGAAGTCGATCACATTGATCTGCTGCATCCAGTTTGCATTGTTAACCAACAGCATTGGCGTCACCAGTTGAGGGTTCATCAATTTTTGGATTTGAGCTGAAAGGTCATTCACCCAGCCAGCAACGGTTTCTTCTGAGTTGAGGCTGCGCTCGGTGGCTTTAAAGCTTGGGTCACCAATCATGCCTGTTGCACCGCCAATCAAGGCGATTGCTTGATGACCTGCGTCTTGAAAGCGCTTGAGCATAATTAGCGGTACAAGATGTCCGATATGCAGGCTGCCTGCGGTTGGATCGAAACCGCAGTATACGGTTTGTGGCTCCGACAAAAGAGTGTGAATTTGTTCTAAATCACTGGCCTGCGCGATGAGTCCTCGCGCTTGTAAATCTTCAATCAATATCATTGTCTTATCCGCATGAGTTATTATTTCATTCAGACTAAAGCGCAACAGTGCTGATCGACATATCCCTAAAGGGATAGTTTGTTATCTCTTACGGGTAATCAGGTGATTTAAAAACAGTTGAAATAGCTCGCCAAGTGAAGAGACTTTTAGTTGCGAGTAGATGCGTTTGCGATGATTTTTGACGGTGCCTTGCACCAGATCCAGTCGAGTCGCAATTTCTTTAGTATCAAACCCCTGAACAAGCAGTGTGGTAACTTCCTGCTCACGCTTAGTTAGCAGCGTTTGCCCAAAAGACGCCAATGCAGATTCAATTGCCGCGCGCATTTGTCCTGAATAAACATTAGGAGTGAACACCGGCTCGGCGAGGGTGAACTCAGTTTGTTTCCAGTGCTGTTGACACAAAGATTGGATGATAGCGAAGTAAGATTTGAGCTTCGCGACTTGTGGTTTGGTGAAGCGCTTGTCTTCTTGCATAAAGCCGAAGTAGAGCATCACCCAACGCGTTGGCTCTATCTTTATCAGCATGCTAAGTTCGTCCTTCCAACCCGTTTGATGGTAGAACTGCTCGCAATACGCTTGGTAATCGAGGTCTTTACGTACTACGTCTTTGAGCGTGAAGATGCCTTGTTCTTTGTTGGCATCTAGCTTTTGATAGAAAGGGTCGTTTTGGAATGACGCTGTGAGGTAACGCTGGAATAAAAGTTCACGTTCATTTTCAATCGAATCATACAGATAGATAGGGTGTTTACCTTCACGATAGCCAAGGATTACCGCGCAATCAAAACTCAATAAAGAGCTAATCACACGCATTAGTTTAGGTGTGAAGTTTGGAGCGTTTAGTGCAGAAATCGCTTCCGCAAGTTGTGTATTGAATGCGTCGTTAGGCATGTTGATTCAATAGCTCGATAAGAATGTTGGTAAGCATAACGCAACAACCTTACATCCCAAAGTAATCAAAAAGGGGAGCAAATCGCTTCCCCAAAAGAGAGTATTGTGACTGCGAGGTTATTGTGAGTTGGTTAGCTCCTCGTTGACCCAGTATTTAGAGCCAGACACATTGGCATCGATTAACAGGCCCTTTGAGTTCAGCTGGTACACCGCTACACCACTGTTAAAGTGGGTGCTGAGTTCTTCCCCCTCTTCGCCTGCAAGGGCCGTTGCTTCGCTGGACGCTTCCCAACCATCACTGACGAAAGAGTCGAAATCTTTTTGGTTTTCAAACAGAACCACTTGTTGATAAAACTTGCCGCCAGCGCCGAGTGCTAAGCCCATTCCAAACATGTTCATGTACGTGCGTTTCTCTGTCTCTTTATTTACTGCAACGCCAGATCCTGAGTTCGTGTGGAACAGTAAAGACAATTTGCGAGAGTCAAATACCGCGTAGCCATATGCTTGGTCGTAGAGTGTTTTCGCTTCCGGATTTTCATTGAAGAGTTTGAACATGGTGCTGTCAGCCATCAAATCGACCGCTTGTCGTGCTTCTTCTGGCGTATCGCCTTCCATCAACTCATCAATCTTTTTATCTGCGATATCAATCCACTCTTTACTTTTTTCAATACTCGCATCTGTCCATTCACCAGCCGTATTCATCGCTTCTTCTGACCAGTTCATAAAATCTTGCCAAGCTTGTTTGGAAAACGTTTTAGTACTGTCCCATGCCTCTTGCGCGCCTTCTGCAACCGCATCACCCAGCTCAGACATTTTAGTGGAGATTTTATCCCAGTCTGCGTGGGCGGGTGAGGCAAGTAGCATTAGCGTTGCTAAGATAACGATCGGTTTTTTCATCGGCTTCAATCTCTTGCGAAATGGATTTCTTTTCATTCTAGGTGAAAATTCGCAGTGGGAAAATTATGGGTGACTCTAGGTTGAGAATATTGTCACGAACTCACGCAATATTGACATGACAGCTTGTTAACGAATGCAAAAAGCCCCCAAACCGAAGTTTGAGGGCTTTAGATTAGGTAACGCTACAGCGAATTATTTGCTAACTTTACCTAGCTGTAACCAAGTATCGATAACCGTATCTGGGTTAAGTGATACTGAGCTGATGCCGTGTTCCATCAACCATTCCGCTAAATCTTCATGGTCAGAAGGACCTTGACCACAAATACCTACGTATTTACCTGCTTTGGTTGCAGCGTCGATTGCCATTTTCAGCATGATTTTAACTGCTGCGTTACGCTCATCAAACAGGTGAGCGACGTCGCCAGAGTCACGGTCCAGACCAAGCGTTAGCTGAGTCATATCGTTTGAACCGATAGAGAAGCCATCGAAGTACTTCAAGAACTCATCAGCCAGTAGCGCGTTTGACGGTAGTTCACACATCATGATGACTTTCAGACCTTGGTCGCCACGACGTAGGTCGAACTTAGCCAATAGGTCAATAACTGACGCTGCTTCGCTTGGAGTACGAACGAATGGGATCATGATCTCGACGTTCTTTAGGCCCATTTCGTTACGAACACGTTTGATTGCTTGCGTTTCTAGCTCGAAACAGTCTTCAAACACTGGTGAGATGTAACGAGATGCACCACGGAAGCCCAGCATTGGGTTCTCTTCATGTGGTTCGTATGATTTACCACCAACCAAGTTGCTGTATTCGTTCGACTTAAAGTCAGACATACGAACGATGACGCGTTTTGGCCAGAATGCTGAAGCGATAGTCGCGATGCCTTCTGTCAGCTTACTTACGTAGAAATCGATAGGATCTTTGTAACCACGGATACGCTGTGTGATTTCCGCTTTTAGCTCTTCGCTTTGATCGTCAAAGTTCAGTAGTGCTTTCGGGTGAATACCGATCATCTTGTTGATGATGAATTCAAGACGCGCAAGACCAACACCTTCGTTTGGAATCTGAGCGAAGTCGAATGCGCGATCTGGGTTACCCACGTTCATCATTACTTTGGTCGGTAACAATGGCAGTTCATCGACAGAAGAACGTTTCACTTCAAAATCAAGGTCACCTTGGTAAACGTAACCTGTTTCACCTTCTGCACAAGAAACAGTCACTTCGATACCGTCAGTCAGTTTGCTGGTTGCATCACCACAACCTACGATAGCTGGGATGCCAAGTTCACGAGCGATGATCGCTGCGTGACAAGTACGGCCGCCACGGTTAGTTACGATAGCCGACGCCTTCTTCATTACTGGTTCCCAATCTGGGTCAGTCATGTCAGTAACCAGTACGTCGCCGTCTTGAACCAGTGACATTTGGTCTAGTGAATCTACTAAACGTACCTTACCTTTACCGATACGTTGACCGATCGCACGACCTTCAACTAAAACGTCTGCTTTGTTGTTTAGCTCGTAACGCTCGATAACGTTCTTCTCGCTTTGAGAGCATACGGTCTCTGGACGAGCTTGAACGATGTAAAGCTTACCGTCGATGCCGTCTTTCGCCCACTCAATGTCCATTGGACGTTTGTAGTGTTTCTCGATGATCATCGCTTGTTTTGCAAGCTCTTTGATTTCTTCGTCGTTTAGAGAGAAAGTGTTGCGCTCTTCATCTGACGTATCAATGATGTCTACTTGTTTACCAATCTCTTGGTTGTTTGAGTAGATCATTTTGATTTGTTTAGAACCGAATGTTTTCTTCACGATTGGGTGAGCACCCGCTTCTAACATTGGCTTGTGAACGTAAAACTCATCTGGGTTAACGGCACCCTGAACCACCATTTCACCCAGACCCCAAGACGAAGTGATGAATACCACTTGGTCGAAGCCTGATTCTGTGTCCAGAGTAAACATTACGCCTGAAGAAGCTTTGTCAGAACGCACCATGCGCTGAATACCTGCTGACAGCGAGATACCACGGTGGTCAAAACCTTGGTGTACACGGTAAGAGATAGCGCGGTCATTAAATAGAGAAGCGTAAACGTGCTTCGTTGCTTCCATTACTGCGTCAATACCCTTTACGTTTAGAAAGGTTTCTTGCTGACCAGCAAAGGATGCATCAGGTAGGTCTTCCGCTGTTGCAGAAGAGCGAACTGCAACTGAAAGTTCAGGGTTACCTTCAACCAATTCTTGATAGTTTTCACGGATATCTTGTTCAAGATCCGCCGGGAAAGGGGCATCTAAAACCCATTGACGGATGGTTGCGCCTGTCTTACGCAGAGCTTCCACATCCTCAACATCCAGTTCATCGAGTAGTTGGTGAATACGATCATCCAAACCTTCATGGTCCAGAAATTTATTGAACGCGTATGAGGTTGTCGCAAAACCATTTGGAACAGAAACGCCAACGTTAGCTAGGTTAGAAACCATTTCACCAAGCGAAGCGTTCTTACCGCCGACTTTGTCGACATCATTCATGGATAGGCCATTGAACCAGAGGGTGTTCTTTTGCATGTCTTTCTCCAGAAACATTGCAGCTTTTGTAGGGGGACTTAAGTCAATCTAAACAAATGCTTACTCGTTATTGTCAGTTAAAATCACTGATGGTGTTGTTATAAATTGTGTAACCAGAGTAATGAGCTACGGTAATCTATGATTCACTATGAGCGACTTTTTCCGCACAATTTTCGACCATTTATTTGTTCAGGTTGATATCAAAGGCAATCGATTACGTTCTTGCTAAAAAAAACTCAACGAATTTTCAAAGCTGTGGGGAACCTAACTGAAAGCCAAACTGATTTATTAATATTATGTTGACCATCCTACTCAAAATATTTTGAAATATTAAACAAAAATGCAAACAAATACCCAAAGTCGTGATGTATTCTATGTTTCTGATGGTACGGCGATAACATGTGAGACATTAGGCCATGTTGTTCTCGGTCAATTTTCTTTCATTCCTAATGAAAAAACCTTTCCTTTTGTGGAAACTCAAGACAAAGGTTTGGATGTTGTGAAAGAAATAGAAGCTTCCTATCGTCGAAATGGCGTTAAGCCACTGGTATTTTTCTCAATAGTTGTGCCACAAATACGGGAAATGCTGCTCGCAGCCCCGGCTTTTAGCTACGATGTGCTTGAAAGTATTGTGCAAAAAGTCCAGGACGATATTCATATGGCACCCGTGCCAAAGTTGCAGCGTTCCCGAAGCGTGGGTAAAGATTCCGATACCTACTTTGATCGCATTGCTGCAATCGAATACACGCTTGCTCATGACGATGGCATTACGCTAAAAGGTTTAGAGCAGGCCGACATCATTCTGCTTGGTGTGTCGCGTAGTGGCAAAACCCCGACCAGCTTATATATGGCAATGCAGTTTGGTTTGCGTGTGGTGAACTACCCGTTTATTGCGGAAGACGTAAAAATGCTGCGTTTATTGCCTGAATTTGAGGTTCATCGTCATAAGCTGTTTGGGTTGACGATAACAGCTGAACGTTTGAATGAAATTCGCGAGAACCGTTTATCGGGTAGTGATTATGCCAGTGAAGAACAATGCAAATTAGAGTTGAATACGGTTGAAGCGTTGTTCCGAAGAGAAGCAATTCCTTATATCAATACCTCGTCGCTTTCCGTTGAGGAAATTTCGACTCGAATTTTGGAAAAGGCGGGAATGAAGCGCCGATTGTTCTAAACCGAAACGGCTTTCAGTCAGGTTTCAGACTATAAAAAAAGCGGCTTCACCCCGGAACAGATAGAAGCCGCTGCCAAAAGATGTGGGCTACCAACGTTGGTTGGTACCTATCACACCCTAACGCATAATCATTTGCTCACGACCAGGACCAACAGACACCATCTTCACTGGTACGCCCATTAGTTCTTCAATACGCAGTACGTATTTCTGTGCCGCTACTGGTAGCTCTTCAAATTTACGACACCCTGTGATGTCTTCGCTCCAGCTTTCCATTTTCTCGTAGATTGGTGCCAGTGCTGTTGTTTGAGGCCAGATTGGGTTTTCGCTGTGATCGCCTTCGTAGCCAACACAGATTTTAAGATCGTTAAGACCAGTCAGGCAGTCTACTTTAGTCAGCGCGATCTCAGTCGCTGCTTGTAGCTCAACCCCGTTTTTGGTTGCGACTGCGTCAAAGTAACCCATGTCGCGTGGACGGCCTGTTGTCGCGCCGAACTCACCTGCAAGTTCGCGGAAGGCATCTTGCTCTTCCATTGCAGTAATCAGAGTGCCTGTACCTACTGATGAGCTGAATGCTTTGGCAACCGCAATCACACGCTCTGGGCGAAGAGCTGGTAGGCCACTACCGATACCTGCATACATAGAGACAACATTTGAAGACGTTGTCCATGGGTATTCACCGTAAACTAGGTCACGGCCAGCACCAAGCTGCGCTTCGAATAGCAGTGTCTTGTCTTCTGCTTGCAGCTCTTTAAGTGGAAGCGTTACGTTACAGATCGCATCACGCCAAGGTGCAGATACTTCTAGTAACCAGTTCGCTAACTCTTCTGCCGTCTGTTCAAACTCAAATGTAGGGTAAAGCGCACGTAGTTGAGGTAGTTTCCAATCCATCATAAATTGAAGACGTTCAACTAATACTTCAGGTTGCTTTAACCAACCAACAAGAATGCCTTTTTTCATCACACGGTCACCGTACGCAGGTGCAATACCTTGACGAGTAGAACCATATGCTTTGTCGCCTAAACGCTGTTCTTCTAGCGTATCTTCAAGTGCATGTAGAGGTAGACACAGTGTTGCGCGATCAGAAATGCGCATATTCACTTTTACGCCCGCTTCTTCAACTTCCGCAATCTCCTGAGACAGCAACGCAGGGCTGATAACCATACCCGGACCTAAAACTGCCAAACAGTCTGGGTTGAATACGCCACTTGGAAGCTGGTGTAGCTTAAACGTGCCTAGGTCGTTAACGACGGTGTGACCCGCGTTGTTACCACCTTGGAAACGAATACTCGCAGAAGCTTGCTCTGCCAAAAAGTCAACGATGCGGCCTTTGCCTTCATCACCCCAGTTTGCACCCACAACAACGATAGACGACATAATTTGTACTCCAATAACAGACCGAAAAATCTTATGTTGTTCGCCATAATAAGAGAAATTAATTATACTCATCGTCTTGATAAGAATTTCATATCGGAGTGAGCAATGTTGGATTTGAATTGGTTGAGGACGTTTGTCACGTTGGCTAAAGTTAAGCATTTCGGTAAAACGGCAACAGAGCTGCATATGACTCAGCCAAATGTAAGCCTGCATATCAAGCAACTTGAGCAAGCAACACGCACCAAATTAATTGAACGAAATCCTGTACAACTTACTCAGGCTGGAAAGCGGTTGCTGAATACCGCGCAACACATGCTGAACGAGCTACAGATCTGTCAGTCGGATCTTAATGCGATTAATGATCTTACGCAGGGAACGCTTTCGATTGCTGCCAGCGATATTGTCTCGCGCTTGTTACTTATCAAGCCATTTCAAAAATTCAAAAACGAGTATCCGGGTATCGATTTAGCCCTATTCAACACCACTTCATCTCAAGCGGTTGATTTAGTTAAACGTGCTCGTGCAGATATCGGTTTTGTTATTGCTCAAAAAGAGAGTCAACCGCTCCACTTTACCCCTCTTACCCAAATTCATTGGTGTGCTTTTGGCGACAATATTTTTAAGTGGCAAGAAAACAAAAAGGAAAGCCAGACACTTATTCTGCTTGGGCACGATACACGTACCCGTGAGCTGATCGATGCTTCTTTGCCGGAACTGAATCTGCCAAAGCACCGAGTGATGGAAGTTGGCAGTGTGGAAGCACAAATAGACTGGGCGGAAGCCGGTTTTGGTACCGCGATTGTGCCGGATTTCTCAATCGATCCAAGGCTGAAGTTAACCAGAGAAGTGATACCGTTGCCAAGCTTCCCCAACACAGATTTTGGCTACATTGTGCGCCAAAATCAGGTGTTATCCAAAGCGGCTAAACAGTTGCTGACTTGGGTTGGAAAGAATGTGTCGGTGGTAAGCTGATCGAGGATGGAAGGTGTGGGTTAAACATGGCTTTGAAGGTAATGTTACAAACGCAACAGGTGAACATTACCTATTGCGTTTGTTTAGTGATTTAATCTATCAGTTGTCGCTAACGGTTTCACTGTCTTTCTTATTGACCTGAAAACGCAGTATGTGAGTACGCTCGATCAGAACATAAAGGACAACCCCAGTTACTAGCCCCCAGCTTGCACCATAGACGGCAAGAACCACGCCCATCATCCCGGCGATGCCACGTTCGGTGTTATTGTTTAGTTGCTCTAGTCCTACCATTAGGCAGATGTAACCCGTTAATAGCAGAGTTAACGACAGCGCTATCGGCAGCACAGGTTGGAAGAAACTAACCAGTGGAAGTGCGAAAAGAGCAATAAAACCGGTGATCCAGAATGTACCCGCGCCGCTGTAGATAGAGTCCATTGCTTCGCGTCCATGCTTGTAGCGCTCTGCCATTGTTGCAGCAACTGCTGTCCACAATGGTCCGGCAAGGCCTGGGTATGGTGCGAAGAAAGCGTGCAAGGCGTTACGAATCGCGGTGACTAAATGAACACGGTCGATATTGTTTTCAATGACTTCATCGGTACGCAGTTCATCCGCTCGTTGCATCAATGATTGACCTACAATGATGTCCCCGAAGGCAATAATGTAAGCAATGACTGCGGTTGGAATGGCCATCAGGAATACATCTAAATCCGGGAAACCGATATTAAATGGTAAGTACTGCCACATTCCGACAAAGTCTGGTTGAGTGATTCCCCATTGGATATCAGGCATTGGGTATTCACCGACCAAAATGCCCACTGAAATGGCAATGAGCATGCCCGGTACCATACCGTAATTAACGATTTTTTTCGCCAGTGGCACTCTATCAATCAATCCTTTGAAAGAAACTGAGAACATCAAATACAAGCAGACCAAACTACCAATGCTCAGAGAGATTGGAGTGGCAGCCAGGCGTCCGCCGCTGGAGATCTCGCCCATTATTGCCGCGATCCCGGCACCGATGATGATCCCTGCTTTGAGCGAGTTCGGCACCAGTTTAACCATCGCGGAGCCCAAACGAGTCACGCCCAGGACTAAGAAGATGATAAATACCAGTAGCTGAAGAGCGAACAAGGCTTGTATCGCTTCTGGTCCTGGCTCGAAGTCGCCAAGAAACAGTAAAACCACCGGAATACCCGGAGTGATCCAGCCAGGCACAAACGGTACACCTAACATCGCTGGAATCATAAAGCCAATTCCGCATACCACTACGTAGGCCAGAGCGATGTCATAAGGTAGTCCGAGATATTTCTCTAAAAGGGGGATCATCGCTAAGCTCACTACAAACATAATTAACGCTTGTAGCATTTCCGCAAATTCCCAGCGGTAGTGAATGAAAGGCAGTCGAATTTTAAAAGGCCCCAGTGGCCAGTATGGTTGTTCGGTTCCCTGCTGTCGTTTATAAACTTGCATGGTGTCTTCCTTGTTGACGTTATCGGGGGAGTATTACTTTGCTGTGTTGCAGTAAAAGATGGGGAAGCAATGCCTCCCGCTTTTCTCATTTATCTAGAGTTATTATTTAGTTAGATTTCTTTTGCCCAGTCGCGAAGAATGTACTTCTGCACTTTCCCCGTGGACGTTTTTGGTAAGTTGGTGAAGACAATGGTCTTTGGAATTTTAAAGCCAGCTAAGTGCTCACGGCAGTAGTCGAGAATTTCACTTTCACTCGTGAATTTATTTTGCTTGAGAGTGATAAAAGCACATGGCGACTCGCCCCAGCGTTCATCTGGTTTGGCGACGACGGAAACCTCGAGAATATCGGGATGTTTGTAGAGAACGTCTTCCAGTTCGATGGTGGAAATGTTTTCTCCGCCTGAGATGATAATGTCTTTAAGGCGGTCCTTGATCTCTATATAGCCGTTAGGGTGGCATACTCCTAAGTCTCCGGTATGGAACCAACCACCCTCAAAGGCTTCTGCTGTAGCGACTGGGTTTTTCAGATAGCCTTTCATTACGGTGTTACCTCGCATGAAAACTTCACCGATCGTTTTGCCGTCTTTGGCGACTGGTTTGAGCGTTTGCGTATCTGCCACCATGACACCTTCAAGGGTAGGGTAGCGGACGCCCTGACGCGATTTTAGCGTCGCGCGCTCTTCAAGACTGAATTCATCCCAGCTTTCGTGCCATGCACAGACAGTGACAGGCCCATAGACTTCGGTTAAACCATAAACATGGGTAATATTGATGCCCATTTTTTCCACATCGCCAATGACTTTTGCTGGTGGCGCTGCGCCAGCAACCATCGCGTTAACCGGGTGATCGATTGCTGCTTTGGCTTCATCGGGCATGTTAACCAGAGCATTAAGAACAATGGGTGCCCCACATAAGTGGCTAACTTTATGCTCACGGATCAGAGTCAGCACTTTTTGCGGGTCAACTCGGCGAAGGAACACATGTACTCCAGCCAAAGCGGTAATGGTCCACGGGTAACACCATCCGTTACAGTGGAACATCGGCAGGGTCCAGAGGTATACAGGGTGATGCCCCATTGACCAAGTCATTTGGTTGCCGAGTGAGTTCAGGTAAGCGCCACGATGATGGTAGACGACTCCCTTCGGGTTACCGGTCGTGCCTGACGTGTAGTTGAGGGAAATCGCTTGCCATTCGTCTTCTGGCCATTGCCATTCATAATTTGGATCGCCTTCAGCCAGAAAAGCTTCATAATCGAGTTCACTAGTGGCTTCTTCTCCGCCGTACTCTGGATCGTTGACGTCGATAATAAGTGGCGGATTATCGATCAAAGCCAACGCCTCAGTAATCACAGCATGAAATTCGCGATCGCAGATAAGTACTTTAGCTTCGCTATGTTTCAGCATGAAAGCGATGGTTTCGGCATCAAGTCTGACGTTCAGAGTGTTGAGAACTGCCCCGATCATAGGCACACCGAAATGGGCTTCTAGCATCGCTGGTATATTCGGCAGCATCACTGAAACGGTATCACCTTTGCCGATACCACGACCGGATAAAGCCGAAGCGAGTTGACGGCAGCGTTGATACGTTTCTGACCAGTTACGGCGAATATTTCCATGAATGACAGCAGGGTAGTCAGGGTAGACGTTTGCAGTTCGCTCCAAAAAGCTCAGTGGAGTGAGGGCAATGTGATTCACTGCGCAGTGAGTAAGATCGTTATCATAGATTGACATTAAAGATCCTTTTTTTAGCTGTTGGTGATTCCGTTGTTAGATACTTTCCGTTAACAACTCAGTTCTTTAAATTTAATGTTTTATTAACATGTGGTAATTTATAACATACCTATACAAGTTATAGTAATAGCCTATAGTCTTATAGTATTTACCCTATAGATCATTATGCTAGGTACTAAATAGCGTAAGGTTTGATGGGTGAATGTTTTGATAACCGCATCTTTGGAAGACGGCATGGAAAGTGAACGTGCACAACTTTATCTCGATTTATGGCTGAGTTTATTGAGTCAAGGGTCCGCTGCAGAGCAGGCCTCAGCCTTGCGTCGCTATGTCTCTACTTGGCCTGGTGTTGAAAAGGCCTTTTGGCTCACCTGGCAACCGTTTGATCAGGTTTATACTCATGATGATGGCGGGCCTGCTCTTCCGCCTGGGCAAGGTAATCCGATTCGTGCCAGCGATGCTGGAATACACGAACAATTGCAGAGTCAAATCTGTGTGTCATTGCAAGATCTTCGACTTGGGGGCTCTTGGCTTGCCGGGCGTTTACGTCGTTCTGGTTTAGCAAACGGAGGGGTGATTTCTCTGATGCCAAAGGGGCAAACCGCCGAGGGGGAAGGGATACTGGTTATCTCAACCAAGCAGCCTAGTGATGTCGATTCTCTGGCTGCGATGGGAGCCTTATTAAAAACTCTGCTGGCAAATCGCTCGGAGCAACCATCTGAGGGACTGCTGCAAAGTGATCCGTTTCCTACGGTGCGTTTTGATCAGCAAGCTAAGCCCAAGGCCCTGAATGTTTCAATGCAGAATCTTTTGGCTTGTCGAGCTGATTTGTCACTGCCAGATCTGTTGCCAGTTAACTACGTTCAATTAATCGCCTCTTGTCTTAATCAGAGAAGAGCCATCGGAGAAGTAGAATCTAAATTAGACGATCAGTTCTTGCTCTGGCAGTTTTTTCCCGAGCCTTCGATGGGATCGGTCATTGTCCGTTGTCGCGATGCAACGGAAGAGATTTTGAATAAAAGAGAGGCTGAAACCGCCTCTAGGCTTTATCGTCTGATCACGGAAAATACGACGGACTTGATCTCCCGCCATAGTCCCGATGGTGGCTTTTTGGACGCTTCCGCGGCCTCTTGGACTCTATTGGGATATTGGCCTGAAGAGTTACGTAGCATGTCAGTCAGAGAATTGGTGCACCCTAGCGATAGAGACTTACTCCTTTTGCAAATGCTTGAACCATTGGAGCGAGATGGCTACCTGACTTTGACTTATCGTATTCGCCATCGTGATGGACACTACTTGTGGTTTGAAACTGCGTTTCGTGGCATTCGGGAAACGTATACTGGTGATGTGGTGGAAATTGTCGGTATTTCACGGGATATCACTGCCAGAGTAAGAGCTGAAGAGGAAAATCGACGCTTGGCGGAAGTCGTCAGGGCCAATACGGATTTGGTATTGTTTACGGATTCGAAGTGGCAGTTGACCATGATGAACCCTTCTGCTCGTGAGGCGTTGGGGATATGTGAAGAGGTTGAACTGCCGAATCTGGCTGAGGTTCTGAGCCCTCAGGATTTTGATAGGCTTTGTCAGGAAGGTTGGGCGGAGGCTATTCGGCAGGGCGCATGGACCACTGAAGTGAAGTTAACCCCGCTGAAACAGAAAACAGGTTTTGTCGCATCGTTAGTCTTACTCGCTCACAAAGGCGCAGGAGGGCAGTATTACTCATCGCTGGTAGCTCGGGATATGACTGAGCGAGAATTGCGCGAGGCAGAACAGAGGCGCCATCAGGATGAGTTGGCTCATACTGCGCGTTTGGTTACGATGGGGGAACTGGCATCCGGTATTGCTCATGAGCTGAACCAGCCTCTAGCTGCAGTGATTAACTATGCTAACGCCAGCCAGCGTTATTTAGAAACACTTCCTCAAACTCCTAACAATGCGGCTCGTGTAGCTGAAGGGCTTCAATTGATTTGTGGCCAGGCTAGTCATGCGTCAGCTGTCATTAACCGACTCCGAAGCTTTTTGCGCAAGAGCCCGCGAAATATTCAACCGTTAGATATTGATATGGTCGTGTGGGACGCCGTGGGACTTTGTGCGATCGAAGCCAGTCGCTATAAAGTCACTATCAATTATTGCAATGCAGAAAATGAGAAGCGTCCGCTTGTATATGGTGACTCAGTGTTGTTGGAGCAGGTACTTATTAATCTGCTACGAAATGCCATTGATGCCAACTGGAGTACGCACCCCCAACAAGACTCACAGGTAGAGATTAATGTGAGTACAAATACGCATTGGTTGTTTATTCGTGTCACTGATCAAGGACCTGGGCTAAAGCCTGAAGAGAGCGATAAGCTTTTTACCCCATTTTATACCAGTAAACCCGATGGACTGGGGCTTGGGTTGTCGATGAGCCGAACAATTGTGGAAGGTTTTGGTGGTAGTCTCGATGTTGAACCCTCAAATAAAAGAGGGTTAACATTTTGTTGTTCGTTGCCCCTATGTAGCAACAAAGATCGATTGGGGGAGAGCAGTGACCCCCGCAGCAACGCTTGTTAGGAGTAAGACATGCAGAGTGAACAAATTGTATATGTGGTTGATGATGATCAGGGAATGCTGGATTCAACGGTTTGGTTGTTTGAGTCGGTAGGGTTAAAAGCCGTGCCGTTTTCTTCCGGACAAGATTTCTTGTCGTCATGTGATCCCGACGCCAATGCATGTGTTCTACTTGATATCCGCATGCCGGGTATAGGGGGGCTACACATACAGGAAGAAATGCGTCGTCGTGGCATTAATCTTCCAGTCATTTTTGTTAGTGGTCACGCTGATGTACCCATTGTTGTGCGTGCATTTAAGTCGGGTGCTGTCGACTTTATCGAAAAACCCTACAACGATCAGTTATTGCTAGACAGTGTTCAGGATTGTCTTCAAAGCGAGCCGAGTGTGATCAGAAATAATGCTCAACAGATAATCGAGGAAAAGCTTGTTTCGCTTACTCCTCGCGAGCAGGATGTTTTTTTGCCATTGATACAAGGGTATACGAGCCGAGAGATCGCTGAAAAGTTGGAAATTAGTATCAAAACGGTCGATTTATACCGCTCTCGTATCATGAAACGCCTTGAGGCCAATCACTTACCCGAATTAGTAGGTATGGCGATTGTGGCTGGGATAGTTGATCCACTCAACTTACGTGCAAATAAAAAATGAATAGCAATGTATTGTAGTTAATAGCTTTACATCATCTCTTAGGTATCAGTTTGCCCTCATCTATCTCATGCTAATTTTGTGTTTATAAAGGCTACCTGCCTGAAATTGCCATGGGGGCAAAAAAGTGGTTAGGCTACGTACTCGTTAGAGTAACCATAGGAGGTATCACAAACGGATTTGATATTATGGAGATAGCTGAGAAATCAAAGCTTCTCGCCGAAGATCATGAATATCGTTTAATAATTGCTCTTGAGAATTTAAGCCAAAATGTTCTGCATAAGTTTTAACTTTTTTGATTTCATCGGGGTTTAGCCTGTAAACCTCTTGCTTAAGAAGTGCTTGAGCCTCTTTTTTTATTAATCCTCTGTTTTCTTGCATCAATTTAATGATTTTCTTATCTAAAGGGTGTGATTTTCTTGACATGCGTACCAACTAAATAAATCAACCAAATGCATGGTGAATAATAATTTATGGTCGCATAATTTATCTTCTCCGTATGACAATGATATTGCAGGGCAAGTGGGTATTTATTGTTTCTGGTCAAATCGCTTTGGAACAAAAGCGAGTTACAAAATAGCTTTGAACCTCACTTTTGCCAGAAATTAAACTATTACGCGGCAGGGCGAAAGTAGCTTTTGTTGGAGCAGTAATCCGAAAATGTAGAAGTAATATGGACGCAAAGTAGTTTTATTAATTGAATACGTTGACCTATTTGAGCAACATCAAATCGTCGCCCAATGTTGATTGCTGTTTCTCGACCGTGTGCAATCACATTTCGATGACCTTTTATTTCAGAAATCAAAAAAGGTTGCACCCTAGTGTCGCTAAAGGTTAAAAACCTCGTAATAGTCTACTTTACTTTCCGGCTGATCTTCGAGATTCAAACTGGCAGTCAGTGTTGTAATATGTTCAGACATTAAGGTTTTCACTTTATCAATATTTTTTTCCTTAATTGCCGTCAAAATATTCAAATGATCATTACAGTGACAACTATTTTTATCTTTTGTGCCATAAGTACTGGTGACTAAAGAAGATATGGCCAATAAGTTCTTTAGTGTTTCGTAGAGATACTTATTACCGCTATATTCAGCAAGTTTCAAATGAAAGCCCATTGAATGATGGATTTGTCCTTCTTTATCTCCATGTTCAATCGATTCTTTTTCTAAATCATGCAGAGATTCGAGTTGTTGGATTTGCTCTGGAGAAAGATCCATCAAAGAGGGAGTAATCATCTCTTTCTCAAGGATTTTCCTGAGGTTCATAATGTCCACAGCATCTTTGACTGTCGGGGCTGCAACAAAAGCCCCAACATTCGGTTTAATATTGACTAACCCAATCAAAGATAACTCTTTGAGCACTTCTCGAATGACTGGACGCTTAACAGAAAATACGTCCACCAGCTTGGTTTCTACTAGACGAGTATCTGGTGGTAACTTGAGTGAAATAATGGCTTTATAACACTCATCGTATACATGTTTTTTATCTTTAGCCGTAGCCATATCAAACCTCTTTACATTAAGGATTCTTGATTATTGGTAACGCGCTAGGAAATATCTCCTTTATCGCTTGATTACCGTAACAGCGTTCTGGATAGGTATTAATGAAATAATCAAACTGAGCTTGCGCTTGTTGATGTAATTCATCCATCGACTGATTTAAACACTCATTGTTCCACACACGCTTGACCCCATCCACGATCACCCCTTTTATTTCTCTTCCACTGCCATTAATGATCATAGTCGTAATTGGGTCAAAATTTTGTCCGGTATAAATACTATCAAAATCAAATACTATGATATCTGCCGCACTCCCCGTACATAAGCGTCCTAGGTCTGGACGGTTTAACGCCTCGGCTCCGTCTAACGTCGCCATATTGTAGTAGTCGAGTGCCGAAGCTTCCGTGATATCCCCCTGTGAAACACGGCTCAATATGATGCCGATATGCATATTTTGGATCATGTCGACAGGAAAAGTATCCGTACCCAAAGCGATATTAATACCACGACGCTTAAAATTGCTGACCCCATTAAAATATTTAGCATGACGCCCAGCCACTAATGGGCACACGACTGCATGTGCACCTGATTCGGCAATTTTTTGTAAGTCAGACTCTATTTTTGCTTCATTAGGGTCTAATCCGCCTAGTAATTGCAAATGTGGCAACAACAAGCGAGGCGACAACAGTCCATTTTGGTGCATGTATTCTATAGAAGTGATGCCGTCATGCAATTGGTGAACTTGCTGCAGTTCAAACTCGCCCTGACAACTGTGTAAGCGCACTGGGCAGTTCAAAGACTCGGAGGCATGTGCAGTATTTTGCATCAAGGTAGGTGTACACCCCTCGATTCGATCTGGCGCTAATATCCCCTGAATGCGTGATGAATATTGCTGACGAACAACATCAACAAAGCGTATTGCATCCTCGAGTCCTTGTTGCCCCTTGCTCTCATCAAAATGCATCAGGAATGTACCGTCATCATTGACCGACGCATAGCCCGACATATAGGCTGGCCCTAAATAAGCACGAATCCCTACTTCCTCAGCAATGTCTGCTGCTGTAATAAATTCATCATAGGTTTCTGCCCACTCTCGGTAAAGGATCGATGTAATCGGCACCGCGGTAGTGATACCGTTCATAAGTAACATATTAAACGCATAACGTTTATTGAAGGCCAACTGCTCTTTACTATAGGTTTCTTTGCGCTGCCATTTTGTCGATGGGATCCTACCTTTTTTCCAACCAGGTTGGTTGTCAAACGCTAGTACGGTCGAATCAAGATCAACGATAGCATCTAGGTCAATAAACCCCGGTCCAATCAATACATTACCTAGCTCCTCGAGGAGATCAACATGACCACTGTAATCGTGACCAACGAAGAGTACCTTGCCGAGATCGTCGTAGACTACTTCTCCGTTTTCATAGATACAATGACCACCATCCTTATAGCCGACTACCCATTTTCCGGTAAGTTTTGTGATCATAGTGACACCTCAAGCTGCCCTTTTGATACCACTCTTTGTCCACGCGAATAAACATCGCGCTGCGTTGGCTGAGAAACAATTGCATCAATAAAGTTCAGTGCTCCAACAATGACAAAGTTTGCAGGGTTACCTTCTTGAATACCGTACTGCTCGAGGCCCATCATTTTCGCCCCCCCCTCAGTAACGGCGTAAAGGGCTTGAGTTAATTCACTGTCTTTACGCCAGCGGTACTTCAGCCCAGTAAACATTGCACGCTGTAACATGTCACCAGTACCGTAAGGCCCCCAGGTATCACGAATACCATCATTGCCGGCACTAACTTGCACACCATGAGATCGTAATAGCTCAAATGGGATTGGAGTTCGATTGGAAGGTACTACCGTCGCAACATGAATCTGATTAGCTCCCAACTGCTCAGCCAATTGATGTTGGTAATCCGTAGCCACATCACCCAGACAGAATCCATGGCTAACGGTCACTTTCCCCTGCATAGATAGCGCTTTGGTTCGCTCAATCAGCAATTCAACCGAAAATGCGCCCAATTCTCCCGGCTCATGCAAATGCAAATCGACGCCTGTACCATATTTATCGGCTAACGAAAATATCATATCCAGATGCTTAACAGGATCACGGTCAAAACTTGATGGATCAATACCACCGACATAGTTACAGCCAAGCGCCATTGACGCATCCATGAGTGCCAACGTCCCAGTTCGCTGAATCAAGCCACTTTGTGGGAAACATACGGTCTCAATATTTACGATGCCTTCAAACTTGCGCTTGGTTTCCAGCACGCCTTCAACGTGTTTAGTGCCAATTTCGGTATCGACATCAATGTGAGTTCGAATAGCTCCTGTACCAAGTTGTAAGCATTGTTTTGTCATTCTCATCGATTGAGTATGAGAATCGAATGGATTTTTGGCTCGGTACTTACGCTCATTCTCTACAATTTTATCAAGCTCTCTTGGTACTTCATTTTCAAACCATTCCAAGCCCCAGAGCGTTTTATCAATATGGGCGTGTCCATCAATCAAATGAGGTAAAAGCACTTTTCCTTTACCGTCGATCACAACAGCTTCATTTTCCTGAATGTCTATGTGACTGGATATTTTTGAAAACACACCATTTTCTATTAATACATCCTGCTCATCTTTACTAGATTGTACTTTTATTCCCTTAACTAATATTTTTTCCATTTAACTTCGTCCTTTGATCAACTTATTCCATGTTATGAAACTTATAACGCTAAGGATTGTGCTCGTATACAAATTAACCAAAATATTGTTAACAATGTCATAATTTTTGGTTAACAATGTTTGAATGTTTTGTCGACTATGCCTAAATTGAAGGGCAACTAGGACGTTACAACGACGTTATAACAAGGAAGACAACATGAAAAAATCAATACTGGCACTAGCGTTTATGTCAACGCTATCTGGCATGACTTATGCCGAAAATAAATTAGTATGGACTCAACAAATTGATATCGCCACGTTGGATCCCTACGCTTTCGCTTCTACTTCTGCTCTAGCATTCCAGAACCACATCTACGAAGGCTTAGTTGAGTGGGACGAAAACTACAAAGTCGCTCCTGTGCTCGCGACATCGTGGAAACAAGTGGACGACGAAACCCTGCACTTTAACTTGCGCGAAGGGGTTACATTCCATAACGGCAACCCTTTTAATGCAGATGATGTAGTCGTTTCAATTAAACGAGTGACAGACAAAGACTCTGGGATAAGAGGCAACGCATCTTCAATCCTGTCTGCGAAGAAACTGTCTGAATACAAAGTCGAAATTAAGACCTTAAAGTCTTCCCCTATCGTGTTAAACGAGCTAACAGGCATCCTGATGATGGATGAAGAGTGGTTGGTTGAGAATAACGCGCTGAAACCGTCAAGCATGAGTGCCGGAACTGAAAGCTACGCCACAAACAATACCAACGGGACTGGCCCATTTGTTCTAGAATCTCGCCGCCGCGATGCAGAAATGGTACTGGCAGCTAACCCTTCTTGGTGGAATGCCGACAAATATGCCCACAATATCGACAAAATAATTTTTAAACCGGTTAACTCAGATGCTACGCGCGTTGCAGGGCTAATGTCAGGTGAATTCGACCTCACGACCGATGTTCCACTTCAAGATGTGCCGCGTCTAGAAAAAGAAAAGCAATTGGACGTAAACACCAAGCCTTCGATGCGCGTTGATTTCGTTAGCTTGAATATGGCAGACAAATTAAACGCAACCAATGAGTTTGATGAAAACCCATTACAAGATATTCGTGTTCGCAAAGCTTTGATGCATGCCATTAACCGTGATCTTATTGTGAAAAAGATCATGAGAGACAAAACCGAGGTTGCCAATTCGTACGTTGCTCCGCAAATTGCCGGATATAACGCAGAACATGATATCACCATTGAATACAACCCGGAAAAAGCCAAAGCGTTACTTAAAGAAGCCGGTTACGAAAATGGCTTTAATATCGCCTTTGACTGTGTTCAGGGAGCTTACGTTAGCGCCGAGCAATGGTGTCCAGCCATACAGCGTTTTTGGTCAAAAATCGGTGTGAATTCAGATCTCAACATGCACCCTCGTAGTACTTATTCCACTATTCGTGATCAAGGTAAAACAGATATTGCGGTTCTCGGCTGGGCAAACCTGCCTCTGGTAGATGCTTACAGTATCAATCAGCAATTACTACACACCAAAGATGGACAGACTTTTGGCTCGTTTAATATCCCTCGCTACTCAAATGAAAATGTGGATCGCTACATTCAATCCTCTTTATCTGAACTTGATTTAGAAAACCGCGTGACACTGATGTCAAATGCGCTGAATGAAGCTCAAGCTGATTTACCTTTCATTCCACTTCACTTTGAACCGGTAACCTGGGTGACATCGAAACACCTCAAGATTACCCAATCTTCCGATAATGTTGTTCGTCTATGGCGTGCAAAATATCAATAAGGTAAGAGGTCGATATGTTAGTTTTCCTCATTAGACGAGCCATTCAGGCTGCAATGCTGATGTTATCCGTTGCGCTGCTTGCCTTCACCATGTTTCAATTTGTTGGTGATCCTATAGAAGGTATGCTGCCAGAAAACGCCACTCAACAAGACAGAGAGGTGCTAAGGGAATCATTAGGCTTGAACGATAGCGTGATCACACAGTACTTTCGTTTTGTAGGAAACATTGCCGAAGGTAACTTCGGCATATCTTACTACAACCAAACGGATGTTTTTACGCTGATAGCCGAGCGCCTGCCTGCAACCTTAGAACTGGTCTTGATCGCAGTACTTATTTCCTTGCTGGTTGGTATACCACTCGGGGTTTGGACTACGTACTCAAAAAATAAAGTAATGACGTCATTAGTACAAACTTTATCCTTGGTCGGCGTATCGCTACCAAGTTTTGTGGTTGGCATATTATTGATTGTCGTTTTTTCTGTTTGGCTCGGTTGGTTTCCCTCTCATGGACGTGGAGATATAGTCGAACTCGGTTTTTGGAGTTCTGGCTTATTTACCGCTTCCGGTTGGCAGGCAATATTCTTACCAGCCTTATCTCTATCGCTTTTTATGATCACGATGATCATGCGTCTTCTTAAAAGTGAAATGCAAGAAACTATGCGTTCCGATTTTATTAAGTTCGCTAAAGCACGTGGGATTAGGCAAAAAAGCATTAAGTATAAACACGTACTTAAAAACTCCATTCTTCCTGTTATTACTGTTATTGGCTTACAAATCGGTGGATTGATTGCCTTCGCTGTAGTGACAGAAACCATTTTCCAGTGGCCGGGAATGGGATTACTTTTTATCCAATCTATTAACCATGTCGATATTCCTGTCATTTCCGCGTATCTCGTTTTTATCTCGTTAATATTCGTGACCATCAACACATTAGTCGATTTGGTATATCAATTTGTCGATCCACGGATGAAGCTTAACTAAGGAAAGTTAAACATGGATAGTTTTCAATCTTCTCAGACGATTCTGAACGAAAGAAAATCAAGTTTTAAAACGAAACTCGCCGAGTTTTTAGACAGTGATTTAGTCTACAGTTTTATGCAATCTAAAATCACTATTGTCTCGTTTATTTTATTACTCACTCTGGTTGTCGTCGCAATAGGAGCCAGTTCTTTTTCACCCTATAACCCTTTTGATCCCAATCAATTTGATTTATTGGATTCAGAGTTGCCTCCTATGTGGGTAGATATGGGTGAAGCGCGCTTTATTTTAGGCACTGATATTCAAGGCAGGGATGTATTATCACTGATTATTCATGGCTTAAACATCTCACTTATTGTCGGTTTTATTAGTGTTCTGGCTTCTGCTGCATTAGGCGTGAGCCTTGGCATCATCAGTGGTTTTGTGGGCGGGAAAGTAGATTCCTTTATTATGCGCGTTGCCGATGCGATGCTCAGCTTTCCAACGATCATGTTTGCTCTTTTGGTCAGCGGCATCAGTCGCGGGTTATTCCCTAAAGAAATGCACAATGATATTGCCATGTATGTCATCATTTTCTCGATTACTCTCACTGGGTGGATGCAGTATGCGCGAACCGTGCGTGGCGCGACCAAACTTGAGAGTAATAAAGAATATGTGCAAGCCGCTAAAGTTATGGGAAGCAGCACGGGGCGAATTATGCTCAAGCATATCTTGCCCAACGTATTAAGTCCCGTTCTTGTACTCGGTACGCTACATTTGGCACTGGCTGTGCTCACCGAAGCGACCCTCTCGTTTTTAGGTGTCGGCATGCCACCTAACCAACCGTCACTGGGTACTTTGATCAATGAAGGAAATCAGTACTTGTTCTCCGGTCAATGGTGGGTCGTTGCTTTCCCGTCGTTAACCTTGGTTCTTATCGCTTTATCCGTCAACCTCGTGGGTGATTGGCTACGTGATGCTCTTAACCCTAAACTGAGATAATCCTATGAAGAATAAAAATAAAGTATTATCCGTCGACAACCTGTTTATTGAGTTCTTAAACCGAAAAGGCAATTTACAAGCCATTCGCGGGGTGAGCTTCGATATGTACCAGGGAGAAATCCTTGGTGTAGTGGGTGAATCAGGGGCAGGTAAGTCTCTCACAGGTTCGGCCATCACTGGTTTGTTAGAAGAACCGGGACGGATCAAGTCTGGCGCTATTTACTGTAAGGGAAAGCGTATTGACAACCTTCCTGAATCGGAACGAAGGTTACTGCGTGGTAAAGAGATCGCTGCCATTTTTCAGGATCCGTTGACCAGTCTCAACCCTGTATTAACCATTGAAGAGCAATTGGTGGAAACCATTCAGACACACCTGCCGCTCTCTTATACAGAAGCGCAGACCAAAGCTATCGACTTAATGAAAGAGGTTGGTATTCCCGCTCCAGAGGAACGCATTAGGCAGTATCCTCACCAGTTTTCTGGTGGGATGCGCCAACGCATTGTTATTGCTCTTGCTCTTTGCGTCGACCCCGCCATCATCATCGCAGATGAGCCGACAACTGCTCTCGATGTATCCGTGCAGTCTCAGGTTCTGCAACTGCTGAAACGTTTATGCAAACAACATAACGCTTCAGTGATGCTGGTTACTCACGATATGGGTGTCATCGCCGAAGTTTGCGATCGCGTAGCGGTATTGTACGCCGGTGAATTGATCGAAATAGGTCAAGTGTCCGACATCATAAAAAATCCGCAGCACCCTTATACGCGCGGACTGATGGACTCCATTCCTAAAATCGGTCAAACGCGCGGACGCTTATACCAAATACCAGGTTCAATGCCACGCCCTAATGAGTTGCCACAAGGGTGTAAATTTCATCCTCGGTGTGAAAAAAGCTCAATAGAATGCACACAACAGACCCCTACGTTAAAACCATCAGCACGCTCTGAGGTGGCCTGTTTTAATACCGTTATTGAATTGGAAGAGGTGCAACAACATGAGTTCTAACCTAATCGAAGTACAAGAATTATCCATTAAGTTCGATGTGTCTTCTTCACTACTAACTCGCCTGCTCAAGCGAAAGCCCAAAACCTATGTGCATGCTGTTCGCGGCATCGATTTTGCGGTTCAACAAGGCGAGACATTCAGTCTCGTTGGGGAGTCAGGCTGTGGTAAATCCACGGTAGCAAGGCTTTTGGCTGGCTTATACGTTCCGAGTGGCGGACAGGTAATATTTAAAGATAAAAACATCAATCGAATTACGCAATCTGAACTGAAAGAGCTGCGTAAGAGCTTTCAGATGATCTTTCAAGACCCCTATGCGAGCCTTAACCCGCGCTGGAAAGTTGAGGACATTATCGGTGAACCCATCGATCTGTTTAACCTTGCTCAAAGCAAAGCAGAAAGACGGACGATGGTGGTTGATCTGCTTCATCAAGTGGGGCTACACGCAACAGATATTTACAAATATCCGCATGAATTTTCAGGTGGTCAACGGCAACGATTGTCTATTGCACGCGCACTGGCCAGTAAACCAGAATTTTTAATATGCGATGAACCAACATCAGCCTTAGACGTATCGGTCCAGGCGCAAGTGTTGAATATCATGAAAGAACTTCAGGAGAAGCTTGGGTTGACCTATCTGTTCATCAGTCATGATATGTCAGTGGTCTCCCACTTTTCTGACCGAGTAGGTGTTATGTACCTTGGTGAACTGGTTGAAGTCGGCAGCGTCGATGAGATCTTTAACAATCCCAAGCACCCATACACCAGAATGTTAATGGACGCGATCCCGTCGATGGATGAGATTCATAAAGAACGCACACCTGTACAAGGAGAAGTACCGAGTCCACTGAATCCGCCAAGTGGCTGTGCTTTTCATCCTCGTTGTCCCAACGCGACCGCACTTTGTTCAAGCCAAAGTCCGCAACCGAAAATGATCCAACAACGTATGATTTCCTGTCATCAAGTTGCGGCGTAATACCTCACTCTAGGGAAGAGAAATCTTCCCTTCATTCACTGGCAAATATAATGGAACTATTACAGGAAAAGTATAAAAGATATAACGAAGATCTTTTACCTATACAAGGCGCCAAAAGGAACTGGAGCGCCATGAATTTTTTCACTTTGTGGACAACAAATGTTCACAATATTCCAGGCTATCTACTAATTGGTGGATTCTTTAGTTATCAAATCCAAACGAGTCATTTTATATGGCTTATTTTTCTCAGTGGTATTATTTTATCTTTTGCAATGTCAATAGGTAGTCACGCAGGAGCCAAATATGGCCTTCCATTTGTAATATTACTTCGTGACGCTTATGGACATAAAGGCGCATTGCTACCGAGTTTTATTCGCAGTGGCTTGGTGGCCATCATGTGGCTTGCTTTACAAACTTATGTTGGCTCTGCTGCGTTACTTATTATTGCCTCCAAATTGTCCCCCGATTTTATAGCTACTTGGAGATCAGTTAGATTACTTGGCCTACCCGTTCTGGAGGTATTTGCCTATTTAGCCTGTATGCTAATCAATATCTATCTCAGTATCGGTGGAAGTCAAAAACTTAAAATCGTCATTCCTTACATTAATATAGCTATCCTTGTGCTTTTTACTGGTATGACGATGTGGGTAATCAATTCAGTAGGTTTTGCTCACCTGTTTAGCGCTTACCCTTCTGGCAATGACGTCAATTATTTTCATTATCTGATGGTCATTAATGCCATTCTTGCTGTGTGGGCCGCACCTTTGGTTAGCTCATCAGACTTTTCTCGCTTCGCCACCTCTAACCGTGCGCAGATGCTTGGGCAGTCTATCGGCATCACCGCAAGTTATGCTCTTATGGCAATAACTGGAATCAGTATATTATCTGGCTTCAGTGTCTTATTCGGGCAGGGCTTCTGGAGTGTGCTTGATATCATTCATCAATTTGACAATATTTGGGTTATTGTCTTATCGACAGCGGTGCTAATTTTAGCCACTGTCACTACTAACGTAACGAGTAATATTTACCCTGCTGCGCAACTATTGATGAAAACTTTCCCCCAAATATCTTATCGTCAGGCAATTTGGGTCATTGCTGGATTATCAACTCTCATAATGCCTTGGGAGTTGATGCAGCATCAAAACAGCATTATATCTTTCCTTACCCTGATCGGTTCAATGCTAGGACCTGTATATGGCGTTATTACTTGCCACTATTTTAGTGTTTCCAAACGACATATTGATGTCGATTCGCTTTACTTGAATTGCCGATACCCTAAAGCCATGAACTATAATGCACTCTTTGCAACAGTGATTGGATTTATGATTTCGATATCTGGGAAGTTAATTCTCCCATTAACCTTCTTAACAGACATTTCTTGGTTGTCAGGTACTATCAGTGCAGCTTGCATTTATAGGATTCTTTTATATCCCCGTTCAACTTGAAGATGCAGGGTGAGATAGTGAACGTTTTTAGTCAAAGTAGCGTACTATGTGACGCTAACTATGTTTGGGACAAAGCCAAGATGAACGGCGAGTAACCAGAGGGGATGGATGCGGCCACTGACTCGCTATTCCCTGAAAAGCTCGTTGAGTCTGAGTTAGGTTTGATACCGGAAGGTTGGAGTGCTAGCTCTATGGGTGAACATTTCAATATAACGATGGGACAATCGGCAAAGGGTGAAACTTATAATGAAGAAGGTGAAGGTATTGCCTTTTTCCAAGATCGTAGACCCAATAGACCAAAAAATTGAGGTTCTATTTAGGGATCTAGAGAGCTTGTCATCGCTCCGCGATACCTTGCTTCCTATATTGCTTTCCGGCGATTGTGGCAGACGGAGTCTATGACATCTTTAAAATCGTAGGGCTGGATAAGCCGAATATTGGCTTGCTTTCAGACGAATTCCTTGAAGATGTAAAACACATGAAGGAGAAGAACCTCGCTGTTGAGCGACTTGAGAAGTTATTGCGTGATGAGGTAAAAGCTCGTATGAAAAATGATGTGGTATAGGAGAAGCAATACTCAGACCGTATCATGTCAACCTTGCAGAAATACCATAACCGAAATATCGAAACCGCTCAGGTGATTGAAGAGCTGATCCTGTGGGCAAAAGAGATGCAGGCCGACGCTGAGGTGATGGATAAACTCAACCTGTCTACTGATGACATTGCGTTTTATCGAGCACTCGTCACCAATGAAGCTTCAGTATGAACCTTGGGGGATGACAACCTTCGCAAGCTCGCCGTTGAACTGACTCACCAACTACGTAAGTCCGTCACGGTAGATTGGCAGAAACGCGAAAGCGCGCGCGGATGAGTAACCTTGTACGCCGTCTGCTACGTCGATGGAAATATCCTCCCGTTCGCATAACAATTTGCTTAGCTAATTATCGACTCTAAAAGAAGTGGTTCGGATAAAGCCTTTCACTGAAATGGTTCTTCTGTCTATGTACTTTTATCTAAACTTGCTTGGTGCTGTAAGTGTTCAATAAACATTGGGATCTTTTTTGCTAAGTGTTTTCTGGAAGCGTAAAAGACATACAAAACCAAATCTTCAGGCTCATACTCCATTTGTACAATTTCCAGAGAACCCGCATCTATCTCATTACGACAGGATTCCGTTGGCAGTATCGCAAATCCCAAACCAGCTAATGCGCCTGATTTAGCTAGATAACCGCTATTGACCTTAAAGGAAGACTGTACTTTTTGAGTTATATGCTCACCTTTAGCGTTTTTGAAGACCCACGGTGTTCCATTTAACGCGGTAAAGCTATTGATACACGGAACGTGTTTCAAGTCGGTAGTCTGAAAAGGTCTTGGACAAACCTCTAGGAGCTTAGGGGATACCACTACAGCACTTGGCCAGCGTTTAATCTCTTTAGCTACCCAATTATTGTCTTCGAGCTTTCCTCGGTGAAAGCTTAAAATGATGTCAAACCCATCAAGTAAATCTTCTTTCGGGTTGATGCTCGTATCGCAACATAATGAAATGCAGGGATGCTGGGCACAAAAAGAAACTACTGTTTGGGCTAAAGCAGGCGAGTCGGGCATTAAAACTTTAAGCTGCCCAATGACTTCATGAGAGTGCTGAGTCACTTCCTCAAGAGCATCATTAAGTTTGTCCAGCAAGGGCTGTGTGCGTAAATAAAGGTGCTCTCCTGCATCTGTCGGAGCAATTCGGCGTGTGGTTCTGTCAAACAGTCGTGTATTCAGTCTTTCTTCCAACAAAGCGATATGGCGACTGACATTTGATGTCGGCAAACTTAGATATTCCGCAGCCCGTTTAAAGCTATTGTTCTCATAGACACAGTGAAAACTTTTTAGCCACTGCTGGTCAATCTTATCAAGCATCTCTTTCATCCCATAATGTTGGATTATTAAA
>JAAEZQ010000086.1 GCA_018222805.1 Vibrionaceae bacterium
GGACGAACACGAACTTCACCCGTTAGTTTGATACAGAATTCATTACGAAGTGTGTTAGCCACTTCATACGCATCCGCCATATCTGGATCTACAACTACCTGAACGATGCCTTCACGATCTCGCATATCGATAAAAATAAGACCGCCTAAATCACGGCGACGGTTAACCCAGCCGCAAAGTTCTACAGTTTGTCCTGCAAGGGACTTGTTCAGGTGACCACAGTAATGGGTACGCATAATGAAATTCCCAATCTCTCAAAAGTTGTTGACTACGCTCTGTCGGCTTCATTGCCAAGCAGAGTAAAGATTCCGTTATACGCTGAAAGTCTATGAAAATCGACTACTCAGCGTACAATTAAGTGTGTTTTATCATTCATTGGTGCTTTTTAGTACTACAACTGTTCAAAACCGCACCAAAGCGAAAAAATTGGTACTGATTATAACGTGAAATTACCTATTTCAGCAAAACTCTCGTAAAGTGAACGCAGTAATAAATGTAAAGAAGAACGATGGATAACTTACCCCTTCGACTTGGATTAACCATGTGGTCACATAACCTGTGGCAACAGAGCTTTTATGGCAGTGGCACCAAACCTGCTGAGCGTTTGGAGAAATACGCGCAGGTGTTTCATACCGTAGAAGGTAACACCACGTTTTACGCGACGCCGACACTCAATACCGTGCAAAACTGGAAAACGGCAACGCATGACGATTTCAAATTCACCTTTAAGCTGCCGAAAGCCATCACCCACCAGCAAATGCTCAGAGGATGTGATGCGCAGTTACGTGACTTTATGAAAGTGATGGAGCCATTACATGAGCGCGTTGGTCAATGGACGCTCCAATTACCCGCAGCCTTTGGTCCTGAACAACTTGATCGTTTAAAGAAGTTTTGCGCCAGTTTTCCGCCAAACTTCCCTCTTAGCGTAGAAGTCCGTCATATGGCGTTTTTCTCCAAAGGTGACGAGGAACGAGCACTCAATCAATGGCTGATGGAAAACGGTATCGACCGAATTATCATGGATAGTCGGCCTGTGTTTGCAGCCAAACCTGACAACGAAGCGATCATCGATGCGCAGATGAAAAAGCCAAAAGTGCCCGTACACGCGATTGCGACCGCTTCTCACCCTATGATCCGCTTTATCGGCCATCCGGAAGAGCAGCAAAACTATGACTTCTTTACGCCTTGGCTGAAGAAGCTATCTCAATGGATTGCAGAGGGTAAACAACCGTATGTGATGATCCACACTGCCGACAACATCATAGCGCCGGAACTGGCTTCGAACCTGTATAAACGTCTACAAAAACACACTTCACTCCCTGACTTGGCTGCCTTCCCCGCCAACGATGGCAACGACCAGTTGCAGATGTTCTAAAGCAGTACATGACAGGGGCGAGAATTTCTCATAAAATACGCGCCTTTTTTGATGCCTGACGTTTTGAGTCGGCTTGTATGCAGAGATTTGGTTATGAACCCTAAGAGCAATCCAGATACTATTTTTTCGGCTCCAATCGATAAAATTGGGGATTTCACGTTTGATGAACGCGTAGCGGAAGTATTTCCTGACATGATTCAGCGCTCCGTACCAGGGTACAGCAACATTATTTCTGCAATTGGCATGCTGGCTGAACGCTTTGTTAAGCCTCATTCAAACATTTATGATCTAGGTTGTTCTTTAGGTGCGGCGACGCTTTCCATGCGACGTCATATCAAGCAAGAAGGTTGTAAAATCATCGCTGTCGATAATTCACCTGCCATGGTGGAGCGATGTAAACTGCACGTGAATGCTTACCGCAGCGACACGCCTGTAGAAGTCGTTGAAGAGGATATACGTAATATCGAAATTGAAAACGCTTCGGTTGTCGTCCTGAACTTCACTCTTCAGTTCCTTTCTCCGGATGACCGATACACGTTATTAGAGAAAATTTACGCAGGCCTGCGCCCAGGCGGCATTTTGATTCTATCTGAAAAATTCGTCTTTGAAGATGAAGTGTCTAATGAACTTTTGATAGATCTTCACCACGACTTTAAACGTGCAAATGGCTATAGCGAACTGGAAATCAGTCAAAAACGCAGCGCAATAGAAAATGTAATGCGTCCGGATTCTAAGAAAGACCATAAAGAACGTTTCGCAAAAATTGGATTCTCTAGCTACGACGTCTGGTTCCAGTGCTTTAACTTCGGCTCTATGTTTGCAATTAAGTAACCATTCGAACTCAAACTCAATTTACTTTTACACCATCAACTCAGCGATTAACTAATTATGTTTAACTTTGCAAATTTCTATCAATTAATTGCCCAAGACACGCGTCTTCAACCGTGGCTAAACGTGTTACCACAACAGCTTACGGACTGGCAAAATGCAGAGCACGGTGACTTTGGTCGCTGGTTGAAAGCACTGAACAAAATCCCTGAAGGGTCACCGAACCAGATTGACATTAAAAACTCTGTCACTATCAGTAATGACACCCCTTTTCATGAAGGTGAACTGAAAAAGTTAGAGAACTTGCTGCGTACATTCCATCCTTGGCGCAAAGGCCCTTACACAGTGCACGGTATTCACATCGATACAGAGTGGCGCAGTGATTGGAAATGGGATCGTGTACTTCCGCATATCTCGCCATTAAAAAACCGCAGTGTGCTTGATGTCGGCTGTGGTAATGGTTATCACATGTGGCGCATGCTTGGTGAAGGCGCTCGCCTCTGTGTTGGCATTGATCCTTCTCACTTGTTCCTGATCCAGTTTGAAGCTATTCGTAAACTGATGGGCGGCGACCAACGAGCACACCTGTTGCCATTGGGTATTGAGCAACTGCCAAAACTAGAAGCGTTCGATACGGTATTTAGTATGGGCGTGCTGTATCATCGTCGTTCTCCACTTGACCATCTGATTCAGCTAAAAGACCAACTGGTTTCGGGTGGTGAGCTTGTGTTAGAAACATTGGTGATTGAGGGCGACGAAAATGCCGTACTTGTCCCGACATCTCGCTACGCTCAGATGCGTAACGTGTATTTCTTCCCATCAGCAAAAGCACTTAAAGTGTGGTTAGAACTGGTTGGCTTTGAAGATGTCCGTATCGTTGATGAGAATGTGACAACAGTCGGTGAACAACGCACGACTGAATGGATGACTCACAATTCACTACCAGATTACTTAGATCCAAACGATCCGAGTAAGACGGTGGAAGGCTATCCAGCTCCACGCCGTGCCGTACTTGTGGCTCGTAAACCATAATTAACTTAGATTTCTGACATTGCCCTAACTCACTGCTTCTATTAAGACATTACCCTCTCATCTTATCTCTTCAAGGGTGTGGTTCACACCCTTGATTCTAAGCTTTTCGTCACATTCCTCACTCTATAAGAGATAGAGAAACATTCTTACTTGTGAGGGTTTGTTGATATAAGCTAAACTCTTAAAAATCAAACAACTTAATCCATCCCAAGGTTTTCAATGTTATTACGATTGACTCCGGTTGTTGCCATCGTCTTGCTATCTGGATGCACACTTACCAAAGGCGAACAGTACCACCAAGAAACGTTAGCCGCTATCCAATCCTCAGAAACGAATGTCAACAATCGTATCGCGATTCTGGAGCAGCAGCTCAGTGACCAATCAAACCATATCGACAACCTTGAAGACCAGGTAGATACACTAAAAGGTGACCTCCGTACATTTCGCGATGAAGCCATGGCTGAAGTAAAAAAACCAAAAGATCCAATCATCGTACAAGCGCCTACCCAAGTCGAACCAACGCCAACGCATAACATTATTCTCGGTTCAATTGAGAAAGTGACCATTGATTCCATTAAGCAAACTTTCGATGCTCGTATTGATACTGGTGCTGCCACTTCGTCTTTAAATGCTATCGACATTAAAGAGTTTGAGCGAAACGGGAAAAACTGGGTTCGCTTTCATCTGGCCGACAATACCAAGTCTGAAGAAGAAAAGAATATTTGGATTGAAGCCCCAGTCCTACGCTACGTGAAAATACGTCAATCCACGACGGATGATCTTGACCGAAGAGCCGTTGTCGAAATGTGGGTCAAAGTTGGGAAAATCCATGAAAAAGCGCAGTTTACGTTGGCAGATCGCTCCCACATGAACCATCCTATTTTACTAGGTAGAGAATTTATTCGCGACATCGCGTTGGTCGATGTTAGCCGCACATATATTCAAACAGAAGAAAACTAAGAATAATAAGGTAAATTATGACGTCAAAAATACCGTTTTACGTATCCGTCATTTTATTGGTGGTTGCGGGCATCGCTTTGAGTGTTTTCAGACACCAAAATTATGGCGTGCCATGGACTCCAGGTGAAAC
>JAAEZQ010000007.1 GCA_018222805.1 Vibrionaceae bacterium
CGATGAAGTACATCGAGCGTTTTAGTTAAAAAGTGTCAACCCATATCAGGACGGGTCACAAAAAGCCCTGTTGCTCAATTAGCAACAGGGCTTTTATTAAATCTGGGTTCTTAAACCAAGCTAACTATTTACTTACTTGATGTTTAGGAACGCTGCACCGCGAACACCGCCCGAGTCACCATGTTTTGCTTTGATGATCTTTGGACATTTCGCTACAGAAAGCAGGTGTTTTGGAATACGCTTTGGCATCTCTTCGTAAATGAGGTCGAAGTTAGAAAGACCACCGCCCAACACGACAACATCTGGGTCTGTTGCGGTAAAGATGTTACCCAAACAGATCGCTAGCAGTTCCATAAAGCGCTCAACGTGTTCAACTGCTGAAGCCTCACCCTCGCCATACGCTTTGATGATGTCTATCGCTTTTTTCTTCTCACCGTAGTAATGCGCGTAAATCAGCTCAAAACCTCGGCCTGATAGGTAGCTATCTAGACAACCTTTCTTGCCGCAACCACAACCAAGCAGTGGAGCATTGTCACCTAGGTGGAACCATGCATCGATCGGAAGACGCATATGGCCAACCTCTCCCGCTACGTGGTTACGACCGGAGAATACTTGGCCATCGTAAATAAAGCCGCCACCAAAACCCGTACCCAAGATTAAGCCAAGTACAGATGGTTCACCTTGCAAATCTTCATCCCATGCTTCTGAAAGCGCGAAACAGTTTGCGTCGTTTTCGATCTTTACTGAGCGACCAATTTTCGCTTCGAGATCTGCACGTAGTGGTTTACCTTTTGCTGCTGGTACATTCACGGTCAATACAGTTGCATCATCAGCATCTTCCATTCCCGGAAGACCAAGGCCAATTGTACCTTCACAGCCAAATTCAGCGTCGTACTTACTAATAAGTTCAGCGATAGTGTCAACCAACAGTTCATAGTTATCAGTTGGTGTTGGTACTCGTTCAGTTGCTACACGCTCAAGCTTTTCGTTAAATGCACCAAACTCAATCTTTGTACCACCGACATCAAAGCCATAATACATGCAATTCTCTCCTAAAAAGTGCTAATACGACTCCAAAAACAGTACTGGAGTCAAAAAGATAAACTCTTGGCATTATCCATATATATACGCCTACAAACCGTGACCAAATCCAGATTTATCCTCTCACTCAATCCAGTTGAACAACAAGCGATCAACAAAAATTCATTCCTTAGAATCAGTTCTCAGTTTTTGTCCACTCTTTGAAACGTTTCAGGTGTGGGCGATTGGGGTCCGTTTTGACTCGGGTTTTAGTCAACATATAGGTTTCTCTGAACGCTTCGAACCACAATTGAAGGCAATCCGCAGCCTTATGCTCACCTGCCTGTTTAAGCACTAAAGTGGCAACTTCTGCTGTAGAAAGATGTTGATCGTTATCAGAGCGTCGCATTATGTATTCAGAGAGTGTTTCTGGTTGTATCGACAACACAGGTAACGATTGTAGGTAGTCAGAACGGCGAAAAATCTTCCTCGCTTCACGCCAACTGCCATCAATAAAAATCAAAAGCCATTTCTTGTTGCTGCTTTCAGGTTTTCTTAATAGCTCAGGACTCAGGCTATCCATTAATCGTGATGTATCATCGACGTAATCTGCCGGGAATATGATCACCGGCTGAAATTCATCACTTTTTAATAGCGCTAACATCTCGTCCGAAGGTTCCGTCCGATTCCATTGGTACACATAGGTTTCATGAATCGTATCGGCAATCAGTCGACCAGTATTGCTCGGCTTAAACACTTCGTTTTCCGATACAATCAACATACAAGCGAGATTCGACTTTATACTTGGCTGTAGTTCGCACAGACAGTGTTCTTGTGAAACCTGACAATATTGGCAGCGGATGACTTTGCAGCCTCGCGCGTTAAAAGACTTTGTCGAAATAGACTGACGGTGCTGGTATAAACGGTGAAAAGCGTGAATTCTCATGGGTAGCAATGCCAAATAAAAAATAGAGCGTGATTCTACTGGCATAACAGCTAAGCCTCAAGGTAAGGTATAAACACCGCAAGAGACTCATACTGAGAACGGTGTGTAAAGGTGGTGGCATTAATAAGAGGAAGTATCTGTGACAGAAACTGTATTTAACGATCCATCGTGGATAAGACTCAGTTGTTTTGTTGGTGTGTTACTGCTCTGTACTTTGTGGGAAAACACATTTCCTAGAAAAAGATTAACTGTGTCACGCAGCTTTCGTTGGGTCAATAACCTTTCACTCGTCGCCCTAAACAGCGTCATTGTCTCATTAGTCATGCCTATCGCTGCATTCCAAGCAAGTATCATTGTGACCGAAAATCAGTGGGGATTATTTCAATTACTGTCATTTCCTATTTGGCTAAACGTACTTCTCTCCATCATCCTGCTCGACTTTGTTATTTATCTGCAACACGTTATATTCCATCGTATCCCGATATTGTGGAAACTTCATCGGATGCATCATGCTGACATGGATATTGACGTCACGACGGGTGCACGCTTCCACCCGATTGAGATTTTGATTTCTATGGTGATTAAAATCGGTGCGGTGTTTATGCTCGGTGTCTCTCCAATCTCCATTGTTGCGTTTGAGATCATTCTAAATGCAAGTGCTATGTTTAATCACAGTAATGCGAAGCTCGCGTTACCCACAGATGCATGGCTAAGGAAAGTGATTGTTACTCCGGATATGCATAGAGTGCATCACTCTGTCATTCCAAGAGAGACTCACTCTAATTTCGGTTTCTTTTTGTCTGTGTGGGATCGAATGTTTTCGACGTACTGCGCACAGCCAGAGCGTGGGCATGAACATATTGTCATTGGTTCACTTGACATCAGAGATGAACAAGAGCAAAGGCTGGATAAGCTTATCACCCAACCATTTCGCTATCGTGTTAAATCAAAAAAATAACAGTGTTCTACAGTACACTGGTTTCTCTATTACCGGAAAATCTGGCGCGACTGTCGATTCTTCCGAGCGTTCCAAAGCCAGATAGATACGCCAATAGCAAAACCCAAAAATAGCGTCTTCATCTGTAAAGCGGTGCTGTTATCTAATATTCCTAGCGAGTAATGTGCGTGGGAGTTGAATATCACATTGGTCAACAAGATCATCAACATCAATACCAAACCTGCCCTGCGGTATCGAATCAAAAGGTAAACCGCCAACAAGTCGAAAATGCCCAATAAACTCCAGTAGATATTTAACCAACGCGGGGCAAAATCATAAGGAAATAAACCATCTACAATATTGTCGTAAATGTGGACAACACCGCCAATGGTCAAAAAAAGGCATAAGAGAAACACTACGAACTTATCCATCATCGTTTCCTTATTTTAGTGAATAGCGAAGAGCATATAAAACTAATCAAACAATTTATAATTTTGTGGCAATTTTTGAGACCAACCATGCTCTAATGTATTACCAAGTGTATGGAAATCTATTCGGTTAAGAACATGCTGCTACTGCAATGATAGTTACTTGTTTTCAACTTCGCACGGTTACGGGCGTATGTATCCTCAAATAACTTAGAGATAACTGACTCAGCAAAGGTGATTGGGATTGAAATACGGAAGATGACAAGCTAATAGACATGCGATAATTCAGATCATTATGCATTAGGAGCTTTCCATAGAATTGGCCGCAGCGAAATCCCCGACAGCGGAGTATTTCTGCTACCCCTCCAGTTTTAGTGGCTAGTGCTTCTATTTGCGCTTTGACTGAAGGGAGGTCTTTAGCTTCTGTCACTTGCATTCCATAGTTTAGCAATTTATCAATTTCGAGAACATTTCTGGTTAACTTTGCGTTGGCCATTGCCCTTTTGAGACAACTCTTCAAATTATTCTCCAATCAGCTCCATTCCTTTGAAACTTGAAGCAGAAAGAGCTATAACAAGTGCAATGATAGTTAAAAATGTTGCACATCAGTGATGAGAAAAGCATGAGCGTTTGCGCGTTGCCATAATCAATTTTTATTCTTTCTTAGATTTGAACGGTTTTACTGTGTTTCCATCACATAAAGTTGATAAAACCGAGATAGGTGTTCAATAGTATGGATTGATTATGACAATAATATTTCATGTATTAGTCACTTGTATGGTAGGTGGATGATTTGCGTCGTATTTATTTCCCTTTGATAATCAGTACCCTTATGACAGCTTGTTCGTCGGGCCCAGAGCCAGCTGAACAAATCGTGGCAGTGACAACGACTCCTGCGAAGACTTTGTCTAGTAAACCGGAGTTACTGAAGTTTTATAACGAGTGGCACGGCACCCCATACCGATTAGGCGGCACACAAAAGTCTGGTATTGATTGTTCTGCCTTTGTGCAAAAGGCATTTGTGGAAGCGTATCAACTTGCTTTACCAAGAACGACTAAGCAACAATCTAAACAAGGCATTGAGCTAAGGTGGAATGAGGCCAAACAAGGGGACCTTGTCTTTTTTAAGACCAGAAGAACAACATATCATGTTGGTATCTATTTGGGGAACAAGCAGTTTATGCACGCATCCACATCTAAAGGTGTCATTATTTCTAGAGTTGATAACCCCTACTGGGCATCAAAGTTTTGGCAAATTAGAAGAGTGACGTTGTAATAAAAATAAGCTGCCATTAGAAATGAACAAGTTCCTGACTACTTCACTTTATGCTTTTTACTTTAGGAGAGAGAAACCAAGAACGTTACGACTACTGTCTAGTCGTAAATTGCAACTGCGTTATCAAACAGGTTTTTTACTAACGCAACGTACTCTTCCAGAAAAGTAATCTGTTCATTGGTCGCCTTCTTACCCCAGACTCCAGCGAGGACTTCAGCCAAGTCTTCCACTACGGCATCCGCTTCTTTTAATAACTTAAAACGTACGCTCGAATGAAGTTCTGGGTTTTGCTCAAAAATCATCATAATATTTGATGCCACCATGTCGGTAACCACGTCTTCGATACTTTCCGAACCAGTATCGCCGCGCTCGGTGGTAAAGATATTAAGGTTAAGTGACAAGTGTTCGATAAGAGCAAGGTAACCATCCGTTTCTACAACCACTGTATTTCTCCATTAACGTCAAGACTAGAAAGCTGGGAGCGAAATTGTATCAATAGTAAGACATTGCTAAGAGATGTCACTAACTTATGTCATAGAAATGCGTATTTACGAATCAACTGGCCAGCGATTAACCAACAATATAGAAACGAGTCTTGAATTACTGATTTACTCATCGCCATATACACAACTTTGGTTTCGTCCATTTTCTTTAGCGCGATACAGAGCAGAGTCTGCACTTTTTAACCATTGTATATGGCTTTCAAAGTGAGGTTGGTATTCGCATACGCCGATACTGATTGTGTAATTAATCAGAAAATCTTCAACTTTCACGGTCTCTTGTTCTACGCGTTTACGTAACCGTTCTGCAAAATAGCTGGCTTGTTCCTGGTTTGTGTTTTTTAATAACACCGTGAACTCTTCCCCACCAAAACGACCACAAATGTCGCTGCTTCGGGCTGTTTTTTTCAATAACCCCGACGTTCTGCGAATCACTTCATCCCCGACAGGGTGACCATAGGTATCATTAACCTGTTTAAAGTTATCAATATCAAAAATAACCAGTGAACATGAATCATCAATGACTTTAATTTGGGTAAATTCTTCTTTGAGTGATTGCTCCCAGTAAGCGCGATTAAATAAACCGGTTAGCCCGTCTTTACGACTGATTTCTGAAAGGTGTTGGTTGGTTTCTTTGAGATAAATACGGCTTCGCGCTGTTTCAGACACATCATTTATTTGGATGGCGATATGGCTGATTTCCCCGGAAAGAGAGCGCAGCGGCGTAATCACGATATCCTGATACATAAATGCGCTGCTGTTCGAGACCGGAGAAAAGTTAGTAAACTTAAAAAGGTATGGACGGTTTTCCCAGCTAGAAAATGAACGAGTTTCCAAATCTGCTGACGTTTTTAATTTTGTCTCGAGCCAAGCTCTAGGCAGCTCTTCAAAGCGGTCGAATAGACATTCGCCAAGAATTTCTTGAGACAGTACGCCACTGTAAGATTGCATAAAGCTGTTCCAGACGCAGACCTTATTCTGACGATCAAGCACAATAAGACCAGAATCCATTGTATCCAGGATTTGTGTGACCCAGTGAAAGTCTGCCATGTCCAGCGTGATTTCGGACATCAGATTAACTCCATGATTTCATAAATGATTTCTACAGATGACTTGTCTATCAGAAAGAGCACTTCACATTCAAAGTCCAGTGATTCCGCCATGTAAGTATATTCAATCGTAAAGAGCTCCCCTTTTTTACCCTGTTGCTCGCTATATGTCGGTAATGTTTCGATGATACTCGGTTGACGAAGCGAAAACCGCTTGTCCAACTGACTACCTAGTGACGTTAAGAACGAAGACACCAACAAGTTAGAAATATTAAGAATGATTTCGTTATAGGAGGTGAACTCCAGTTGAAAGCCTAGCCTTTCTCCAATCTGGTCGATGTGTTTTCCTCTGAGGCAGACTAATGCTTCACCATGGATACCACCACCAACAAACCGTTGTGCGACCGCAATCGAACCGTCACGCCGAATGACATCAACCAGAGTCATATGGAGCTCCCCATAGGTTAACGGCCCGACGTGAGGGACAGGCAATTGAATAAACTCCTGTAAATGATCAGCCATAATGGCAGCCCCTTTTCCTAGGGCAATATTTGCGACTTCTCGAAATTTAGCAAGTGAGGAGAGATCATCGAACACCTGCTGCTTAGGTGCGAGCTCCACGATAGGCTTAAATGCGTATTGTATTCCCAGTTGTTCATACAGTGGAACAACCTGCTCTTCAGACAATGGCTTTGCAATGAACGCTTTAGCGCCTAATTCAATACAGCGCTGTTGAGCTTCTTGTTGGACATCCCCAGAGATGACAACTATTTGCGTTTTGTAACTGCTGACTGGTAAGGACTTTAAAACTTCGAAGCCGTCCAAGATGGGCATCGTGAGATCGAGGAACATGATGTCAATTTTTTGTTCCGCCAGAATTTCCAGTGCTTCATACCCATCTTGAGCTTCGATCAGCTGCATTGATGCATTTTGCACGATGGTTCGTATAATCAGTTTTCTCGCGATCGCTGAGTCATCACATATCAGTATTTTCATGCTATCAATGGAACTAAAGTCAAAAAAATGATCATACATGTTGTGCGGTTATCTGACCATATGTTATGCCGGAAAATCATAAGCTTATAAGCGATTTGATTCACACTTATTTAAATTTCGTTATCTGATTTATAAATTTATTTCTTAAGTATGCGCAGCACCGCGCCAATTTCTCGTCGTTTATCCTAAACTATTGGTGGTTAAACAGATTCACGAGGTTTTGTATGTGGCAAGCAATATCGCAACAGCTTTCTGATACGCTTTTATTTGAATATCAAATCATCGAAAAAGTTCGACTTTCCGGTGGAGATATTAGTGAAAGCTATATGATCAATGACGGCGAGCAACGCTATTTCGTAAAAATTAACGATCGTGATTTTTTGTCTAAATTCCAAGTTGAGGCTGAAAGTCTGCATTTGTTACGTGAAACTTCCACCGTATTTGTTCCAGAGGTCGTACTGGTTGGCAAAACCAAAAATAATTCTTTCTTAATTCTGAATTACCTTCCGACTAAACCATTAGAGGATACGCAAAACAGTTTCTTGTTTGGCCAACAACTCGCTCAATTACACCAATGGGGTGAGCAGAAAGAGTTTGGGTTCGATACTGACAATTACTTGGGTTCAACATTACAACCTAACCAGTGGCATAAAAAGTGGTGCACGTTCTTTGCTGAACAGCGCATCGGATGGCAATTGCAGTTGTTGAAAGAGAAAGGCGTAACTTTGGTCGATATTGAGGACTTTGTTAACGTCGTGAAACAGCTTTTGTCGAACCACACTCCAGAGCCTTCTTTATTACACGGTGACTTATGGAATGGCAATGCTGCCGTAACGCCTGTTGGGCCTATTTGTTATGACCCAGCTTGCTACTGGGGTGACAGAGAGTGCGACATTGCGATGACCGAACTATTTGGTGGATTTCAACCTGAGTTTTATCAAGGATATGAATCAGTTATGCCGCTAACGCCTGGTTATGAGGAACGCAAAGAGATCTATAACCTCTACCATATCCTCAACCATTGTAATTTGTTTGGTGGACATTACTTAGAGCAAGCGCAACTCACAATCAACAAGATTATGTCTGTCTGAGTTGAAATACTATAAATGTTGCATAATGTAAAATCTCGAGGCATGTCACTTTAGAATTTCACCCCAGATTCAGGGTTGAGTTTGGGGTCAAGTTTTGTACTTATTTCGATTCAAATAGCAACAACTATACTTAATATTTAAGTATCTCTCGATGTCGAGACAAAGTAAGTGATAGGGCTGCGCTTCCAAAATCTAATGTTTTAAAAGCCCTGCAATACTAGGAGTTGTTGTATGAAAAACTATACAGAAAGACACGTAAAGTGTCCGCATTGTGGGCACTCAATAGGGATTACTTTAGACGCCAGTAACGGTGACCAAGAGTTTTATGATGACTGCCCTGCTTGTTGTCACGCGATTCATCTCAACATGCATGTAGATGAACTGAATGACAAAGTAGAGCTATTTATTGACGATGACTACGAATAAATCTAAAAGTAAAAAGGAGCAGTCATGCTCCTTTTTAATCGTGTGTAAAAGCATAACTGTTTTTAAATTTGTTTCGCTGCCAGCACACGTTCGACTGTATCCACAATCGCCTGAGTTTGCGGGTCAAACTCAATATTTACACGCTCACCCACCTTCCTACCGCCAAATAGTGTTCTCTGCAACGTTTCAGGAATCAGATGTACGGAGAAACAGTTGTCTTCTACCTCGCCAATGGTCAGCGAGCAACCATCGATGCCAATATACCCTTTAGCCAACACATATTTCATTGATTCTTTTGGCAACTCGAACCAAATGGTACGGTTATTTGGTGTGTCAATTACGTCAAAAACTGTTGCCACTAAGCTAATATGACCTGACATATTGTGGCCGCCGATTTCATCACCAAATTTGGCCGCTCGTTCGATATTGACTTCTTCACCTTCATTTAGCAAGCCAAGGTTAGTTAGCGCTAGAGTAGCTTGCATTAAATCAAAACTAATATGCTTCCCTTCAATTTGAGTTACTGTTAGGCAACAACCATTATGCGCCACAGAAGCCCCAATTTCTAAACCGTCAAGAAGAGAGCCATCTAACTCGATGACGTGGGTTTGAAAGCGTTCTTTCTTCTCGATCTTCACGACTTTTGCCGTGCCCTTTACTATTCCAGTAAACATTGTTTATACCTACTTGTTTGATCTCTACTATAACAACGCTAGAGAGATGTTAATTTCTACGCGTTTACCTTTCATCTATTGAACTACTATAATCCGTTTTCAAGTTAATATGCAGTTATAGGTATGGCATATAAAGATACAATTGTTTATCATTTGCGCGGAGACTCTCTGAGACATTTTTCCACCTTATTATGGTTAAGATCAACCACTAGGTCAGTCCATCACATCTTTTGTTCTCGAGCTCTCTCATTCTTTCAATCTCTCTTTCCGCCTTGGAGTATTTCGTGCACCACTATAAAGAAGAAGCGTCGAGTCTTATTAAGTTGGCTACCCCTGTATTGATCGCTTCAGTCGCTCAAACTGGCATGGGTTTTGTTGATACTGTAATGGCTGGTGGCGTTAGTGCTACTGATATGGCAGCCGTGTCTGTTGCTTCAAGTATTTGGCTTCCATCGATTTTGTTTGGCATTGGCTTGTTAATGGCGTTGGTGCCAGTGGTAGCACAGCTTAACGGTTCTGGTCGTCGAGTAAAAATACCGTTTGAGATCCAGCAAGGCATTGCCATGGCTTTACTGCTCAGTATCCCTATTATTTTAGTGCTATTGCAAACTCAACTGATTCTTGAATTCATGGACATAGAGGCGCTAATGGCTGAAAAAACCATTGGCTATATTCATGCGGTAATTTTAGCAGTTCCGGCTTTTCTGCTGTTTCAGGCTTTACGAAGTTTTACCGATGGTATGTCGTTGACTAAACCAGCCATGGTTATTGGTTTTATTGGTTTATTATTGAACATTCCATTGAACTGGATTTTCGTTTACGGAAAGTTTGGTGCGCCAGAACTTGGCGGCGTTGGCTGTGGTGTCGCAACAACTATCGTGTACTGGATTATGTTTGCGCTCCTTTTATTCTATGTGGTTACGTCTGAGCGATTAAAGAGCATCAATATCTTTGCTGAACTCCATCCACCGCAACTAAAAGCGCAAATTCGTTTGTTTAAGCTCGGGTTCCCTGTTGCTGCAGCACTATTTTTTGAGGTGACGCTGTTTGCGGTCGTTGCACTTTTGGTATCCCCATTAGGTCCGATTATTGTGGCGGCCCACCAAGTAGCAATTAACTTTTCAACTCTTGTTTTCATGTTGCCAATGAGCATTGGTGCTGCCGTTAGCATTCGAGTCGGGCATAAACTGGGCGAAGAAAGTGTTGCAGGTGCACGAGTGGCATCACGAGTTGGAATTATGGTTGGTACCGCAATGACCATCGTGACGGCGTTTCTAACTGTGGTATTTCGTGAGTTTGTCGCTGAGCTGTATACCAGCAACCAAGAAGTTATCAAACTGGCAATGCAACTATTGCTGCTCGCAGCTGTTTATCAGTTTACTGATTCCATCCAGGTTATCGCGGCAGGTGCGTTGCGTGGATATAAAGATATGCGTGCTATTTTTAATCGTACCTTCGTCGCTTATTGGGTTTTCGGCTTACCAATGGGGTACATTCTTGGGCGTACCAATTGGATCGTTGAGCCAATGGGAGCGCAAGGCTTCTGGATCGGTTTTATCATAGGTCTATCGTCTGCTGCTCTTTTATTGGGCATCAGACTGCGCTGGATGCACCACCAGAAACCAGAAGTTCAGTTGAACTTTTCGGTCCAGTAACTAAATTCATTTGGATACCTAAGCCAGCAATCGCTGGCTTTTTTGATCGTATAGAACCTCAGACAGGTATACTTATAAACTAAACACCGCAAGTGTTCAGAAAGGAGCAATGTGCGTCTAACACTATTATTAACAATCATACTGCTTACTGGTTGTAATGACTTGTTCAACCCTGAGCAAGCGCTGCTGGAGAAATACCACCAACGCTTGGCGAATGTAATGGATGTTTCAAGAGCAGAGATAGAGCCCTTACCTGCCATCACGATGCCTCCTCGACGGGATTTATTCCACCCATTACCTAGGCTTACGCTCGGTCTTCTTGAAAGTTATCAACTTCGTCAGTGCGGTCTTTTTAATTTATTGGCCGATAAAAACTCACAATTGGGTAAAGTGCAGGATGCCTTTCACGATTTAGATTATCAGACGTCGTTACTCCGAACGTTAAACTCGTGTCTATCTGACTTTTCAATTAGTGATGATGAGAGAGCAAAACTAGAGCAATTGTACGATCAGAAATGGAGTCATCTTCACACTCACCTGGATAACTTGTTATTAGCGAGTGATGCGATGCAAAAGCAGCTAACAGCTGCTGATTGGCTACCTATCGACTACAAAAACCAGATTACGCGTGTTAGTGATGCCTTTGGTATTCTAAGAGACGTTTATGAAACGCCGTATAAGGTGATATCTCGACTACCTGATGGCAGTATGGTGCAATACCAAGAAGAGTTAGAGAAATCCCGTCTAATGGGTAGGCTATACTACTCTATCGTAAACGCGTCCCGTTGGCTGAATGAAACTACCCTATTACTCGAAACAAACCAGAGTAAGATCATCTGCGGCAAGAATCGCGATATCACTCAGTTTCGTTACTTGAACAATGTGTTTCAAGCCATTTATGTAAAAGAAGTACAACCGTATCTGGCCTATTTAGACAGTACATATCAACGCCTGAATAGCGGGGTTATATTGGTCGAAAAAAGGTTGGCTTTTCATGGTGAGATATATGGGCTGAATGATGCTCATAGCACATTCAGGAAAAAGACCCTGGAGCATGTGAAGTTCTGGCAGGGTCTCTTCAAGCGCTGTGGTGTGTCTGTGGGCAAAAGCAGTAATTAAAGTTAATCAAATCTACTCCTTAAAACGCTCACGCAAAAATCGGGCAAACTTGGGCTTTCCAGTATGAGTTAATCCGTTATACCTGAACGTGATGGTGGAGCCGAGTTGTGGTGGATTTCGACGCAACTCATCTGTAAATCCACTACCAATATAAAACTCTGTGCCATCAGGCATACGAACCAGTAAAGCGCCCATCATTCCTAATAACCTTCCAGTTCCTGGCTTGTGGCCGATCACCTGAGCTTCCGAATCTGCATAACGTTTTAGCTTGAGTAAATCGCTGCCACGCCCTGCCTGGTAACGGCTTGACACCTTACGCAACATGACACCTTCTCCATCCGACAGTGATATTTTGTCCAGTTGATTAAACAGGTGTGCTTCATCTTGAATGGTCATGTGCTCAACGTACCTGATGTGAGGCTCATCCAATTCAAACACTAAGTTCTGGATATTGTAATAACGCTTTCGGTAATCGCCCGCAGAGTAAGGCATATCGAACAGCATAAAATCAATTTTTTGCCACGCGCTATCCACAGGACTTTGATCAAGAACCGTTTGCTGTACCAGATGAAAATTACCCCGCCCCGCCCAGAGTTCACCATCCAAAGGATACTCTGGTAATGATTCAGTAAACCAATCCGGAGCGTAAATTCGGTTTCCATTACGAGTCACAAGGTGTTGCCCAGTCCAGTATGCGCGGATACCATCGAGCTTTTCACTGTACCAATACTCGGACACATCAATCCCTTCTTGATAAGTTTCAGCAAGAGAGACTAGGGGCGTGAAAGGCGAATCTGCTTGAGCTTGTGTGGATGCTATAACGGCGAGTGCGATCAATGTTATTTTAAGGGTCATAAGAAGAAACCTTGTACAAAAAAACACTGATATTGAAACGTAACTTCCCTCGATAACCTATTTGTCAGTAGTTATTCTTCGACTCACAACAATTAATACAAGTTAATATATTGCAACTTTAGAGATGGATTTAGACGGACATTGAATACACCGTGAGCGATAATTCTCAAAGTGTTTAATCCTGCCACTGGTGACGCATCTTCTCAACGGTCGCTAATGGCACATTGTGAACGCTCTCATAGTTGCCTTCACAAACTCTTATTTCAACCTCAATCCCCTTCTTTTTGCAGAAATCTAGGTAGCGTTCCATTTCCCAAAGACGAACAAAAGTATTGCTCACAATAACTGTTTTACCTTGGTTTAACCATTTTCGAGTTTGTCGGAAGCACCATTCATGAGCTTGAGGAAGTTGTTGTGGATTGAAATGGTATTCTCCACTCTTTGTCTCAAAGTACATGTCTGCTTCAAAATGTTTCGCATCGAGATCATACACTAACTGTTTAGCGAGTGTTGTTTTGCCAGAGCCGGGAAGACCGCGAATAAGAATGAGCTTAGTGATAGACATGATTAAAAATTTGAAATGGGAAACGCTCAAACTCTAAAGGAATTTAAAAAAAAGAAAAGAATAAAAAACCTAAGCTAGAGATAATCTAAGACTTGCTGATTTACTTACACCGAGTGCAGGTTAAGTAAAAATGCCGAGCGCATAACGCTCGGCATTTTTATTATTGTTTTAAGCCAGGCTATTTGTACGCAGATAGCTCTGTTCTTAAACCTTTAACCAGACTGACACACATCACCAGTAGAACTAATGTAAACGGCAAGCCAGTTGCAACAACACCTGACTGCAACGCCTGCAAGGCTTCTTTACCACCGACCCAAAGCATAACCGCCGCGATAGAACCTTCAATACACGCCCAGAAAATTCGCTGAGGTACTGGCGCATCAATTTTACCACCGGCTGTAATGCTATCGATCACCAGAGAACCTGAGTCCGATGACGTAACAAAGAACACCAAGATCAGTCCAATAGACAGAACCGAAATCACCGAGCTATACGGCAATTGGTCATAAACATGGAATAGAGTCAGAGAAATATCGGTCAGGCCATTCGTACCCAGTTCACCCACTTTGTTTACTACCTGATCAAGTGCAATGCCACCAAAGATCGCCATCCAGATAAGTGTAACAACAGTCGGAATGATGATAACCGCAAAAATAAACTCTCGTACTGTACGACCTTTAGATACTCGTGCGATGAACATACCAACAAATGGTGACCATGAAACCCACCATGCCCAGTAGAATACAGTCCAACCTTGCATCCAAGTTTCATCTTCTCGACCGTGTGGATTACTCAGAGGAATGATGTACTCGATATAAGCTTTTGTCGTATCAAAAATTGACGTAAAGGCGGTGTCGAAACTGATGAAGGTAATGAAAATCAGTAGTGCAAAAGCGACCACCATGTTGACATTACTTAGCACCTTAACACCACCATCGATACCACGAACGACCGAAAGTACCGCAATGAATGTCACAAAGGCGATCACGATCATTTGCGTACCGATGCCACCTTCAAGACCAAATACATGGTTGATACCACTCGTCGCTTGCTGAGCACCGAGACCCAGCGACGTTGCCAGACCAAACAGTGTCGAGAGTACTGCTAGGATGTCGATAACATGCCCTAACCAACCCCATGCACGGTCACCAAAAATGGGGTAAAAAGCAGAACGCAGTGACAGTGGTAAACCCTTGTTAAAGGCAAAGAAAGCAAGCGCAAGTGCGACAAGTGCGTAGATACCCCAACCATGAATACCCCAGTGAAACATAGTCGCAGCCATCGCCAAGGACTTCGCCTCTTCAGAGTATGGCTCCGCGTTTAACGGCATTCCCCACCAATCAGTGAAGTACGCTGTAGGCTCTGCAACACTCCAGAACAGAAGACCAATACCCATACCTGCAGCAAACAGCATGGATAACCAAGACACTCTTGAATGATCTGGTGTTGCGTCCTTACCACCTAGACGAATCTTACCCAGAGGAGACAACAGTAAAACAACGGCAAATAATACGAAGAAGTTTGCTGACCACATGAAAAACGCATCAAATTGTTCGATGATTCCATTTTTGACACCGTTTAAAGCGTCACGAGCGGTATTTGGGTCAACTAAAAGAAGTGAAATAAGACATAAAACGATAAGACCGGCACTGATTCCGAATACAGGGTTGTGAACGTCAAACCCCCACTTTTGTACGTTATCCTGTCCTACCTGATAATCTGTGGTCTCGATACTATATTTTTTAAATGAAGCTTTTTCCATAAATACAAATTTAACGTTAATTTGAAACGCTCCTCAACTGAGAAGAACTCCAATACCGCCCTCCAATAATTTGAACTCTAAAGTTTTTAATCGCGAAATATATTAACATTAGTCACAAAAATATGCAAAAGTGATACTTTTATTGCATTTTAAAGCCAAACTATTTTCATCAACACTGAGTTTGACAGAAATAAAAACTACGATGTCTAATGATTATCTCTTGCTTTGTTAACCATCCCTCTCATATCGTAGGTAGACGCGATACAAAAAAGGGGCTCTTCCTAATGGGATGTCACCACTCAATTGTTAACACAAAGCTAGAAAATGAGTTTGCTTGGGAGAGATTTTTATAAGCAATGGAAAGTAACGTTTCCGGTAAATCTGCTAACTGAATCGCTCTCGCCATCGATATCAGATTGACCGACTTGCCCGCCAGCATAAAGCCATGAATCAGCGAGCGCAGACGTTGAGCACAACGCCAAAGCCAATAACGAGAGTTTTGTTTTCATAGTTATATCATCCTTTGTATTTCTGTGTGATATCACTTCCGACTGAAAGCCCTCTTAAACTAAAGATCAGAAACAAAAACACCGGCATTAGCCGGTGTTTTTTCGTTATCGATAGGTTCGAAAATTATAGGAAATGCAATGAAGCATTCACAGAGAACGTACCGATATCATCTTTATCAGCCGTGTAATTCATGTAACTTGCACCAACAGACAGTGGACCAAAGATGAAGTATTCAGCACCAACACCGTACATGAGATCGAAGTCGTCATCGTTGCTACCGCCTTTCACTTCCTTATCCCACTGGTGGATACCGCCTTTTGCGTAAATGTGCAGAGGACCAAAATCGATGCTCGGCTTTAGAGCTGCGTAGTAAGAGGTAAGTTTTGTATCTTGACCATCAACATTAAATTCACCGTGTTGAGTCACACCAGCTTCAATACCGATAATTGGAAGAATGCCTGTACCTACGTGTACTGAGTAAGACGTATCCGTCTCGCCTTTATAGTCAGATTGACCTACTGATGCGCCACCGTAGATCCAAGAGTCTGCCATTGCCGCAGAAGATGCACCAAGTAGTGCCACTGCTAATAGAGTTTTTTTCATCATTTACCTTTTACTCTTTTTATTCCTACATCTTCTAGATAAGACGCAGGCACTGCGAATACGAGGGAGGCAACGTATTGCCTCCCTAGAACTAAAAACAACGCTTTGAGAAATCATAGCAATTACCGTACCAGTAACCGCCCGAACGTTGATATAAATAACTTTCACGATTGTATGTTGCGGCTAGCAAGCATCAATCGCGTTTTTGACTCGTTTATCAGAAACGGGGTACGGAGTGCCTAATTGTTGAGCAAAATAACTCACTCTCAGCTCTTCCAGCATCCAACGCACTTCTTTTACGTTTTCTGGAATGGCCATGCCTTTTGGAATCTTGTTCAGTAACTCTTTGTAGTCGTTCGTTACTGATTCGATTTTCAACATGTGCAGGCGATCTTTATTTGGATCGATCGGCAACTTCTCCATGCGGCGCTCAATTGCTCGCATGTAACGCAGAATATCCGGTAGACGTTTCCAACCACACTCTGTTGCAAAGCCTTTAAAGATCAACCCTTCGACTTGCGCTTTAATGTCAGACAGGGCAAACGCCATGGTAAAGTCGATCTTACCTTTCAACTTCTTATTGATGTTAAAGGCAGTCGTCAAAATGGTTTCTACTTGCTTAGCAATTTCCACCACGGTATCACCAAGCTCGGCACGAACGTGTTCTTTCAATGCTTCAAACTTCTCAGGTTCCCAAACTAATCCACCCTGCTCTTCGATAAGCTTATCGACACCACAGGCGATACAGTCATCAATCAGGTCCAAAACTTTGCCGTAAGGGTTAAAGTACAAACCTAGTTTCGATTTGTTTGGTAAGTTGGCATGCAAGTATTTAATAGGCGACGGCACGTTCAACAGAATCAAACGACGCTGACCTGCACGCATCGCCGAGATTTGCTCGTATTCTGTTTCGTACAGTTTGATTTCAACGCTATCTTTAGTATCGACTAGGGCTGGGTACGCTTTAACGTCATAACCACCACGTTTTTGTTGATACACTTTTGGCAGTTCACCAAAGCTCCACGTGTGAAGACCTTGTTGCTCAATGTCATCGTCAGCGACTTTTGAAAGCGTCTCCTGAACTTTCTCTTTCAGGCTTTCTTTCAGCTCATGAAGGTCTTTGTTTTCCTTCAGCTTACGATTTCGATGATCAACGGCGCGGAACGTGACTTTTAAGTGATCTGGCACCTGCTCCAGGTTCCAGTCTTCACGCAGAACTTCTACACCCGTCATACGGCGCAACTCTTTCTCAAGCGAATCAAGTAGAGGCGCTTCCGTTGGCGTAGCACGAGCCAAGAATGCGTCTGCGTAGTTCGGTGCAGGCACAAAATTTTTACGAATGGTTTTCGGCAACGACTTAATCAGGCTGACAACCAGTTCATGGCGTAGACCTGGGATCTGCCAGTCAAAGCCAGCTTGTTCCACTTGGTTAAGAATTGGCAGCGGCAAATGAACCGTTACACCGTCACTATCATCGCCAGGTTCAAACTGATAACTAAGCTTGAGTTTTAAACCATTTTGGTGCCAGAAGTTCGGGTAATCCAAATCAGTAACGTGGCTGGCATCGCCTCTGAACAACATCTCTTTTTCAAAGTTGAGCTGTTCAGCGTTTTCTTTAGAGGCTTTTTTCCACCACGAATCAAAGTGTTTACCAGAAACAACTTCAGTACCGACGCGTTGGTCATAGAAATCAAACAGTTCATCGTCATCGACCAAAATGTCACGGCGACGAGATTTATGTTCTAGCTCTTCGACTTCTTGCAAGAGTTTACGGTTTTGCTTGAAGAACGCGTGTTTGGTTTCCCACTCACCTTCAACCAAAGCACTACGAATGAAGATTTCACGACTGACCGATGCATCAATGTTGCCGTAATTCACCAGACGTTTAGGGACGATTGGCACTCCGTACAACATGACTTTTTCGTAAGCCATAACGGCAGCACGTTTCTTCGACCAGTGAGGTTCACTGTAGCTGCGTTTGATCAAGTGCTTGGCTAATGGTTCAATCCATTCAGGCTGAATTTTCGCAATAATTCGACCCCAAAGTTTTGAGGTTTCCACCAATTCCGCTGACATGATCCATTTCGGCTGCTTCTTAAATAAGCCCGAGGCTGGGAAGATATGGAAACGGGCATTACGTGCACCTTGATACTCATTCTTCTCCTGATCTTTCATACCGATGTGCGATAGCAAGCCAACCAGAATTGCGCTATGTACACCATGGTATGAAGCAGGTTCGCCGTTAAGCTTAAATTCCATTTCACGCATGGATTGGTGAATTTGGAAGTAGACGTCTTGCCACTCGCGAACACGCAAGTAGTTCAAGTAATCTTGCTTACACTGTTTACGGAATTGGTTGCCCGTCAGCGCTTTTTGCTGCTTCTGTATGTAATCCCACACGTTTACAAACGTCAGGAAATCTGACTCTTCATGGAAGAAGCGACGGTGCTTGTCATCTGAAGATTGCTGTTTGTCCGATGGGCGTTCACGCGGGTCTTGGATCGACAAAGCAGCCGCAATAACCATCACCTCTTTTAGCGCGCCATACTTTGGCGCTTCCAATACCATACGCGCAAGGCGTGGGTCGATTGGTAGGCGTGCCAGTTGACGACCTGTTGGTGTAAGGCGTTTTTTCGGATCTTTCGCATCTGAGTTAATCGCGCCCAACTCTTCTAACAGGCGCACACCATCTTGAATGTTGCGTTTGTCTGGCGCTTCAACAAATGGGAACGCTTGAATGTCGCCCAAGCCAAGTGCCGTCATTTGCAGGATTACCGACGCTAGGTTGGTACGCAGAATTTCTGGATCGGTAAACTCTGGACGTGATTCAAAATCTTCCTCTGAGTAGAGGCGAATACAGATACCCTCTTCGACACGACCACAACGACCTTTACGCTGGTTCGCACTTGCCTGAGAAACAGGCTCAATTGGAAGACGCTGTACTTTGGTTCGGTAACTGTATCGACTGATACGCGCCGTACCTGGGTCAATCACGTATTTGATGCCCGGAACGGTTAACGAAGTTTCCGCTACGTTGGTTGCCAATACAATGCGGCGCCCTGCGTGTGGTTGGAAGATCTTGTTCTGCTCACCAGCTGACAAACGCGCATACAGAGGTACAATTTCTGTACTCTTAAGATTCCGTTTAGAAAGCACATCCGCCGTATCACGGATTTCACGTTCACCATTCATGAAGATCAGAATATCGCCCAAACCTTCATCGCACAGTTCATCGACGGCTTCGAAAATACCTTCTAACTGATCACGATCGTTATCGTCATCGCCGCTTAACGGACGGTAACGCGTTTCTACTGGGTATGTGCGACCAGACACCTCAATGATTGGAGCGTCGTTGAAGTGCTTGGAAAAACGTTCTGGATCGATGGTTGCCGACGTAATGATGACTTTTAAATCAGGACGACGTGGCAGAAGTTCTTTTAGATAGCCCAAAATAAAATCGATGTTCAGGCTGCGCTCATGCGCTTCATCGATAATGATCGTGTCGTATTGATTCAAGAAACGGTCATGCTGAATCTCTGCCAGCAAAATACCGTCCGTCATCAATTTAATCTGGGTGTTTTCTGAGATTTGATCGTTAAATCTAACTTTATAACCAACAAATTCACCGAGCTTGGTTTCCATTTCTTCCGCGATACGGCTTGCTACGGAACGTGCAGCAAGACGACGAGGCTGAGTATGACCAATCAGGCCAAATTTGCCACGGCCAAGCTCTGCGCAAATTTTAGGTATCTGCGTGGTTTTACCCGAACCCGTTTCACCAGCGATAATAACCACTTGGTTTTCATCGATCGCTTTTGCAATGTCGTCTTTCTTTTGACTAACAGGCAGGATCGCTGGATATTCGATTTTTGGCTGATAACTACCGCGTTGCTCGACTTCCATCATTGATTTTGCAATGTCTAAAGCGATTTCATCAAACACTGCATTACGCGAGACGTCTTTCTTAATTTTACTTGCGCCAGAAATACGTTTACTTAAACGAAAACGATCACGCATCATGCACTGATTAAGTGCTTTGCGTAGCGAGGCAGCATTGTTCACTTGAGCATGAGGCGCTTGAACTTTCTTTGCTCCATTTTCTGGCGCAGATTGCGCTTCAGCGGAGGTTTTGTTTGTAGGCTGTGACGAAGTCAAAGCGTTTCCTATTCTTTTCATTACATAAAACTACGCGAATTGTATCACAACAGGGCCAAGACAAGACAACTGAAAGCTTATTCAAATTTTTCGAACAACTTAAGCAAACAAGTCGGGTTTAGAACGTCAGACCATTGCTTATAATGCATCACATAGTCGAAAGCACTTATTTAAGGAATAACCATTATGTCTCGTGTACTAGCTCTAAAATCAAGCATCCTTGGCGACAACTCACAATCAAATAAATTGGTTGAAGAATTCATCAAGAATGTAGATCAAGACAAACTAACTGTTCGTGACCTAGCTGCGAACCCACTGCCAGTACTCGATCTGACTGTAGCGACAGCACTGCGCTCGGCAGGTGACCTTACTCAAGAACAACAGCAAGTTATCGACTTGTCAGACGCACTTATCGAAGAAGTAAAAGCTGCGGATACTATAGTGATTGCAGCACCAATGTATAACTTCACTATCCCAACTCAGCTTAAAAATTGGTTTGACTTGATTGCTCGTGCAGGTGTGACATTTAAATACACAGAAAATGGCGTTCAAGGCCTGTTTGAAAATAAGAAAGCGATTGTGGTAACAACGCGTGGTGGTATTCACAAAGATACACCAACAGACACCCTCACGCCTTACCTACGCACCGTACTGGGTTTTGTAGGCATTGCTGACGTGGAGTTTGTTTACGCTGAAGCGCTAAACATGGGTGAAGATGCGGCAGCAAAAGGCATCACTGAAGCTCAGAGCCAACTAGCAACGCTAGCGTGAGCTTGAGTAAATCAGAATAGACACAAAAGGGATGGCCGAAACAGCCATCCCTTTTTCTTACTCACTTTATCTTTTCTAACTCAAAAGTCATTCACTAGAATGCGCGACAATGTTCTGTTATGAGCCTTCTGTTGGATTTTCATCTGGCGCCTTCTCTAAGTTTTCTAATGCGTTCTCGCAGAGTTGCTCTAATACTTCTTCGGCCTCGCGCACCATGCGCTCTACCATTGCATCGAATGCGACATCACTGGGTATCTCGATTTCCTCTCCCACATTGACTTCTATTGAGTCAACGTAAAGCACTAACCATCCGTCGCCCTCCAAATGCCCCTCTCCGTGAACCACAAAGAAACGTTTGGCGAACTCGTCATTGGTACAGTTAGATCCCTCTATTTGAATATTGAATGATGAATCGATGCTCATCTTGCTCATGCCATCAAATTCATCAGACGCATTGCAAACGGCTTTCACCTTTGCGCGGTAAACAAATTTTAGCTGGGATAATAATGTTTTAGTTTTAGTTTTCATCTCACTGAGAATGGATGATATTTTACGAGGAGACAAATCCGACCTTTTGATTTTGTATGCGCTGGAAACAAAATGACCCAACGACCATCAACGGGGTTAATGAAGCATTGCTGGATCCATTTCATGCATTTTCAATAAAATTGGTTGATAAAAAAGCAATCGTTCGTTAATTACGACTTTACACTTATGTTCTTTCTATGTGGGCCGTTACAATGTGAAATGTTGTCATATACGTGACAGAATAAATCTTATGCTTTGATAGATTGGTATCATATTTCGTTGAAATAGAATGAATTACCTAACGAGTTGTGCCAGTTATGTCGCTAGCCCTAACGATGACGAATAAAAAGTGAAAGTATCAGAACTCATTGCCATCCTTAATAATTTGCCGGCCAACACTGACCCAGATATTGTTATGGGAGAAGAGTGGCTACCGGAAAGGTTGGTGGAAACACAACTCGATGGCAATCTGTTATTTTTGAACTTCGACAATGCGCCCGAAGAGTGTCAGGGAGAAGAAGGTCGAGGTTTCGTAGACCATGAAATTGACTTAATTCGTACTCGCTTACGACAGGTCCTGGACGAAAACAGCGACAACGCTTCGAAGACAGAAGCGATGCTAGGCTTGTTTCTTGCGGGTCACGAAATGAGTAGCGCTCAGGTAATAGAAATATTAGAAGAATCAGACAAATAAGGAACCAGTTTGGCTGTATCATTAGACAAAACCCAGCATCCTCACCTTCCTCTTATTATTGCGGGCCCTATTCTCCGCAAAGTGACCGCATCAGAAGTGAATATTTGGCTGGTCACTACCAAACCATTAGAAGGGCTCATTGAAATCAACGATGCAAACTCTGCTATTTTGTATCACTCTGAGGACTTTGAGAAACTCACTCAACTTCAGGTTGGTCAACGAGCTTGGGTCTGTTTACTGTCATTAAAAGCCGATTTTCCTACTCATCAGCCACTTCGATATCAACTCCACACGCAAGATGGTCTGCTGACAGAGCTGTTGCCTCATTTAAGTTATGAGCATGATAAGCACATGCAGAGGGGAATTGAATTTTTAATCAGTGAAAAAGCCGATTATGTCCTTCATGGTTCGTGCCGTAACCCACAGCATTTTAGTGACGATGCCTTAGTTGCCGCAGATGCAAAAGTGGCACAGCAAAGCGTAGAGTCTCGTCCAGACATGCTGATCATGAGCGGAGATCAAGTTTATGTCGATCACGTAGCCGGGCCAACGTTAGATGCGATTGAGCAAATAATCGAGTTACTGGGCTTGCCAGATGAACAGTTTCAAGACGCCCCCATTACAGACACTAAAGCGCTGTATCAACACGCTGCATGTTTTTATGGACGCGACCAGTTGCTGCCGCATTACGTCGATGACGGCAGCCTGCTAAGTCAGTTTTTCCCTCACCGTGGCACCCCTATTTTCAGCTCCAAAGAGTGTGAAAATCACCTGATCAGTTTTGCAGAATGTTTTGCGATGTACTTATTGACTTGGTCGCCGACGCTATGGGAACTCGTCAAGCGTGACCGCTTACTAGACAATCAATTCAATGTCGGAGGCTGTGCGCTCTCGCCCAACTGGCAACAAAAATGGCGTGAGGAAAAATCGCAAATAGATAAGTTCGTAAGCGGTTTGGATCGTGTTCAACGCCTACTTGCTCATCTTCCGACTTACATGATATTTGATGATCATGATGTGACGGATGACTGGAACTTAACCATTGGTTGGGAGCAAGCTGCGTATTCCAACCTATTTGCGAAACGAATAATCGGTAATAGCCTCATTGCCTATTGGTTTTGTCAGGGCTGGGGAAACGCACCAGAAAAGTTCGATGACCCGTTTATGGCTCACATAAAAGACTTTCTTGAACAAGGCTCTGCTGACGCTCAAGATAACTTGATTCAGTATCTCTATCGCTTCGAGAATTGGCATTACACCATTCCAACCTCCCCCAAAGTCGTGGTTTTAGATACTCGAACGCGTCGCTGGCGTTCGGAATCTAAAATGAATAAGCCTTCTGGCTTGATGGATTGGGAAGCCTTGATTGAATTTCATCAAGAATTAGTCCATGAAGATAAAGTGATCATTGTTTCGGCTGCGCCGATGTTTGGCGTGAAGTTTATTGAATCGCTCCAACGTGTCTTTACCATGTTTGGCAAGCCATTACTGGTCGATGCCGAAAACTGGATGGCACATCCTGGCAGTGCGAACACACTCGTCAGTATTTTTACTCATACTAAAACACCCACTAACTTTGTCATTTTGTCAGGCGATGTCCACTACTCTTTTGCCTACGACATCAAATTACGTTTTCGAAAAAGCAGCCCTAACATCTATCAAATCACCTGCAGCGGTATTAAGAATCAATTTCCGACACGGTTACTCACGATCTGTGATGCACTGGATAGAATGCTCTACAGCCCTCGCTCGCCACTAAACTGGCTCACCAAACGTAAGCGACTCAAAATTTATAAGCGTGCGCCAAGTAGCCATAACTTCTACCGTTTGGTTAACCATAGTGCGATCGGAGAGTTACATCTCGATGATGAAGGCAAGCCTAGCCAAATCAGTATACTTACGGGAGATAACCAAGAAGTTCATTTCCCACCAACGAAAATAGAAACGTGATGCGCCGTAAGACAATATCCTGTAGTGAAATTGATCACCATGGCTCACAAGCTCGTATCAGAATAGTGTTTTTGTAAAGAGTTCGTAATTTCAGATACGACCCCTTGAGATTTAAGTCACATATAACCATGTTTAAATGACAGTTACAGTTTGGTGTTCATTATGTTCAATTCTCTTACATCTCTATTTAAACAGCTTCTCGATGGCGAGGATCTGGCACAGACCAATACTCTGTCTCCCAACATGGCGATTGCATGCTTACTGTGTGAAGTCTCAGGAGCCGACCACCAAGTGGACGAAAAAGAGCGACAAACAAAACATTCTTTGCTGATGAAGCTTCTTTCGTTAAGTTCGGAAGAGGCCACACAATTGCTGGAACAGGCAGCGCTAAAAACAAAGGATGCAACATCTCTGTACGACTTCACTTCTCAATTAAGAGAGTTAACTCAAGAGACGCGTTACAACTTGATAAAGAGCATGTGGGAAGTTGCGTATTCTGACGGGGAAATTGACCCGCTTGAAGATGCTGTCATCCGTAAGACTGCAGAACTTCTCTACGTTGACCACAGAGACTTTATCCGCGCCAAACTACAGTCGCAGTAGAGAAATCATCGGTTCTGCGCCCAATAAAAAACGCGCTGTAAAGAAGCGCGTTTTTATTATTTAAAAGCCAACATGTTGTTATTAATACTGGTCAAGATTTGAATTTGTTTGACAAAGTGTAAATTAAATTCATTCCATGACAGAAAAACACAAGTTGAATTAAAAATTCATTACAAACCTACACTAAAGCATTGTCAGTGCAAGTTTGGCTAGGTTATAAGCATCTACATAGCCAGAGTGTTGACGGCCTTCCCAGTCAATCCCTTTCGCTTCTTGAGCGGCTCTGTGGCCAATACGCTTATCTTTAAGGCGGTTTTGAATACGGTAAAGTGTCGCTAGGTTAATGAACTCGGTAAATGGCGCTTCAATTCCCTTTTGTTTGCACTCATCAAGTAAAATCGTGTCATCTCGCCCCCAGGAGGCGTAAATTTTGTTGCGGCCGCCGAAGTTCTTAACCATAGACTTCAACACTTCTTCAAGTGGTCGACCCTGCTTCTCTATTTTACGTGGGGTAATACCCGTTAACTCTGCGCAGAACAAAGAGACTTCATCGTGTTCAGGCTTAACGTAGTACTGAGCACGTTTAACGATCTCACCTTTGGACAAATCTATTTCAGCCAACCCGACTTCGATGATCTCGCCAGTACGGCCAACGCCATTTTCGTTCCAGCAACACATTTCTAAATCGAAGCAGACGATACGGTTATGGTTCATAGTTTGTCTTGATTCCTAGCATAGATTTTAAAGCGAGAGATTCTACCTCAATGCCATGTAAAACTCGAATTCGCTTGCCGATTTAATCACCACTTGCACTACGTTAACGCTATTTTGTAACGTGATAACTCTGATAGGTTCATATAATGACGTAGAAAGACGCAATATATAAGGCCGACGAAAACCGAGACAAGGTGTCATTAATTGCGGAAATATCGTGCTACCAACAAGCAATGGTCTTTAAAGCATGTTCCAATCGTTGGTTTTTCGCGCTAATCGTGCGGTAAATTTACGAATTATTACAGCGTTAAGCCTTGAATATGCTAACATCCGACATCATTTTAGTGTCTAAACTTGGTGCAAGATCGCAAAAACGATCATTTTAATAAACACATTGAGCCTATGCACCAATGAATCAATAGAAAGAGAAAAAACGTCATGAACATTGATTTGAACCTAATTCCTCAAACGTTCGATATGCTTCACGCTGGTCTTGCTGCTTCGAGCGTATTGCTTTTGCTGGTTGCTGTATCACGTAAATCGAAAGTGATTGAGAAAGTGGTAGAAAAGCCGGTTGAGAAAATCGTCGAGGTTGAAAAACCTGTCGAGAAGATCGTAGAAGTTGAAAAAGTGGTTGAAGTAGAGAAAGTGGTTGAAAAGGTGGTTGAAGTTGAATCAAAACTGGCAACAGCTTCTACTGACTCTGCAATGCAATTGCTATCTATTATGCAGCAAGAAGCTCGCCTAATTGACTTCCTACAAGAAGACTTAACTTCTTTCTCAGATGAAGAAGTTGGCGCGGCCGCTCGCGTTATCCACACTGGTGGTAAAAAAGTATTAAGCGATTACGTAACGCTTGCACACGTACGTAACGAAGACGAAGAAACCCGCATTACGGTTGAAGAAAACTTTAACCCACAAGAAATTCGCCTAACTGGCAATGTTACAGGCAGTGCGCCATTCCACGGAACCCTGGTTCACAAGGGCTGGAAGGCTACATCAATGAACTTGCCTAAACTGGCTGAAAATTACGATGCATCAGTTATCGCTCCGGCCGAGGTTGAGCTGTAATGGAACACATGAACCAAGAAAACATCCAAGAGACTTCAGAGCAACAGTCTCCTAAATTTAGCGTTGGTATCGACTTAGGCACGACACACTGTGTGATGTCTTTTGTGGATGCTCACGATGAAGACGCTCGTGTAGAAGTGATGCCAATCCCGCAATTGACGGCACCTGGCACAGTAGAAACTCGCAGCCAACTAGGCTCGTTTCTATACCAACCACACGAACATGAAATGAATCCGCAATCTCGTGTGCTACCGTGGTCTAGCGAGCCAAAAGCACTGGTTGGTGCTATTGCTCGTAATTTGGGTTCAAAAACACCAATCCGCTTGATTGCCAGTGCGAAATCTTGGCTTTGCCATGCTGGTGTTAACCGTCGTGATGCTTTCCTGCCAGCAGGTAGCCCTGAAGAAGTCGAAAAAGTATCGCCACTTCGCGCAACTGAGCTGTACCTTGAGCACCTGAAAGACGCTTGGAACCACACTCATCCTAATCACAAGCTTGCTGATCAAGATGTGACGATTACCGTTCCTGCATCGTTCGATCCAGCGGCACGTGACCTGACGGCAGAAGCTGCGCGCAACGTTGGTTTTGTTCATCTGACACTACTTGAAGAGCCTCAGGCGGCGCTTTACAACTGGATCGACAATAGCAACGACAAATGGCGCGACGAAGTTGAAGTCGGCGACATCGTTCTCGTCGTTGATATCGGTGGTGGTACAACTGACCTTTCTTTGGTGGAAGTCACTGAAGATGACGGTAACCTAAGCCTTAGCCGTATCGCAGTAGGTGAACATATCCTGCTTGGCGGTGACAACATGGACCTTGCTCTTGCGTACCGCTTGAAAATGAAGCTCGCTCAAGAAGGCAAAGATCTACAACCTTGGCAAGTTCAGACGATGACACATGCCTGCCGTGATGCAAAAGAAGCTTTACTGAATGATAGTGAGCTGCAATCTGTACCAATCGTCGTTCCTAGCCGTGGCTCTAAACTGCTAGGTGCAACGTTGAAAACCGACTTGACTCAAGAAGAAGTACAGCAAACATTGGTTGATGGCTTCTTCCCTAAAGTTGCGGTTACTGAACACCCTATTCAGCGTAACCGTGGCGCACTAACGCAGATGGGTCTACCTTACGCTCAGGATGCGGGTATCACTCGTCACATTGCCGCATTCTTGTCTAAACAAGCAAACGCGCAAAGTGGCGCTGAATCTGCTCCAGATCAAGACTACAACCCGTTTGCAAATATGCCAGGTATGCCGGGCGCTGACACTGCGCCGTCAGCTGATTTCATCAAACCAACCGCAATTCTATTTAACGGTGGTGTTCTGAAATCAACGTTACTGGCTTCTCGCTTAGAAGACACCATTAACGAATGGTTGCTTGAAGCAGATGCAGAAATGGCCAAACGTCTGACTGGCGTTGATCTCGATCTTGCGGTAGCAAGCGGTGCGGCTTACTACGGTTCGGTTCGTCGTGGTCAGGGTGTTCGTATCCGTGGTGGTATTGCTTCGGCTTACTACGTAGGTATCGAAAGCGCCATGCCAGCTATTCCGGGCATGGCTCCTCCAATGGAAGCACTGTGTGTGGCACCATTCGGTATGGAAGAAGGTTCAAGCGTTGACGTACCAAGCCAGGAGTTTGGTTTGATCATCGGCCAACCAGTGAACTTCCAGTTCTTCGGTTCAACAGTTCGTCGTGATGACCTAGCAGGTACTCACCTTGAACACTGGGCACCGGAAGAGCTTAAAGAGTTACCAGAGATTCAGGTAACGCTACCCGTTTCTGAAGGTCGTCGTGACGGCGAAGTGGTTCCGGTTACTCTGGCTTCTCGAGTTACCGAACTTGGTACGCTCTACCTAGAAGCGATTGCCGCCGATAACGGTCAAAAATGGCACGTTGAGTTCGATGTGCGCGAAGACGCGAAAAGCGACTCAAACGAAGAAGAATAAATAGAAATCAAACGGCATCCAATCGGGTGCCGTTTTTAAATACACGAAGGTTTGTATGGCATCTCCTCGTTTTCTAGTTGGTATTGATCTAGGCACCACAAACACTGTTGTGGCCTATTGTGAAATCACCGACAACCTTGAACAATCCGAAGTATCCCTATTTGACATCGACCAGTTGATTGGTCCCGGTGAAGTGGTTCGTAAACCGCTGTTACCCTCTTTCCGTTACCACCCAGCTGAGGGACAAATCTCCCCCTCAGATTTAACCCTGCCTTGGGATAATCAGCCTGTTTCTGGCGATATTAAAAACGTCATTGTCGGTGAATGGGCGCGTGAACTGGGCGCGAAAGTCGAAGGACGACAGGTATCGAGCGCAAAAAGCTGGTTATCACATCAAGCGGTCGATCGTAGCTCAGACATTCTTCCTTGGGCTGGCGCGCAAGACGTTGATAAAGTCTCACCAGTGATTGCCAGTGCCAGTTACCTAAACCATATCCGCCACGCGTGGAACTACCGTCACCCAAGTAACAAGCTGGAAGACCAAGATGTGGTGGTTACTGTTCCTGCGTCATTCGATGAGACCGCACGCAAACTCACCCTTGAAGCGGCCGAGCTTGCCGGGTTGAAGAAAATCGTCCTACTTGAAGAGCCACAAGCGGTGTGTTACGACTGGTACGCACGCCACCAAAAAACGGCTGCCGACGAACTTAAAGAGTTACCTCTGATCCTTGTCTGTGACGTCGGTGGTGGTACTACCGACTTAAGTTTGATTGAGGCTAAGTTCAAACAAAACAATGGCAACGCAAGTAGTGAGCTGGCTCTTGACCGAATAGGCGTTGGTGAACACCTAATGCTGGGCGGTGACAACCTCGACTTGGCATTGGCGCACCTGGCAGAAAGTCGCTTTACTCTAAATAAAGGGGAGCAGAACAAAAAGCTGACTGCCGCAAGCCTAACAAAGCTGATTCAGCAGACACGAAAAGCGAAAGAAAACCTACTCTCTTCCAATGCACCGGAAGAAGTGAAAATCACCATGCTGGGTAGCGGCTCAAAACTACTTGGTGGCACCAAGAGTATTGCGCTGAGTAAACAAGAAGTGCACCAAATTGCGTTGGATGGCTTCTTCCCACTGTCTGATTTTGATCAAGTACCAGACAAACGACGCAGTGCGGTTGTTGAGTTCGGGCTACCTTACGTCGCCGACCCTGCAGTAAGTAAACACGTTGCCGAGTTCCTAACTCAGCACCAGCAAGTATCACGATCTGCACTTGGCATAGAAGACGAAAAACAAAACGCGATTCCAGTTGGTTTACTACTCAACGGTGGTGTGTTTAATAGTGACCTTGTCACACAACGTGTCACTACCCTACTCTCTGACTGGCGCGGCGCTCCTGTCACTGTTTTAGATAACCCACATCCAGATTGGTCCGTTGCACTTGGCGCCGTCGCCTATGGTAAAGCACGACGTGGAGCACAGCTAAAAATCGGTGGTGGTGCAGCTCGTTCTTACTTCCTGCACCTGCAAGAGAAAAACAAAATGGGTAAAGCCCTTTGTTTACTCGCAAAAGGCACAGAAGAAGGCCATGAAATTCGCTTAAGTGGTCGTCGATTCTCACTGACACTTGGCGAGCCAGTTCGATTTAATCTTCTTACCTCAACTCACGATACGCTGACCAACAACACCGCGATTCAAAATGGTGTGATGGTTGACGTAGACCCTGACATTTTTGTTCCACTTCCACCGTACATCACCACGCTAGAAGGCGAAGGCGCAGAATTGCATGCGAACCAAAAAGAACGTGTCGAGGTACAACTCGCTTGCCAATTAACTGAAGTGGGCACACTCAAAATGGAATGTGTCAGCGCAGAAGATGACAGTAAACGTTGGGCGCTAGAGTTTGAAGTTCGTAATAAACAAGCTGACGACAACGAAGAAGTACAGCTCCATCCAAAATTGAATGAGTGTAAGGAGCTTGTCGCTCGTCTCTACAGCGGTAATAAAAAAAGCGCGGACAGTAAAGAGATCAAAACATTAGCTAAAGATCTTGAGAAGAAACTGGGTAAGCGTGACGAATGGGACTTCACGACTCTTCGTCAGCTTTTCGATGTATTTGCTCAAGGCAGAAAGCGCCGCCGTCGCTCAGAACAACACGAAAAGAACTGGCTTCGACTTGCCGGCTTTGCCTTACGCCCAGGGTTTGGTGACCCAACCGATTCTTGGCGTATCGAACAAATTTGGGGACTTTACCAGCAAAACATTCAGTTTAAAAACCATCAAGGATGGACAGACTGGTGGGTTTTCTGGCGTCGTATTGCCGGTGGTCTCAACCAAGAGCAGCAAGAAACGATTTTGGCTGACATTGCGAAATACTTGCACCCAGGTGCGATGAAGAACCCGCAATCAGCCAAAACAGCGCAAGACATGGGCTACGAGTCAATGGTGCGCCTGTCAGCTTCGCTGGAACATCTGGAAGTTGAAGATAAAGTGCTATTAGCAACGTGGTTCCTGAGTAAAGCCATTAACCATAATCAATTCCAACAAGCACACTGGTGGGCAATGGGTCGACTCGCATCGCGTACTCCGCTGTACTGCAGCCAGCACAATGTCATACCCCGTGAGCAAGCAGAACAGTGGCTTCCGAAACTGTTAGAGCAAAACTGGCAAAAAGAACCGATGATCGCGTTTGCAGCAGTAATGATTTGTCGTAAAACAGGCGATCGATTATTCGATATTTCAGACGACTACCGCGAGCAGGTTCTGACTAAACTGAAACAAAGTAAAGTGCCTGATTCTTGGGTTTCTTTGGTTGAAGAAGTCAAAGAACTGTCTGATAGTGAATCAAAACGTGTCTTTGGGGATGCGCTCCCAAGTGGCTTAACGCTGGTTCATCACTAAGTTTTCGATCCAATCAAATGCATATTAAATGCACAAAGCCCTTCGTTGAAGGGCTTTGTTTTATCTGATTTTATTAAAAGAACGCATTAATTCATTTCAGTCGTAATCACCACATCGCGCGTTTCATTATCCATATCACTGATGCCAACCACTGAGACTTCCCTGTCAGATAGAGTCTCGATTATGCTGTCTTCTAATCCGCCATCGGCTAACCAAGTATAAAATTTCTCTGCGATGCGCTCCGAACCTTCTCCAACAAACGTTAATGTGACCTTCTTCATTTGTGACACTCCATCAATTTACGATTCAGCAACTTAAGCGTAGTATGTTTGGCAAACATCGACATCAACTAAGGCTAACTTCTTTTATGACCATTGAAAAATTTGATGCTATTTACCAACGCGCCGCCGAGCGTAAAGGCGGTATAGACCAACTTGAAACCCTGCTTACTCACCCGTTAAGTAAAGAAGAGTTAGCTGCAATACCGGATGACCGTTGGTTAGCTGCATTTTCAATGAAAGTATTTCAGAGTGGCATTTCATGGAGTGTAGTACGTAAAAAATGGCCTAACTTTGAAGAGGTCTTTTTTGGCTTTAAAATTGAACCCTTGCTTATGCTCTCTGACGAACAGTGGGAAGCAAAAGCGACGGACGAACGTATCATTCGCCACCTGACAAAAGTGATGTCGATTCCCGCTAACGCTCGCATGATTCATGAAGCCAGGGTTGAATACGGCTCATTCGGTAAAATGGTGGCAGATTGGCCCCAAGAGAATATCACTGAACTTTGGGCTTACTTAAAAAAACACGGCAAACGACTAGGCGGTAATACCGGGCCATATACCTTACGCCAAATGGGGGCCGACACATTCATCATCTCTAACGATGTTGAGTCTTACCTGCGCAATTGTAAGATCATTGAAGGTGGAAAAGACACTAAGAAGTCCCTGGATGCAGCCAACAAAGCCTTTATTCAGTGGCAAAAAGAGAGTGGCAGAAGTCTAACGGAAATCAGTCAAATCATCGCATTTAGCACGGGTGATAATCGCGTATAATTTTCATAACGAAAAAAAACCCCAAAAAATATTTGGGGCTTTATGACTAGTTGAAATAGGTGTTTTTTAATTACGATTCCAAAGATTAATTTATTATTATACTTCTTTGGATATTATTGCGGTTGGCTGCTTGATGGTGATTGCGTTGACCCCTAACTCTTCAGGGAAGTCTTCCTTTACCATCCTGAATAGTGACGCGACCATAATCACCATCACTGGTAACATTGGCAGTGCAACCACCAAGGTCGATGTTTGCGCAGCTTTCAAGCCTCCCACTGATAGTAGACCAACACCTACTACCGCTAAACTCAATGTCCAAAACATTCGATTCAATCGAGTCGGTTCTTCTTCCATACCAAGCTTTCTTGACGTAACCATTGCCAATGTATATGCCGATGAGTCTACCGTCGTGGCTAAAAAGACAAAACACAACGCGACAAATACAGGTAACACGACTGTGCTGTATGGTAAGGCTTTTACAATTGCAGTTACCGCTGCTGGGATCCCACCTTCGGTTAAGATCTGGGATATTTGCATAGTTTCGGTGTACTCTAAGTTGAGCGCATAGCCACCCCATACTGCAAAGAAAACACATGTCCCTGCAGACCCCCAAAGTACGCCATTAAGAATGAACTCTCTGATGGTTCGACCTTTTGAAATTTTGGCTACGAAGATGCCCATCATCGGAGCGTAAGCCACCCACCAAGCCCAGTAGAAAATCGTCCAACTTCCTGGGAAACTGCTGTGTTGAATTGGCGATGTCCACGTGTTGATGCGGAAGAAATTATCTAGGAACAAACCTAAACTATTTGAACCCAATTGTAAGATAAATAATGTTGGCCCTACTAAAAATACGAATACAAGCAATAACATCGCGAGACCCATATTAATATTAGACAGGATCTGGATACCCTTTCCTAAGCCTTTATATACAGACCAGCCTATCATTAATATCCAAACGGCAAGTACCCCTAGCTGAAGGCCAAATGAGTCACCCCAACCAAACGATTCGCCTAGTAGCTCAGTAACTAAAGGAACGGATAGTCCCAGTGAAGTCCCTACAGCACCGACAATCGAAAGAATAACAATGATATCGACTAAGCGGCCTACCGGACCATCAACACTTTTACCTAGCAGTGGACGACATGCCTCACTGAAACGCATAATTGGGATTCGGCGAACGTAGAAGATATAAGCCATCGGCACTGCAGGCAGTAGATAAATTGACCAAGGCACAATTCCCCAGTGCAAAAATGGATACATAGCCCCCCACTCTATCGCTTCTGCAGTCCCCTTACTTATGTTCAAAGGCGGTGAATCCATTATGTAGATAGGCTCGATGAAAGCCCAGTTACATAATGAAATGCCTATTCCGGCACAAAATAACATCGCAATCCACGATGTTTTACTAAAGTCAGGCTCATCTTCTGCTCTGCCTAACTTAATGTTGCCAATTTTAGTCAATGCCATAATAAGCATAGCGAAGAAGCATAGCAGACCGATCATCAGATAGAGCCAGCCAAAGTTAGAAGTCGTCCAATTGAATAGTGTTGAAATAATAGCTTCCCCTTTTTCTGGCGCTATTGCCAAAAAAAAGCAGCTACTCAAAACAATAATCACAGCAGGAATAAACAAGCTGTAATCAATATTAGCTCGCGATGTAATACTCACATTTACTCTCCTTAGCATCACCTATACATGTCAACTAGCAGGTAACACTATTTACACATTACCCACTATTGTCAACCCAACACAAAAATATAATTAACACCATGAAAACACCCCTTTAACATTGAGTGTATAAATTATAATTCTTTTATATCAGTCATATAGGCAACTCTATTTCAACAAGACAGAGATTAATTCATAATTTTTACGAGGAAAATATTTATCATTGTTAACATAATGTGACCCAAATCATGATTTAAAGTTTGTGCAAAATCAGAACTTGCTATACATTTCTGTCAACCACGAGTTAACACCATGGAGAGTGAGAGATGAAATTTACAACAACGATAAAAAAAGAACACCATGAAGACATTGATAACGCATGGACCATTCCAGCTCGCTACTACACAAGCGAAGAAATATTTGAGACAGAGAAAGAAGTAATTTTCGCCAATTCATGGATATGCGTTGCCCATTCCAGTGAAGTCCGAGAAAAAAATGCATTTATCAAACGCGAAATGATTGGAGAGAGCTTAGTTATTGTTCGCGGGCGAGATGACGTTCTTCGCGGATTTTACAATGTCTGCCCTCACCGCGGTCATCAGTTAATCTCGGAGGAATCAGGTAAAGCGAAAAACGTCATCACTTGTCCTTACCATGCATGGGCGTTCAAATTGGATGGCGAGTTAGTACACGCGACTAACTGCGAGAATGTAAACAAGTTCGATAAAGACTTGGCAAGTCTAGTGCCATTTCATGTAACGGAATACGCTGGCTTCATTTTTGTCAATCTAAGTAATGACCCGAAGCCTATCAGTGAACAATTACCCGGCTTAGAAGAAGAAGTTTTCAAAGCTTGTCCTTCGGTCAAGGAACTGAAACGTGCTGCCCGATTTGTTAGCCAAACGCCGGCTAACTGGAAATCTATAGTAGACAACTACATTGAATGCTACCACTGCCCTACCAACCATGTCAGTTTCGCAGACTCAGTAGATGTGGGCCAATATGAACATGAGTTTAAGAAGAACTGGTCTGTACAGATCGGTAAAGCTAAACCATCGAATTCATCATACCAATTTGATGAGTCGGTGGCTGATCCTAAGTTCTTCGGTTTCTGGTTATGGCCATGCACAATGTTCAACATGCCTCCAGGCGGAGACTTTATGACTGTCATTTATGAATTCCCAGTCAGTGCCGGTGAAACCTTACAGTTCTACGATATCTACTTCCTAAATGACGTTCTTACAGATGATCAGAAACGTTTAGTCGATTGGTATGAGAACGTGTTCCGACCTGAAGATCTGCGTTTGGTTGAAAGCGTCCAAAAAGGCCTCACTTCTCGTGGCTACCGGGGTCAAGGACGAATTATGGCTGATAAAACTCGCTCAGGTTTAAGCGAGCACGGTATCGCCTTCTTCCACAAACTGGTCGCAGACGCACACCTTGGAGAAAAATAATGAGCTTTGAGCAACAGTTGCAAGACACTGAACTATTCAAACAAGCCGCATTTATTAATGGCTCATGGGTTAACTCGGACGAAGACATTTCGGTGACGAATCCAGCCACCGGAGAGAAGATAGGCACTGTACCCAAACTATCACAAGCTACGGTAATTGGTAGTATAGAAATGGCTGAGCAAGCCATGGAAAAGTGGAAATCGCTTACGGCTAAACAAAGAAGTAAAGCCTTAATGAAATGGTTTAACCTTATCGAGCAGCACTGTGACGATCTCGCATACATCATGACATGTGAACAAGGAAAACCTTTAGCGGAAGCTTTGGGAGAAATTCATTACGCGGCCTCTTTTATCGAGTGGTTTGCCGAAGAAGGTAAACGTATTTACGGTGACGTGATTCCACAAACTGTTGCGTCAAACCGATTAATGACTATAAAACAACCTATTGGAGTTTGTGGCGCTATCACTCCTTGGAATTTTCCAGCGGCAATGATCACTCGTAAAGCCGCACCTGCTCTAGCAGCAGGGTGCAGTATTGTTGTTAAGCCAGCAACGGAGACACCTTTCACCGCCTTGGCGTTGGCAGAACTTTCATTGCGCGCTGGCATTCCGGCAGGGATATTCAATGTAGTAACAGGTGATTCACGAACTATTGGACATCAGTTAACCACTCACCCAAGTATTGCTAAGTTTTCGTTTACAGGTTCGACGCCCGTTGGCCGAACTTTACTGGAACAATGTGCCAGCACGGTTAAAAAGACCTCCATGGAACTCGGTGGTAACGCTCCGTTTATTGTCTTCGAGGATGCAGATCTTGATGACGCTGTAGATGGTGCAATGCTGGCGAAGTTTCGTAACGGGGGCCAAACCTGTGTGTGTGTAAATCGTATTTATGTCCACGAATCGGTACATAATAAATTTGCAGACAAACTGATAAAACGTGTCAACGCACTGCGTGTAGGCCATGGTTTGGAAAGTAATACCGACATTGGCCCTATGATCACAACTAAGGCGGTTGATGATATCAATTCATTGGTTAAGGACGCGCTAGCGAAAGGTGCATCCCTTGCGAATAGCCAACATTCACTTCCAGAAGGTGAAAGGTATATCGCTCCTTTAGTACTGACCAACGTCACCGATGAGATGAACATCGTCCACGAGGAAATCTTTGGCCCCGTTGCAACACTCATTAAATTTAGTGATGAAGAAGAAGTTTTAATCAAAGCTAACGATACCATTTTTGGACTTGCCTCTTACGTTTACACCAACGATATCAACCGAATCTATCGTGTATGTGAGAAGTTGGAATACGGAATGGTCGGGGTAAATACCGGATTAATCTCGAATGAAGTCGCGCCGTTTGGCGGTGTAAAACAGTCTGGCTTAGGCAAAGAAGGGTCTAAGTACGGAATCGAAGATTATCTAGAAACCAAATATATCTGTATCAACACTAAGTGAGGTTAGCCATGTCGCATCAGATTGAAGTAAAAGTGACAGGTGTAGAACAGTTGACTGATCAAGTGAAGTCCTTCACTTTTACCGCACTAAAAGAAAACCAACTCCCGCCTTTCAGTGCGGGAGCCCATATCGGCGTGCAGATCGACCGAGACACAAAACGAGCTTATTCTTTAACTAGTTCTCCTGCCAACACTGAGGAATATTCGATCGCTGTACAGCTTGAGCAAAGCTCCAAAGGCGGCTCTAAGCTCATGCATGAATCGATCAAAGTTGGTGATATTTTACAAATTGAGCCACCAAATAACTTCTTTGAGTTAAGTGAAGATAGCAATGCTAAACACATTTTTATCGCAGGCGGTATAGGGATCACTCCATTTATCTCTTACATTCACCACATAGAAAACAGTGGATTGAATTACGAACTTCATTACTGTTTCCGCCACCACAAATCGGCTGCATTTCTGGACTTTTTACAGCAGAAACTGGGGAGCCGATTGGTTACTCATGAAAGTGATAATGGCCAACGTCTGAATATTAAAAAGCTGGTGGAACAAAACGATATAAATACCCATTTCTACGTTTGTGGCCCTAACTCCCTCATCGACGATACGATAAACTTTACGTCTGCATATGTGGGTGCAAGTAACGTACATTATGAAAAATTCACCGATCAGGTAGAAGAAGGAGAATCCTTCGAGGTTTACTGCGAAAAATCTGGCATCACATTGCAGGTCGCCGAAGACCAGTCGATCATTCAGGTATTAGAAGCGGACAAACGGATTAAAGTAGATTGTTTGTGCCGCAATGGCGTCTGTGGGACCTGCGAGACCGCTATTTTACAGGGCGAAGCGGATCATCGTGATTCCTATCTGACGGATGAAGAACGTGAAGAGCAGAAAACCATGTTGATTTGCGTTTCTCGCGCTAAGTCAAAAAGAATTGTGCTGGATTTGTAAGACCCAACCAAAATCTCTACCACATGCTCAAACCAAAATAGAAAATGAAAACGGAGCTTTCAATGAAAGAGTTTAACATTGCGACGATTCCTGGTGATGGTATCGGGCAAGAAGTCATCCCTGTGGGTGTAGAGGCACTGCAAATTGCATGCGCTAAATATGGTATTAAACTGAACTTCACTGAGTTCGACTGGTCTTGCGAAACCTATCATAAGACAGGAAAGATGATGCCTGACGATGGTATCGAGCAACTTAAAGCATTTGATGCAATTTACCTAGGCGCCGTCGGCTATCCTGGCGTACCGGACCACGTCTCACTTTGGGGGTTGCTGCTGCCTATCCGTCGCGAGTTCGAACAATACGTAAACCTCCGCCCTGTCCGCCTATTTGAAGGGGTGACTAGCCCTCTTGCTGGAAAACAACCTGGAGATATTGACTTCTATGTCGTGCGCGAAAACGTGGAGGGCGAATACTCAAATATCGGTGGCATTCAATTTGAAGGCACAGATGACGAAGTTGTCGTTCAACAAAGTATTTTCACTCGCAAGGGAACCGACCGGATCCTACGCTATGCTTTCGAGTTAGCTAACAGTCGTCCGAGAAAGCAACTCGCTTCTGCGACCAAATCCAATGGTCTGTTCCATTCCATGCCATACTGGGATGCTCGTGTAGAAACTATGTCTGAAATCTACCCTGAAGTAAGTGTTGAGAAATACCACATTGATATCTTTACGGCGAATCTGGTTAAGAAGCCTGAGCATTACGACGTAATCGTCGGCTCAAATTTATTCGGGGATATTTTGTCTGATCTCGGTCCTGCGTGTACAGGTACGATAGCTATTGCACCTTCTGCCAACATTAATCCAGAAAAAGACTATCCTTCTATGTTCGAACCAGTACACGGTTCAGCTCCAGATATCGCAGGGAAAGGTATTGCAAACCCAATTGGCACAGTCTGGGCCGGCGCTATGATGATGCAGCATCTGGGTTGCAATCAGGTTCATGATATTTTGCTAAAAGCGATTGAAGAATTGCTGCGTCAAGGTGAGTGCCTGACACCGGATATGGGCGGAAATGCGACCACTATCTCAATGGGACAAACGCTTGTAGACATACTTCATCATATAAATGAGTAACTAAGGTGTTAGAGCAGTGTTATAATCACTGCTCTATTTTACGACAGGGTTACTCAAATGACGACTGGGTTCGCAACCAGATTGAATCATCTACTGGAATCAACCACCATTACGCAAAGCGCAATCGCCAGACAAAGTGGCGTTTCGCGTGCCGCGGTTCATAAGTGGACCAAAGGTGGTCAGATAGACGATAACAATCTTGAAAAACTCAGTGAGATTTTTAATGTCGATCCTGTTTGGCTGAAGTATGGTGTTCATACTGGAGATGTATCTAATCGGTCGGAGCATGACGGCAGTATTGATATGGTGCACCTGAATCATAATGATGCTGAAGTCGTCTCTTGGGAGTGGGACATAAAAACCAATCGCGTGACCTATTCAGAAAACGTAAAAAATATCTATGGCGTTTCCATTAATACAAACGAAGACTTTTTTGATCTACTTGATCCTGCATCACGAGAAGAAATGAATAAGGCTTATGAGCGATTAATTCAACATGGTGGTGCTCACGAAATCGATTTTCGCATTTCGACCGATGAAGGGCTCAGATGGATCACCTCACGTGCGACGAGCATTCGCGAAAATAATACAACAACAAAGATCGTTGGTATTAGTTTGGACAACACTGTTAGAAAACGTAATGAAATCAATGCTGCTCAGTTTGAAACCTTGTTCAAGTTTCTACTTAATCGATGCAGTAATATTACCCTGTTTACAGATCAACATGGCACTATCGTGCATTCTAATATCCCATCAACCAACGCAAATTATCTACCCATCAAAGTGGAATTGGAGCGATTAATTTACCGCAACATCGATTTAATCAATCAAAGCATACAAAATAATCATGACGAAAAAGATGGAAGCATCGTTTCGATAGACGGAGCAAACTACAACGTGAGTCGTGCTGGACACTATCTAGCGATTGTTTGTCCTCAAGACCTTTTCAATATTCAAGAATAATGTAAATTCAAGGCTTTCATCCCCTTCCCTTGGCCAAAGCAACAAAACCACGCAATTAACATGAATTTCACATAATCTTGTTACATTGTCTGGTTGCAGTAATAAATTGAGAAATTCGATAGAGCATATATTCAAAATCAATACAAAATATCGTATTCATGATTGCTCAAAATTTGTGCTTGTAAACTTTTCATTTCGCCTAATAATGGTTCCATAATAATTTCAATTAGTTAAGTTGGGAGGCGGAATGAGAATTTTCTGGCAGCTACGTTGGTATTTCAAGCAGAAATGGAAACACTACGTTGGCTCTATTTTACTATTGGCACTGATCTCTGTCCTCCAACTAATACCACCTAAAGCGGTGGGCGTGATTGTAGATGGTGTTGTCGATAACACTTTAGAAACAAGCACGTTAATTATGTGGTTATTAGGTCTTACGGCAATATTCATTACGATTTATGTCTGCAGAATACTGTGGCGGATATGGTTATTTGGTGCGAGTTGGGAATTAGGAACCATCCTGCGTAACAAGCTTTACCATCACCTTTCAACCCAACCACCTCGCTTCTTCGAACGTTACAAAACCGGCGACTTAATGGCGCGCGGCACCAATGATGTCAGAAACATTGTCATGACTGCTGGTGAAGGTGTGCTTACCGCAGCAGACTCATTAATTACAGGCATTGCGGTTCTTATCGTCATGGTGACACAAGTTAGCTGGAAGTTAACGGTTATGGCGCTTTTGCCTATGCCGTTTCTTGCCATCATCATTTTCTATATTGTGCGTATCCTTCACCAACGCTTCCGTATAGCACAAGAAGCTTTCTCTACGATGTCAGATATGACTCAAGAGTCATTGAACGGTGTCCGTATGTTGCGTGCGTTCGGATTAGAGAAGCAAGAACAACAGCGCTTTGAAGATGTTGTTGACGACACGGGCGCGAAGAATATCGCGGTTGCGCGTGTGGATGCGCGTTTTGACCCAGCTATCCAACTGACTATTGGCTTTTCCTTTTTGCTCAGTGTCGCTGCAGGAGCATACCTCGTCGACAAGGGTGAAATCTCTCTTGGCGACTTAACCGCTTTCACTATGTATTTAGGTCTTATGATTTGGCCAATGCTGGCGTTTGCTTTCCTATTCAACATCTTGGAGCGCGGCTCGGCGGCATGGAATCGTCTGCAAGAAATCTTTGATGAGCAGCCTGAAATTGTCAGTGGAGACACTCCACTTTCAGATAACTCTTTGCCCCTGCATATCAATATCGAGACATTTCATTGGTCGAGAGATTTACCTCCTGCCCTAGCAGAGATTAATGTGACGTTAGAGCCTGGAAAAATGTTAGGTATTGCTGGCCCAGTAGGGAGTGGTAAATCAACGTTATTGACGCTTCTTTTCCGTCAACATGATTTGGAAAATGGCACGATTAAATTTGGTGATGTATCGATTAAAGATGCCAAGCTACCGCAGTGGCGAATTCGCTTCGCTGTCGTGAATCAAAGTCCATTCCTGTTCTCAAAATCGATCTTTGACAACATCGCATTAGGTAACCCAAATGCGTCTAAAGAAGAAGTGTACCGAGCAGCAAAACTGGCCTGTATTCACGAAGACATAGAGAAGTTTCCAGACGGCTACAACACCGAAGTAGGTGAAAAAGGTATCACGCTTTCTGGCGGCCAAAAACAGCGTATTGCGATTGCACGAGCAATGTTACTCAATGCTCAAGTCCTGGTTCTGGATGATGCATTATCTGCCGTCGATGGACGCACTGAGTACCGGATTCTAAAGAACCTAGAAACACACTATCGTGATCAAGCCTTAATTGTCATTGCTCATCGTTTAACAGCACTCAAATCTGCAGATGAGATTATCGTCCTAAATCACGGTCACATTACAGAGCGTGGTCGTCATCATCTATTAGAGCAAAACCAAGGATGGTACGCGGAAATGTTGCAGTACCAAAAACTAGAACAGGCAATGGAGGAGTAATAGATGAAACAGACGAGTACATTTAAGCGGTTGTTGTCTTACCCATTGTCACAGCCAAAACCGATGCTTAAGGGATTAGGCTTACTGTTTATTGCTGCGTTAGCGAGCGCTGGTGGCCCTTGGTTGATTCAGTATTTTATCGATGAACACATCACTAAAGGGGATTACTCACAAAGTGTCTTGCTCACCTTGGCCGCTGGTTATATCGCACTTCAGGTGATTTCAGCGACTTTCCAGTACCTCCAGTCGTTGCAGTTCAGTATAGTTGCAACCAACACCATCAAAATGATTCGTAAGCAAGTGTTTTCCGGCGTAATAAAACAACCGCTTTCTGCCTTCGATTACACACCGGCGGGAAAGTTGGTCTCACGAATCACCAATGATACCGAGTCTCTTCAGCAGTTCTATGAGCTTTTGATTGCGACTGTAGTTAAAAATGCCGTGATGATCCTCGTGATGATCGGCGTCATGTTCTTTATGAGTTGGCAACTTACGCTGGTTGTTTTGGTGTTGTTGCCGATCGTGATTGGCTTTATGTACCTGTTTAAACAGCTCAGCACAGAAAGCTACCGCAGAATGCGAGACCTGCTCACTGACATTAACGCCAACTTAAGCGAATCAATCCAAGGGATGAGCGTCGTTCAGTTAATGCAGCAAGAAGCGCGTTTTAACAAACAGTTTAATGAGCTAACTTCAGAGCACCTCATTGCCTCTAAACGTGTCATTCGTTTAAACGGCTATCTATTGCGCCCATTGATGGATCTGTTAGCGGGGCTGGCTTTGATGAGCCTGGTTGCTATTTTTGGATTCAATGGTGTCAAAGTGATTGGTGTCGGCGTGCTTTATGCGTTCATCAGTTACTTGGCACGTGTTACTGAGCCGTTGATTGAAATGACACAGCAACTCGCTTTGTTGCAACAGGCATTAGTATCAAGCGAGCGAGTATTTGAACTCATAGATGCAAAAGAGCAGACGTATGGTGATGATCAAGTAGAACTTAAAACTGGCTCTATCGAGATTAAAAGCCTGACGTTTAGCTACGATGGCCAACAAGACGTATTAAAAGACATCTCGCTTAACGCTGCACATCAAGATTTTATCGCTCTGGTTGGTCACACAGGAAGCGGGAAAAGTACCCTCGCCTCGCTGCTAATGGGTTTTTATCCAACAAAAATTGGCGAATTGCTAATTGATGGCCGTCCACTTAATACGCTTGCGAAACACGTGCTGCGTAAAGACGTGGCGATGGTTCAACAAGATCCACATATTCTTCCGGACTCGGTAAGGGAGAACGTTTCTCTGGGCCGCTCTGTTGACGATAAAGAGATATGGGATGCATTAGATAAGGTCGGTTTATCGGAACAAATCCGTCGCTACACGAGCGGGCTGGATACTCAGTTGGGTCAAGGCGAAACCAACCTTTCGGCGGGTCAAAAGCAGCTGCTCGCGTTGGCACGTGTATTGGTGGCAAAACCAAAGATTCTCATCTTAGATGAAGCGACGGCAAATATTGATTCAGGCACTGAAGCTTTGATTCAAAAGAGCCTCGCGGTCTTACGTCAAAATATGACCTTAATTGTGATTGCTCACCGCCTATCTACCATCTTAGACGCAGACCAGATCGTCGTTCTTCATCATGGTGATTTGGTTGAAAAAGGGACCCATAAATCGCTTTTGGCACAAGATGGTCGCTATGCGCAAATGTATCAGTTGCAACAAGCAAGCAGACATTTGCAAGAAATCGAGGAAGAAGAAGCCAGCCTACTGGAAGAAGCGGTCTAATATATTCGCCCGTACACTGTTTACGGGCGTACTATTTTGGTGCAGTAATCGTATCATCAGAACCAAACACTGCATTTTGACGTTATTTAACGTTACAACCGATCACAAACTACAATAATTTTCTATTTCCTCACCGATAATTGACATAACCACTCGCTAATTAACGCGATGTCGTTGTAAAATCGCCATTAAATTCAGCCTATTTATTTTCTACTACGCGATGGGCTGGTTATCACATTCTAATATTTCATATTGTTCTCATGACTGAAGCCCATGGATAAAGATAAGTTTACTAATATCTATCGTTTGCCGGGTTCGATTCAAATTCGTATTGGTAAATGGCAAAAAACGTTCCGCGGAACCTCAGATTTGGTTTTGCACCAAGCTTTAATGGAACGTAACAGACAATTTAAAAAACCAGACTTTCTACCCAAAGGCTGGTGTATTACTCCTATTAATGAAAATGACATCACCGTAACGCATCATGGCAAATATATTCAGACTGTCATGAGAACCATGCTGGACAGGAAAGTTTCTTATAAAAGGCTTTTCCTTTCTCGTATGAGCGAAGACAAAGGTGAACAAGTACTTCGTGAATACAAATTAGAGTGGGTAAGAAAGCACAATCAGATAGCGAAAAAGTACAACCAGATTAAGAAAAAGCAGTACATGAACTTTTCCAGAGAAGAAGAAGAGACCCTCTACCCTTCTATCCCTAAAGGTGAGTTTGATAAAGCACTGTGGAATAAACTGGTGGTTTCTGCATTTGGTCCAGCAAAGAAATACAAAAACCCGCACTACGTACGCAAAGCGGATTTTTAAGAGCCCACAATTAATGCAAAAGCAATTGCGCTGCGGCGTTTATTATGTGTAAGCCGCAGCAGCGATGAAAAGGATTAATGACGAGAATCCGCGCTAAACTCTACTTCTTTGTATATATCAGCCAGCGATTTTTTACCTTGCCTGTCTTTGGCTGAACGCGCGTTCTTTGGTTGGTAATGATATTCTTGTTCCTGCAATGCTTGTTCATGCTCTTTTGCCGACTGAACAAATTCAGCGTTCGCAAGGGCTTGTTGGCGTAAGCGGTTTACTCTTTCAAGGGTTTCCCACAACATACTTCACCTCCAAACTTAATCGAAACCACAATACTGTATATATACACAGTATTGTTTATAAAATCCTCCTAGTCAAATTTTCACCTCTTTCAATGCTCACTATATCCCTATAAAGAGCAGTGTTCTGGGTACTTATGGATAATTTGTTTTAGATAAACCTGGTTATCCCGCAAGACGTTGACACATTCACCAGACAATAAACCGTCACTTACCCATTTCTCTAACTCAATTAACGCATACGGGATAGACCATGCCTGGCGGTTTGGGTGGTGCGTGGTCAATACGTCAAATGAATTCGCAACAGCAACAATTTGAGCGGCGATTGGAATATCCTTTTCTTCCAATCCATGTGGGTATCCCGACCCATTTAAATTTTCATACTGATAAGTCACCATCTGCATGAATAGGACAACACTAGGGTGGACGGGATTACCAATACGGGCAACGGTGTCATCTGCTGACTCGATACATTGCTCAATATGCTGAATGATTATTGACTCTTGTTCTTTGCTAAAATGACTACGACGGCAAGCAATTTCAACGGGTAACTGAATATCACTCACCGCATGAAACTGGGCGAAAATACCAATTTGTTCAACTATTTCATCTGTCAACTTATGCCGTTCTGCAAGATGAACACCAAGCAAGTGAGCGTATAGGCGCATGCGCTTGGTATGTGCGTAACATTCAGGACAATAGTCTGGCATAGAACATAGCTTGCGCTCAGAAAGCCTTTCGATCTCATTTACAACGTGATCTTCCGACTCAACTGCAAATTCAACCATATCAAAATAAGGTTTGAGCACATCCAACGCCTCTAACTTAAATGAGTTGGGTTTAACGGAGTTCAAAAAGACAAAACCAGTAAACGCTTTGTTTTCGTAGCAAGGAATTGCGGCAGAGGAGCGATAACCGTGGTTAAGTAAAACTTTAACACGATCGCTATCGATAATTTCGGTGAGATCATCAACGATACGAGGTGTGCCGTTTTGAGCAGCAGCATATAGATTGGGGAGTTTACGAAGTGGCGCTTCATAATGCGCTAAATCCCAGTTATCAAACTCAGTGTCAGCGAACGATCTCAGCATATCTTGTCTGGGGTGATATTTTGCGAACGACACCCTATCAATGCACGGCATATGTGCCTGCATCCTATTTTTCAGCGCTTGCAATTGCTCATTAAGCGGTTTTGCAAACGGATAAAAACTACGGTGTGTCATACTTCCACTCTCCCAGACAAACTAGGTTCTAAGCGAAAAAGCTCATTATTATCAGTTTATTGTGTAAATTATTAGAGCAACTATTTTCAACTCAAATTTTTGATATACCACAATATAAGTGTACAAAACAAAACCAGACATCCGCCAACTTTTTTAACGGATATATCCAACTCACCTGATCCAGATTAAAAAAGCCAATGAGCAATACCCATTGGCTTTAAAAATGGTTAATTTTAGATAGAATGATCAACCTAAGGCTGGCAAAACTCCAAGAGTAATTAATATCTGTGCAGCGATGATACCCGTACCAGCAATACCTGTGATCACTAACGCCCCTTGCCCACCAGCAACACGATAATCTCCAGTAAAATCGTTAGAGCGCCGAACTTTAATCACCATCACCAGCGGTAAAAATATCGCCAGAATAGCCAGAGCGATAGCCGCATAGCCTAATGCCATGATAAAACCTTGCGGGTAAAACAGAGCAAAGCCTAACGGTGGAGTGAATGTGATCAACGCAGCAATCAAACGGTTTGGCTTATCGCTGCTTCCTTTGATCGTATCACCCAAGAACTCGAACAAACCAAGGCTCACACCGAGGAAAGATGTTAACAGAGCCAAATCTGCAAACACGCCAACAATATTACCCAGATTTGATTGGTGAACCGTCAGTGACAACTGTCCAATAAGTGAACTTAATCCGCCATTTTCAATCAATATATCCTGACTGACCACGCCTAACGTTACGACTTGCCAGAAAATGTAAATCACTAGTGGAATGGTAGAACCTATGATCACGGCTTTACGTAATGAAGCAGTGTCTCCGTCTAAGTAGTTCACAATAGCAGGAATACTGCCGTGAAAACCAAAAGACGTAAAAATCACTGGAATCGCCGCCACAATAAGACCTTGTCCAATTGGCATACTTAACAGGTAAGACTGCGTCACATTTGGCGCTAAAAATGACAGCACCGCTACCATCGTAAGAAGTTTCATGCCAAACAATATACGGTTAACTTTATCTACAGTACCTGTGCCGATAGTAACAACCAAAGTCACTATTAGTGTGAAAATGATGGTTGAAGTTGAGCCGGAAATATCAAGCTCAAACCACTGGGTTAAACGTTCGCCAAATTGAGCGCCGCCACCAGCAATGTATGCCGCACACAAAGAGTAGAACAAAAATAGCATTGCAAAGCTGGCAACCCATTTCCCCTTCTGGCCAAGTATTTGTTTAGCCAGAGTATGGAGTGTTGCACTGCTTTCAGCATACTGATGAAGCTCGAGCATCAATAAGGCCGTAAATGCCATCAAAGCCCAAAGACCCAACATAATAACGAGGGAGGTAGAAAAACCGATACCAGCAGAGGCAAGAGGAAGCGCCAGCATTCCGGCACCAATTGTAGTCCCGGCAATAATTAGGGTACTACCAAACACTTTAGAACGACTCATTGTATATTATTCTTTACATCTTATTGAATATTGCTAGCACCAGATCGGGTAACAGCGTACCTAAATGACACCATATTTTGTATTAGCCCCGATATTGTAGGATTTTCAGTATAAGATCAAGCAATGTGTAAGAATAAAAATCCACATGCGTAAACTAATGATTACACCGTAATGTGTAAACGAAACATTTCCATATGAATGAAGTCAGACTTATGGCTCATATCAGGAAAGAACTTGATAAGATTATTTCTGTCAGGTGTAGCAATGCGCTGAGCAACATGACTTTATTGTGCTTTATTTTGGAAAAGTTGGATGTGACGGCAGGAGTTAGAACTTAGTTAGAAACGTTCTATTATAGGGCGATGGCAAGACGTAAAGATTACGCCTCACCTGATGTTAAGAAAAAAGGGGTTAAACCTGTCAGTTAGCTTGCAATATCTAGCAAATTGCCTCTGACACCATTGATACGGAACCAACCTGCGATACTAAATCGCTCTGCATTAGTCGGTAATACTTCATGTGGAAATTGTTCTGATAAGAACACAAGAAGACGGCCGCCTCGCGGTGGTATCTTGGCAACTGGGTTATCATCAAGGTCATAAACGACCAGCTCGCCAGCATCTTCTTCACTCCAGGCTTCATTCATATAAAACACGGTGGTTAAGCGACGATTTTCGTTGCCTTTAAAACTGTCGAGATGCTTTTTATAAAAATCGCCTTTATCGTACTTAGCAAAGTGAGACTCATATTCAAATAGTCCAAGGAATAAATGGCGGTTAACCTCTTCACGAATTTCATCCATCTTGTTGAGGTAAGACGCTATCGGGCTCCCCATGTCAGGTTTTAACCATTGAATTTTGTCGCTGCGAATGGACTCTATGCGTGTAACGTCTTCATTCCGACCAATGCGTGCTTTTTTCCAATTGTCGGGGACACATGCTCTTAGCTGAGCAACCTCTTCTTTTGAAAGGAAATCGTCCCAAATATAATATCCATGAGTCGCTATAGCATCGATCAGTTCGTTCATTCAATCTATTTAGTCGTGTGGTTGAGATCGTTTATATATGTAATTCACCCAACAACAACAAATACGATATTTTGTCGAGACGACAACCGTTTGATTTTATAGCTCGTTCCGAGCAATTTTTATTCGATTTTACCGATTAAGCCATGCAAAAACTGAAGCTCTCTACTTTACGGATAAGATAGTGCGCCTGCTCATCATTATTTTTCTGTCCGATAGAACCCGAGCAGCACAATGTGTTACGAACGACACTTTTCCCGCCACAGAAAACAATCCAGTTATAAGTACTATGTAAATTTGATTACACAACAGGATAAATCATTCAATTATTGATATTCTAGAACAAAACAATAATTTAAAGCCTGACAATGGATTATATATCTCTTTCCAGAATTAGTTTAAAACACCTCACTGTATTACACATGTTGCTGACAACACATAGTGTCACTCAAGCTGCAGAGCGACTCTGTGTCACGCCTTCAAATGTGAGCAAAATACTTAGCCAGCTGCGTGAAACTCTAAAAGACGAACTTTTTTGCCGTGACGGTACACGTTTAGTTCCAACTCCGTTTGCAATAAATATAGGCCCGTCTATACACGGTATTTTGTCGAGTATGAACGGCTTATTACACCAAGGGTCATTCACTCCGGCTCACTATCAGGGAGACTTTTCCATTGCAATGCGTGAAAGCTCATTGGAGCTATTTGCACCCGTGTTGGTTCACCTGTCACAACAGCTTAGCAACCATGCTTATTTAAACGTCCACTCTAAAGACGAAATGAGTTTTGATGCGTTAATCAGAGGTCAAATTGATTTTTTATTATTGCCACATGATCTCAGTCAGCCACCGACTCATAACAAAGATCTTGTTTGGCAAACCATACTGAAAGATGAACTCATCTGCTTGATGGGCAAATCCAATCCGTTGGCCAAACAACCTCTGACTATTGAAGGTTACCTGTCAGCTCGTCATATCGGTATTCACGACAAAGACCTTTCTCGACCATACTTTGAGCAAAATCTGCAACAAAGGCACCACAAACGAAACGTTGCTATACGCGTCGCAGATTTCGGCTCCGCAGCGGTGATGTGCCACCATACAGACTATTTGTTTACCTGCTCCAAGCGTTGGGCGAGAGTCGCGCTGCAAACGAAAGATTTGGTCGAGCAACCTCTACCGTTTGATTTTGGGCAAGTGTCTTACAGTTTAGTCTGGAACAAAGCCAGCTTGAATGATCCTGCCTTGCGCTGGTTACAACAGCAATTACTTGATGCATGTAAAGTGCTTAACGCTTGCGAATATTGACTACAAACATTATGAAGAAGCAGGTATAAGGATGGGGTTGTTGTTTTGAGAACTGAGGAAGATTCCCCACCGGATGGCGTCACTACGCAGGTAAACGTCTTAACATCATCAAATCGCCCACCGCATTTATAGAGTAGCCAGCCATTTTTTAATTTGGATTGTACTGGTCTATCTCTAATACGCTGAACGCAGTGGGTTCACTCTTTTTTAAGCCAAACAACGTTGTTGTTTTGTCGAACCACTCGCAGAGTTTACTCTAGCCAACAACTTGCAACTAGTGAAAAAACACAAATACTTCTTTTCCATTTTTGAAATAAGCTTCACCTAATTTAGCGCATTCTTACATGCCAAACCCTACTATCTCGATTAACTTATGATAGACAGTTACATGCTAAAAATTATTCTTTATTTCATAAGGTTAATTAATTTATAGCCAAGAAGTTGGAGAGTTTTTTCAACAGTCGGATAAATGTCTCCCTCTTCACGCCATAAGTGTACTCAGAAGACGAAGAAACCTCTTTGTGACAGAGTTGAGTTACCAAAACCTGTCATTTCAGTAACCTTAAATCACTCCAAAAAACTAACGCGATACATAAACTTCATTCACGCGTCCGCAACCGTAAGAATAGTATGACATATTTCCATAACAGAAATTAACAGATGTAGAGGTGATTCCGTGTTTCTGTTTCTAGACATGGGGAACTTCACACAGCTACGATGTTAATGTCGTAGCCGTGGAAGAAGTTATTTTGAATTACAGTGGCGTCCATTATCTAAGTCGTTCAAATACAACACTTTGATCAAGGTGTTCATGGTATTGAGTGTAATCCAGCCCCATATCAAAGATGTATGTCGTCACTAAGTTTCTCACACATTCAACCAACTGATTGGCCTGCCACGGCTTCTCAAAATAACGGTCAATACCGGCGGTGTTAATTGCATTAATGGTATCTGTATGTGTTGCCTGCCCGGTTAAAAGGACTTTCCGAGTATGAGTAAAACGGCTGTCTTTTGAAACTTCAGCCAAGAGCTCAACGCCAGTTTTACCTGGCATAACGTGATCAGAGATGATCAAAGCAATCAATTCACCCTCTGCATCAAGTTCATCCATCAGTTCCAGAACTTCATCTGCCGACTCACAATCTTCTATGTTTAGCCACTGAGTTAATGGTTCTAGATCAAGTAAAACTGCGCTTAACACCTCTCGTTGGTCATCAACGCAAATTAAATTAAGCTTCTCCATGTTCACCCTCTACCGGTAATTTGATTCTAAAAATAGTTTTATCACTGTTACTCTTCACGACAATCGAGCCGCCATATCCTGCTACGATGCGTTTAACTATCGACAAGCCCAACCCCAGTCCAAAAGACAGCCCACCTTTCTTAGTGGTAAAGTTAGGCCGAAAGATCTTTCTACGCGTCGCTTCATCTATCTCCGGACCGTTATTAGCGATAGTGACAAGAATTTTGCCTTTACTGACTCGGGTTTGTATCTCTATTAAGGGAGACTCAACGTTAATTAACGCATCACAAGCGTTTTTTAAGATATTCACCCAAATTTGCACAAGCTCAGTCTGCGAACCAACAAACAAAGGTAATGCCGCAGGGCTAAATCGAACTTGTACTCGTCTTAAATCACTGTGTAATAATGCGACCGCTCGGTTAATCGAGTCATTAATATTCAAAGCCTCATCCAGATCGATATCGGTTCGTCCCAGTTGCTTGACAGAGCGCACGATGCCAACCGTATGTTTGGAAGCGAGACGCAAGTCATGGAGGTCTCTTCCCATCTGCCAGTACCTGATGGCTTCCTCTGGGCGTTTCAACCAATGCTCCGTAAGATAATCTTCTGGTACCGCACGAGCTAAGTCCCTCGCTAAATCTCTAGGTAGGCCATAATACTTTTCAAAATGTTTGCCTCGCTTGCGGGCCTCACTAGACGATACTTTTTGCCCCTGAAGCAAGCCAAAATCAAAAAACTGACTAGCCTCCGGATGCACTTCCTCTAACAACTCCATTATCACCGTCTCTAAACGTTCGGATTTACTGCTCACCACCCCTATCGCGTTATTGAGTTCATGAGCGATACCAGCAGCCAATTGGCCCAACGTTGTCATCTGTTCTGCAGTATGAAGCTTTTGCAATGCCTTTTCTTTTGCGAGCGCCTCTTCCATTGCACGGCGCTGACGACGAGATAACTCATTCACCATTACCGGCATAAATTGCGCAGTTAGGGGCCCAAATTGTGACTCTTGCACCGCAGGAGTACTGCGCTCTATCCAGGCAAGTTCTGCGTCGGTTTGAGCAACCACCGTTGAAGATGCTGTCCAAGTGCCAGAAAAGAAACTATGCACACCAATAAAAGCCCCCTCAGAGGCAGAGAAAACTTTAATCGGCTTCTTGTCATCTTCAGCGTAGTAGCCCGTCAATTCGCCCGTAATTACGAAATAAAGACGGTCGTTATAGCCAGCTTGTTCAATCAACACCGACCCCGCCCCCACGTTGATTCGGCGTTCGAAATGATTGAAATAGCGCTCTACCAACGCATCTAATTTAGTTTCATACATGGATTAACCAATATGCCCCACAGAATGCAGTATCCAAACCATAACAAAACTTAGCAGCACACCAACGACACCGAGTACTACACCAATCCGTGCCATTTGGTTACTTTGTACATGCCCGGTTGCGTGAGCAAGCGCGTTAGGTGGTGTACTAATAGGCAGAGACATACCAAGCGATGCGGCAAACGTCACCACGAGAATCAATGTCACTTCACCACCGAGTGGCGTGAGTGATGTCATCGATGTACCTAGCGCAGCCATAATGGGCATCAACAAGTTGGCTGTTGCCGTATGTGACATAAAGTTGGCCATCGCTAAACAAAGGAAAGCCGCGCCAAACAACACGACATAAGGTGAATATTGGTCGAATGGAATGCTGTGTACGACCAGCTTCGCCAAGCCAGTTTTATCAAGAGCCAAACCAAGGGCAATACCACCAGAAACCAACCAAAGCACGTCCCAAGAAATTTTCTTTAAATCTTCTTTGTTGATGATGCCAGTTAAGGAGAAAACCGCGACTGGAATCAATGCGACCGTATACGAGTTCATGCCATGCGCTGACCCCATTAACCAGAGAATAATCGTACCGGTAAACGTAATGTACACAATCATCGCTTTGGGTGTTTTTAAGAACTTACTCTTGATGTTCAGATCGATGTTAGTTTGCTCAGCTTTGTACAAGCCACCAATAAGCACCCAAGCGAGTGCCATCATAATCACGACAAAAGGCACGCCAAACATCATCCATTCGCCAAAGGTAATTAGATTATCACCGACTAAATATTTAAGCGCAATGGCATTGGGTGGCGTACCAATCGGTGTTCCGATACCGCCAATATTCGCTGCGACTGGAATACACAAAGCGAAGGCGATCCTACCTGGATCTTTTGGCCCGAACACCGCAATCACAGGAGTAAGGATAGATAACATCATCGCCGTGGTGGCAGTATTAGACATGAACATGGAAAAAATAGCGGTAATCAGCATCAATCCCAACATGACGTACTTAGGATCTTGCCCAAATGGCTTCAGTAGTACTCGCGCTAAGTTCACGTCCAAACGATATTTAGTAGCCGCCATCGCTAAGAAGAAGCCCCCCAAGAACAGCATAATAATTGGGCTGGCGAAGGTCGCCATGATCTCATTGTATTGCAACAACTCACCAAAATGCGCCTGTCCCTCTTGTGCCCGAAATAAAACGATACTTTTGTTCGACACAAGCAATAGCTCAAGAACAATAATCACCACAGAAGTCGCGTAAATTGGAATAGGTTCGAACACCCAACATAATGCCGCCAGCAAGAAAATCGCGATGACTCGCTGTTGAATAATGGTGATGCCATCAAATGGAAACGCAGACAAAGGCATCAGCCAAATGAGTAAAGGGATTATCGTTGGGATGATGTATTTAAGATAAGGACGCATAGTGCTACTTCTCTTCCTGAGATGGTGTAAAGATGTTAGGAGTATCACTAATAAACGAACGTATTGATCTTTTTTCGAATATGGGCTTTGTTGATGATGCACATCCGAAATAAGCAAACGTAGCTGTTCACGACTCCGATGCGGAATTATGCGCACTGTTAAGGGGCAGAGATTTGGTGTTAGATCAATGAACTTGTATTCACATAAGAAAACATCCGTGAGATGTGTTCAACCTCACTAAATGCGTGTCATAAATAATATTTTTCGTGATGGTTCACCATAAATACCTTCACTTTATCCTCTGAAAACAATAATGCCGACCTTCGTCGGCATGTTGATATTTCTGTAGTTTTAGAAGACGTGATTCCAACCGCTACGGTAAAGCCATTTATTGACGAGCAAAACGTACTTTTACAGCCACAACTTGTCGAGCGATGGCATAAGTAGCGCCAATTACTAATGCGCTCGCCAGCGTCACACCCAAACCAAATTGTGTAAACGATCCCTGAGCCTCAATACCTTGAACCAGTCCATGAGATAAACTAAACAGTAATATTGCGGCGGCAGCGACCACACTCTTTACACCACCATGCTTTAAAACAATCAAGGCGAGTGGTAAGCCGATTAATGAGCTAGCCACTAATGCCTCCACTGAGCTTGCAGCCGTCCACTCCAAGCCAATCACATACCCACCAATGATGGCGGTCATTATTACTGCTGAAATTTGACTCGCGCGACGCAAAGCAAACGTAGACAGGAATAAGCCAATGAGCGCTAGAGCGGACAGATGATCCCACCCAGTCAATGGGTGTAAAAAACCTTGAGAAAAACTGGCCTGCATGGTGTGACCCGTATGGGCAAAACTACTTGCACTTACTAACGCCAAACTTGCAGAAAATCCTTTTATTAATCCTTTCATGTCGCTGTTCCTTATGCTTCAGTTACTTCAACTTTTACGTCACGCTTTTCCAACATGCCGCGTTCAACAATAAAATCGATCACTTCCTGTAAGCCATCACCACGAATCAGGTTGGTAAACACAAATGGCTTTTCCCCACGCATCTTTTTCGCATCACGATCCATCACTTCCAGAGACGCATTTACCATCGGTGCAAGGTCAGTTTTATTGATGATGAGCAGATCGGATTTAGTAATGCCAGGGCCTCCTTTGCGTGGAATTTTGTCTCCAGCGCAAACATCAATGACGTACAACGTAAGATCAGACAACTCCGGACTAAACGTTGCACTTAAATTATCTCCACCACTTTCAACCAGTACAAACTCCAGCCCTGGATGACGCTCTTGCAGTTCATCAATAGCGGCTAAGTTCATAGAAGCATCTTCTCGAATTGCGGTGTGCGGACACCCCCCGGTTTCCACACCCAAAATTCGGTCAGATTCCAATGCTTCATTACGCAGCAGAAATTCCGCATCTTCTTTGGTGTAAATGTCGTTGGTTACGACCGCCAAATCATAGTGTTGGCGCATTGCTAAACATAATTGACGCAGTAACGCTGTTTTTCCTGAGCCAACCGGGCCGCCCACACCAACTCGTAAACATTGTGTACTCATCATTAACTCCTAAATAATCTTGAATATTGGGTTTCATGCCATACACAGGCCATAGCAAAGTTAGGTAAAGTCAGCCCGATAGCTTCATCTTCCACCTCAAACCCAGTAGTAATTGCTTGTTCAATTTTTGGCATCAAAGCGATAAGAACGCGTTGTGCCGACGTCTGACCCAACGGTACGGTTTTGCATGCCACCGTGATTTGATTTTCCAGCCATGACCAAAGCCACCCTGTCGCGGCTTGCTCTAATGAGACACCAAAGTGTTGGCATGCTTTGGCAAACAATGGCAGATATGTCATCCTTTTTGCGTGAGGCGGTAATTCCACTTCTAAGCTCACTAATAAGCGATAAAAGGTTTGACCGAGCTTTTGCTCTTCCATCACCAACTCAGCGGTTTCCCTATTGGCCAATAACACAGCTTGCCAATGCTCCAGACCAGCCATGTCGTTTTTTTGCCACGCTTGATAACAACGTACCAAAAGTGGCACTTCCAAATTAGCTTGAGCATGATTGAGGATGGGCTCAAGCCAGATTTGCAACGTTGCTTCGTCGCTCACCCATTCTAGGTCCACTGCCGTTTCTAACCCTTGGCTATATGCGAACGCACCAATAGGCAAGCTTGGGCTACTAAGGTGCAATAGAGATAGTAATGACTGTACGTGCATTAATGACTGTGCTCCCCGTGGCCGTGATTGTGACCACTTCCGTGATACGCTCCGGATTCTGGATTAAACATCGCTTTATGATGTCGGCATTCCAGTCCAAAAAGCTCTACCATCTCTTCTAGGACGTGATCAGGTTGAAAACGCAGCCAAAGCTCGCCAATTGCCATTGGTACATGACGGTTTCCCATGTGGTAACACGCTTTGGCAAAAGTTAACCAATCTTTTGCGGTAGCCGTAACGATATCTTCCTCTTGCGCTTCGACCATAAACACCTTTCCGCATTCGGTAAACAGACAGTCACCATCTTGTAAAACATCACCACGCGGTAGAAAAACCCCTACATCCATGCCTGTTTTACTTGATGCTCGAAAGCGCCCCCGTTGACGCACTTCATAAGCCAGCAAAATGGAGTCATCAATTTCGCCATGATGATGATCAGAGCGACTAATTACTCGGTACATAATAAAGTTCCTTCTTAAACTGAGCGATTAGAACAAGGTGTAACGTTGCGCCAACGGTAGCTCGGTGGCTGGATCACACGTTAATAGTTCGCCGTCGGCGCGAACTTCGTAAGTTTGAGGGTCTACCGTCACTGTCGGCATGTAGTCATTAAGAATCATGTCATTCTTAGTCACACTCCGGCAGTTTTTGCACGCCACCAATTGGCGCTGCAAACTTAACTTCTCTTTGAGGCCATTTTCACTCGCGACTTTACTAGTAAAGGTGACAGACGTTGCAGAAGCTGCACTACCAAAGCCACCAAACATGCGGCGGTAATGCACAGGCTGAGGCGTCGGAATTGATGCGTTCGCGTCTCCCATTGGCGCTGCTGCGATAAAGCCACCTTTAATAATTAACGCTGGCTTAATTCCAAAGAACGCCGGTTTCCAGAGAACAATATCAGCAAGTTTACCGACTTCCAGTGAACCCACTGTGTGGTCAACGCCATGCGCTATCGCTGGGTTTATGGTGTATTTTGCGATGTAACGTTTAGCGCGAAAGTTATCCGCTTGGATCTCTTTGTCTTGTTCCAAGTAACCACGTTGAACTTTCATCTTGTGCGCAGTTTGCCAGGTCCGGGTAATGACTTCGCCCACTCGCCCCATCGCTTGAGAATCTGACGCAATCATAGAGAACGCACCCAGATCGTGGAGAATGTCTTCCGCGGCAATGGTTTCTTTACGAATACGAGAATCAGCAAAAGCAACATCTTCCGGAATATTCGGATCAAGGTGATGGCACACCATCAACATATCCAGATGTTCATCAACGGTATTCACCGTGTAAGGACGAGTTGGGTTGGTTGATGATGGCAGTACATTTGGCTGGCCACACGCAACGATGATGTCCGGAGCATGGCCACCACCAGCGCCCTCGGTATGGTAGGTGTGTATCGTACGTCCTTTAAAGGCTGCCAGCGTGTCTTCGACAAAACCAGATTCGTTGAGAGTATCGGTATGAATTGCAACCTGTACGTCGTACTTTTCTGCCACAGATAAACAGTTGTCGATTGATGCTGGTGTTGTACCCCAGTCTTCATGCAGTTTTAACCCACAAGCGCCAGCCTCGATTTGCTCAGCTAACGGCTCCGGCAAGCTTGCGTTACCTTTGCCTAAAAAGCCAAAGTTCATCGGCATTTGATCTGTACTGCGCAGCATTTGCGCCATGTTCCAGGCACCGGGCGTACAAGTAGTTGCGTTCGTACCCGTCGCGGGTCCTGTCCCGCCACCAATCATGGTCGTAGTACCCGCCATTAAGGCTTCTTCGATTTGTTGCGGACAGATAAAGTGAATGTGTGCGTCGATAGCGCCTGCCGTGACGATGTGACCTTCGCCAGCAATCACTTCGGTACTGGCGCCAATGTTAATGGTGACATCAGGTTGAATGTCTTTGTTACCAGCCTTCCCGATGGCCATTATGTTGCCATCTTTAATTCCAATATCCGCTTTAACTATGCCCCAATGATCAAGAATTAGCGCATTTGTGATCACGCAGTCCATCACTTCATCACGGCATAACTGGCCTTGACCCATGCCATCACGAATCACTTTACCACCACCAAATTTCACTTCATCACCGTACACGGTGTAATCCTGTTCAACTCGAATAAATAGCTCAGTGTCGGCGAGGCGTACTTTGTCGCCTACTGTCGGGCCGTACATATCCGCGTAGGCGCGACGAGAAATTTCTGCCATTTTTCTGTTCTCCCTAACCATTAATCCTTAGCATCTAACTAAAGTTGGCTAAACCTGTATTAAATCTTGCCCATCACTGCACCGCGAAAGCCAAATATGGTTTTTGAACCATCAATCTCAACCAATTCAATGTTTCGAGTCTGGCCAGGCTCGAAACGCACAGCGGTACCTGCGGCGATGTTTAATCTCATACCTTTGGATTTTTCTCGGTCGAAATCCAATGCCGGATTGGTTTCATAAAAGTGATAATGACTGCCAACTTGGATAGGACGATCGCCGTGATTGATCACTGCCAGTTGCTCAGTACGACGCCCTTTATTTAGATCGATTGGAGCGTCACTTAAGATGTATTCGCCAGGCTTCATAGTTACGCTCCTATTGAATCGGGTTGTGAACAGTGACGAGCTTTGTGCCATCAGGGAATGTAGCTTCCACCTGCACTTCCTCTAAAAGTTCCGGAATGCCATCCATCACATCATCTTTAGTCAATAGAGTACGGCCGGCACTCATGAGTTGGGCAACCGTTTTACCGTCGCGCGCTCCTTCCATAATTGCCGCTGAAATAAAGGCAGACGCCTCTGGGTAATTCAGTTTTACACCGCGAGCGAGTCGACGTTCCGCCACTAACGCTGCGGTAAATAGCAATAACTTGTCCTTGTCTCTTGGAGATAATTCCATCTATGAATTCCTCTAACCTTTACGTTATTTTTCACACCGCTTTACTTCGCGGACTTCGGTTTTTTACGTATTCCAAATTCTCGGTGCACATGCCGGACGCTGCAGAAGTTCCGGCCGAACCTGTTGCCAACATGCTCGAAGTTGCTTTTGTGCTTGTTCACTACAATCACCAAGGTAACGGACTAACAAAACATTGAGGCGGTACGTAATACTCAGAGTACCTTGTCTATCTGCAGAAAATTGTTCACGAAGCTTATCAACCATTGCCTGCCCATCACTCAAGCCTACGACGGTTAAAGTGCCTGACACCAAATTACTGTTAAAGCCACTTATCGCCGTCAACAGAGGATCATCTGCGGCCAAGTATTGACGCTCAAGCAACAGTGGCGTGCCGTCCTGATAGATAGATAAGCGCTGCTCGACACTTCCTTGAGTAAAAGGATAATGACTTTTAGGGCGGCCTAAACAGAACACATCCATACCGACAAACTTAGCGTCACCGTAGAGATTAACCTTAGTCGTCAATTTGCCGTGCGCACCGTTGAAAACGATGGTTTCCATAGGTAACCACTCGCATGCTGCATTGTCGACTTCGATATCAACATGCTGCTTTTGCTCAATATTTTTGCTATCAGCTTTATAAATTTTACCCGCAGATGGTGTCGTGATTAGTGCATGACTGTCGCTCTGACAATGAATCTGAATACTTAAATCGTCACCCGATACCAACCCACCCGGTGGGTGCAGTAGATAAACGTGGCAGACATCCAATTCGGGGTAAAATGGTCGCTGTACGCGCAGTGGGCCTTGAAACTCCATGCGCTTCATCTGCGTTTTTTCACTGGACTTGTTAAAGCCAAGCGACAGATAAGCTGGCCAGTGGCGCTGCGTTTGAGTCGACATGTTAAATACACTGTTCATCCGCTTACACCGTCAGATATTTCTTAACCAATGCATCATTGAGTTCTTCCATCTCTCCCATCGCCACCTGGCGGCCACGATCAATAATGCAGAAGTTGTCTGCGACTTTACGTGCAAAAGGCAGTTTCTGTTCGACAAGTAACACGGTCAGACCAATCTCTTTATTTAGTCGACGGATGATGTCACCAATTTCAGCCACGACATTCGGCTGAATGCCTTCGGTAGGTTCATCCAAAATAAGAAGCTTGGGATCAATCACCAACGCACGACCGATAGCAAGTTGCTGCTGTTGACCGCCTGATAGGTCACCGCCACGACGATGAAGCATCTCTTTCAACACAGGAAACAGCTCATAGATGAATTCCGGTACTTGTCTGGCGCCATCTTTGCGCATCGGTAGGCCTATACGGAGATTCTCTTCTACCGTCATCAACGGGAAGATCTGACGCCCCTGAGGCACATAACCTATTCCGATTGGCGCACGTTTCTCGGCGGCCACTTTGGTGATGTTTTGCCCCAAAAAGCTAATCTCTCCGCTCTTGGTTGGAAACAGACCCATAATGCATTGTAATAAAGTGGTTTTCCCCACCCCATTACGACCCATCAGAACGGTACATTTACCCTCAGGTATACGCATATCGAGATCCCACAGAGTGTGGCTCTGTCCATAGAACTGGTTTAATCCTTTAATTTCAATCATGCTTCTTCTCCAAGGTAGACTTCCACGACTTTACTGTTGCTCTGTACTTGATCCATCGTGCCTTCGGCCAATACGCTGCCTTGGTGCAACACTGTTACGTCACGCGCTATCGAACGAACAAAGTCCATATCGTGCTCAACTAACACAATCGTGCGCTCGCCCGCCAATGACGTCAGCAACTCGCCAGTTCGGTCCATCTCTTGGTGCGTCATACCTGCCACAGGTTCATCAACCAGTAGCAGTTTCGGGTTTTGCATCAGCAGCATGCCTATTTCCAGCCACTGTTTTTGGCCATGTGATAATGCACCAGCCAATAGCGCCCGCTCTTCATACAGACCAATTTGTTTGAGTACGTGATCAATATGATCGACCTGACTTGGTGTCAGCGAAGAAAACAGAGTTGAAAACACCGTTTTTTCCCCTGCCATCGCCAGCTCTAAGTTGTGAAAGACCGACTGTGATTCAAAAACCGTAGGCTTTTGAAACTTACGCCCAATCCCAGCTTGAGCGATCTCTGGCTCACTCATTTGCAGCAGGTTAATGTTTTGACCAAACCACGCGGTACCAGTATCAGGTCGGGTTTTACCAGTGATGATGTCCATCATGGTGGTTTTCCCAGCACCGTTAGGGCCAATGATGCAACGTAGCTCACCCTCTTTGATGTAAAGGTTTAAGTCGTTGATTGCTTTAAAACCATCAAACGACACGCTGATTCCTTCTAGATACAACAAGCAACCGTGGCCGACCTTAAGCATCGGATTGACTTGCGGCTTCAAAAACTCATAAACGTGTTCACGATCAGTCAGTTCTTTAGCTAGGCTTAAAATACTCATGAATGCACCTCTTTACGTTTTATTAAGCCTGTCACACCCTGAGGTAGGAATAGCGTCACCAATACAAACATGGCCCCCAAGCTAAACAGCCAAACTTCTGGAAGCGCTGCGGTTAAATAAGTTTTTGCGTAATTGACTGCAAGCGCACCAACCACTGCACCGTACAATGTTGCACGCCCGCCTAGTGCTACCCAAACCACTAATTCAATAGAATTAAGAGGAGAAAATTCTGATGGGTTGATGATCCCCACTTGAGGGACATACAACGCGCCGGCAATGCCAGCGAGTACCGCGGAGAAAGTGAAAATAGCTAGTTTTACGTACTCAACTTTGTAGCCGGTAAAGCGTGTACGTGCTTCAGCGTCGCGTACTGCCATTGCTACTCGGCCCAATCGGCTGACAACAATGAATCGACACGCCAGATACCCGAACCCCAGAGCGATGCCTGATAGGGCAAACAACGTTAAGCGTGTGGAGTCTGCTTGCAGATCGAAACCTAAAATATCTTTAAAGTCGGTTAAGCCATTGTTGCCACCAAATCCCATCTCGTTACGGAAGAAAGCCAACAGCAAGGCGAACGTCAGTGCCTGAGTGATAATGGAAAGATAAACACCCGTAACTCGAGAACGAAAGGCGAACCAACCAAACACAAATGCGAGCAGCCCTGGTGCTAATACCACCATCAACATTGCAAACCAGAACTGATCAAAACCATGCCAGAACCAAGGAAGTTCTTGCCAGTTAAGGAACACCATGAAATCTGGTAATTCTGGGTTGCCATACACGCCACGGTCACCAATCTGACGCATCAAATACATGCCCATCGCGTAGCCACCCAGTGCGAAAAACGCCGCGTGGCCTAAGCTCAGAATACCTAAGTAACCCCAAACTAAATCCACTGCTACTGCAAGCAGGGCATAGGTAAGATACTTACCAATTAAAGTCACAGTGTAAGTAGAAATGTGTAGCGCAGATCCTTGTGCAAAGAACAGGTTCAATGCTGGAATCAGGCAAAGTGCTGCACCTAGTACAATCAAGAACAGCATTGTAGAACGATCGAACAATTTTGATTGAAGAACCATGATTAACCCTCCGCCGAGCGACCCTTCTGAGGGAACAAGCCTCGGGGTTTCTTCTGAATAAAGAGAATGATAAATACCAGTACCAGGATTTTCGCAAGAACGGCCCCAGCCCATGGTTCCATGACTTTGTTGGCAATACCCAGCGACATACCAGCGACCAGTGTTCCCCATAAGTTGCCGACACCACCAAACACCACCACCATAAATGAGTCGATAATGTACGCCTGACCTAAGTTTGGTCCCACGTTGGTAAGCTGGCTGAGCGCAACTCCGGCAATACCTGCAATGCCAGAGCCCAATCCGAAGGTCATCGCGTCGACCCATTCCGATTTGACGCCCATTGCTCGAGCCATGCTACGGTTTTGTGAAACAGCACGTACCTCAATCCCCAAACGGGTGTAACGTAGTACCGCGAACAACAGTGCAAACACGATCAGACAGAATATGATGATGTAGAAACGGTTCAGTGTCAGGCTCAGCAGCGGGTTAACTTCAATCACGCCTTGCATCCAATCCGGCGTCGATACCGAGCGGTTAAGCGGAGAGAAAATCGTACGAACGGTTTGTTGGAGAATTAAACTGATACCAAATGTTGCTAGTAAGGTTTCTAACGGGCGTCCGTACAAGAAGCGAATTACGCCTCTTTCAATTAGAATGCCCACAGCAGCAGACACCAAAAACGCCACAGGTATCGAAACCACTATCGACCAGCCAATATGGTTTGGCATTAACGTTTGGATAACGTAAGTGGTGTAAGCGCCAAGCATAATTAGTTCGCCGTGAGCCATGTTAATTACGCCCATTACTCCAAACGTAATTGCCAGGCCGATCGCGGCTAATACCAGCACAGAGCCAAGACTCAAACCAAAAAATAATGTTTCACCAAAATGCGCCAGACTCTCTCGCTGCTCAATCAAGCCGAGCGCTTTGTTCGTCGCACTGGTCAGTTCCTTATTTGGTTCTGTCGCTAAAAATTGAGTAAGAGCGTTACGGGCGGTTGGTTGATAGCTATCACCTAACGTCGCTATTGCTTGTTCTTGCACCGCTTGGTCGTTCGAGTGCTCTAATTGATAGATAGCTAATGCGGTATCCAAAGCTTGCTGAACATCGGGATCCTGTTCACTGGCGCGGGCTTTTTCTAATAAAGAATAGCTTTGCTCGTTCAAGTCACCCATCAGTTGTGTCACTGCATCTATACGGGTGCCCGGATCCGGATTGCGAATATTGAGTGATGCCAACTGAGCTTTGATTTCACCACGAATCTGGTTATTGATACCGATTTTTTTAACGGCACGGCGTTTAACCAACTCTGGCTCTGTCGATTCTTCGGCAAAAAGTGGGGCGACTAAATAGTTACTGCCTTTTTTCTCGACAATTTTTACCAGCTGCTTGGACTCATTATCTAGGTAGATCTCGCCACCTAATAAGAGCTCTAAAACTTGAATTGAGCGGTCATCACCACTCTCACCAATATTCGTCACTGCGACACGAATTTGGTCGTAATCTCTCGTCGTAAGACGCTGCAACTCACTCTCGAGGTCTGTCGTTGTGGCTAACGTATGAGTTGATACAAGTAAGCTAAAAAGAACAACGATACCGCTTAATGCCGTAGATAATATTCGACGGAAAATTCGAGTTAGTTGCTGAAATATGGATGTTTGAAACATCGTAGGCAAACCTCTGGTTAAACGAATATTCTTCTCGAGTTAACGGAAAAATAAACAAAAAACACTCATATGAGTGACAGCGTCACTAAAATACCGAGACACTGCCACTAACGTTGAAAAACGTTTAATGATTGAGCTCTCTTCTATGAGAGTCGAATCGCCAAATTAGAAGTTTTGACCAGAACATTTGCCCGTTTTGGTGTTGTAGTTACCGCAAGATAACGGTTGGCGCCAATCCGAGATAAGGTCTTTAGAGCCTGGTAAGAAATCAGACCATGCATCACCCGCCACTAAGCCGGATGTTTTCCATACTGTTTCAAACTGGCCATCGTCCTGAATTTCACCGATTAGAACTGGCTTAGTGATGTGATGGTTAGGCATCATTGCTGAGTAACCGCCTGTCAGGTTAGGAACCGTCACTCCAATTAGCGCATCACCTACGATGGCAGGATCGGTAGTTCCCGCTTTCTTAACTGCTTCAACCCACATGTGGAAACCAATGTAATGGGCTTCCATAGGGTCATTCGTCACTCGCTCATCATTCTTGATGAATTTGTGCCATTTCTCGATGAACTCATCATTGACGTCTGATTCAACGCTCATGAAGTAGTTCCACGCAGCCAAATGACCAACCAGTGCGGACGTATCCATACCAGACAGTTCTTCTTCACCCACTGAGAATGCCACTACTGGAATGTCATCTGCAGAGATACCTTGGTTGCCAAGCTCTTTATAGAACGGAACGTTTGCATCACCGTTAATGGTAGAAACCACTGCTGCTTTCTTACCTGTCGAACCGAATTTCTTAATATCTGAAACGATTGACTGCCAATCAGAATGACCAAAGGGTGTGTAATTGATCATAATGTCAGCTTCAGCCACGCCTTTTTCTTTTAGATAAGCTTCTAGAATTTTATTGGTAGTACGCGGGTAAACGTAGTCCGTTCCGGCTAATACCCAACGTTCTACACCTTGATCAAGAAGATAGTCGACCGCAGGAATGGCTTGCTGGTTTGGCGCAGCGCCTGTGTAGAATACGTTTTTCGAAGATTCCTCACCTTCATACTGAACCGGGTAGAACAGCAAGCTATTTAGCTCTTCGAAGACAGGAAGTACAGACTTACGAGATACTGACGTCCAGCAACCAAATACCGCGTCGACTTTATCTTTAGAGATCAATTCACGCGCTTTTTCAGCAAACATAGGCCAGTCAGAGGCAGGGTCAACGACTACTGCTTCCAGCTTTTTACCTAATAAGCCGCCCTTTTTGTTTTGTTCATCAATCAGCATCAACATTGTATCTTTGAGTGTTGTTTCACTGATTGCCATGGTGCCCGATAGAGAATGAAGTACACCAACTTTGATGGTGTCTTCTGCCATTGCGTATCCACTCAGTAATGATGCTGCTAATACCGAAGTCGCCAAGAAATTCCGTTTCATTCGTCTTCTTCCTTTCATGTTAATAACAAACTCAAGGATCTGTTTATCTTTCGTGATTCATTTTATTTCGAAAGGTCAACAGACCCTATTTCATGTCGCAATGCACTTATCCATTGGATAAACCCTGCTGACTAAATGAACGAGATTGAGTATCGACCAGAAAGGTACATTTGAATATGCGCGGTTAGCGCACTAAAACTACGTATAATTACGCATAGGTGAAAAAATTAAAGCGAGCTATAATTGCGCGCACAGGAAGTGCATTTGATAGTTTAAGTAGCACCATCGATACGGTTATAAAGGCTTAAACGACATTTTTAATTCTCAAGGATGAAGAGTTATTTCTATACAAAAAGTTCCCGTTACCCGACGTCGATATAACAAATTGGTTGGGAATGAACTACTCGAAGACTTTGCATTACGCTTCACGGCAAAGCGAGCCCGAAAATGGTCAGCTGGTTGGATTGCTAACACTGCTCTAGGTATCGTTTCATTTCTGGTTCTTGAGGCTCTTGGTGGAACCATTACGCTTAATTACGGCGTAACCAATTCTCTATGGGCAATTCTGGCTGTTGCCCTGGTCGTAATATTTTCAGGTATTCCAATCTGTTATTACGCAGCAAAACATGGGGTAGATATTGATTTATTGAGCCGTGGCGCTGGTTTTGGTTATATCGGTTCGACAATCGCCTCGCTGATTTATGCTTCCTTTACCTTTATCTTTTTTGCACTGGAAGCGGCAATCATGTCGATGGCGATCGAACTCATATTTGATATTCCACTCGCCATCGCTTACGTCATCAGTTCTGTCATCGTTATCCCTCTCGTCGTGCTCGGTATTACTAATATCGGACGCTTCCAGATGTGGTCGCAACCCATTTGGCTGATGTTGCAGATCATCCCCTTAATCTTTGTTTTTACTCATGAAGACGCCAATATAGACGAATGGTTAAATTACACAGGTGTAAACGACGTTAGCAGCGACTTTAACTGGTTACTGTTTGGCTCTGCCTCAGCAGTTCTGCTTGCCGTTGTCGCCCAAATCGGTGAGCAAGTCGACTTCTTACGTTTCCTGCCTGCTAAGGAACGTTGCGGTAAATTCAAATGGTGGAGCGCCATGCTGCTAGGTGGACCAGGTTGGATGATCTTCGGTTCGATGAAGCTTGTCTTAGGCAGTTTTTTAGCCTGGTTAGCCATCAGCCAGGGAGTATTACCGAATTTGGCGGGCGACCCAACGCACATGTACTTTACCGTGTTTAGTTATACGTCAGACAATACCCAGCTGGCCTTACTGGCAGCCGGCTTGTTCGTCATCATCTCTCAGCTAAAAATCAATGTTGCTAACGCCTATGCTGGCTCACTGGCTTGGTCAAACTTCTTTTCACGCCTAACACATCATCACCCAGGTCGGGTGGTATGGATGGTATTTAATGTCTTGATCGCCTTACTTCTGATGGAACTTGGTGTGTATCAGCTTCTTGAGCAAACCTTGCAGGTCTATTCCGTTCTGGTACTGGCATGGATCGGTTCAATTGTGGCTGACTTGGTGATTAATAAGCCGTTAGGTCTAAGTCCTAAATCCATCGAGTTCAAACGCTCTAAGTTGTACGACATTAATCCCGTAGGTGTAGGGTCAATGTTGATAGCATCCATAATCGGCATAACAGCACATCTGGATTTTTACGGTGAACTTACCAAAGCCTTCGCCTCATATATTGCCTTTACATTACCGTTTCTGACTGTACCAGTTATCGCACTGCTTACTAAAAGCCGTTATTACTTAGTTAACAATTACGTGGTTCGCAACGATACGATCGTGTCCAGTGAAGATGATGAACATCAGTGCTCGGTATGTGAACACACATTTGAACATGAAGATATGGCGATATGCCCTGCTTACGGCGGTCATATCTGTTCTCTTTGCTGCTCGTTAGACGTTCGCTGCCACGATAACTGCCGCCCTGAAGCGACGTTTAATGCTCAGATTAAACAGATACTCTCACCCTACTTTTCCTCCACATGGGTGAGTAGATTGTCATCCACAGTTGCTCATTTTGTGGTAGTGATGGTGACCGTTAGCTTAGCTATGGGAATTATTCTCGCTCTGGCGTATTCACAAATTCCTGAGCTCGAACAAACGCACATGAATGCCATATCGAATGGTCTTATTAATGCGTTTGCCCTGCTGTTAATTCCTATTGGCATTGTTAGTTGGTTATTTGTATTGGCACGTACGAGTAATAGAACGGCAGTAAAAGAGTTGAAATCACATACAGCGCTACTGACTCAAGAAGTGGATGCGCACCACAAAACCTCTCAGGCCCTTCAACAGGCAAAACGTTCAGCTGAGACTGCGAATAACGCCAAAAGCCGATACTTAGCGAGTTTGAGTCATGAGCTGCGTACTCCCTTGAATATATTGCTTGGCTATGCGCAGTTGCTGAGTTCGGACAATAAACTGGACAAACAAACAAGGCAGTATGCAGAGGTACTAAAGCGTAATGGCAAACACCTTTCCGATATGATTGAAGGCTTGTTAGAGATTTCCAAAATAGAGGCAGGACGTCTAGAGCTTCATCGCGACGAATTTAGTCTGACCGCCTTACTCAAACAACTGGTCGACATGTTTTCGATGCAGGCGAAACGCAAAGGCTTAAATTTCGAATTTGAAGCCTCAAGTTATTTACCAAAATTTGTCGCCACAGATAAGCAACGCCTGCGTCAGATATTAATTAATCTTCTCGGCAACGCGATAAAATACACAGAAAAAGGCACCGTCACCTTCAAAGTCAGTTACCGCAATCAGGTCGTGCATTTTACTGTTCAGGACACTGGTATCGGTTTGTCTGAACAAGATTTAGGCTTGATATTTAAACCCTTTGAACGAATTAAGAACCAAAAAACCGAAGCGATTCATGGCTCAGGGCTGGGATTAACCATCTCGAACGCATTAGCAGAGATCATGGGGGGTGAAATTTCCTGCACCAGTAAAGTCGATTATGGTAGTGCGTTTGTATTAAAATTGATGCTCGCGGAAGTGAAAGATGGCCGTCCAGAGCCCGAGTTATTAAGTGACGCGGTCACGGGATACTCTGGTGAACGTAAAACAATTATGGTGGTCGATGATATCGAAGATCAGCGCCAGTTAATATCTCGTATCCTTCTACCTCTTGGGTTTAACGTGCTTTTGGCTGAGAATTCCCCACAAGCTTTAAAGCTGGTAAAGCAACATCATATTGACCTGTTTATGCTGGATATTTTTATGCCACAGGTGAATGGTTGGCAACTGGCGATACAGCTACGCAAAGAAAATTACCGCCAGCCTATACTGATGTTATCGGCAAACATTCAGGAGCTTGAAACGAATAACCAATTACAACGCTATCATAACGATTACTTAACCAAGCCTGTTTCTGTACCCTTGTTACTTGCTAAGCTCAGCCGCTTGCTCGACATTAACTGGCTTTATGACGAAAGCACCGATCCTCAATCCGAAAACACTAAAGAGAGCGCGCAGGAAGCACATCAATCTCTACCGAGTTACAGACAACTGATTAAACTACGTGAATACGCAGAGATTGGCTTTATGTCCGGCGTCAATAGTGAGCTAGAAAAGATTGAACAAGCTCTTGAAGGCAATCACGATTGGACTGAGAAGCTTAAGCAAAACCTGCAGGACTGTAATTTCAATCAAATTATCTTGCAAATAGACGGATTTATTAATGAGCATTATAACAAGCAATAACATTACGGTTTTAGTCGTCGATGACTCTCCAGAATCTCTGAGTATGTTAAACGCAACACTAAATCAAGCTGGGCTCACTGTCCTCGTTGCACTCAACGGTGTTCAAGCACTCTCAATTGTTGAAAAAGTGCAGCCCGACGTGATCTTGCTTGATGCCATCATGCCTGAGATGGATGGGTTTGATACCTGTATTCGGCTGAAAGAGCTTTTACCCTCAACACCGATTATCTTTATGACTGGATTAAATGACTCAAAACATGTCATGCGTGGTTTTGAATCAGGCGGCACCGATTACATCACTAAGCCTGTCGTTCCCGATGAAGTACTCGCTCGAATCAAAGTCCATAGCCAGTCTGCCCGCCTAGCAAAGTCGGCACAAGCAGCTTTAGATTACGCAGGGCAATATATTTTTTGTGTCTCTAGTAACGGAAACCTGGAATGGGCGACTCCTCATGCTCAGGAGTTACTTTCTACACTGGGCGACGATTTTTCAGAAACATGGCAAAAGATCCAGCAAGATATCGCCATTTGGTTGATGCAGTCCCCTGCTGATACCCCACTCACATTAAAACAGTTTTCTCCTCCGTTAGAAGCCAGCTACGCGGGGGATTATAACCGTATCCATTCTCTTGTGCGTATTTCGACGCCCAAACAAAACGGGTCAGAGAAAGATCTTCAAACCCATTTAGGTTTAACGAGAAGAGAATCACAAGTGCTCTACTGGCTTTCGTTTGGCAAAACAAACTGGGAGATAGCCCAAATATTGGAAATGAGTCCCAGAACCGTAAACAAGCACCTGGAACAGGTCTATAAAAAACTCGACGTTGATAACCGTACCTCTGCGGCGAGTGTTTCTATTCGTATATTAGAAAGGGCTTAGATTTTAAGAACTACGACGAAGCAGGAACAACGGAAACAAAATACTGATGCCCCTTTCTGGGTCTCAAAAAAGCACAAAGAGAGGGTGATAAAGGCATTAGGATAAACAGTAGATGGAAACTACCTCGTGTATATCATAGGAAAGTCAGAGCAAGCACTGGTTAGCGCAAGCTCTGCTAATAGAATTGACTAAATCTACTTAATGGGGTGAAAACTATAGCAAGAATGCACCATAGGCCAAACTTGCGCAAATGACATAAGTTGGGTGGACTTTGAATTTTTCCAGACACAGGCCGGCGACAACAAATAAGAATGCAAAGTGTCCCCAACCAGTTTCACCACCAGACATAATCAGCTTATAACTCAGCAATAGCATCAAAGTGAAAATGATCGGCAGTACCCATGCACCTAGCGCTTTTACTTTTGGTGAATTACGATATTTGTACAGTACACTCATTGCAAGAACCATGATGATGATGGTTGGAGCAACCGTCGCGAATACTGCGATAAACGCGCCAAGCGTTCCACCGACTTCATAACCTATGTAGCCCGCCATTTTCGTCGCAATCGGACTTGGTAGCGCGTTGCCTAAAGCTAGTACTTCAGCGAACTGGCTTGCATTCATCCACCCATACTGACCAACAACTTGTGCTTCGATCAAAGGGATGATCGCAGGACCACCACCGTAACCAACGATGTTCGGAATAAAAAATGCCAAGAATATATCGATATAAAGTTGCATGCTTATCCCTTTTTATTTTCTGGTTTTAGACTTTGCTCAGCCGCACTAGGCTTTGGGTCAGGCTTCACCAACACTGCGAGAAGCACTGCCGCGACAACCAACCCCGGATGTACACTCAATACCACGATAAACAAAACAGAAAGCGCAATGCCAATGCCAGTTGCGATAGCACCGAGTGATTTGTAACCTTTGATTAAAAAGTCATAAGTAAGCTTGGCCATCATCCAGGCAACTACGGGCAACACACCCTGTGCCATGCCCGCAACCCAAGGCTTATCGCGATACTCGTTTAACAGACCCAATCCGGCGATCATGACAATGATGAGTGGGATTATCGTCATGATAACTGCATTGACACACCCGATCTTGCCACCTACTTTATAGCCAATATAACCCGCCATTTTGGTCGCTATTGGGCCGGGAAGCGTGTTACCGATAGCGAGTACGTTGGCAAACTCGTCGTCGGTCATCCACTTATAATTGTCGACCACTTCTTTATGAACCAAAGGGATCATCGTGGGGCCGCCGCCGAACCCAAACAAACCAATGCGAAAGAATGCACTGGCAAGATCTCGTTGTGTCTTCATTGTCCTTTCTTACCTTTCTCTTATCGTTTTTTATAATCCGTTTACTCTAACCAAATCATACTCTGGTCTTTTAACCACTGGTTTCTTGGGCGAGTTAACATGGCTTCAATATTACTTAACTGGTGCTCTCTGTCATCGTATACACCAACGAACAATTTGGCACCCAGCTCATCAGACAATACCCATTTAGATGAGCTGAATGACATTTCACCAAGATACGATTCGCCAAATTGACGAACAAATATGAGAAACAGCACTCGTGGGCACTGTGCTTACTGCGACTCCAATCTTGTTTAGTTTCCATCCATATTACGCTCCTGCTGGGCAAGAATCATTTGTGTTAAACACTGTAGAGCAACCGCAACGTCATCCTCTTGAACACTTTCCAGTGTATTATGGCTGATACCCTTCTCACAACGAACAAACAACATGCCCACTTCGGTTAGGTGGACCATCGCAAGCGCATCATGCCCAGCGCCACTTGGTAAAAATACAGGATCAGACTTTGTTACTTGCGCAACAATATCACCCCACTGGCTTTGTAGTGAAGCATTACACGGCACGGCACTGGCTTGGTACAGTAGTTTATCCGAGAAGCTAACTTCACGACGCCCAGCAATCGCCTTAAGTGAAGTCAGTAGCTCATCACAAGCACGCTCAAGATCTGACTGTTCCAGGCTCCTAATGTCTAAGGTAAAGTCAACATCACCAGGAATAACATTCACAGAACCAGGTACGACTTCACACTTACCGACTGTCGCTACGACGTTGTTTTCTCGGCCATACTGTTCAATCGTAATGATCATTTCAGCCACGGCACACAAGGCATCCATACGCATGTTCATTGGCACCGTACCAGCATGACCAGCTAAGCCTTTGACATGAAACTGGAAACGTTTTGCGCCAGCGATGCCAGTAACAACGCCAACAGATTGGTTCTGTGCGTCGAGCACGGGACCTTGTTCAATATGCACTTCCAGATACGCCAACACATCTTCTGGAGAACGGCTGTCTTTACCCACCTCGTCTGGAGATAGACCAAACTCAACCATCGCCTGTGACATTGTCACGTCATTGTTGTCTTTTAGAGAAAGCCAGTTTGGATCAAATACACCCGCAACAGCACTTGAACCAATCAATGTACTGTTAAAGCGCGTGCCTTCTTCATCGGCAAAAGCGACCACATCGACATGAAATGGCAGATCTACATTCTTGAGCTGCTCCAACGATGAAATACCGACTAATATCCCCAGGTTTCCATCATATTTACCTGCATCTGCAACCGTATCGCTGTGAGAACCAATAATAAGCGTTGGCATTGTAGGGTTGGAAGAAACCTTCCTTCCCCATTGATTTCCGACATTGTCCTGCCATGTTTCCAGTCCGGCTTGCTGCATCCATTTGCCAAGTTGCTGGTGAGCCAGCTTATGCTCTGGCGATAAGTAGGTACGAGTTAATCCATCTTGCATTGAGGTAAACGTAGCCAGTTGGTCGGCACGTTCCATAATGCGCTGGGCATCCAACATACTCATCCTTGATTCACCCTCTCAATGGCGTTAAACATATTTTCCCATGGCAGCAATTACCGCTTGTCCAGGAATGATTTTGGCTTTATTGCGGATGAGAATGGCTTCCAGCGCAGCAAGCGTCGTTAATACCGCTTCCTGACGAGCGTTGTAACCCATGGTACCAATGCGCCAAATTTTGCCGTCCAACGGGCCAAATGAAGTACCAATCTCAATGCCAAAGCTGTTAAGTAGCTCTTGACGCACTTTGTTGCCGTCCACTTCTTTAGGAATATAGACACCCACAACGTTGTTCATTTTGTATTTTTGGTTGCCAAAAAACTCTAAGCCCATCGCTTTCAGACCACATACCATTGCATCACCCGCTTGCTTGTGGCGAGCAATCACGTTATCCGCACCTTCTTCAAGGAAGAGTCGTGCACATTCACGCGCTGCGTAAAGCATACTAGTTGCTTCTGTGTGGTGATTAAGACGCTCAGGTCCCCAGTAGTCCATAATCATCGACAAGTCGAAGTAGTTAGAACGAATAATTTCCTCTTCACCTGCCGTGTGGTGCTCAGCGCGAATGCCCGCCTCTACGTGCTTACGACGATTGATAAGCTCCGAACATTGATCGCTTAACGTTATTGGAGAGCTACCAGAAGGTCCGCCAAGACACTTTTGTAGGCCTGCAGAAACCGCATCAAGATTCCATGTGTCGACTTTAAGTTCATTACCAGCGATAGAAGCCGTTGCATCACAGTAGAACAGTACACCATGACGTTTACAGATTTCACCGAACTCTGCTAATGGTTGATTCATAGTTGTAGAAGTATCACCTTGTACCGTTGCCAGTAGTTTTGGCTGAAATTCTTTGATTGCTTTTTCAACCAACTCAGGTGGACACACTTCACCCCATTCAACATCAATCGTTTTTACTTTTGCGCCCACGCGATTGGCGATTTCACACAGCAGATGACCAAAACGACCAATAATAGGGATAAGTACTTTATCGCCCGGCTTAATAACTGAGACAAGTACCGCTTCAATACCTGAACGTGCCGTGCCATCAACCAGCATGGTTTGTTGATTTTGTGTTTCGAATACACCGCGATACAGCGACTGAACTTGCGTCATGTAGCCAGTCATGACCGGATCATACTGACCGATTAAAGCTTGCGAAATGGCTTGGTGCACACGTGGATAGGCATTAACCGGGCCAGGCCCCATCAACAAACGTTGTGGAGGGTTCAAAGTTTCAAATAGCGTTTGAGTGGTCATTATCTCTCTCCTAAAAATAGTTCGCCATCGCTGCGAGGATCACTCGTTGCGTCTGCCTCTCCTTGCTGATCTAGGGTTATTGCTCCCGCGTGTCCCATCAGCTCACTCAAGTTTTCAACCTGAGTAACTTGGTGGCCCATCTGCGTTAATGCTTGCCCGTATTCGCTGTACAAGTCTTCTTCAAGTCGTAAATTGTTTGTCGCATCACCCCATGTTCTGCCCAACAGCCATCGAGGCATAGACACGGCTTGTTGCAGAGACATGTTTTGATAAATGTGTCGGCTGAATAAACACGCCTGAGTTTGCGGTTGCCCTTCTCCACCCATGGTTCCGTAAACGATGCGTCGGCCATCTTTGAGCTCAGCGTAAGCTGGGTTCAAGGTGTGGAACGGCTTTTTACCTGACACCAAAGTGTTGTGATGTTCGCTATCCAGAGAGAAGCTTTTGCCTCTGACGTTCCACATAATTCCGGTTGATGGAAGTACCACACCCGATCCAAACTCCCAGTAAACACTCTGGATAAAACTCACCATCGTGCCGTATTGGTCTGTTGCGCCCATCCAGATGGTGTCGCCCGGTTTTGCCTGATGAGGCCACGGCTCCGCTTGTGTTAATGAGATACGCTCTGCGCACTCTGCCACCACACTTTCATTTAAGTAGTCCTGTAGTGGCTTACTTAAATAGCGCTCATCGGTGACGACTTTGTCGCGGATAATAAATGCTTGCTTCGTCGCTTCGACGAGTAAATGAATATGATCTAGCTCGGAGTTTGCTTGTGACGCTAAGCGATCGTATATCGCTAAAATTAATAACGATGCAAGTCCCTGAGTTGGCGCACCCAGGTTATAAAGCTGGCCTTTTGAGGTCTCCACGTTTAGCGGGGTCGTAACCGATGCCTGATGCTGTTGAAAATCTTCAATCGTTAGCGGACTTCCCGCCTCTTGCAGCTCTTTCGCTGCCAGCGCGGCAATTTCACCTCGGTAGAAGTCATCCAACCCTACCTCGGCTAATCTTTCCAGCATATCCGCCAAAGCTGAGTTTATGACCGTAGCACCAAGTTTTAGCGGTTCTCCGTTATCGAGAAACAATCGGCTGAATTCAGCTTGATCTTTCAAGCGCTCAAAGGTTTTTACGCTGGCATCAACAAGGCTTTGTGTGACATCAATGCCGTATCGTGCTGCGTCAATAGAAGGTTGTAGCAGAGTGCTTAACGGGAGTATTCCACCATTGATTTCCAACGCCTTTTGCCAACCAGAGACCGTACCTGCCATGGTAATAGACGCTTCTCCACCTTTTTCAGGCAGTTCGGTTCCCAACGAACGGTAGTAGTCAGGGTCGATGGATAATGCCGCAGCTCCGCAGGCTTCTATGGCAACTGGCGCTTCTCCCGGTTTACTGATTAGCCAAAAACCGTCACCGCCAATGCTGTTCATATGAGGGTATTGAACCGCAATCATCGATGCAGCCGCGACCATCGCTTCAGAAGCCGTTCCGCCTTGTTCTAAGATTTGTTTTCCCACTTCAGTTGCTTTGTGATGTGGGGCGGTAAATGCGGTTTGAAACACCATTAAGACTCTCCTTTGATTAAAGCCGACGCCGTCGCAATCAGATCGTATTCTCTGTTCGCAGAACCAAATAACGACACACCACAAGGTCCATTGGTAATGTTATTCATTGGAACATGAAGTTGAGGGAATCCACTTAAACCCGCGAGACTGGTTAGCCCCATTAGATCAGAGCGATATTCTGCTAAATCTGCATCTGGTGTCGTGAGTTTAGGTGATTTTCCTGGGGTGGTAGGCAATACCCACAATGTTTTCTTATCCGCCAGTTGCTCAGCCAGCCAGCTGGTAAACTTCGCTTGTTGTTCTTTCCCTTGTTGATAGGCTTGAGCTGAAATCGTGCAGGCCCATACAACTCGCTCTTGTATTGCTGGTGCCAACGTATGCTGCCACTCATTTAGCCATGCACTATGACGAGCAATAATTTCATAACCTTGAATAGTTCTGAATAGTGCACTCAATTCGCCCAGATCATAGCCTGCGTCTTGTAACGCATTGCTATACTCAATCTGAATATTTGCATTGTCAGCCCACTGTTTCAGCACTTGTAGGCGCTCGCTTGCCAAAGTCTTCGACAAGCTTTGATCTAAAATAAGAGTTTGCGCGACAGTTTGAGGTTGTGTTTCAGAAACAAGGCATGCATACACTTTTTCTAGCGTTGATAGGTCTCGGCTTAATACACCGGCGGTATCGAAGCTTTCAGCCAGAGTGAAACTGCTTTCTAATGACAATTGACCCAACGTTGGGCGTAAACCGAAAAGACCACAGTAACTCGCTGGTACACGAACGGAACCGCCAGTATCGGTACCAATGGAGAAATCAACATCACCTTTTGCTACCGCAACAGCGCTACCGCTTGAAGAACCGCCAGGTAGACAGTCAGGTGCGAGCGGATTAACCGGAGTACCATAGTGAATATTAATACCATTCAGGCTGTAAGCTAGCTCATCCGTTTGAACTCGGCCTCCGCATTCTGCACCTGCATTTAAAAGACAGATGATTAATGGCGAAGTACTTTCTGCTTTGCTGTGAGTCTCTAGCCACTTCGGGTTTCCGGCTCCAGTGACGTATCCCTCTACGTCAAAGAGATCTTTAAAGACAAAACTCAATCCATTTAGTGAGCCTTGCTGTAAGGCCGGCAGGTAGTCGGGCCCTTGGGAACAATAAATACGTCGATCAATTTCCATTTTTCTCATTCCTTTGAAGTAAACAAGCAACTAATCATTGAGTTACTTGTTTACTTTGTCTTTAAGTCGGGATTTAATTCAATTTAAAGCCATTCATAAAGTTATTTTTATTGTTTTTCTAAGGCTGTTTTCGATACTCAAATCAATCTTTTTTGCATTAGTTATTTATACACTACCGCTGAAACCAAGCTACCAATGTGTACCAGTAGTCGATGGGGTTGCTGCAGCTGTGAAACTCGCTGAGTCACTGTACCAACTGAAACTATCAACGTCGAAAAGTGGTCAATATGCCGCGAATTTGGTGAAACCAATCCACGGTATTTTCAAACACTGGACACAATAAAGACACTAAAAACCCTATCCCGATTTTGAGATAGAAATTATTGATATCAAGGTTTACTTTATGGACGAAAATAACCCTCGCGACTATATCGGTTACGGCAGAAGTAACATTCCTTACGCCAATTGGCCTAATAACGCTAAGATAGCAGTCCAATTTGCCCTCAATTATGAAGAAGGCGGGGAAAACTGCGTATTACACGGTGATGAATATTCAGAAACATTCTTATCTGAAATCGCAGGTGCGGAAGCGTATAAAGACCGACACATGAGTATGGAGTCACTTTACGAATACGGTTCCCGAGTTGGTGTTTGGCGTATTTTAAATGAATTTAAGCGCCGAAAGCTTCCGCTAACAGTGTTTGGTGTAGCGACTGCATTACAGCGTAACCCAGAAGTCACCAAAGCTATCGTTGAAGAAGGTCATGAAATTGCCTGTCACGGTCTTAAATGGCTCCACTATCAGAGCACACCAATTGACGTTGAACGCGAGCACATGATTCAAGCTCTGGATATCATCGAAGAGTTGACAGGTGCCCGCCCGATCGGTTGGTACACCGGTCGTGACTCGCCAAATACACGTCAACTTGTCGCGGAACAAGATGGCCTGCTTTACGACTCTGATTATTACGGTGATGACCTCCCTTTCTGGACACAAGTACCAGACAAAAACAATGCAGACAGTACACGACCACACCTTGTGGTTCCATATTCATTAGACACCAACGATATGCGTTTTTCCTCTCCTTACGGCTTTAGTCACAGCGACGAGTTTTTCGAATATCTGAAGGACCACTTTGACTGCCTGTACGAAGAAGGGGCGGAAGCGCCTAAAATGATGTCGGTCGGTTTACACTCTCGTGTGATTGGTAAACCAGGTCGTTTTAAAGCGTTAAAACGCTTCTTAGACTACATTCAATCTCATGACGCAGTTTGGATCGCGACCCGAGAAAACATAGCAAGTCACTGGATTGAGAATCACCCACCAGCGTAAGTGACTTTTGACTCAATAGGCATCTAATCTTGCGAGTATTACGTCGCTGGCAGCTAGGTTTATCGAGAGCTTTAAATAACTCTCGATGTCACTGCCTCTTCAAATACCTTTACTTATCTTTGAGCATTACTCATATCACGTTTCTAACATACGAAAAGCAGACAAAAGCTCGGAGCAAATATACTTGAGCAAGAGGTCATTTTCATTATCGCAGGATAGACTCAAGTGAAGCTTGGTTGTATTGCCCTTACCTGTTACCTCAACCAGCAACTTTCTCTCGTCACCGCTCAACGGGATATTGAACAGTCTCAATAGCGATTCCGCTTGTCCAGAGGCATTCTCAAACTCTAGATCGTGCTGATACTCTAGAAATACCTCTTCACCTTTGACTACACAAGAATACTGCCCCGGTTGGAGATAGGTACCAAGCTGATATTCAAGGTCAGCCATGTGTTCTGCCACGGTAGAAAGACGATTGTTTAGTTTACTTAACATATTGTCACCTTTTCTTTCGCTTATCTCCGTACATTAAAGCTTATAAATTGGCGCTTAAGGTGGATTTTGCTCAAATCTTTAATGATTTCTTCAGCTTTAGTGCAAACCCAATCAGTAGGATAGTTGAAACCACTAATAATAAAAATCACATCGAATTATTCATCTATTGATTTGGATCAATACCTCTCAAACCAAGTGATATGTGACCCAAGCGTCAGATTTTCGTCTTGCAAACCATTACACTATATGCACCCCCAACAATAAAAAACCAGATTACCATGAAAAATCTTATTTATGACACGCTAGTTAGCCTTGCCAGCCAAGAACCAGAACAACACGCTAAAATCCGTCAAGACTTATATGAGCAGCTCGATCTGCCTTTCGATAAGCAGCTTATTTTGTACACGTGTGCACTTGGTCCGGCAAGCTCTGGAAAACTCGACAATAGCGAGGCTCTTAACAACACCGTAGAGAGCGTCATCAAGTTACTGGAAACCCCTGAACGGTAATTTCCCTGTATTTAGCAAGGTCCGTAACTCCACGGACCTTTTTAATTCTTCCTTTTAAGCGTAAACCATTCAACAGCAACCGCTCAGTCACGCCGTTTATATAGCCAGATTAATCTAGCTCACACAAAAAATTTGTTTAACTTGCACAGCAATCCAATTAAACCTAGCTAAACTAAGTTTTAACTTAGAGAGAGAAAACTATGTTAGATAGCTGTCTTGAGTACCTGTGCGAACGCATGAATCAGTCAATAAACTCGGCTTTTGATTTGGCAGACAACTTAGTCATCGTGGCTGCTCCATCTGATAGTAATAAACAAAATAATGGCTCGAACGAAAATAAAGTGCTTATTTTTATTAGCGGTCTTGAAAGAGATCCCTTTTCTAAGGGTGGAAATATTGCAGCTTTCCAACCGACTTCGAGAACCGCAATATCGAACAAGCCACTCTATTTAGCGGTCTCCGTGGTTGTTGCGGCAAACTTTTCGGCTTCCAATTACACGGATGGCTTAAAAATATTGTCCCATTTATTGGCATTTTTTAACCGAAACCCGTTATTCAATCGCCAGAACTCACCCGACATGCCTGAGTTTATAGAACAAATAGCGATGGAGATGGCAACGCTCTCTGAAGCAAACTTGAGTCATATGTGGAGTATGCTTGGCTCTCATTACCTGCCGTCCTGTGTTTATCAGGTTCGTGTAGCAATCCCTAACAGTGAAGCGGTATTGCTACAATCTGGGCCATTAAACTTCGTCAAATCTAACTTACAAAAAAGGGAGCAATAATGTCGAATTATGCCCCCTATATTACTCTTTCTGTAAATCATGAGTACTTTTCTAACAGTCACGCGAAAGTACCGATTAATCTCGTGCCGACGGACAATACCGTTCAATGGTTAAAACAGCACTATATGTTTTTAAAACAGACAGTAAATGGGTTATGTGTTGTGGCTGATGTAGACATGTTGAAAGAGATCTCTGCGCCTGACTCTCCCACTTTATTGCAGTTTAAAGTGTTCAGTAACGACTCACTATTTCGTAACTATACTGATATACCGTTGTCCACTCCAATGTCGGTAGCCCTATTCGAGATACATTTAGATAGTGAGTCCCCTCTTTCGCTGTTTCCCAAACAATGGTTAACCTCTAAAGATATTATCAACGGTGCTCAATACGTTGCTATCTCAGAATTTGAATTAAGCCAAAACCTCGTCGGAATAATAAATCTGACAATTAATAAAGAAAATTTTTATCATGAAAACAGACAAGTAATATTAAATTACAGCCACACTTACGCTTATTGGCAGTATTACATTTTTACATCCAATGAGTCGAAGGAATATCAAATTATCGATTCCAACGGCAAACATACATTTGAAAATATTGGGATACAGCATCTCAATCATAAGCCTTGCCTAGTTTTCCGCTCAAATCACCCATTACCTGTCTTGCACCACTCTGATTTATCACTTCAACTCAGAGCAAACCATAAAATTGTTCATCGCCGTCTCGCCTCCGCCAGCCCTGCACACATTGAGGTTGAAGCAGTGAATCATCAACCTCAACGGCTGTGCCATATTTTTTTGGCTTAGCAATAAAAACTGTTTTTAAATTCAAAACAGTGATTTACATTCCAAATAAATCTTAATGATACAAAAATCAGTTTGCACATCTAATATTAACTAAAATGCAGTGCATTTTATTTACTACATTATCTAATAGTAATTGCCTCGCTATGACAGCAGTACTGGGTGAAGTCTAACCAGCTAATTGCGAGCATTTGGTAACCATTCAATTCTCATTTAAAGGATTTAACTATGGTTGTAATGAAAACACCGGGCGTTTACATAGTCGAGAAAAATGCCTTCCCAAATTCTGTTGTCGAGGTCGCTACTGCTGTACCAGCGTTTATTGGCTATACAGAAAAAGCTGAAAATGGTGGAAAGTCGCTGAGTAAAGTACCTTGGCGCATCACGTCGATGTCCGAGTTTCGCCAGTACTTTGGTGGCGCACCGTTACCAACTTTCGAGATCAGCGAAGCCGATGATGATCAGAGTGCCGCGGTCGCTTTTCGTCAGCAAGGTACGGCTTATCAGATAAAGCAATCAAATACACGCTATACGCTCTATCACAATATGCTGTTTTTCTTCCAAAATGGCGGTGGGCCTTGCTATATCGTCTCGGTTGGAGGCTATAGTGACGACCTCGATCCAGGCGTTTTAAAAGGGGGAATTGACCCGCTGATGAAAGAGCCTGAGGCTACCATGCTAGTGATCCCTGAGAGTGTGCAACTGGCAGAAGATGCGTGCATTAATGTCCAGCAAGCCATGCTTGGTCATTGCGGCGGTAAGATGAAAAATAGAGTAGCGATACTCGACATCTGGGAAGGATTTAAAGATCGTCAGGACCCAAGTGGTGACTGTGTAGAAAACTTCCGCTCAAAACTTGGCATCAACTACCTGGATTACTCTTCTGCCTACTACCCTTGGCTCAATACTTCCATCGTTCAAGACAGTGACGTTAACTTCCATAACATAAGCAACTTAGACAAGCTTTCTGAATTACTCACCAATGAAGTCAACGAGGCATTTAAAGATCTTGATGGCCTTTCCGATGATGAGCTCAACAGCGGCGGTAATAAACTTCGCGTCACGCGAAAACAACAGATGCTTGATGAAATTGCTAAGCTCGCCACAGACTTACCTGATCAAGAGCAGGTGCTACTTAATAAGATACTACAGACAATTAGCCCGCTTTACCAAACCATCATGAAGGAAGTGAAGCGCCAACAAAACATACTTCCTCCAGCGGCAGCGATGGCGGGTATCTATACCATGGTCGATAATTCCAGAGGTGTATGGAAAGCACCAGCCAACGTCAGCCTAAACGCCGTTGTCTCTCCAACGGTTAATATCAGCGATGATGAGCAAGAAGATCTCAACGTCACTACTCAGGGTAAATCCATTAATGCAATTCGACCATTTGTTGGTGAAGGTACCTTAGTTTGGGGTGGACGCACACTTGATGGTAACAGCCTTGACTGGCGTTACATTAACGTCCGTCGAACCATGATTATGCTTGAAGAATCAATCAAACTGGCCTCTAAGGCTTATGTGTTTGAGCCCAATGTTTCTAGTACCTGGGTATCGATGGAAAGCATGATTGGTAACTTCCTATACGGCATTTGGAAACGCGGAGGTTTAGCAGGGGCGTCCCCTGGCGAGGCCTACAGCGTTAGTGTCGGGCTGGGTAAAACAATGACCGGCGACGATATTCTAGAAGGTATTTTGAGAATTACCGTGCTGGTAGCCATTAGCCGCCCTGCTGAATTCATTGAGATTACCTTCCAGCAAAAAATGCAAGAATCATAATTACTTAGTACTCAAAAGCGCAGAAGGCTTTTAGCCGTAGTCCTTCGTCACTTTATGAACGAATTGTAGAAAGGAGACTACCATGGCAGATGATGGTTCAGCTCAATCAGAAACCGTATGGCCGATGCCCAAATTCCATTTTGAAGTCAAATGGGACGGTGGTGCTGGAGCCGACGCAAGTATGGTCGCCGCATTCCAGGAAGTATCGGGCCTGGATACCGAAGCCCAGCCAATTGAATACCGCGCTGGAAACAGCAAGGTGTTCTCAACGATCAAAATGCCTGGACTTGTAAAAACCAGTAACGTCACTCTGAAGAAAGGCATTTTTAAGAGTGATAACAAGTTCTACGACTGGTTTAGCAAGATCCAAATGAACACCATTGCTCGAACCGCCGTCACCATCAACTTACTTGATGAAAGCGATGGTGTGGTGATGAGCTGGAAACTAAAAAATGCGTGGCCAACAAAAGTAACAGGTACCGACTTGAAGTCCGACGGTAATGAGGTCGCCGTAGAAACCATAGAGCTCGCACATGAAGGATTAGAAATCACAACCTCATAGCACGTGACTCATTGGCTTGGTTATCGCGCTAGATGCGGTAACCAAGCCAAATTGTCGTATGCAAAGCGTTATTGGAGATCAGAGCTTATGGCAGATGAATGGCCCCTACCCGCGTTTTACTTCAGCGTAGTGATCGGTAACAACCAAGATGACTCTGCTTTTCAGGAGATTTCTGGTTTAGAAGCTCAAATTGATACCGAGGACTATCAGGAAGGCGGCAATAATCTGGTCTATCACCTACCTAAAGTGATCAAACACTCTAATCTGACGCTTAAGCGAGGTATCGCTGATTCAAGCTCGGCATTGGTGAAATGGTGTCAGGACACACTTGAAGCACAACTTTCCAAAGCAATCGTCCCAAAAACGGTATCGGTAAGATTGCTTGATGAAAAAGGCTCTCCATGCCGGGTATGGGTGCTCTATAACGCCTACCCCGTTAAGTGGCGAATTGAAGGGTTCAGCTCGACGAAAAATGACGTTGCGATTGAAGAAGTTGAGCTGTGTTACAGCAGGGCAAGCCGTACAAAATAGCCGTTCACGAGGTGACTAACGTATGCCTATAGAAATCAAACAAATGTCGATTCGTTCCAATGTCACGACCGAAGAAAAAGAATCACAGAAACAACAAAAGGAGCACCGATGTGACGGCGCTGATAAAGGCGCTGGAGCTCTCTCCGAGGTTTCTTCTCAACACACGGCGCAATTCCAAACCATAAAATGGATGCACCGTAAACTACAGCAAGAAAACAGAGAGCGCTAAACATGGTCGATAAGCTAAAAATTGAGTCGATTGCAGCTTCCGGCAATACCGCAACCACCTTTAATGCCATGCTAAACCCAAATTCAGTAAGGCAGGATTATGGCATTGGTTATACCGACGACCCTTGCAAACACCGACAATCTCAGGGTGATATAGCGCCTACGGTGCAGTTTCAGGGATACCAAAGCGAGAAACTCAGTTTTGAAATTATGATCGATGCGACAGGCGTGGTTGAGTATAAAAAAGGAAAGTCCGTTCAGGATCAACTGACCCTGTTACGAAAAGTGATCTACGACTATAACGGAAAACAGCACGAACCGAACCCTGTTAAAATCAGTTGGGGTACGGCACTTAGCTTTCGCGGACGCCTCACGTCCATGTCCGTCTCTTACGTACTCTTTGATTCGAGTGGTGTGCCTTTGCGTGCAACCGCTACGCTGAACTTTACTCAATTTCTTACTGAGCAAGAGAAAGAAGCACTTGCCAAGAAGTCTTCTCCCGACTTAACGCATCATGTCGTTTTTAAAGCGGGTGATACCTTACCGGGACTTTGCCATCAAATTTATAAAGACAGCTCCTACTATTCCAAAGTGGCGGCATACAACCAATTGCCCAGTGTGCGAAACATAGCAACTGGAACCAAACTCTATTTTCCACCACTGAGTTAAAAGTGAGGCAACATGGCTGAATCTCCAACCGAGACTAATAGTGACATTGTCACACTAACCATCAAATCAAATGGCAATACCATTGATAGTTCAATTGGCATTATCTCGGTCAATATTTTTTATCAGGTAAACCATATTGCCTATGCAGAGCTTGAGATCCGTGACGGAGACATCGCAACTCAAACTTTTGAAGTCAGCTCAGGAAACACATTTAAGCCAGGGTCAACAGTCACCATCAACGCTGGCTACGGAACGGAAGACGAAACCATCTTCGAAGGCGTGGTGACCAATCATGCAATTCGCATCAGTGAAAACAATCAGACTACACTCAACGTAACATGCAAAGATCAAGCAGTCGCGATGACAATTGCGAGAAAAAGCCTGTGCTATTTGAAGAAAACAGACAGCGACATCATTAATTCTCTTATCAACAACTACTCAAGTATCACACCTGACAGCGTTGATAGTACGTCAGTCCAACATGATGAACTGGTTCAATTTAACTGTAGCGACTGGGATTTCATCCTGACGCGTGCAGAAGCAAATGGCTTGGTCGTGGTAAACCAGCAAAACAAACTGTCGGTAGAGGCTCCTTCTGTCAGTGATTCTGCCGCGCTTGTCGTTACGTACGGCACCGATCTGATAAACCTCTGTGCCGAAGTCGACGCTCGCTTTCAATTTAAAAACGTCACTAGTACCGCGTGGGACCCCAGTACACAGGCAATGCTATCGCAGCAAACCGCAGAGACCGAGATTAATAATCAAGGTAATTTAACAGTCAGTGAACTGGCAAGCGTGCTAAGTATTGATGAATATCGAATACAAACCTCCGCCAGTTACACCCAGGACAGTCTGACTAACTGGGCGAAAGGACAACGTGCGAAGTCGATGCTTTCTAAAGTACGTGGCACTGTCACGTTTCAGGGTAATGCAAAAGCGCAAATTAATAGCCTTATCGAGTTAGCTGGTGTTGGCGATCGATTCAACGGTTCTCATTATATCGGTGCAGTACATCACAGAGTCGAGCAAGGGCAGTGGCTATCGACCGTTGACTTAGGGCTTGCTCCAGTATGGTCTGCAGAACATCGTGACCTCGGTGCCCCACCCGCCGCAGGATGGCTTCCACCCGTTGACGGTTTGCAGATCGGCGTTGTCAGCCAACTCAACGAAGACCCACAGACCCAATACCGAATCAAAGTTAAAATGCCTGCATTAGGTGATGATGATAACGAAGTTTGGGCTAGGCTTTCCAGTTACTACGCAACCAGCGACAGTGGCAACTTTTTTATTCCTGAAATCGACGACGAGGTTGTGCTTGGTTACATCAACCAAGATCCCGGCCAACCTATCATTCTCGGCAGTTTGTACAGCAGTCAAAAAGCCATGCCTTATGAGCTCACTCAAGAGAATAATACCAAAGCGATAGTGACTAAAAACAAGCTAAAAATAGAGTTCGATGACGACAAAAAAATCATCACCATCACTACGCCTGGTGAGAATTCGATCTCCATTAGTGACGATGAAAAGTCAATTACGCTCGCCGATCAAAACAGCAATACCGTCACCTTAGACGAGAGCGGAATCACATTGGATTCTCCCAAAGATATTACCATCTCAGCAACAGGGAACATTTCGTTGAAATCAACCGGTGATACCAGTATCGAAGCGACGGGAGACGCCAATATAAAGGGAATGAACGTTTCAGCTGACGCCACCACTTCGTTAACCGCCAAAGGCTCTGCCAGTGCGGAGCTCTCTGCTTCAGGGAACACAACCATTAAAGGCGCAATCGTCAATATCAATTAATGACCGATTTAAAAGGAGATCAACATGCCACCAGCAGCAAGAATTACCGATATGCACGTCTGCCCAATGGCGACGCCTGGATTGCCGCCAGTGCCTCATGTCGGTGGCCCGGTAATTGGACCGGGAGTGCCCACGGTTTTAATCGGCAAAATTCCCGCCTCGGTCGTCGGTGACTCATGCACGTGTGTTGGTCCTCCGTCCACCATCATAAAAGGTTCGGCAACCGTGATGATTGGCGGAAAACCAGCCGCGCGCATTGGCGACACCACTAATCACGGTGGCAATGTTGCCATGGGTTGTTTCACGGTGATCATTGGCGGCTAGTTTTCAATTTAAAGGGACTGGATTATGGATAGAGACAATGGATTCTTGGGGACTGGTTGGGCGTTTCCTCCAACCTTTACCTCCGATAACTGCTCGGTCGAACTGTGCAGTAACGAAAAAGACATCAAACAGAGCCTTGCGATTCTTCTATCCACCTCGCCTGGCGAGCGCCTGATGCACCCTGAGTTTGGGTGCCGAATTAACCGTTATGTTTTTGCTGAACTGACTAAAACAACATTGACTGAGATGGAATACGAGATTCGCCAGGCGATATTGCTGTTTGAATCACGTATTGACCTCGATTCACTAACACTTACACCCGTTCCGCTAGACGGAAAAGTAATGATTGAGCTTGATTATCAGATTGTCACCACCAATACGCGAGACAACATGGTATATCCGTTTTATCTGCAAGAAGGTACTCTCGTTAGTCCTGATCTTCTGCCTGATCTCGGTTCGGGAGATGCGTTATGACGCAGCAAAATGAACGAGGTAACGTCGCACTTACCCCGCACTTCTTTCAACCCTACGAGCTCAGCTTCGAACAGCTCATTCTGTGGGCGAAAAAGTTTGCCGAGCTTGTTCCTTATATTGATGAGTACAAGAAGGTAAAAGGGAATTGGAGTGCGATGTTTGAACAAAATGAGCTGGTGGTTTGCGCTGCAATACTGAGCATGGATGAATCAGCATTAAAACGTCAGTTCAAACAAGCACAGTGTCTGGATGAAGAGCAAACGTTAGAATTTATCCTTCACCTTTTTACTCTGTTAAACAGCTGGTACCGACACTTACCGAGCTCACCAGAAATAAGCTATGAGTTAAAACTTCGCCTGCTCAACCGCTATCAGGCTCAACTCAATGCCCCATTACAACAGTTATTTAATTGCACGCCCGAAAACCTCATCAATAAGTACGAGCATCTCGACCCTTTGTGGAAACTATCGGATTCTTCCCAGAGCGAAAAACAAGCGGCTCAGATAACCAACATCAAAGAGGAAGCACAACATTGTCTGTCTAAGATTCTGGTAATGATTGATTCTTTAAAGCAAGACTGTCGTGATACCTTCAAGCAATCTCTGCATCATGGTGAGCACCCTCCACAACTTGCTCTGTTTCTCAGTTTCTTAAAACTGTTTAAGCGCGCTCAAAACAAAATCAATCAGTTTACTCACAAACATCTTTTGTTTTATTACCAAGACGTTTTGAACCAGTATCCACAAAGCGCCGAGGAAGCGCCTGTTTTTATCAAGTTGTCTCAAAGCAAGGCGAGCAAGACGCCTGTTGTCATCAATAAAGGGCAAACCTTCACGCCCGGCAATACAGCGACATTTGAGCCAATAGAGTTTCGGACTAACTACGCAATTTCAGTCACCGACGCGGAAGTGAAAAAAGCATTTGGTTTTACCCTTCGCCGTGATCCTCTGATTTCTCCAGAGAAAGAACTTGGCTTTAATTCTGGTATTAGTCGTCAAAAGATTGAGCTTGATCCGATGCAGACTGGTGCTCAAAGCGACAATACTCAAGCCTTCAAGATGTTTGGTAGCCAGCAGTTAGATGATCACAGCCTAGAGGAACATCTGGGTCTTGTTATTTCTGATCCAATACTTTCTTTGGCTGAAGGTCATCGAGAGCTCACTTTACAGTTTCAACTACAAGAAGTGGGCAATGGCATTGTGTATCAAAGATTATCTCAGCTCTATATCGAACATGATCAGGAGCGCTCCTTGCCGCAAGAGTCCAGTAATCTTAGAGATGCGCTTGAAGCAGTTGTTAATGAAATCGTTTTATTGCAAGTGCCTGTGATTGGAAGTTGGCTGTACGAAATACAAAGCAAAGCGCTTGTCGACAAAGTCAACGACGATAGGATATTACAGTTGGCCGACAGAGAGCCCACTCAACAACTTCGAGCCGTGTATCGTAGTGTATTACTCGCTCTGCTAGAAGAAGTCGCCACACAGCCCACGAAAAATACCCAGACGATGGAGCAAAAAGAGCGATTTTTCCGGGTGCTCGGGCAGTTGGTATCACGCTACGCGTTAAATCACGTCGAATGGTTATCAAGTGAAGATATAGACAAGATCAAGACGCTGACTCAGCAACTGATTGAAGATTATGTTCTCGATAAGTCGGTCAACTCGACGGTAAACTTGCTGCTGGGTTACTCCCGTATTCAAACCTTCTACCAATTATTCGAAGAGATATTTGATGTCGCCATTTCCACTGAAGAAGGATGGCTGCTCGTTGATTGTGCTCAGATCATTCCGATTGAAAACAACAGCGACTTTGCCATGGGGTTTGGTCTTCATATCCGACTTGACCCGGGGTTCCCTGCAACAACAGTACCGACCTCAGCCGTTCACAGCTCGAACAGCTCGAAATGGAATTTTACTGCGCCAGCGTTAAAACTGTGCTTAAAAGCGCAGAGTAATTGCTTCCCCTACACTATTTTCCGCGATTTTGAATTCGCTCAGCTTTTGATGGAATGCCGTGTAAAAGGAGCAACGCAAGTACAGCTGTTTAATCAGGATGGACAGGCCGATCCAAGCCGCCCCTTCTTACCACTGGGTGCCCAACCTAAAGATGGCTCCTATATGGTTGTCGCAAGCAAAGAATTCGCCACCAAGCACCTTAAACAGCTCACTTTTCACCTCGATTGGTCTGGGTTACCACAGGGAAGTGATGGCTTTCGTGACCACTACAATGAATATCCTTTTCCATACCGAAACCATAGTTTCAAAGTGGTCACAGAAGTACTGAATAACGGACGATGGGATACGACAGATGATGGTCCACATAGTTTGTTTTCACCGCAAGACGGCGCACTTGATCGCGAAAATATTTTAACGTTCGGCAATATCAGTAACAGCTATACGCCCACGACTCAAACGTGGCCCCAGACACCATACAGCCCTCAGTCAAATATTCGTAATGGTCTGTTTAAGATCACCCTGGTGACACCAATGGATGCTTTTGGGCACGATCAATATGGATTGCTTTTGAGTAAGACACTGACGGCGAATGCGAAATCGAAAAAACAGCAACCTTTGCCAAAAGCGCCATACACCCCGATGTTAAACCGTCTGTCGATTAACTACGTAGCCAGACACAAAGTCGAACTGGGTGATATGACGACGAAAACCCAATGTCGAATGATCCACCTCCACCCATTTGGTGAAATGGAAATCTATCCACGAAACGAAAAACACAAGTTCGCTTATCCTCGTACCCTGGCTCACTACAAGGAAGACAGCCACTTGTTTATCGGCTTAACGGCGTCAGAGCTCTCCGGCTACCTCAATCTATATTTTCTGCTTGGTGATAAAGCAAAGATGTTGACGCCTTATCCGTCTACGGAATATCAGTGGTATTACCTTGTGGGCGAACAATGGGTCGAGCTTCCGGCAAAACACATCATTCATGACACGACGCACCGATTTTTGACGTCCGGCATCATCACTTTGGATATTCCGGATGCCATCGATACCGAGCACAATATTATGCCGTCGGATTTATATTGGCTGAGAGTCAGTACCAACCAAGGCATTGACCAATATCCAAAATGTTACCAAATTGCGACGCACGTCATCCAAGTTGAAGGTGGGCGGAATGCAGAAGCTCAAACCCCACCCTTTGCGTCTTGGCAGTGTCTGAATAAGCCTGCGAATCTGGGCGCCATTACGCAACTCACTCCGATACAACAATTAAAACCAGATGAGACTTTTGATCATTGGGTCACAAGAACCAGTGAACACTTGCGACACAAAGGAAGAGCGATTACACCGTGGGACTATGAGCGTTTAGTATTGGAACAGTTTCCGGATATCAACGCAGTGAACTGTTTCGCGGCTAAGCAATTTGACTCTAACGAGCACAAGCCCGGGCATATTTTGCTCACGGTTATACCGCTTCACAATGACTGCAATCACAACCCTTGTCAGCATCGTTACATCGATTCCACCACGCTTATCGCGATACGTGATTACCTCCGTACTATCGCTCGTCCCCACACACACATTGATGTCCGCAACCCGGGGTATGAAACGCTACAAGTACGCTGCTCTGTAACGTTCACTGAAGGTACGCACCATGGATTAGGGTTACGTCAGTTGGAGTACGCCATCATGAAGACGCTTTGCCCCTGGAACAGCGAAGGTATGAATATGGGTTTGGGATGGCAGTTATCGCTGTCAAAATTAGCCGCATTCATCGGCAAACAAAAAGAGGTGACCAGCGTCAGTGGGCTATCAGTACTTAAAATTAGCCACCATTCAACCAGCAAGTATCACTTACAAGACAGCGCACGTACTGAAGAGCCAATCGGCGCTGAACTTCCATGGTATTTACTGGTGCCATCCCAGCACCATTTCATCACGATTGCGCCCAAGCATCAGCAAGCGGTACCTATTGCTGCTGGTGTAGGAGACCTTGTTATCGGCGAAGAGTTCATCATCAATAACAACATTCAGCCCCAATCATCACATAACGATGAAGAGACTCCTGTTCAGCATCATAAGGGGACGGAATAACTATGCCAAAACGCAATAGAAGTACACTCAAGAACTTTTTTCAACCTGGCAATATGCCCTCTGCAGAGCATTTCGCTGACTTGATCGACTCCTGCGTCAATCAGGTTGAGGATGGATTTGAGAAACCGCCTGCAACTGGCTTGCAATTGACCGCTTTAGATCAGGAGCACTTGCTGAGTTTCTACCAGCAAAGTGATCGCAATACCGCGCTTTGGCACGTAGGTTTGGCTGCAAAGACCACCAATCTGCACTTTAAGTCTAACCCCCTTGCCAATGCCACGGATTCAGATGAAGGTGACGCTCCCGAAACCAGTTTGACGCTCACCCCGAGTGGTAATGTCGGGATAAAAACCGAAACACCAGAACATGAGCTGGATGTAAAAGGCACCGTTTCCTCACAAGGTCGAAGAGGGGCAGTAACGGTCGACGCTCTGATTCCTGCAGACGGCAAATGGCACGACATCACGGAAACATTAGAGGGTTGCCAAATGCTTGAAGTGGTAGCGGGTATCGGCATCCGCCACACAGGCCGCTATGCGATGCTCCACGCGATAGCCATTAATACCTGCGCACCGAATCACTGGTGGTGGCAATGGCGCAGGAAAAATCCGATTAAGGCGCAACACGCGTTCTTCCGCTCCCCTGCGGACAAGTTAAAACTGAGGTGGCTGCATGAAACTGAAAAAGGCACTAAGCGACCTTATCGACTACAAATTCGAACTAACACCAGTTACGGAGACAACCGATATATCCGCTACCACATCACGAAATTATGGGATGACGACTACATGACCAATTGCGAGATTATTCAAGAGGATAAACAGGCCTGATTATGTCTGTGACCATATCGAAGCAAGAACATCAAAATGATCCGGATAAGTTTGAACGCTTGTTCCAGCTTGGTATTACCTATATCCAACAATTAGGTGGCAAAGTTTGGACAGACTACAACACCCACGACCCGGGCGTCACCATTCTAGAACAGGTCTGTTTTGCGCTTACCGATATTATCTATCGCAGTGATTTTGCGGTATGCGATCTCTTGGCGGACGATTACGGTCGCATTGATTATCCATATTACGGATTAGCTCGCCCCGATGAGATTTTGTCTCCCCCGCCTCAAATACCCAGCGAGTACCAAGACTTTATTGTCAGAACCACACCGCATCTGGAGCACGTTTGGTTTCAAAGCTCAGAACAATATCCAAGCTCGGGCCTTTATCAAATTTCGGGGTTGCTGCAACGTTTCTATCGACGCCAGCAACATGCTATCCAAACCACGGGCGAGGAGTCCAATCCGGGAAAAAGAAACCATACGATACAGAGTATTCTTCAAACCTACCATCAGATAAGAGGGTTAGGCGAAGACATCGAAGAAGTGAGTGTTATCGGAGAAACTTGCATTCACCTGGCAGCGACTATCGAGATAAGTAATGATGGTGTCGATGCTAATCAGATAGCCGCTAACATCTATTATCAGTGCGCGCATTGGTTAAGACAAAGAACCAACGGAGACTTAAGTGAGCTCGAAGACCTGATGCTAAGCTGTACCAGTATTCAACAAGTGAGAGGTATCAGGTTCGAAGCCGAAACACGACCTGATGAACCCATCGTGGCAATATCAGAGATTCCTGAGTACGCCAGTTTAATCATGCCAGAAGCCGACTCAGATATTCGCCTTCGTATCGTACAAAACCAGCATCTTGTTGCCCTGGACGTTGCCGATGTGGTCATTCAAATTGAGCAACAATTGCAGCAGCAAACCATACAGCGTCACCATTTGACGACAGAAATGCCACTCCCATCCGGTCATCATCGCGATCTCAGTAGCTACGACTCTATCCAAACCTTGTTCCCGCGAAACTATCAATTAGCCACAAAAACCAATACTGGCAACGATCCAAAATCTCAAGCACAGCGCCATCAATTACGCAGTTATCTGTTGCTGTTTGATCAATTGATGGCCAATTTTTGTGAGGATCTGACAAAGCTGCCCGAGCTGTTTTCTACTTCATTGAGTCAACCAACCAGCTACCATGTCCACACGCTGACGCCTCAAGAATTCAACGATATCAACAGCCATTACCCTGCCGACGCAAAGTCGAAACTGCAAGCACTGCAATCCGAGTTCGATAATTTTCCGGAGCGTAAAGGTCGAATCTACGACTACCTGATCGCACTTTATGGCGAACAGTACCCCGATACGCTTCATCGTGCGTTTAACCCATATTGTAGAGAACAAGATATTGATTGGTTGTTGCTAGAACACAAACAACGATTTATTCGCAACATCGCAACCATTGGTAATCAGCGAGGTTTGGGTAATAACTTGCTTAACCCGAGTCACACCGGCGGATACCAACAAAGGTTATCGATTCTGCTCGGCATGAACGCCTTGAAGAATGAAGATGAGGGGACAAACCTCAATATCAGTCGCTACATTTTGAACATCGTCTCTGACGAAGACTATCTGAGCAGCGATATGGGACAAAAAGCAGTTTTCGAACTCAAAGAAACCTTATTACCCAATCTCGAAACGCTACCAGAAAGCCAAGAGAAAATATCACTTTCTACCCAGCAAAAACGTCAAATTCGCTCTTCGGTCTACGCGTTAGATGCTCAAACGCTACCTGAGTCGCTGTTGCAATTTGGCCTCGATAATCAACGCTACCGGATACTCAAGCGTTCAATGACGGGTGACTACCGCCTCTTCTTTGATATGGGAAAAAAAGATGAGAAACGTTGGCTATACATAGGTCGCTATAACCACAAACAAAAGCTGATACGTTTTTGCCATTGGTTGCAAGCTTGGCTGGTCGAAATCAATCAACAGTCAGAAACACTGCACGTGGTGGAGCCAATCACACTCCGCCATCCACAGAGCGATATTGAATCGCTGGCCAATCAGGTCTGCGTGGTTGTGCCGGGATTCTCCGCCCGACACTGCAGTCCATTGTTCCGGCAACAAGTGGCTCAACTGATCAGAACCAATACTCCGGCTCATCTTTGTGTTCACTTAATGTGGTTAGATTTCAATGCCTTTTGTGAGTTTGAAAATCTTTATCACGCGTGGAGAAAACAAAAAGCGTCAACCATCCAGCTATCTAGTCGCGAGCAGAATCAACAATGTGACGAAATGGCGAAGGGCCTATTAACGTTCCTGCAAAAACCAGATGCCGCGCAGGAGGCGCTAATCTTATGATCAAAGCTGACAGAATAGCGCCTAAACCTGAAACTCAAGCCCACTTAATCAGACAAGTAGAGCTTGCTATCGAGTTTGATAACGCGGTCGATGCTGAACAGTTTGAAGCGGAAGCGTATCAATGGCTAATAAACGATCTTCTGCCTGCTATGGATGAACTTCTTAACCAGATTTGCTCTCCAGATATCGTTATTTGCATTGATAGAATTGAGATCGATACTGGCGATATTTCGAGTACAGATCTACGCCCTGCCCTGCAAACGCAGATCTTGAGGCAGTTGTACCAAGCGCTTTACCGTCAGACTAACTTGGATGCTTCGGCCAAGATGCGAAAGTCGAATATTCACATGTTGAAAAACCAAGCAAGTGAAAGTATCGAGAATGGCTCTAATCAACATGAACTCAGTGAGTATCGCTGGCAGCAAGCGTGGCATTTTATCGAAACCGGGCAACTCGCGTGGCCGTTTAAACATCAACAGCGATTGTCCGAAACCGGGGTAATAGAGGCTCTGCTCAACGATCCAGAACGCATAAACGATGCGCTTGAGTTCGCAGATAACTCTGAAACCCTCTGTTTAAGATTGGCAACGCAACTTCCAGATCATTCACTAGCGAAGCTCTTACCACTGTTGAGTTCCAAAAATCGTTTCGAGCTAATGATCACATTACTGGAAACAGGTGGAGTTCAACATGATACAAGTCTGAAAACGCTGCTCTCTCATCATTGGAACCAGTATATTGATGCCGCGATTTCAAGCCGTAACTTGACTGCGCTGCTACCGCATTGGAATCGACTCATGGCGCAATACGCATCGAGTATTCTTTTTGCGTTGAGTAAACACAGCAGAGACCCACGTTTGCCCCTGCTTTTGATCCAGTCACTCGACGAACATAGACGTTTTTCTTTACTAGAACGTTTAGAGCCATTGCATTATCCATTTTTGGCACAACTCTTATCGCGTCCTCAGTTATGGCTGGCTTCTATAACTTCGGAAACTGCAGCCACTTCGAAGGCCGCTCCCCCTGTAACATCAGGCCAACAGCTAACACATCAGCTGTGGCACTTCACTTTCCATTACGTGCTGGTCGAGCGTGGCAGCCGCTTCAACAAACAGCAATACATGAAAAGCGTGATCGTAAAAATGGCCGCCATGTATAACCTCAACGCATCGGCGTTATTTTCAGATCTTCGTAATAGACTCCAGTTGACCGGTATCGAAAGTGGGCTCAGACAACAAATGATCAACTTATTGGATGCCATAGAACCCGACATTTTCCGCGATAACGCAGACAAAGCATCACTTAGCGATACAGATAAAGAGGCATACGAAACCCAAATCTCGTGGAATAAACTTGCTCAAGAGAACACGCGAGTTACAACCAAAGCAAGTAAATCAGACTCTCTTAATGCTTTATTGCTGATTCTTCAACATGGAGACGAAAAGAGCCTGCTTCGCGCATTGCCTGACGAACGTCGCTTTATCAAAGGATTATTGCTTTGGATTGGACAACTCGCCGCCGTACGCCAGCATTGGAGCGAACGCTATTCCGACTCCACTCTATTTCGATTCATCGACATTATTGAACCACGAGCAAACGAAGTGGTTCACGACATCATTTCCAATCGTCATCACTTAGAAAAGACGATCGTGACTAAAACTCAGTCAAAGCCAGTTGAAGACCATGCTCTACGCAGCAGCTTGTGGCAATTTACCCTCAGCTATTTGCTGGTTGAGCGTGGCAGTGAGTTTAATAAACGCAGTTACTTGTTGTCCCTCACGCATCAAATCGCTTCGCACCGAAATATACACCATCTCGACTTAGTTCAATCGCTGCTTTCTTCATTAAATGCTCAAACTAACTACCGGCTTGTTCAGTCGTTACGCTCTCTTTTACCAGCAGCAAAACGTTCCAATCACAATATGACTGCAGAGACTCCACAAGAAGCACATGCCCTTCCTCAGGCAGAGCAACACTGGTTAAACAGCGTTATTTCGAGCCACATAAATGTTCCTGTTGAAGTGATTCAGGCACTGGCAGACGCGAAGCCCGAACAGTGGCAGCGGCTATTGAAAACTGCGCGTTCTTCTCTCGATGCTAAATCACTTGCGGCCGTGATTATTAAGTTAAGCCAATCAGGCTCGATACAAAAACGCTGGATTCAACACTTTGACGAGCAAACGCTCTTAAAGCTGCTCACTCTGGCGAATAAAGACTTATCAACCGTTGCGTTTAATGTTCTCTCTATCCGCTCATGGATAGCCGATTCGATTCATGAATTGACTCATCATCCAAAAACCAGCATCAGGTCATCGATTGATAGACTGATTTGGCAATGGATATGGGATGCAGCGTTGACTCAAACTGGACTATCAATCTCAGCAGAAACGGCACTGCGTTCCATTCTTCGAACACTGAGCAATCACTTCCAAATAGAAGTCGCCCAACTTGCTCATACAATGCTGAGCAAAGGTAAGCGCAATTCTGAGCAGCTCAATAGCACTCGAATAATAGACAGCAACATTCAAGCTGTGCTTGAACAGGTGTTAATGGAACGAACGTCTGGAACCGATCTTTCATCGTCTCAACGACAACTTTGGCTCTCTGCCTCTTTGTCACAAGATGAAACAATCACCCACATTACCAATTGGGATTTTCTGCAATCGAGTCAATTTGATGAGGCCAAATTGGAGCTGGCACTGAGTCGCCATCATCACGCATTATGGACGCGTCTATCGGCGGAGCTACTCAATCCAGAAAAGCTCACGAGTTGGATAGACAGACTGACAGACTACTATCACTTTCAAGTGTTCGCGCAACAACGTAACGAGTTCGTACCTGTCATGGTTAGCCTATATCAGGCGCTTTTTGTGTTGATGGGAAAGACACAAAAATGGAGACAAGTATTTTGGCGTGTCATCTATCACCGTTTGCTGCTTCAAGGGAGCATGGGAAGTACCGCTCAATTGCTGCATTTAGTGCTGGATGACCTCACTGCGTATCCTGCGATTGTGAGTAAACTCGAAGTCGATGATAAAATAGACAAAACAAAACAGTTGGCAGAGAAACTTAACTTATCTCGCCAATCAACACTCTTTCCGCTGTTAGAAGAGATAAGTCGCAACACCTCAACTAAAAAGTTAACAGCCCCTGCTCCACCAGCCGATCTCGACCGTTCACAACCGCAAGTTCAACGTCTCTATAATGCAATAGAACCAAGACGTTCAGAGATTAAAAGCAAGCCGTTATTGTGGAAAGACCCAAATGAAAAAGAGAGCAAAACATCAGAGCCGATAAGCATCAATAATGCAGGCTTAGTGATCGCCTCTACTTATATTCCGACTCTCTTTCAACGGCTAAACCTCACGGATGGCAAAACCTTCGTCAGTGAGGCGGCAAAATACCAAGCGCTGTTTTGCCTGCAATATATGGTTGATGGCCGAAGCGAAGCACCTGAGTACGTACTGCCACTGAATAAAATTTTATGTGGCATACCGATAAGTACTCCTATCCCAAGCCAAGTGGATTTACCAAACGGAGCTATCTCTATGATCGATGGTCTGCTCAATGCCATCATCAGCCACTGGAGCGCGCTTGGTTCAACATCGACAGAAGGCTTGAGAACAACATTTATACAGCGTGAAGGCCAACTATTAGACGATGAAAAACAGTGGCAACTTAGCGTAATCCCCGGTGCGTTTGACATGCTGTTAGACCAAATTCCCTGGAGCTTCCAAACCATCAAATTCCCATGGATGGACAAACCTCTGTTTGTCACGTGGCGGTGAGGATAACTTATCATGAATGATTTCTTCCTGAACCTGATTCATAGTCATCATCTAGTAAACCACGCTCGCACTGTGCTGCGTTGGCTATTACTGATCACGATAATCTGGGTGTCCTTTTTATCGGTGTCGGCTCAAGCGCCATCGGCATCGACTTCAGCCTACAGTTGCAGCGGCCAATTACCGACCAAAGATTCCCGTTATAAGGGACGCGTCATTCAGCAACAATTGAAGGTAATTTACCAGCCTGACGCGACGTATCAAGCGGCATTAAAATCCAATGGAAGAATGCTGACCGATGGCATATTCGGGCCAGTGACTCGCCAGTGGCTGATTAATTTTTGTAATGATTTCAATGTTGCGGAGACAGTGGTAGAAACCTCTGGCAGCAACTCTGATTTCGTTGATACAACGCTAAAAGATCTCACTCGTACTGCAGAGATCAGTGCCGTATTTCCGAACTGGAGAGACAGTGTCGACTCAGGTGAATTGCTAAGTTTGAGTTCATCACAACTGGCTCAACTCTTAGCGCCCGATCTGATCACGGGCTCTACAGACTCTTCATCATCTGGCTCGCAAGCCAATATACCAAGCTATTACTACCAACTGACAGATAATGATCTCAACAGACAAACCACACTCGCTGCCCTCACTGCGTTAGGAAAACAACAGTTCTCACAGAGAAACGAACTTTATAACCAGTTAGTGACACTTATTGATCAGCTTGATCTCACCTTCAACCCCGCCCTGGACCTCAACAGCTTTATTCAATCTCAGAGCATTGACCAAGCGACACAAAGTAATAGTGAAACCGAAAGCACCACCACATCCCAAACCAGCAAGAACAGTGACGCTTCGGATTCTAGCTCAGATGCCGATAACACTTCTTCTGATTCGAGTTCTAGCTCAACGCAAAATACTTCGTCGACTTCAGGTACAAGTGCTGATTTAAGTAGCGCTTCTGCTTCAGACTCAAGTGGTAGTGCTACTACTAATGCAAGCACCTCGAATGACTCTAGCTCTAGCTCTAGCAGCGATAACAACGCTGACGCAAGCCAACAAGCGACTGATGATGGAAAGAGTGTGACGGAAAGCAGCACCAGTGCGACAACGAAAACTACAGCCCCTTTGATAACCTGGCAATTAAACAGCGATGCCCTTGCAACCGCACTGAAAAAGCAAGACATTTATGTCATACCCGCAAGCCTGCAAAAACAACTTGAACCTATTGCTAATCAAGTCTTCGCCAGCGAGTATTTAATGCAAGCCGCAATGACGCTTGAAGGTATAGATACTTCGTCGAGCGATGCTAATAAAGCACTGAAAGTCGCTTATAAGCTTGGCCTTGCTCCCGATACGAGTACACCTATCGTCTGGGAAGCACCTCCGGGTTGTGGTTGTCAGGACAGTCGCGACTCCATTTTTAACGACGCAACTTTCTATGGCTTTTTTCCATACTGGTATCAATCCGAAGAACAGCAAGTCATCAATTTTAGTCAGCTTGATCGCATCGGATTTTTGGGTGCTGTAGCGAAACCCAGCAACAGTGGCAGCTTGCTAGTCTTACCACCTAATTGGAAGCCGGAGCCAGATAATACTCAATTTATTCGATTGGCTCATCGATACCGCAGCGAAGTCGACCTTGTTGTAACCACACCAAGAACCTTAACTATGTTGTCCCTAATCGAGCTTCTGGATAAGCCGTTAATCGAACAATTGGTCGACGCCGTTGATCAACCACTCGACAGCACCATCATCAACCGTATGAAACCAATTATGACATTGGGTATGGAGCCAGTTCCAAGTATCGGGGATGGTATTACACTGGATATAGACTTATCAGTACTTAAAACACCTCAAAGCCAGCAGCTATTTATTACCTTTGTTAGAGAACTCAAATTTGCTTTACTCAAGCAAGAAGGTTCAGACATTGCCAGCAGTAGTGACGTCGAAGCGAAACCTCACGATCGCTATTTTCTTAATATCGTTATACCCGCGAATCAGGTTCTTAGTGAAGATTCTTCCAGTTTCTATCAGTTTGATAACTTAAATGCACTGAGCCAAGTAACAAACTTGATGATCGTACGCCCGCAGGTTAATGCGACTGAAGCTAATGGAGCAAATAGTCAAAACAGCTCGTCTCAAAACGCCATCGCACAACAAGAGAGAACACAAATACAGGAATTTCACCACTGGTTGAGTAACCAAAGCGATCAGCTCGCGGTTGAAAAGCTGTTTAAACAGATTGTCCCTATGCTCATCACCGAGTTTAATCGCAATTCAGAAATCGAGCTGACACAGTTACTTCGCCTTTCAAGCTGGAGCTTTATCGGTGCAGCTTACCAACCTGTCCCACTAAATGCCCTGAGCCAACAATTGGTGGATGACACCTTTTATCCAAAAACCTCGTCGCTACCATCAATGTTTGCTGCATTACAAGCGCAGATCTTGGTTGTTATGGACTGGATCTGTCCAAACCGATGGTTGCTACGTACGATACTGTTTGTTGTCTTTATTGGTATTGCCACCGTACTTATCATCAGTAACTGGTATTACGAACTCAGAAAATACCTCGTTCAACTACCATTCGTCCTGCTCTGTATCGGTTCTCTGGCTGCATTGATGTTGGTATTTGTCGCAGACCCATACTTTAAAGCCTATCAGGTTCCGATATTGCTTGGGTTTATGGCGTTGATTATATGGATATTGTTGGTGGTCAGATGGCTGACGATGGAGGGGGATAAGCCGTAGAATTTCATAAAGCTATTAAAGTTAATTGGTACAATCTCTCTCATAGAGTGTACCAAGTGGGTTTAACTGCTAGGAAATTATATTTATATTTTTCTAAAGCGAATTCCCACAATTAAATAATGCATTAACTTTATTTAAATGTGGGATAACCGATTAAAATAACTCTACATAGAGTTTGATGTCAATTCTTATTATTAACCATTGTATATAATAAATTATAAGATTTATTTTAGTTAATCAACATCAAATTTTAGCTAGTTGAAAACCATGGTATTTGATTGTAAGGCACTATTTTATTCGGGATCAACACTCCGTTTGGAGCCGCTGCACTTTGTGGGAAATGCTGAATAATCCATGCCTCATTTGTCGCTGGGTTATATTGTACGCCAGTTAAAACAAAGTGCGCAGGCTGCGCAGTATGGGGGCCTCCTGCAACTACTGATAGGCCTGCAGGTGAACCTTGATATTCAGTAGTAAATCTATGGTAATTTCCATTGGGAATACCGTGGGGTGGAGAATTAGCAGGCCAAGCTACGCCCGGAAAGTAAGCGGATGCATGAGACTTTGCTATATTTCGGCTATAAGTATGCCACGCTGGCGTTGCAAACCTTCCACTTGGCATAGGATTGCCACCGCTGACAAACCCCCTAACAGGATTTCCTTCGTGAACCATTGCGGAATCTCCCGTTGCTGCTAAATTTCCACCTAAAGGAGACTGTGTTCGAGCATGTATATTAGCTAAAGTATGCTCTCCTCCATGCCTTTCTCGGGAGTGATACCTTCCATGATTAATCTCATATGAGATTTCATCTTGATTATAATGTTTCCAATATGGATTAATTGTCCATCTTCTAGGATCTACTTTCTCTTTCCAAGTTTCTGGTACACTTGGTAGAGATTGAGTTAATGATGATATACCCCACAGTTGAGTTACTAGAGCTTCTTTCCTCTTTATTAATAGTGGGTTTGATTTCTCACCCACAGATAACCGATTAAATTTATTATCATTTACCCTATTATCTATATATTGAAAAGCTTGAGTTGTTCCTCTTCTCCTTTCTGTATGGTTAATATTTTCACTAGCCTTTAAACACTTGGATTTTGAATACATAGATAAATTCCTTTAGTTATGTATTTCAAATCTCATAAATAGCTCATTTATGAGATTTAAATTAATCTAACATTAATAACACTTACCTTTTCTCTTCATTTTGAACATAAATCACAGGAAAGCTTGGACTATCTATAAACGGTCAACGCCCTGTTCCCCATTTCTGTCGCTTCATTTTCCAGTGATGGGTTATCGTTTACCGCCATTCCTCCTACTGAGGTTGTTGGCTTGACACGCCCTTCCATTTGCTGGACAACATGCCCTAACTCATGAGGTAAGTGTTTTTCCTGTCCGGATGCAAGGTGGATATCGCTGCCCTGCGCATACGCGTGAGCCTGAACGGCTGCCGGTTTGCTAGAGTTGTAGTGCACTTTTACATGGTCAAGACTCTGACCGCTAAGGCTTTCCATACCAGACTTTAAGTTGTCCGGTAGGCCTGTGCGATTCGGCTTACGTTGGATAGCGTTAGATTCGCGGTTATCTTCCAACACTTGCGCGTTGGAGCGACCAAGCTTACGTTGGACAGACTCTTGGGACTGCGAGATGGATTGTTTTTTAAGCTCAGAAAACACTTTGGTTATCCTCAACGTTGCTCTAGCTTACATTGAGTCTAGGATCGAACGTGCATTATGCAATAAAGCGCAATCACCAATTTAGACCAGTTTGTTGTCTTTCCTGAACTCATTCCGAATGCTGGAGATGATATCTTGTTGATATACCATTCGTTCGTTTCGACGTATTGCCGTTAGAGCGCATTGACGCAGGACATTAATTATTTGACCACCCGCCATCTGAAAATCTCTGGCTACGCTGTTTAAGTCGACGTCATCAGCGAGGTCACATACATTGTGGAAGGCATTTTTCCACAGCTGTAAGCGTTCCTCAGGACCAGGAATGGTGAAATGCACCATATTTTGGAATCGACGAGTGAATGCCTCGTCCATATTGCTTTTCAGGTTGGTCGCAACAATGACTGTTCCGGGAAAGTCCTCTATCTTTTGCAAAAGATAACCGGTAAGTTGGTTCGCATGGCGATCATTTGAAGAACTGGCTTCAGTCCGTTTGCCAAACAGAGCATCACCTTCATCAAAAAACAATATCCACTCTTTGTAACTGGCTGCATCAAAGACACGGGATAAATTTTTCTCTGTTTCCCCTATGTACTTTGAAACCACCATCGACAAATCCACCCGATATACGTCTCTGTCAGTAGACTTGCCGAGCAAGGCCGCCGTTAGAGTTTTACCTGTGCCCGGTGGCCCTGAAAACACAGCCCGATAACCGGGTTTCACCTTTTTCGCCAGTTGCCACTCTTGCATCAGAGTATTACCGTGGGCAAGCCACGCTCGTATCTCCTCAATCTGGCTCATTACACTATGCTCCAGCACTAATTCCGACCATTCGAGCGGCGTATCTAATGGATGCGCGGGAAAGCTCGTACTCAGCTCAGGCCTATGCTGCTCCCCCGTAATGAAATAATTGAGCCAGTGATCATTTAATCGGTAGACCCCCGCTAAACTTGGGATTCCTGAATCAACAGAAAGCAGCTCTGTGACTTGTTCTGCCATCAGCTTATGTTGGGATGAGAGAATCGACATCGTATGGACACGCCATTCAGGGTTATTAGCGCTGATCAAAAAGTTAAGCGTTTGACCGGTCGGAACAAAGCCACTAAATGCTCGGTCAGCGACACCGCCAAACTCAGTGAACGGACGATCAATCATACCGTTAAGACCAAAAAAGAAATCCAGGGCATCAGGGCGTATTGAAGGGGCCATTGCTAGCGCTAATGCCAGGCGTTCAAAAATATTCAATTCCCAGTTGATGAGCATATCAGCATACAAACTGCTACCGGGTGCTGTCTCTGGTGGAGGGATATCAATCCAGTGCTGCTCATGTCCGTCTTGTTTTAGGTAGCTACAGATGACTTGGCTAATAACATTCGTTAGCCAATCTACTTCCTTATACAGCGCTACCATATTTGCCGTTGTACCACTTGGTTTATCACCATAGTCGTCAATATCGATTAATGCCATTTGGCCATCTCCGCCATACACAACTCATTGCTCATTCAACCAGTCTGTAAAAGTATAGGCGAAGCTTGGTAATTCATGGCCACTTACAACAACTCTTCCTCAAAGCCACTACTAACAAATGAGTCAATATAATTGTCAATTATGACTAACTGTTTCTAAACTTCAAAGAACGTTTCTCATCTAAGCTCAGATGGAGGTTTCAACATGGTCAGGCAAAAATCGTTTCCCACTCAACAAGATGGGCGGATTTATCTAACTGAGGGAGGGACGGAAACGGAACTCATGTACAAATACGGATTTGAATTACCCCAGTTTGCCATGTATCCCTTACTCGATAACCCTGCTGCCGTAGAAAAGATGAGAGAAATGTTTCGGGGTTATCTGGACGTTGCGGCTAAACATGAGGTTTGTGCACTCATGGGTGGACTCGACTACCGAGCAAGCCCTGACTGGGGAGCGCTTTTGGGCTACTCTGCACAAAGTCTCGCAGACGCAAATATTCAATGCATTGAGTTTCTGCGCGAGGTCGCGAAAGAGTACGCCACAAATATTCCGGAAGTTCTGTTCCAAGGTTTAATCGGACCGCGAGGCGACGCCTATTCCACCAATCACAAGATCACGGAGAATGAAGCCGAGGACTATCACTCGATACAACTCGAAACCTTGAAAAAAGCTGATGTCGATTTAGCGTTGGCCATTACCTTCAATAACATTCCTGAATCCATCGGCGTCGTTCGAGCCGCCCAGAAAATAGGTGTGCCTCTGGCTATTTCACTCACACTAGATAGCACTTCAAAACTTAACTCTGGTCCAAGCTTATCCGAAGCGATAAAAACGATTGATAGATCAACGGATAACGCTGTTGAATTTTATTTAATCAACTGCTCTCACCCAGTTGAGTATGAACCTGCTATTGAGAATAGTGACTGGATTAATCGAATCCGAGGCGTTCGTCCAAATGCATCCAAAATGGAGAAAATCGCACTGTGTAAACTTGGACATTTGGAGGATGGAGATCCGGTAGAACTAGGCGAACAATGTGGAGATCTGGCTAAACGCTACCCTCACATGGATATTTGGGGTGGTTGCTGCGGAACTTGGGATAATCACTTGGACCAGATAGCTAAACAGGTAATCGCGGCCAAAAACAAAAAAGATTAGCGTATTTTCCGGTTTCCAGATACGACAAAGCCCGTACGAATGCGGGCTTTGTTGTTCACGAAGAACTAAATTTGGTGGGTCCGGGCGAACTCGAATCGCCGACCCCTACCATGTCAAGGTAGTACTCTAACCAACTGAGCTACGGACCCAAATTTTGTGTTCCTACCTACCATTCAAATCAGAATGGTGCGTCCGAGTGGACTCGAACCACCGACCCCCGCCATGTCAAGGCGATACTCTAACCAGCTGAGCTACGGACGCATTTCTCTGGAACGAGTGGGATATTAGCCATAAGCTATCTGGGGTGCAAGCATAAATTCACTAACTTTGAATCGTTTGGCGAAAATGTAAACTCAACACCCGCTTTCAGGCGTTTTTATAAGCGAAAAGCACCAGATGCGGATATAAAAATGTGATCTGGGTACCTTTTGATTTTTTGCTTAATTATCATAAGGTACTTCATTCAGCATCCAGATCTGTAAGGTGTAAGAAACATCCGGGCAATCACCAAACAGAATTTGATATTTGGGCTCAAAAGGTTCACCAATATAGGTCGTGCGAATCAACTCGCCAGTTTTTATATCGACTTGCGTACTGACTCGGCCTTTAAAGTTCTGAAAGATAACAAACTGTTCACTGTGATATACCATTTGATCTCGATAGAACAAAAAATGGTCTTGTGGCGTATCAGTGAGGTGGCATTCCAACGGCTTTAAGTTAGGAAAAGCATTGGCATTTGAAGCGAACAGTAGCAGAGCAAAAATCCATCCATATCGCATAGCACTAACCTACTTTTGTTTCTTTTCCAAAGTATAGGACTTATATCCGATTTACCTCTAAATGCTTGGCCCCAAGATAAAAAAGGCTTTGACTCAAACAAGCCAATACCCCAGCTGCGCTAAATTTTTACTAACCGTTTTCTTAATCGCTCATCATCTATTGTTAATCATCTAGAGCATCAAACACCACATTGTAATTCTCAGTGTAGGTACAGTTTAGTTGACGACTACAGGTGAAAAAACGTCGCCCTTTAAACTCACCTTGGCTCGCTGTCTTGATTATCATTGGACTGCTGCACTTTTTACAAAAGCGGACCTCTTTATCTGGCTCTATCAAATCAATGTGCGCCGCCAGTAAACGACGCAGTCGACCGACTTGATAGCTGTGCTTTATCGAGGTACCAATTAACGGCAAATTGGCTGTTTTACACACGTGAATCAGCAGTTTCTGTCGCTCTGCTTTGCCTTTATGAAGTGGCTTTCCATCATCCAACTCTAGGATCACTCGTGGTTCTAAGGTATGCGGGTCACAAATTACATAGTCAAAATAGCTTCTGGAAATACGCTTACTCGCAACAAAAAGCTGCTTCTTATTTTTTATTTCCGCCGGCGCCACCAAGCTGGACATATTAACTTTGGTAAATACGACGGCGTGCTCTCCCACGGCGGCTCTTAACGCATTAAAAAACGCACCTTCTTGACCTCTTAGCAAAGCACCCTTAGAGCGATATGGATAGTCTCGGGTGTCATCATGCTTGAGCACATACTTTTGAATAATGAAGAAAAAAACAACCAGAAGAACAACGATGGTAAAGATGTTGGTCATAGATAAAGTGAGCCGAAAACAACAAGTTGCTCAAGCCTAAATCGAAACGGTAGTCAGAGCAATAAAGGCGCTTAATTTTTCAGTAGTGGTGAGAGGTAAGTGGAGAAAGAGCTCAATAGGATTCTCTCTATTAAGCTCTAATATTTAACTATCCGCATCTGGTTGATGCTCTGGCATGGCATCAATGAAAGCAGGAAGTTGGTAGCAGGCCTCAACAATCGAATTTATGACTGGGTAAGGCGACAAATCAACGCCAAATCTCAAGGCATTGTAAACTTGCGGTACCAGACAAATGTCGACAAGAGACGGCGTATCGGTCAGGCTGAACTGGCTATCACCATACGCTTTTCGATGGTTCGCCAGTTTCTCTTCTAATGAAGAAAAGCCTTTGTTAATCCAGTGATGAATCCAGGCCACTTTACGCTCCTGGGTGCAGGCTAACTCCCCTTCCAAATACTGCAGCACTCGCAAGTTATTCAGAGGGTGAATCTCCATCGAAATATCCTGCGCCATTGCAAGTGCTTGATAACGTAACGGGGAGTGCTTTGGAATAACAGAAACATCCGGATAATTTTCGTCGAGATACTGAATGATCGCCAAAGATTGGTTTAATCGAAGTTCACCATCCACCAGCACAGGTACCAGTTCAGAAGCATTCAGTTCATGATACTGCTGGCTGTGCTGCTCCCCTCCGTCACGTACTAAATGCACCGATTTGGAATCATACTTAAGTCCCTTAAGATTCAGGCAAATACGTACACGATAAGACGCTGAGGAGCGCCAGTATCCATAAAGCGTGATCTGTTCGCTCATTCATCTTTCCCATATAAGATTGCGCATTAATGCTTCAAATACTGGCTAACTTGTTGATCAATAGAACCGAAAATGTTGTTGCCATCCGCATCAAACATCTCAAGCTTGATTGAGTCACCAAACGACATAAAGCTCGTTGACGGCTTGCCATCACGGATGGTTTCAATCATGCGCACTTCAGCAATGCACGAGTAACCAACACCGCCTTCTTCAATCGATGTGCCATGATCGGTACCTTGCTTGTTAGATACAGTACCCGAACCAATGATTGCCCCCGCTGACAACGGACGCGTTTTGGTAGCATGGACAATTAAATCAGCAAAGTCGAACGTCATGTCTACCCCGGCATTCGGACAACCGAACGGCTTATGGTTGTAGGTAGAAATCAGCGGTAAATGGACTTTGTTTTCGTACCATGCATCACCGAGTTCATCTGGCGTTACCGCTACCGGTGAGAATGCTGATGACGGCTTGGATTGGAAGAAGCCAAACCCTTTTGCTAACTCAGCAGGAATCAGACCGCGCAGCGAGACATCGTTAACCAACATGATGAGCCTGATCGATTCTTGGGCCTCTGCTATGCTCGCGCCCATTGGCAAATCACCAGTGACGACCGCGACTTCGCCTTCAAAGTCGATACCCCACTCGTCGCTGGTAAACTCGATATTGTCACAAGGACCGATAAACGCATCAGAACCACCTTGGTACATCAGTGGATCTGTCCAAAAGCTTTCTGGCATTTCTGCCCCACGAGCTTTGCGAACCAGCTCTACGTGGTTTACATAAGCACTGCCATCTGCCCACTGATACGCTCGAGGCAGAGGAGATTCACAATAGTGTGCCTCAAACTCTTCGAATCCTGCGACCGTACCGTTGTTAAGCGCGGTGTACAGTTCTTCCAGTTGTGGCGCTACAGCTTCCCAATTATCCAGTGCGACTTGCATCGTTGGCGCTAAATTCCTTGGATGGAAAACTTCTGTCGCGGGTACGCATCGCGTTAGGTCTTTGCTCACGACCATCAACAGACCATCACGAGTCCCATTTTTCTTGGTTGCTAATTTCATCCTTGCCTCTTATTTTTCTTGCCAGCTATAGACGTATTCTTTGTTTTCTACCTTTTCCAGTTCATCAGAGAACTGAAGCGCGTGGCGCGTATCAATCATCACCGCCACCTCGTCAGTAAACTTCTTCTTGTACTCCTGACCTGCTTTAAATGCTTTTGGGTGAGGACCGTGCGTAAAGCCAGCTGGGTGGAATGTCACCATGCCCGCTTCAATATTGTCACGGCTAAAGAAGTCACCTGCGTGGTAGAACAAGACTTCGTCATAGTCGTCATTGTTATGGTAGAACGGTACTTTAAGCGCTCCAGGGTCACTCTCTATCGGACGAGGAACAAAGGTACACACCACAAATCCTGCTCCTACAAATGTAGTATGTGCAGAAGGCGGTAAGTGGTAACGATGTGACATAAGTGGACGAATATCACGCCAGTTCACTTTAACTACGGCTAAGTCACCATGCCAGCCAATTGCGTCTAACGGATTAAACGGATAAGTGATCACGCTAACTTTATCGTGACGCTTCACCTGTACCTGTGTGCTGCTCTCAGAATATTGTGCTCGGAATTCGTCGTTGATCGACGGAGTTTCCAGTACCGCAGGATCAAATACGGCATGATTTCCCACCATGCCCTTTTCAGGCAAGGTATAAGCCGCATCGGTGTTTTCTATCATCAGGATGAACATTGGCTCGCTAGGCTCTAATCGCCAGCTCGTTGAGCGTGGAATCATGACATAATCCCCTTCACTCACCTTCAAGTGCCCGTAGTCACAGTAAAGATCCGCCGTACCTTGATGAATGAACAGCAGCTCATCACCGTCTGCATTTCGTACCAGAAAATCCATCTTTTCATCCATGCGCCATACACGGATTTTACAGTTGGCGTTGTGCAGTAAATGCGGCACTGCCCACGGCGTTATATGGCTGGCTTTTTCGACCAGATTGAAGTCAAAAGCACGTGGTCGTAATTCGCCTTCCCACTCAGCCCAACCTGTTGGCGCGTGTTGATGATGAAAGTGTGCCGCAGGGCCAAAGAATCCACTTCGACCCGCTTCACGTTCATAAATTGCCTCTTCCGGGAAATCAGCATGTGCTTGTTTGGAGCACACTCCCTCCCGATGAGGGAATGTTATCCATTTATGCATCGTTCAGTACTCCTCGGCGAATTTGGTCTTCTTCAATCGATTCAAATAACGCTTTGAAGTTACCTTCACCAAAACCTTCGTTACCTTTGCGCTGAATGATTTCGAAGAACACCGGACCAATTACGGTTTGCGTAAAGATTTGCAGCAAAATACCGTCTTTTGTTGGTGCGCCATCAATAAGGATCTGCAACTCACGAAGTTTATTCACATCTTCTCCGTGTCCTTCAACACGCTGGTCAACTTTCTCGTAGTACGTGTCTGGTGTTGGCATAAAGTCTACACCACGGTCACGCAACGTTTGAACGGTTTGATAGATGTCATCGGTTGTCAGAGCAATATGCTGGATGCCTTCGCCATTGTATTCGCGAATAAACTCTTCGATTTGCGATTTATCATCAGAGGATTCATTGATCGGAATTCGGATCTTGCCACAAGGTGCGGTCATCGCACGGCTCACAAGACCTGTAAGTTTACCCTCAATGTCGAAATAACGAATTTCACGGAAGTTACCGATACGTTCATAGAAACCAGACCATACATCCATGTTGCCTTGTTTAACGTTGTGCGTCAGATGGTCAATTTCGTAAAGACCCACATCGGATTTCGCTAAGCGTTCTTCCGCATCATCATAAAAACGGAAGTCGACATCATAAATACTTTGTTTACCGTATCGGTCGACAAAATAGAGCAAGCTCTCACCAATACCGTAAATACCTGGAATGCTGAGCTCCATCGGCCCAATTTCAGTTTTGTACTCTGTACCACCATTTTGTATTGCGTGCTCTAGCGCCGCCGTTGCATCTTTTACGCGAAAAGCCATACCACACACTGACGGGCCGTGTACTTTCGCAAATGCTTCCGCTTGACTATGAGGCTGCGCATTGACGATAAAACTGATGTCACCTTGACGATATAACCATGCTTCTTTCGAGCGGTGCTTCGCGATCTCTGCAAAGCCTAACGATACAAACAGTGCTTTCAGTTGTTCGATGCCTTTACTGTCTGCAGCCGTGTACTCAACAAACTCAAATCCGTCTGTACCTAATGGGTTGTATGCGTCCACCATGACTTTCTCCTTGCGTCATTAATTTGTTTACAGCGTTACTAATCTATTTTTCTAACTTGGCGCAGGTGGATGAAAATTGGAATACATCAACAAAAATCTCTGTTTTTTGGTTTTGAACCCACAAATGTAAAATATTTGTTACGGGAAATTTTCATTCAATAACCACTCATTATAAATGCATATAACTCGATTATTTTCAATGCTTTATAAGAATCATATGGAGCTTTCTCGAAACGAACCTATGTAAACAGATTGTTACCATGGTGATATTTATTGGCAGTGTGGTGATGTTTTAAACAAATCATTCACTTATAGATTAAAGCAGCGTGCTCAGCACGTCTGATTATAATTGTGTCATCCTCCCCGCTTTCTTGATTCACCTCAGTATCCCTCACTCTCCAGTATGTAATAACAATGATTCTGTTCTGTTTAGAGGACGTGTTCTAACTCCCTGTTTGCACCCTCGCCCTACATGATGAGACATCCGAATGACACAAATTAATCAAGAACGTCTAGTTGAACACTTCTGCCAATTGGTTCGAATTGACAGCGAATCGATGAATGAAAAGCAAATTGCAGAAACTCTGGCTGAACAACTGGGCGAGTTAGGCTTTACCGTTCACAAGCTTCCTGTTCCAGAGCATATTTCAAATGGCTTCAACGTATATGCTCGTTTGGAAGGCAAAAAAGAAGGGTCTATCCTGATGAGTTGCCATATGGACACAGTCACCCCGGGTGTCGGTATTGAGCCAATCATTGAAGACGGCATTATTCGCTCAAAAGGCAACACTATCCTTGGCGGTGACGACAAATCTGGTATCGCCGCAATTATGGAAGCCGTACGCTGCATTCAAGCGGAAGATCTCGCGCATAAAACGTTAGAGCTTGCTTTCACCGTGCACGAAGAAGGCGGTCTGTTTGGCTCTGAGCACTTCGACATGAGCCATGTAACATCAAAAGAAGCGATCGTGCTGGATACTGGCGGCCCAATCGGAACGATCGTGACGGCCGCTCCGGGTCAGCAGAAAATTGTTGCTACGATCAAAGGCCGTCCGGCGCACGCCGGGCTTGCGCCAGAAGAAGGCATCAGTGCAATCATGGTTGCAGCAGATGCAATTAATCAGATGAAACTACTTCGTATCGACGAAGAAACCACAGCGAACATCGGTATGGTTAGCGGTGGACAAGCGACTAACATCGTCATGCCTGAGCTTAAAATTGTGGCTGAAGCGCGCTCTCTAAATGGCGATAAACTGGCGGAGCAAGTCAACCACATGATCTCAACCTTTGAGACTGTTGCAGAAAAACATGGTGCGGAAGTCGAAATAGAATCTAAGCGTGCATACGATGCGTTTGTTATCGAAGAAGACAACGTACACGTTGCAGATATTAAAGCGGCATTCGCGGATATGGGCATCGAAGCGTTTACCAAAGGCACTGGTGGTGGTAGCGATGCGAACAACTTCAACAAAAAAGGTCTGACAACAGTTAACCTATCTACCGGGATGGCAAAAGTTCACACCACTGAAGAGTACATCGCAGTTGACGATATGGTTAAAATCACTCAGTTCATCAAACACTACCTAGTAAAATAATCGAAAATAGATACCTCACTACCTATTTACGATTTTGATTGAATACAAAGGCTCTCACTTTAGTCGAGAGCTTTTTGTTTACTCAGCGGCTAAGACCTTCACAGCAATCTACAACAGCGTGGTATGGACTAGCGCCTTACCCTCACGCTAAAATGCGCTATCTTTAATAACTTCGTAAGACTCTATGACCGACGTTGACATCGAGCTTCAACATATTTGGTTGGAAGTTCAGGCAGAACGCTGGCAAAACATCCCTCGCTTCCTTTTTAGTTATTACTGCTACAAGCATAACCTTGTCAGCAAGACAAATAAGCCTTGTTGGGAAACCGCCCGCAACGCACTACCTGCATCGATTACAATTCAAGCGCGCAAAAACAGTGTGATTGAGCCTCTCGTTCCCGAAGATGCTGTGGTTGGCTTGCTCAAAACGCAAAGCAAAGATGGAGAAATGTCTTTCAACGCTGTAGCGAAAACACTAGAAACGTTTTTGCACTACGTGGTGATAAGTAAACAAGAGCAAGCGAAGCTCAGGACGAATATGCCATCAAGCTGGTATCAGGAAAATGCAAAGCCGTTAAAGGCTCGTTTTGATCTTGCAGGTATTTCAATTCTAGACAGCTGAGCTCGGGCAATGAGCTAACTTAGATACGTAGTGAATAACACATTTTTAGGAAATCACTTGAGAAAAGCAAAATCCGAAGTTAATTAAGATAGAGCAACTTCGGCTTAATAACGATTAATGCTTTAGATTAAAGCTCGGTCATAAAGGCGTGAGCTGATCAGTGTAGGTACACCAAAAGACGTCCTGACCACAGAGTTAGTGAAAGACATTTATCAAGTGGAAGCGAATGTTCATCATGATGATGACGGCGTGCCATTCGTTAGAACGATGAAGGCCAGTTAGGCAACTTGCTTCGCAAGCTCTCGGACCTTTAGTAACCATTTGGCCTCGATGTTTAACTTGTACGCTAAGATTGAAACTTCACAATTAATTTTCAATTGTCTTATGACCACAGCGTTCACAAATCGTATGGCGAGAAAACTCATCCATTGAGGCCAAGAATGGGCCTACTGCCCAACCTTTTATTAGGCCAGCGATAAATTCTTTGTATTTTCGGTGTATCGACCCAGAGAAAGGGCTAGGTTTTCTGACCAATACAGTAATATGTTTAGATTTGGTACGACAAGCCGCACATTCGTAACTGTCTATCTGATAACGCATTAACTTTCCTCCTGAATACTAACGCCTTTTTAAGGCGTTAGTAACGCAAGTAACCTCAACCACTACACCATATCTCGAAACCTATACCCAAGCAACAAATGCCAAACGTTTTGAATCAGTATAAAGTGTTTATTCTGCGACGCCTATTTTGCTTTATGCTTTTCTAAAAAAGGGGTCAATTTCTCAATAAGTTGTGGTTGCGCACGCTTAGCTTCTCGCATCCCCAATTGGGCGCCTGCTTGCATCAATGCAGGAGCTTTTTCTATAAACTTCTGACCTGCAGTTGTCGAGTAGAACTCTGTCATTAATTCAATTTCTTGTTGGCTGAAAGTTTGAGCATAAAGCGAAGCTAGTTCATCTATGATCTTTTGGCGATCAAGATCATTGATGAACCAATCTCTATAAATGTTAACGAGCTCCTCCTTCTCAGCGTTATTCAACTGAAGGTTATTCGCTAATGGTTCAATTATTGGTGCCATTGCTTCAAAGCCACCAGTAAGTTGTTCCTCAGTTTTCATCACCTCTAGCAACCGATCGACTGGTTCCTGTTTATCAGCAGCCATTACACCAAATGGGCTAGCGACAAGTAAAGCTACCACTACAAACTTGCGTAAATTTTTCATTTTAACTCTCTAGTTTTTTAACATTCTGTTAAGGGATGAGCAGCGCAAAGCAAAAAGGCCACGCGTTGCGAATCAATTTTATGCGCTTTGTTATAAGCATTCTTCACACATCAATACGTCTGTAATGTAGTGTGAATTATTTTCCAAATATTCGATATCCGCTAAATACGCCAAGTGATGACCATCTTCAATATTTTCGATAAAAGCTTCATTTCCATTGCTCGCTTCATTATGCATATGGTCAACTAACGCTTGGATTCGATGACACATTTCAGAGACCAGAGACATACGTTCTGCTTTACTCAAACCATAAGCATCACAAAACTGTTTTGCCCTACTCGACTGTGAATGTAGATCCCCCATTGCATCATATTTATCTGTTTTGAATGGAGCCCAACAGTAAAGTGCGTAAGCAATATCCCAATTCCTTGGAGCCGGGTGAGCAGTGTCAAAGTCAATAACCCCTACGACTTTGGAACCAACCAAAGCAACATTATATGGCGCATAGTCACCATGGCAGATAACCTCCATCGGTTCTCTACATGGGAGCATCCAAGTTAAATTTTCCGCTGAATTTTCTGATATAAATGAGCAAGACGCATCGTGATACTGACGTAATAACTGACCAGCTGAAACTAAAGCTTCTGTGGTTGCGATATTACCTGTCAAAGGATAATTGAAAACGTCCCCCTCAACGTATGACAGAATTTCATTGCCACTGTTGTCAAAGCCGAAAGGTTTTGGGGCAAAAGTAAAGCCTTCATTGGCGATATGTAATAGCAACTTTTGTACTGTTTCAGACCACTTTCCACTTGGGCGATAAACCTTGTTCCCTAAGCGGAAAACGGCATTTTCTCGTCCACCATGCAGTTCTTCCATTTAATTCCTTATGTGTGTTTTACTTGTAGCCAAACGCCTCGTAAGTACATCATCATGTGCGTATTTTTTTGGTTTGCGAGTTACTGTTCAACCACGCCAACTTTCGATTATTGCTCGGTTTTTGACCACTTGATAATTGCTCTTAGGTTCATTGAGAAAAAGATGATATTTGCAATAATCATGGCAACACTGCCTGTAAGGTAGCCAACCGCGACCCAACTCGTATTTCCGCACATCATTAGAATGAAGCCGATTTTGTTCTTATTCCCGATCTGCCAAATTGCGAGAAATGTAAGCACCATAGCAATCCAGTCGATCCCATAGTACTGAAAGTATTCCATTTTTCCTCCTGGTCTATAGCGTCATTTTAAGTAGTTTTCAGGAGCTCAAACACATTGTGAATTCTGGGTGTCCAGTATGCTCATCTAGTTGTTCGCTGACCACTTTGAACCCCTGAGACAAATAAAACTGACAACTAGCTTGGTTTTCCTTGTATACGGAAAGACTTAATACCGTTCTCTGCGCTTTAGCATGGCTCAACAACTGCTTACCAATACCTTTACCTTGACGTTCGGGAGCAACAAATATGGCAGCCAAGTTATTTTCATACAACGCATAAAAACCAACTACTTTAGACTCAACTTCATAAACGCAGGTCTCTGAGGATGGGATATAGATATTACGCATGTTATCGAGTTGAGATTCCCAGAACTCTGCTGAAACGAAATTATGGGCTTGAACTGAAGCGTTAAGCCAAATTTCAAGAACTGAATCTAAGTCATTTTCGTTGTACTTTCGTATCATTTTTAAACTCTAGACAATCAAATTTATTGGGCAACTTCACGCCCTATTAATAAGTGAACGACGAATACCGAAGCCGCCGTAAAACGCCTTAATCACTCAAGCCAACGTATAGCTAAAACACCACGTGTGCCGAATCTCTTTTAAATTATTTGTTAGGTGCGATACTTAACCAGCTGTTGCCATACAGTAGAGCTAAATACAGTACTTGGAATTCTAACCATGCGTCTATTCATACCCTCCATGTAAGTCAGTTTTAAATCTGACCATATGCTAAAACCTGAAATCTCAACATCACAACCATGTCCATCCCAAAAAATAATCCCGCGAGTTGTACTGATAGAAAGATTTTTAAAGATAAATTGAAGATACTTTCGCTTACCAAAAGCTCGCCAAACAGATGATAGAACGAAACATATAAGCAGAAATAAGCCAAACTCCCTAGACATCGCATAAAGCGCGCCAAAAAATACAGCATCTTTAACTAACTCAATTCCCAAATACCTATCAATCTTTAATAGGTCTCGATCTTCCATATTTTCTCCAAAGCACATAACACCACATTACTGTGTGAGCGACGCAGTAACCTGACCATAACCATTGCGACGTAAACACATGACCCAATCCTGAGCTGAGAATGCCAAGCGTTGGGAATCCCTCTTGAACGCTTTATTAGCTTTATTAGCTTTATTAGCTATGTTTCTAGTTAGATGCATATTTTTTTGCAAAGTTACGCAAAACTTGTGCATTATTGGCGGAGAGCTGATCACCACAAACTTCGCCACCAACACTAATATCTGGACTCGAATATGCAGGAATTATGTCTTTTTCATAAGACATTACTGTACCTCGGTTTGAGCACGTAGCACCAAAGCTATACCGCTCATTTTTATGAGGGAAGGTATTCTTTACAAAAGAGTCCACATTAAATTTTGGATTCTCCTCAAGTACTGTTTTCATATCGTGATTTGCACCACTTAAATGCCCTATTTCATGCTCCATCACACTATCGTAGCAATTCAGACCAATTACAAAGTAGTTGGCACTCGCCGATGCAACTCCACACCATTGCGACTTAAAGCTGTCAGCCGCATTTGAAAACAAAATTGCCTTAAAAATTGGAACACCAGAGCTGTTGGTTTCAGGAATTTCATATGCCGAATGATATTTCAGAAGATCTTTTGCGACATCAACATGTTGAAACCATGTGCTATCTATATGCGAAAGGTACTCTACTTTTGTAACTTTTCTTGTTATTGGGATACATGAATTCTCTAGCGTAAGGTTTGAATATTCCATCCAAGTATTAATTTTAGAGTCAACAAATTTTTTTGAGTACTCATCAAGCACATTTTCATCAATGTAAAAATAAATTTCCGTCTCCAATTTAGGAGAGTTAGGGCAATCAGGAAGCTTCAGCTCTCCTGCAACAGCGTAAACGCATTGAATTGATAAGATGACTATGAATATTTTTACTGCTCTCATTACTACCTCAAAAATAGCTAACGCCACGCTAAATAGTGAGCAACGTTAACCATCTAACCTAAACCTGTACACCGTAAACACTAAACTCGACGTTGAACTCAGAATGCCAAGCATTGCGAATCTGACTTAACCGCTTTGTATGGTAAATTATTAAACATTAAGTTAGGTTAGATAGCTTAATCACTAAGTTATAAGCAAGTATCGCTGTTATCAACCAGCATAATATCGTTACCAATCTTACATTTAATTTACTCATAATCTTCTCATGTTGAAGAATAAAGATTAAAGGCAATAATGGGTCAGATAGTGCCTCCAATGTAAATCCATCCGCAAGATCATTGGTAAAAGAGTACGATTGCATAGCCAACAATAATAACCAAAAATATAGAGACCATTTAGAATGCAAAATTGCATTAGTTCCCACATAAACTCCTTTGAGCGATAAATCGACAACGCTATTTAGACGTCATCAAGACTGCATTTCCTGTCAAATATGATGTCGTCTTTTTTTTAACACTTCAAAGGATAATCAGTAAGTTAGCGATCGACACTACGAATTTGACTATACAATATTGCATTATTCTGGACTTTCGATTTGAAGCAGCCATTAAGGAAAATTTTGTTAGCGAAAGACGCACAATCACCTAAAAAGGTGCAGGCAGAGCACCTCATTATTCACCTGCTCCAACCATGTGTTAAACGCTGATATTCAGCCATTAATGTTAGAAATAACAAGACTTAGACATTAGATGGGTTCACATTGCATATAATTGGACTATTTTGATCATGTAGAACGGTTTAACTGGTTATAATAAGGTGTTTTTCAGTTTCTTTGGTATTGAAAATCCCCTCTTAACGTGACGTTAAATTTTAGTCGGAGATATGAAATTGGCGAGAACAGTAATTATCATAACCATGCTTATGCATGGCGTGTTTTTCATTGCACTAAAAAATGTGTGGTTCCATGGTAGCGATCGTCACATCATACTATTCACGGCAATATGGTTTTTGGGTTCTGTCATCTCTCTAGTCAGGCTGCGAGAGGCGATTAAAGTTCAGAGTATTACTTCACTTTTTGACAAAATCGGAAGTGTTGCTTTGTGTTTAATCACATTGATTCCTCTTAGTTTGGGGGCGTCTTCATTTTTCACTTTATTTCTTCGAATGGCTTAGATTTTTGGTGAACGCTAGCGGTTGGGTTGAAATGAAAAAACCTTCAGCTCTAAATACCAACGTATATTAGAGCTGACGGGTGGAAAGAGGTAACGTGGGCGAATAAAGATAAATACGAAGCTTTCGATCTCACATTTCAAATCGCATCTATTTATTACCATCCGCAACGTTGATAGTGATCACACCAGCTTCAAGCGCCATATCGACCACCTTTTGAAACTCGGCAGGGTGAAGCATGACATACCCTGTCAAAGCGTACCCATCATGTTTGGAGGTTGGATCTCTTTCACCGTTACCACTTATGCGAATCTCACCGGCGACTAGCTCCGCCTTTCCCAACATGACTACACATTCGTCTTCTTCGATTTTACCCGTTGAAGAATATTCTCTAACAATTCCTACCTTCATGTTTATTCACTCATACAAGGGAGTTTATTGAATAGTAGTAACACCCTGAAAGTTCGTCAAAATAGAAAGTGATGTTATGGGCTTAAAGTAAAACTTGATAGGATGAAGGATTAAAGGCGCAGAATCTGCCAGCTCTGATTACATGGTGAATAAAGAGCTGACAGATTGGAAAATAGTGGGTAGCTAGTTTGTTTTATTTGGCTATTTAAGCGCTCGCCACGCCTTACGCTCTTCTTTATCCATATAAGACCATGCGATAAAGCGGCTTACTTTTTGACCTTGGCTCATTTCTACCACACGAATGGCTTTAACGCCCAGTTTTTCCAGCTGCTTGCGCATTGGGCGGACATTGTCTTTTTTCGAAATCAGCGTCGTGAACCAAAGTACTTGGGCACTGAAAGCCTGGCTTTCGTTGGCCATTTTACGGATAAACGCTGCTTCCCCACCTTCGCACCAAAGCTCCGCGTTTTGACCACCAAAGTTAAGTGCTGGTTTTGCCGTATCTACGCGCGTTGGTTTCACGCCTTTCTTACGTTGGTTGGCTCTTAGATTGTCCACTTTACGTTGGCTTCCCATCGCCGCATCTTCCGCTGAACGATGGAATGGTGGATTACATGTTGTGACATCGTAACGTTCATTGGGCTGAATGACCCCGCGATAGATATTTGCTTGGCTCATCTGTCGAACGAGTTCGATTCTGCCATTGAGCGACACATTGCCATCGACAATTGCCTGTGCCGATTCAATTGACTTCGGATCAACGTCGCTTCCGGTATAGTGCCATCCGTATTCTGTCACTCCAACAATTGGGTAGATACAGTTTGCACCGACGCCAATGTCTAGAGCACGCACATCATGATGTGGGTATTTACCTTTCACTTCCCCATCCAGTAACTCAGCGATACGGTGAATGTAGTCCGCACGCCCTGGAATTGGTGGGCAAAGATAGTGTTCAGGGATATCCCAAAATTCAATATCGTAATGCGCCGCTAGCAAGGCTTTATTGAGCATTTTGACCGCTTTTGGGTCAGAGAAGTGGATCGAGTCTTCTCCTTTCGGATTTTTAATCACAAAAGCTTTTAATCGAGGCTCACTCGCCGTTAGCTTTTTAAAATCATATCGGCCACGATGCTGGTTACGCTCGTGTAATCCACTTTTAGCCACTTTAATGAAGTCCACATCGCTTTTCGTTGCCACTGGTGACTTTGCTTTGGCAGAGTTTTTTGGCTTCACACGTTTCTCACCTTTTGCATCACCTTTATTCTGCTTTGGCTTGGCATTTTTTCTTGGTTTCTCTGGCTTAGCAGGTTGGTTATTGTTCTTCATTCGAGTTCGCTTTTAAATCGAGGTAAATCATAAACAAACGGGCATCAAACTCTAACTGGTGATACTCGGGTTCCATATAACAACACAGTTGGTAAAACGCTTTATCATGGTTTTTCTCTCGCGTATGAGCCAATTCATGAACCACCAGCATTCTCAATAGTGGTTCCGGTGCTTCTTTAAACACATTTGCAATACGAATCTCGTTCTTCGATTTGAGCTTGCCACCATGATTACGACTGATCACGCTGTGCAGCCCTAGCGCATTATTAATCAAGTGAATTTTCTTATCGTAGACCACTTTGCTGATCGGTGCTGCTTTCTTCATATAACGGTTTTTTATCGCTATGGCGTACTCATACAGCGCCTTTTCACTCTTGATTTGATGACGTTCTGGATAGCGCTTTTCAAACCAGGGAACCAGTTTACCGCTGTCTACCAACGAGCTCACTTGCTCAACAATGTGTGGAGGGTAGCCCTGAATGTATCGAAGTGACGGATGCATGGTATAAAGTCTGCTATGACAAGAGAAAGGCGCTAAATATACCTGAGATAATCAGCACTTTCACCCTCGCTTTGACAATAGATTTCGCCTTTCAATTGTCAACAAAGGTCGTTAAACTTCGCATCCCAAAGATAATGGAGAGAAAATCAATGAAACGTGTCGTTCTTTACGTCAAAGACAAATGCCCCCACTGCAAAGATGCTCAACGTTATCTGGACTCGAAGAACATCACTTACCGTCTGTGCAACGCGAAAATGCAGCGCGGTCGTAAAGAACTGGATGCCTTGGGTGTCCGCTCACTTCCAGTCCTGAAAATTGGCGATCGATTGATGATTGGCTGGAATCCCAAAAACTTCGAAAAGATGTATAAAGGTGACTAGTTTTTAACTGGCTACAAATAACGTTTAACGAAATCAATAAACGTCCTGTCGGCAATCGATAAGTAACCGTCTTTCCGCCACGCTAGCGCCAGATCGAGCGTGACTGGCGGATTAAACGGAATCCCCACCACATCTTTTTCATACTGAGTGACCAATTCCAGTAACGCAGTAATCGCAAACTCATGCTTTACGATGCTTAGGATCAATGGCAATAAGTTGGTTTCAAATGACGACTTCATGATAAAGCCGTGCTCCTCGCTGACATGATCTAAAAACTCACGATGGAAATAGCCGCGCTGGAACATCACCAATTCATGTTCAAAAAACTCATCAAAGGTGAGTGATTCAAGCTGTGCTAACTCGTGCTCTGGCGCAACAACCGCAACCATCTGGCTGGTAAACAGATGATCAGTCTCGAGATCGTCGGGAACATTGTCACAACTTATTACGCCGATATCTAGCTGCCCATTTAGCAACATATTTCTGACCGAATGCGTTCCCGCTTCCACCAGCGTTAATTTCAAATCCGGGAACTGGCTCTTAAACGCCATCACGATACGCGGGAAAAAATAGCTTCCCATCATCGACGGCGTACCTAAACGTACCTCACCCTTCGCCAACCCTTTCAGTTCGTTAATAGCGAGTTGCGCATCGTGCAATTGCTGAATAACACGCTTCGCATGCACCAGTAAGGTTTCGCCCTCTTGTGTCAGACTGATTTTCTTATCTTCTCGCCGAAAAAGCGTTACCCCCAAAGACTGCTCAAACTTTTTAATAGAGATACTTAAGGCAGGCTGAGCAATGTTCAGCACCTTAGCAGCATGGGTGATATTGCCTTTCTCTGCGACGGCAAGAAAGTGTTTAAGTTGCTTCGATTCCACTAGATCAAAAATATATGTTAACCATATTTTTAATATATTTTTTTAATCCATGATTAGCTGATAGATTGATCACAATTCCTTTATATTTGCGCGCTCGCATCAGGCAGGACAAATGGTCATTTTCGGCACACCAGAATACAAACGAATCACGCTCGCTCTTGCGCTGGGTTCATTCTTGGTCTTCTCCAATTTATATCAGTTGCAGCCAATGTTGCCGACCTTTGCTCAGTTGTTTGCCATTTCTGAAACGCAGGTTAACTGGTTATTTGCTGCATCCACGCTGGCGCTCTCTTTCTGCCTTGTGCCAATGGCAGTGCTGTCTGAATCCATCGGGAGAAAACCAGTTATGATGGCAGGCTTGTTCTCCATTCCTGCTATTTCGGCACTAATGCTACTTGGCGATTCATTTCTGTTTTTGGTCATCTGCCGCGCCCTTATTGGTATCGCGTTGGCGGCTTTCGCTGCTGTAGCGGTCGCCTATATGGCGGAAGAACTCGACAAACACGCCTTCTCCATGGCGATAGGTACCTATATTGCGGCAAACTCATTAGGTGGCATTGTGGGTCGTATTAGTGGGGGCCTATTAGCCGATAACTTCAGTGTTGATGTTGCGATTAAAGCAATAATGGTAGTAACACTTTTAGGGGTTATCTGCGTACATTATTTACTGCCAACACAACGTAACTTCACCCCTTCTTCGAGTGGATTAAGACAACAAAACCGAGCCATCTTAGGTCACTTCAAGAACCAGCGCATATGGTTCGCCATGTTGATTGGTGGCCTTAATTTCGCGCTATTCGTTAACCTGTATTCGGTGATGGGTTTCAGGCTGGTTAGTGAACCCCACAATATTCCTGTCGGCTTGGCATCGCTTATCTTCGTTTGCTATTTAGGTGGTACGTTCTCATCCCGTTGTGCTGGTCACTGGAGTAAACGCTACTCGTCTATTATTGGTATGTTCTTAGGCGCAATTCTCAGCATGAGCGGCATGTGGATCGCGGCAATTGAAAGTGTTGCTGCAATGCTCTTTGGTTTGCTACTAATTAGCTTTGGTGCTTTCTTCACCCACACTTTGGCATACGGTTGGGTTGGCCAAAAAGCGACAACAGCGAAAGCAACCGCAACCGCTCTATACCTAGTGCATTACTATGTGGGCGGAAGTCTTGGTGGATTCTTACTACTTTATTGTTGGCAGCATGGCGGGTGGTCAACCGTTCTCGTTGGCGGTAGCGCTCTATACCTAGCCATGTTTAGTGCAATTGCTTATTTAAAACGCATTACGCAGACAAACGACACAAAAGAAAGCTTAGAGATAACTCGCTTGAGAAGAAGTTAACTCGTATCTCTGTTATGCTTACGCCACTTTCAAAATGATTTAAAAATCGTATGTCAACGCGCTCAACACCAGAAATACAGAACACCGATATCAATGCAATCACACAACAAGTCGACCAATGGCTGAATGATGTGGTTATCGGTCTTAATTTATGCCCTTTTGCCGCTAAACCACAGCGTAATAAGCAGATCAAAATCTTCGTCAGTGAAGCCTCGAAAGAAGAAGCCTTGCTTGAAGACATTTTGTTGCAGCTGATTGAGCTAAGTAACACGGAACCAGAAGAACTGGAAACAACCTTAGTCGTAGTTCCAAATATGCTCGACGATTTCTGGGACTACAACCTGTTCATTGATTGGGTTGAAGGCTTAATCAAGCAGCAAGATTGGGAAGGCATTTTCCAAGTGGCCACGTTCCATCCGGATTACTGTTTTGGTGGTGCAGATCCAGAAGACGACGAGAACCTGACTAACCGCTCACCTCATCCGATCTTCCATCTTATCCGAGAAGAGAGCATGGAAAAGGTGTTGAAACACTACCCTGATCCGGAGTCAATCCCAGATACCAACATCGCGCGTGTTTCTGCCCTTTCAGAGGAAGAACGCAAAAAGCTCTTCCCGTATTTGTTCAGATAAAAACAAATTTATTTAGATAAACCAAACGACTTCCTATTCCCAAGAGGCAGATTTATAAACAGTTAGAATCTTGTCTCTTGGGGATTAAAGTGCGGTTTGTTATCATTGCAGCCCCAATCGATTCAATGGATACCAGAATGCAACTGTCAAAGCTAACCCAAGAGATTTTTGATCACTTATACCGTGATATCACCGAGTTCCGTAGCACGTTCGACCTTCCAGTCGCCGACGAAGCTAGCCTGGATGCACAGGCGGATACGCTACACACATCTTTGGCGATCGAAGAGCTTACCGAACTGGCAGAAGCAGATTGTAAAACAGAACAAGCAGACGCAATCGTAGACAGCGTTTATGTTCTTATGGGTCGTCTTGTACACCTTGGCAACGACAAAGTGGAAGACAATCTGGCGATCAGTTACCTGATTGACCTGCTACTGAACGTTGCGGTAAACCGCGGTATTGACTTTATCCCTTGCTGGGACGAAGTGCATTCAAGCAATATGAGCAAAGTGTGCCACAACGAAAAAGAATACATAGAAACAGAAGCATTCTACGCAGAACAAGGCATCAAGCTGATGGCCGTTCATCAAGGTGAATACATCATCGCTAAGTGTGCAGAAGACTTTGTATCTGAAGGCAAAACCGTACGTAAAGGCAAAGTTCTAAAATCAGTTTACTACCGTCCAGCAGACCTTAAGCCACTGACACAATAAATCGCCACACAAAAATCACAAAAAACAACGACCCTGATGGGTCGTTTTTTATTGCTTGAAAGCCGAGAGATGATAGGAAAATCTATTCGAAAAGCAGATACGGCTTTTCTTCGACCATGACCCTTCTGACCTGAGTATTGAATACCTCAGCCAACCCCTCTTCAGTCAATACATCATCCGCTTTTCCTGACGAGTGAAGCACGCCATTACTTAATAGCAACACCTTGTCGGCATGCCTTAGAGTTCGGTTTAAATCATGGTTAGCGACCAACACACCGATCCCCTGAGCAGCAACTTCGGCGATAAGTTGATAGAGCAGCCCTTCTTGGGCAATATCTAACGGCGCTGCGGGCTCATCTAAAATCAGTAACTGGGAGTATGGGTTGAGGCTACGCCACACCTGCAAACAGACACCTGCAAGTCTAACGCGTTGCCATTCACCTCCGGATAGCGTCTGGATACTGCGATGCAGCTTGTCCTGCAACTGAACGAGCTCAATAACCGCATTTACCGCTTCCCGCACTTTACTGTCAGCAATCTTCAGCCCACTTGGTAAAGACAGTGCTAAGTACTGGAACACGTCGACGTTAAACACCGGTCTGGATTGCTGACATAAATAACCTCTGAGGTAAGCCTGCTCAGGCAGAGGCATAGCGAGTAAATCTCCACTATTAACGCTGACTTCACCACTCACTGAGTCATGACCGGAAAGCGTGCCGGAAATCGCGGCTAGCAACGTGCTTTTCCCCGAGCCGTTGGGGCCCACGACGTGCACGATTTCCCCTGCGTTGCATTCAAACGATAATGGCAATAGTCGGTTACCCACCGCTATGTGCTTAACGTGCATCATGACTCTTCACCAACATCCAAATGAAAATAGGCGCACCAATCGACGTAGTCATCACGCCTAGTGGTAGCTCAGCAGAGTCGAGTAATAACCTCGCGCCGATATCTGCAAACACTAATAACGCCGCCCCCGCGATAGCAGACAGTGGCAACAAGTATCGGTTCTCTGTACCAAATGCCAAACGCAACAAGTGAGGCACAACTAATCCAACAAAACTGATTATTCCACCAAGGGCAACAGAGCCTCCGACAAGGATTGAAATTGCTAATATCAATTTCCAGCGCATTTGATGGACGTCGATACCTAGCTGAGTCGCATGAATTTCACCCAGCATCAACTTATCGAGCGGCTTACCCTTACAACACAACCAGATCAATACAGGTAGCATCACCAAAGTCACCGAATGTTGATACCAACTCGCCCCACCAATACTACCCATCAGCCAGTACATTAACTGGCGAAGACTTAAATCGTCACTGAAGTAAAACGCCCAGGTAACAATCGCACTGGAGAAAATACCCAAAGCAACACCAACAAGCAGTAAACGCGCGGTTGTCAGATGCATCACTCGAGCGATAGAAACTAAGATAAAGGTAAACAGCATAGACCCAGCAATGGCCGCCAGCATAAAGATCATCGGCGTTGGTAACGTAGGAAGCGCAAACATCGCCAGTACCATAGCGAGGCTAGCACCACCAGAAATACCAAGTACGCCTGGTTCCGCGAGTACGTTCCCCAAAAGCACTTGCAACGTTGCACCAGAAACAGCAAGCGCAGCGCCAATAATGGCGGCAGACAGTAATCTTGGTAAGCGTAAATCCACTAATAACTTGTGCTCAAATGCGGAAAGTGATTGAAAAGGAGAAAGGAAAATCTCTCCGACCATCAAGTGAATGGCAGAGAGTAGTATGAGCAAGGCGGACATAATCAAAAGATTGCGCTGCCAGCGACGCTCCTTATTGAGGATAAGTTGTTGAAAATCCATAATAGCCGATAAAAACAAACGAGGCCTAACCTTACAGTTAAGCCTCGGTAAATTGCAACGACTTCGCAGTGTTACACGTAATATTTCGAGTTATACGTCTGAAAGCTAAGCTTTAATCGTAAACCAGTTCACCGTCTTCAAAGCGGGTTTTCACTTCACAAACCATTAAAGCTGCGCGCTGGCCAATGGCCACCTTGCGATTTGGAAATACAATGGCTTCGTTATCATTCTTAGCCATCAATGGCTTATCACCGTCATGACCGAACACTTCGCCATGAACAAACGACGTAAAGTTTTCAACATTATCGTCAAACATAAAATCGAAGTCATCGTGTAAACGTACAATGGTACGACTGACGCGATATTTAATACATGGCTTAGGCAAATGCTCGGCTTTTGTACCTGAAACTAAGTTGCGCAGCGCGAGATCAAACGCCGTCAGCTTGTCTAAATCATTCTCTCCAATTCTGGCAACACGTCCAAGCTCCATTGTCAAAGCTTGCGCGCTAAAGTTTTCTGCACTGTACCAGCTGAACGTACTTGACGGAGAGTTTGATAATAGAACCGCTTCAATATGACCGCTATCCAGGAAATCCATCAAAGCTTGACTACGAACTGGATGGCGGGTCTTTGGACTTACGGCAAACGTGTAATGTTTGGAACCACGAATGGCACAGTGTAAGTCAAGATGCCAACGAGTTTCCGGCTCGGTGCCTTTAAAGAAGTCGCAGACGTGCAACTTCAATAAATCTGCAATAACCAACTCTTTGGTTACTGCATGTTCTTTTTCATCAAATAAGCGGTTGAGGTTTTCCTCGAGAAAACGCGTATGCGCCAAGGTAGACTCAGGGTGAGCGATGATGAACAGACAACGTGCATCAACCTTCATAAAACCAGATTCAATGTCTTTTATCATTGAGTCAACCAGTTCCATCGGTGCCGTCTCGTCGCCGTGAATACCTGTTGAGATGATGATGTTTTTCGTCTCCTGAGTATAGTTCTCAGGGACCACTTCTAGCACACCACGCTGATAGAGTTTTAGTGTTACTCCATTAGATAACCCCAGCTCTGCTGGTTCAACATCAATATGCATATCTAACGTATCAGCTAAAAACGATTGGCGAAAGAAAGACTTCGTCATGCGTTACTCCTTAATTGCACGGCGGGTATGTTAATAAATTGTACAAATAATTTTTGTTGCTGCGATCCCACTTATGAGTAGAAATCGACATTTTCAACGAAAATACAATACCGTTTCGAGCCATACACTCAAACCAAGTAATAAACCGCTTATTTCTTAATCAATTACAAACTGTTATACCCAAGCAACCTAATGAAGATAGCATCTTAAGTCACTTGGGTATAAGGCTGTGAACTTTAACACAGCCCTGATTAAGATCATTATGATTTCACGATATTTTTTACGATAAGCGCCTATACCGTCAAAAGGTTATGCCGCCGAACCTCGCTCGGTTAATAAGCGTTCAAACTCATCGACCTTATCCTGAACCAGAGCAACACTCTGCTGCCAAAAATCTGGTTTTGTCAGATCCATCGACAAGTGCTTATCAACCACCTCTTCAGCGGTCATGTTGCCTGTATCGCGAAGCAAGTTAATGTAATCCGAGTAAAAGTTTTCGCCCTTTGATTCACGCTGAGCATAAATACCTTTACTGAATAGGAAGCCAAACAGGTACGGGTAGTTGTAAAAGCTCACACCTGAGATTGAGAAATGTAACTTGCTCGCCCAGAAATACGGATCGGCTTCGCTCATCACATCACCATACCAATCTTTCCAGGTTTCAGACATCAAATCACAGAACTCTTGCGCAGTCAGTTCACCGCTTTGGCGGCGTTCATAGAATGCTTTTTCAAATTCGTAACGAACTGGAATATTAACCATTAGGGCAAGCGCAGAAGACAGTTCTTCCCAAAGCATTTCCAGTTTTTCATCAACACTTTCAGCTTTTGAAATCAGATGATCACGGACGATGTTTTCCGCAAAGATTGAAGCAGTTTCTGCCAGCGTCATTGGGTAATACGTCTGACAAAGCGGCAAATCACGGATAACCCAGTTATGGAAAGCATGACCTAATTCATGCGCTAGCGTCATCAAATCTGAGCGACTGCCACTCCAGGTCATAAATACCAATGGTGTACGTGTTGCGGGTAGCTTAGTACAGTAGGCCCCCAAGCGTTTATTCGCGTTTGGCTTGGCGTCAATCCAACCGTTCTTGACCATCATTCGAACAAACTCTGACATGTCAGGGTTAACGGTTTCAAATGCTTCACAAATCACATCGATGGCATCGTCAAAGTCGTAGACCTTGGCGTCTCCACTGAGCACAGGCATGGCCGCGAGGTGATTCCACGGTTTCATCTCATCTAAGCCGTGCACTTGCGCCATCAGTAACCCCGCTTTCTGACCAATACTGCGGCTTTCTTTCGCCACAGCCATCATCGCATCCAGCGTTTCAGCTTGAATACGGCTGCCTTGCAAACTTGGGTCTAAGAAATGGACTTCACGCTTAGTCGAACGTTTTTTGTTTTCAGTAAGACGCCAACCAGCGAGCGCATTGAGAATGGCAGCAAAGGACTCCTGATGAGTCGCCATCGCTTTTTGGACACCGCGCCAAGCGGCTTCCTGACGGTGAAACTCAGATCCATAAAGAATGCTGGCAGCTTGAGAAAAACCAAGTTCTTCACTGCTTCCATCATCGTAATCCAAAGTCACTTTCAGAGAGCCAGTCAGGTTGTCATACAACTTACCCCATGCAGACTTGCCATCAACACTCATTGCCGCCAACAGTTTTTCTTCTGCGGCACTCAAACGAGTGTCAGCCAACTGCCTTAAGTTCTGAATGGAAAACGCCTGACCACTGATATCTGTATTTTCATGGCTTAAGACACGTGTAATAAATTCATCATCCGCGTGTGTCAGTGTTAACTCAAATGCGCTGAATGCCTGAGAGAGTTCAGAAAAAATTCGCGTCATACGCCCTAACAACGCTTTTGCTTCTGCGTTGCTTGAGTCAACTGACGAATAACAATTTGCGAAATTATTAATCGTGCCCGCTAATCGAGTTGCTGCCTCGTTGGTTAAAATAGCGTTTTGCATCACTTCAATATTTTGGCAATCCAATGACTGCTTATTGAGAAGTTCAATACATTGCTCTACCAAAGCAATATCATCTTGAATTCGCTGATCGGCAAGATCCTGATATGCGATGGATAAGTCCCAACTTGGAGTGGTCATTTATCTTTCCTTTTTATGTAATCTGGTCAACTCTTCCCCACTTAAGTTGCAAAGGGATAGAATTGGCCTCTTCCGTGATTTTTACTATCTATGCTCAATCAATGGCACACCTATCGAACGAACGGAGGCGTAGATTTGGTCATCAATAGTTATTGTTATATGTGTGACTGACGCATTACCAATCGCTAATGTCGAGTACCACCGAGGGTTACGCCAATCAACGTCTAAAATATGAGCGAGAATCATTCTAATAACGCCACCATGCGTGACAATTAGCAGGTTGTCATTGATATCATTGATGATTTGAGACCAAGCACTACTTACACGCTGCGAAAATGCGTTAAGACTCTCAGCATTGGGTAAGGTGTGCTGCGACGGCGATTGCCAGAAAGATTCAAGCTTGATCCATTTGTCGCTCAACATATCGAACGGTACACCATCGAAGTCGCCAAAATTCATTTCTTGCAGTTCAGAGTTTTCGATTACAGGTAGCATCTGCTGCTCGGCGATGATCTGTGCCACGTCACTGCAACGCGAAAGCGACGAAGTAATCACACCACTGATGTCAAGCCCCAGTTCTTTCCATGCCTGAGCAATGTCTTGCTGCTCGGACTCTTTTACCTTTAAATCCGACTGACCGTGCAGCCCGGGAGCAGCATCTACTTTACCGTGACGCATGAGATAGATATTGAGCGTTTTCATGAGGTAGAGCCTTATTCTTTAAGTACAAGTGGTAAGCCAGCAGCAACAAATGAAACTCGCTGGCATACTTGTGCAAGCTGTTGGTTCATTCGTCCAGCATTATCGACGAAATAGCGGCTAATTGCGCCAAGTGGGACGATGCCCATCCCGACTTCATTGGAGACAAATATCAACGTCGCTTGTGAGTTAGACACCGCTTCCACCAGTTTATGAATTTCTGCTTCTAACTTTTCATTTGAGCATTCGTCACCCAGTTCGAAAATCCAGTTGTTCAGCCACAGTGTCAGGCAATCAATCAAAACGACATCATCGTGATTAAAGCTTAATAGCAATTCAGAAAGATGCAGCGTACATTCGTGTTCCTGCCACCCTTCTCCGCGTTGCTTTTGATGGTGACGAATTCGATCTCGCATCTCATCATCAAACGGCAATGCCGTCGCGACGTAATGTAAGCAAGCGTGTTGATCATCAGCAGCCTGCCTCGCAGTTTGTTCTGCTAACTTAGATTTTCCGGAGCGTGCTCCACCTAATATTAGTTGCTTCATGATGTGTGATAAAAGGCAATGAGAGTAAGATAAACCAGCAATTCAGATAACTGCTGTGCAGCCCCTAAGCAATCTCCAGTAAAACCGCCGATCCTCTTGGTTAGCCAACGTTTAAAACCAAAGCGAAATAGCGTCAGAACCAACACAATCCATACCGCTTGGGTAGCACCCAGCAAAAGGGAAACAACCCCACCAGTAAAGAGCAGAATCGACACTTCTAATGACGACTGTTTGTTGGCAAGGGGCTTACTCTTTGAGGTGTCACTGTCGCTGACATAAGGCATGCCGTAGATAAGCGTAGCGGCTAAAGCGCGACTGACTGTGTACGCGACAATAATCATCAATAAAAATTGAGACTCATGAACCAACTCTCCCCAAAAGACGAACTTTGCCAACAAGGCCATCACCAAGGTTGCAGCGCCGTAAGTGCCAATGCGGCTGTCCTTCATGATAGACAGACGTCTTTCTACGGTCATACCGCCGCCGATACCATCCGCCATATCGGTTAAACCGTCTTCATGAAATGCCCCCGTCAGCAACAGACTAAATACCATGGTCAGAACGATAGAGACGGGATCAGGAAAAACCAAACTCAACAACCAAAAAATAGCTGCGCACAGCACGCCTAACCCAACACCAACCAGAGCGAAGTATCGCCCTGCTTGGTTCATTCGGCTTTCACTATAAGGCAAGTTTTCAGGTACAGGTAAGCGGCTAAAAAAACTAACCGCTAGCAAAAATAACTCCCATTGATAACGCAAACCACCGTTGTTCGCATCGTGTGGTGCTTCTGACACTAAACGGTTACTCCCGCGCTCTCGAAGCTCGCCATGTTATTGTAAAACTGCGCTGCCGCTTTCACTAATGGTAGAGCAAGCGCCGCACCTGTCCCTTCACCCAAACGAAGACCAAGGTCCAATAAAGGCTCGGCTTGCAAATATTCCAGCACAAACTTATGCGCAGCTTCATCAGAGCAGTGAGCAAATAGCATGAAGTCTCTGGTCTCCTCGTCAAGCAATGTGGCTATGTATGCCGCTACTGATACAATGAATCCATCGACTAATACTGGTGTCTTAAGACGTTTTGCTTCCAGAAATGCACCAACCATTTGTACAATTTCAAACCCACCTACTTGGGCTAACACTTCTTTTGTACTAAGGTCATGACAACGTGCTACGCCGTGTGCTACCGCTTTTATTTTGTGGTTCAACTGTTCTTGATTGATACCTGTGCCCAAGCCTACACAGTGATCCACTTCAAGCGGGCTAAGCGCGGTTAGCAACGCAGACGCAGAACTTGTGTTACCTATCCCCATCTCTCCAAACATTAGAAGGTTGGAGCCAGAAAAAATGGCTTGTTCTGCCACCTTCGAGCCATACTCGAGACCGAGCGCCACTTGCTCTAAAGACATTGCCGTTTGCTTGGAAAAGTTCGCGGTGCCATTTCCTAGGCGTTTCTCTATCAAGTTCGGATGCGATTTAAATTCAGGTACCAGCGTATCTATCGGTGACAACATGCCGCAATCAATCACTTTGAATTGAATTTGGTTGAGGTCGCAAAAACAGTTAATTGCCGCTCCTCCGGTTAAAAAGTTGGCCACCATTTGTTGAGTGACGGCGCTTGGCGCAATGCTTACACCCTCTTCCGCCACACCATGATCACCAGCAAATATCAGCATGGTTGGCTGACGAATTGTGATGTGCTCTACCGCTGCGCTTTGATCTTGGCTTTGTATCAGAGCCAATTCCAACGCGACTTTTTCAAGAAGGCCTAACGAGCCAACTGGTTTGGTTTTATTATCAATACGCGCTTGAATATCAGCGGCGAAAGTACGGTCCATGTGTATGGTTCCTTTTATTTGTATTATTGGGGACGAGCAATGGAGAAAGTCTTATCCAAGGTGGCGTATTCACTCCCGCCTAAACGAGAGAGTGGATCAACGGCTAATGCGTCCACTTTCAATCTGTCGCCTTGCGTTATTAGTACCTTCTCATCCACATAAATGTGCTCAATTTCGGCAAAAATTAAGCTCTGAGGGGTTTCCCCCATCTCAATAACTTCATGCAATTTACAGCCAAATGCGATTGGCGCGTCTTTTAATCTAGGGAGTTCAAATCCACTGAACTCGACCGTTTCCAGATTTGTCAGAGCTAATTCTGATTGTCCGTGCTCTAAAGAGGCGGAAGAGTCTGTGACCTTTTTCGCAAGTTCGCTGGAAGCAATGTGAATGACCAGTTTTCCCGTTTCCAATACATTACGAGCCGTGTCCTTTACATCGCCATTTGGCTTCTTACCAACGGATAGCATCAGCAAGGGAGGACGGCTAGAAACCGCAGTGAAATATGAAAATGGAGCCAAGTTGTAATTCGCTTCGCGAGAATCCGTTAACACCCAAGCAATCGGGCGTGGAATGACCGTCTGCGTCATTAGGTGATATACCTGAGTCGGGGCAAGTGTGCTTACGTCTACATTCATTTTTCTTCCTTGATTCGCGCGAGCCGAAATAATATCTTAAATTCAAACGATAAAGAGAAACAGTGTACCTTTCTCTAAGGGTAATTCACCTACTTTCTCCTTATTACGAAAACTTTTCACCAAATATTGTCGATTTGTGCAGTAAAGCTGTAACGTAGTGTTCAGACACGACAGCAACAGCTATTTGTGTTGTCACTCTCAGGCCAGGTAAAAGCTGAGTATAAGTCATTGAAATCGACTACAATCAAGGCATGATTTCTGCCATACAAGAGAAGAAGCATGAGTAAAAATACCTGTGTTATTATTGCTGGAGCCTCCGGCTTAGTTGGCAGCAAAGTCATTACACAGCTGGTTTCCCAACCGGGTATACACACCTTGTATTCGCTTTCCAGATGCCCTCTTACCGATACCTCTGATCCCGAGCAAAAAATCGTTCCGATGATAGACGCTGATCTTTCTATTCTGAATTGGGACGAACAACACCTGACACCTGAAATCGGCTTTATCTGTTTAGGAACAACGCTCAAACAAGCTGGCAGTAAGGAGAATTTACGCAAGGTGGATGTAGATCTCGTGACGAATGTTGCTAGGCAAATGAAGATGATCGGTGTGAAGCGAATCGCTGTTGTTTCTAGTCTTGGCGCCAACATTAAATCACCATCTCATTACTTGGCTTGCAAAGGTCAGATGGAACAAAACATTGAAGAGATGGGGTTTGAAGAAGTAGTCTTCGTCCGTCCAGGTCCACTCGTCGGCCAACGAGTACAGCCTCGAACTGATGAAAAGCTCGTACAATGTGTTTTCAAGGTCATTCGCCCATTCATGTTAGGGAAATTGTCCAACTTTATCCCTATTGATGCCGAAGATGTCGCCAAAGCTATGATTTATCAAATTTTTAGTTATCAGGAAGACTCTGTTGTTTATTTGCAACGTAGAGAAATGCTCGATCTATTGCGGCACTACGACTAGCCACAACTAAGCTCAATACGTGCCGGGCAAATGGCTAAAGGGTAATAAACGTCAAATCATATTCCATTGTGTTATATCTAATACCTGTTAATCATTTTAAAAGTTATATATTGAAAGCTATCTTACTGCCCCCTTTATCACCTCGTATACAACCCTCAGCATATTGACTGAGCACTAAGGTAAGAGTATGAATTTTGCAGTAATTGCCTCACTTGTAGTCTTTGTTGGCATATTATTCTTTCTTTTTAACCAGCAGCAAAAACAAAACACACTTTCTCGTCTCGTTTTAATTGGTCTTGTCACTGGTTCGCTGTTTGGCCTTGCACTTCAAGTGATCCACGGTGAAGACAGCAACATCATTTCTGAAACCCTTTCTTGGGTTGCCATCGTTGGTAGTGGCTATGTTGGCCTACTGAAAATGGTGATCATGCCACTTGTATTGGTATCGATGATTTCAGCGGTTGTGAAGCTGGAAAAAGGCGGCTCACTTGGTAAGATTTCTGGTCTGACGATTTCAGTCCTACTTATCACAACGGCGATCTCTGCGTTGATTGGTATTTTGGTAACAACTGCGTTTGGTCTGTCAGCAGAAGGCCTGACTGAAGGCGCTCGTGAGACGGCTCGCATTGCAGTACTTGAAAGCCGTGCTGGTACAGTAAGCGACCTGACGATTCCACAAATGCTGGTTAGCTTTATTCCTACTAACCCATTTGCAGATCTAACTGGCGCTCGCTCAACTTCTATCATTGCTGTTGTTATCTTTGGTGTTCTAACCGGTATTGCAGCACGTAAGGTAATGGCGGAAAAAGCAGAATTGGAATCTCCGATTCGTACTTTCGTTGAAGCAGCTCAGTCTATCGTAATGCGCTTAGTTAAGATGATCATGGCGTTAACACCATATGGCATCGCAGCATTGATGACTAAAGTGGTGGCGACATCAAGCGCCGCGGATATTCTAAATCTACTTGGTTTTATTTTAGCGTCATACGTTGCGATTGCATTGATGTTTGTTGTACACGGCATCCTTGTTTCTTTTGTTGGCGTTAGCCCTGCAGAATACTTCAAGAAAGTTTGGCCTGTACTGACGTTTGCATTCACGTCACGCAGCTCAGCGGCAACGATTCCTCTAAACGTAGAAGCTCAAATCACTAAGCTAAACGTTCCACCAGCAATTGCTAACCTGTCAGCATCATTTGGTGCAACGATTGGCCAAAATGGTTGTGCAGGTATTTACCCAGCAATGCTAGCCGTGATGGTTGCGCCAACAATGGGGATTAACCCATTAGAGTTCAACTTTATCTTGTCACTGATTGCGATTATCACCATTAGCTCATTCGGTATCGCGGGTGTTGGAGGCGGCGCAACGTTTGCTGCTCTCATCGTGCTTCCTGCTATGGGCTTGCCTGTGACTATCGCAGCGCTGCTTATCTCTATCGAACCATTAATCGATATGGCGCGCACTGCACTCAACGTTTCAGGTGCAATGACGGCAGGTACAATCACAAGCCGACTATTGAAATCAGCTCAGACTGAAGCTGACGCAAAGCCAGAAGAGGCAAAAGCTTAATCTGTATGTTGCACTAAAAGCAGTTCAGTGACCAATATCAAGCCGATGGTTCGCCATCGGCTTTTTCATATCTACTAATTTACATTATCTATATTAGATAGAAACCGACCTCGTAGCCTTAATGTTGATGTTTACCTTGTTCATTGAGGGCGGTCTTGCGGATGTGCCCTATACCAAGCTTCCAATAACTCTTCACCGTAAATGATTTCAGTCTGCATATGCATGTAAAACAGAAAGACGGCCAAAATAAAACTTATCCCGCTTAGCCAGAGCTGTGCTTTCTTTCGCTGTCTATCGTAAAAATACACACTCACACCAACAAGCAAGAACGGATACACGACTATTAATACTAAAAGCCAACCCAAATAGATCGATATTGCCATCTCTGTAAGTTCGCCAGTCATTCAATTCACCATACCATTCATAAAAATCATGATGCATATTAAACTAAGAGAACAAAATACTGCCGTAGTAACCTAAAAAACTCGAGTCACTTCATATGGTTGCGTCAATGCCCCCTTGTACACTTAAGTCAATTTGAATCCAACCCGCTAAGCGCAGGTAGTCCTTATTGAACTAATTGCTAGGCGATATTTATCTGCATAATATGTTGGCGGCCAGTTGGAACACCTAAATACAAGTCTCCCGTATCATCTAAACTACATTTGGAATAACAATGATAAGCGGCTTTATTACGACAAGTTACGGTTAACAATAGAACGTTAAAATATGGATAATTTGAAAGAACGTAACTAGGAAAGATGTGGCAGTCCATATCACTTAACTTAGCGTCACAAACTACTGGTTCGAATCATCCTTTCTGACTGGGAAATATCCATACACCATGATATCTTGATAATTAAACATTTCTCTGGTGTCTATCTTTATGAACTTTAGCTTGGAACAATTATTGGCTTTTATTGCTGTTTATAATGAGCTTTCATTCAGTAAAGCAGCAGTTAGACTCAATAAGCACAGAACAACCGTCGGCCAGGTAATAACAAATCTGGAAGACCAGTTAGCGGTTACGCTTTTTGAACGTGTTGGACGCTCTGTTAAGCCAACAGAAGAAGGTCAGTTGTTATATCACTATGCAAAGCAGACTATTGAACAAGCTCGAATCCTAGATAAGGTTGCCCTTAGCCTCTCCTATGGCGGTCTAGAAAACATCACTATCGCGTACCCAAGCTTTATTCCGCATAAAGTGTTGTCCGATCTCCGTGCCGAGCTAGCACAAGATTTCCCCTTGATGAGAGTGAACTTTATTGTTCGTAATAAGAATGAAATTAAGGATGGAATTGTTAGTGGTAACATTCATTTTGGTATTGTCAATATTCACGAAAGCAAAGCTATTCATAGTTTAGATGCTACTTTCCTAGGACATGTGGAGTTCGTTCCTTTTGTTCAAAAAGGAGGGACCTTATCTAAAATCAGTTCTCAAGAGGCATATTCTGTCTTAGCTAGTGAACGTCAATTTATATTGCGGACATTTGTTGAGGAAAATTTAAAAGAAAAAATCGTATTCAGTTCAGAGCACGAAGAAATTGACCAACTTGCTCTCGCCATTAAGTTGGTTGGCGAAGGTCTTGGTTGGGCTCTGCTTCCTAAAATCCTTTCTGAGTCAGAGTATGCGACCGACCGTATAGAAGAGCTCCAAGTAGACCAAATGCTACAAGGGCTCAAATTTGGTGTTGCTTTGTGGTCTCCTCACTCTAAACAGATCATGGATGTTAGGAAGTCAATTGTCACCGTGCTGAATCGCTATGTGAATAAAATTAAAAATCGATACAAATGATCCTTCAAATTGCGAGCCTGCGTAAAGGCTCGCGTAGTCCTGTTTTCAAATCAATTTCAACGTTTTTACCACCTATATTATTTTCATAAACTGAGTAGACGATAATCCAATTATCCATACATCATTATTGGTGAGGATTTGATCGTACATATGCGATTGTTACTTAGTCACATATTTAAATATTATGCCTTCAGACAACAAAAACACTCTCCCATTAACGGGGAATAATATTTCTTTTTGGAGACATAAAATGAAAAAATTCGCAGCAGCTTCAGCTATCATTCTTGCAACAATGGCCGCATCACCTGTATTCGCCGCTGACACCGACTGGTTCGCAGGTGTTGGTGTGGGTTACCAAAATGACCATCTATCTCATGACCAAAATGGTGAAGATGTAACGACTCAACTTCGTGGTGGTGCAATCATCAATGATCATCATCGTGTGATGGGGACTTATGGCTACATGGATAAATCTGAACAACACTCTTTTCTAGCTTCTTATGACTACATGGTTCCAGTATACAAAGACATCAGTGTTTTTGTGGGTGCTTCAGCAGGCGTAGCGAAGAACGATATTAACGACCATAGCTCAACAGATTTTGTTTATGGTGGTCAAGTTGGTGCAACTTATAAAATCAATGAAAACTGGTCAACAGATTTAACTTATCGCTACCTAGAGCAAGACTACGACGAAAAAAATACAAAAGTGGATAACTCTCAGCAAGTATTCCTAACGGTTGATTACCATTTTTAATTTACTGAATTACTCTGATATTAAGCCACCATTTAGGCTGTCTCTTGAGCACAACTCCTGTTCAAGAGACAGAGCGTGTTCGTAGCCTTCTAGGATGGCTTGTAATTTAAGCCATCCTTCCCAGAGCGTCTT
>JAAEZQ010000087.1 GCA_018222805.1 Vibrionaceae bacterium
TGTTAGCATGCAAACTAAAGTTGGTCTCGAACCATCGCAGCCATAGTCGTTGATGTGTGGTCTCCAAGCGCATCCAAACCACTAATTACACCGTGTTTGTTCACTTCTGGTTGATTCTGACTGAGTTTCCATTGGCCAACAATGGAGTTGATTTTGATTTCCAAACCAACAATTGCTGGTAACATTTTGTCTATAAATGTCTCAGGGGCATCTGAAATAGACCACGGGGTATCCAAGTTTAATTCATGTTCCGTTGTCAGCTTATCAATAACTCTATAAATCCATTCAGGATCATGTGAATACGAGACCTTTCCCTTGGCATGTACAACAACGTAATTCCAAGTTGGTACAGCTCTGCCATTTTCAGCTTTTGTGGGATAGTGATTTGGGGATATATAGCTGTTTGGGCCATTAAAAATCACTAGCACATCTGAACCAGATTCAACTTTTTCCCATATTTTATTGGCTTTTGCTACATGGGCCTTTAATACTAGCTCACCATTAATTTGTTCAAGTAACACTGGAAAATGAGTGGCCTCAATACCGTCATATGAATTCGCTACTAACGTTGCAAATGGGTATTGCTGCATTATTGAAACCAAATCTTCAATGTTGTCCTGTTTAAACTTTGCTGGAATATACACTTGACCTCCTTGTATGCGAACGCCGCATTAAATAGTGAGAAATGCGGCCACCTAACCTAATCCATTACACCTAAACCAAATTGACCGATGCTCAAAAGCCTTTAAATTCGAGAAACCCCTTCTACTTCGGTAACACTACTCGCATTGGCTCGCTCTATCACTTTTAATATCACCGTCTGAATACTCTCGTCTTCACGCACGTCCTGCTTGGACGAGAATTTTTGACATTGCGGCTCTGCTCCCTCTTCAAGCACGAACTTAATGACGACTTCTGTCGCTAATTCTGGCTTTTCACCAAAATACTCGATAGAAACTAGTGGGTAACCTTTAAAACCTTTGCCAACCTGCTTTGCTATCCGCTTCTTTGCTTTGTCTATGTTCACTTTTAACCCTTACATGGTATGAACTTCAAAAAACATAACGCCAGATTAAGATGTGAGAAATTCTGCCACCAAACCTAATCCATTGCACAGTAACACGAAACCCAACCTTAAACGTAAAATGCCGAATGTTGGGAGTCACTCTTAAATACTTTTTAGCAGTGTTTAGCACCTTACCGCTGTAACTGTAACTTCAATAAGACTAATGAGTTTGCGTGAAGGCTACTAGTTCAAAGCGACGTTTTCATCTTCACAACGTTATCTTGTATTCTTTGTTGCGAGTTAAGTCTTCGCATGGCGTAAGAACCGCCACTTCCCAGAGCCAATTAGCAAATCACCTCTGCGTTGGATACGAGCAGCGGTGATGGAATGGGTAGAGCATGAAGGTGGGTTTAAAGCTGGGGTTTAGGGTGTTTGGCCTAAAAGGCTTCAGTGTTGGAGAATTACTCTTGAATACTGTGCATGCTGTCTTTTTCTAGCGCTTCCATTGCTTCGACATCTATTGAAGTAGAAGGAAAGTATGCTTCCTTATATATCTCTTTATAAGCTGAAATAAACTCTAAGTGGTCACGGAATTTATGGAATAAAGGCCACTCGTGGTAACTTTGCCTTTTTACAAAATCACCTTCAACACCTATCTTTTTCATCAACTTCGCTGCTGTTGGAAACTCACCTAATAACACAGCTTCAGCAAGTCTGAAATCCAGGGTGAGCAATGACCAGTCGACGGATTTTAAAGTTTTATTTAACTGTTTTTCTTTACCAAGAGCTTCGTAGCCAATAGCTAGGTTTATAATGTTGATTTTTGAAGTGGCGTCATCCTTTGCTACTAAATTATTTGTAATAAACTCACCTATAGCAACAGAATGATGCCACTTCTCATCACACAAAAGATCGAAACATATATCACTTAAACTATCGTCAATCTCTGTGCGATTCTTCGGAAGTACTTTATTCCAAATAGTATGAGCTAGCATTACGCCTGTCACACACATTACATAATTAGATAAAACAACATCAGATGTGCTTAACTCAACTTTCTCGCCAACTGTTGGCAAATTAGACTCTTTAATACCAACAGACTTACAAATAGAGATATATTGTTCACTTACAACACCATTACAGTGCATTACAATATTTCTTTTTTGACTAAACTCTACAAAAGTTTCCCACAATTCGAACTGTCTTAATGTTTCGAAGCCAAACCTTTTCTCTAGACTTTTAAATTGTTCAATATAACTATCACGTCTGAAGTTCTCTATGTCATCTTCGAGTATCCGTTTCTTAATTTCATCAATGCTATTAGCCTGCATTACAAGTTCAAATGAGACACTTTTCTGAAACTTGGAGTATAGCTCGGGCTTCAACCTGTATACCGCAGATAGCAATTCACCAGTAAATGCATCCCAAATACTGTATGAGTTGAGAAATATTGCCTGATTTAATGTATTAACAATATCCGAGTTCAATGTCGCCTTGTATATTTTGGATGCTTGTTTCAAAGCAAGCATCGCTTCATGCTCTTGTATATCGCACACAAGTAAAGAACTTGATGCATCACCACCTAAACTAGTTTCAGCTACTTCAAGATCATTATCTGATTCCAAAAACAGGTCTGGATTTGCCTTTTTGTATGCTTTGAATTGCTTATAATAACCTTCTGCCTTATCTAATCTAGAGTTATATTCGTCGATAGCTTTAGGAACAAACAACTCTAATGTTGCATCTAAGTCACTTAGCCTGTGTATAAGTTTATTAACGATTTCACCAATATCTTCTGTATCCAATTCTTTACTCAAAACCAACCCTTTTAATAATTATTTTCACTTTTCTAACTAAAAACATGTCACACTTTTATTACTTTAGTCACCGCTCTTACAGACGCTTGACGCACTCGCCTATTAACTTATTAATAGGGCTAACTTTCGAGACATAATCCATAAGATAATTTTTAGCTTGCTTTGGATCTTTGCGTGAACCAACTGCTGATGCCCAAGCCAACCAGCCGCTAGAGCCATTCTTTAAATGAGTTTCTCGCAACTCAGGTAAACCAAAGCGATGTTCTGGAATTTCAAGAATTTTAGCTTTAGAGATTACTGTCGAGTCTTTATGTTCATACAATAAACTCAGTAGCACACCAACATCTTTAGTCTGTAGAAGGTAGGCTTCTGCTATTTTAGCGACCCAAAATAGCTGGTATTCATTCAAATAGTCATTCTGCCTGACTAGTTCTATGAACTCCTGTGTTAAAGCAGATTTGTCTTCACAGTGATCACAAAATGCATATACTTTCTTAATTAGATTTGGGTGTTGATGAAGAAAAATAGGCATATAAACGTGCAATTCATCCGTATATAATTTGATTGATTCAAGAACTAAACTCGCCTCTCGGTCTGATATATCAAAGTTCGGTTCACTATCAGTGGCAACTTTCTTGATGTAAGCCACAAGCTCATCAAATGCATTCTCGATAACAACCCGACACGTTTCCATCGGAAATAGAGTTCCTTCAAAGTCGGAATTATAAAATTCTAAAATTCTGTCTTTCATTCTTCCCTGATATCCTAAAACCACGTTTGCACTTAAAGCTTATTAATAGGATTTAAGTCGACTAATGCCACTATCATGCCGCCTTTCACTGGTAGGTTCAAAAGTTGATCTGTGAGTTAGTGATCTATGAGACTAATTGATCAGCAATAAGCACACTAAGTCACAGTAACTTCCTCATGTTCCAGCTCTTGCACTTGAACAAACAAAGCTTCAGCGAACTTTTCGTACGCGTCTTTTTGGTCTGATAGCCAGTCATGCTTGTTATAAATAACCATTACGCCGACCAGCTCGTGCCCGAGCATTTTTTCGGTAACGTGCGGCATAATGCCGAGTTCTGACCAAGCGGTAGAAATACTGCGTACAAAATCGTGGGTTCGCCAGTGAGGTAGGTTCAGGTTACCGCGTAACCGTCCAAATTACGCTAAGAATAGTTGCGTAAATATCAAGCCGATGGGCACTCATGTGCTTTTTCATATTCACAACTTTACCTTGCATCTTTCGTTGCGAGTTAAGGCATT
>JAAEZQ010000039.1 GCA_018222805.1 Vibrionaceae bacterium
TGGTAGTGTGGGGTTTCCCCATGTGAGAGTAGGACATCGCCAGGCTTTAAATTTTGGACACTTGCTTAAGCGAGTGATACCACTGCGGAGTGGTAGTTCAGTTGGTTAGAATACCGGCCTGTCACGCCGGGGGTCGCGGGTTCGAGTCCCGTCCACTCCGCCACTTATCAAGAAACCTCGCTAATGCGAGGTTTTGTTGAATTTAGAATATAATAAATTTTTAGGGGTGTAGCTCCAATTGGCAGAGCAGCGGATTCCAAATCCGCGTGTTGGGAGTTCGAATCTCTCCACCCCTGCCATATCTAAGGCTCTAGTCGAAAGGCTAGAGCCTTTTTGCATTTGGTTGGCGTGCAAATGTTTTAACTGGCAGAGCAGCGGACTCCCTGAATAACCAAAAACAGTGCCTGTCGGACTTGGCGGCAAGTCCTATCGAATCTTTGCTGTGATGACCCAGTCAACCCCTGTCATATTCAAGCTCTCAGACTAGGCATCCCTACCGAAAGGCCTGGCCCTTTGCATTTACAACACACTTAAAGTGACTCCTGTAACTTTTAAAATATTTTATTGTCGATAGGGACTTATTAGTTGAATTCTAAGATTGTATTAACGATCTTAAGAAGATTTTGATTACAATGTCGCCATAAAATTTTGGGGGGATTATGGGACAACTGTATATTTTAGGTTATATCGCCGTGGGTGGGGCATTTGGTGCGTGCTCTCGCTACCTCATTTCTGAACTATGCGTGTTTCTTTTAGGGAGAGGCTTCCCTTATGGTACGCTAACCGTCAACGTCTTCGGTTCTTTTGTGATGGGATTATTGATTGCAGCTTTTGAGAACGAGATGTTGGCAACAGACCCTTGGCGACAAATAATTGGCTTAGGCTTCTTAGGTGCTTTGACCACATTCTCCACATTTTCGATGGATAATGTTCTACTTATGCAGCAAGGCGCTTTTTTCAAAATGGGCTTGAACATCCTTTTGAACGTGACTCTTAGTATTTCTGCTGCGTGGATTGGCTTCCAATTAATGTTGCGTAACTAGCAAATCTGTAAAATCTAATTTGTTTGGCTTGGTTTAACCAAGCCGTTTTTATATACTGACTTCACTTGTCGGAGTGCCATAAGGCTGAGACCGTTAATTCGGGATCCGTTGAACCTGATCTGGTTAGTACCAGCGAAGGGAACAGGAGAAGATATCTACACCAGATCTAATCTGGCTAACCTATCAAACCGTCGAATGTTGTTATAGACCTCTATCAGTTCTTAATTCGACCCCTCTTGTCGCATCTATCCGCCAAGCATTTTTATCCCAATACTTTTTATCTAGAATAACAAGCAAGGAAAAATGCTATGTCGAATCGCAAGCAAGCGAGACTGGAAGCAAAACAGTTTATTGAAACTCTCTCGGTACAGCCGTACCCAAATTCAAACAAAGTCTATGTAGAAGGTTCACGTCCGGATATTCGTGTCCCGATGCGAGAGATCTCTTTAGCCGATAGCCTCATTGGTGGTACCAAAGACGCTCCTATTTTTGAGCCAAATGAGTCGGTACGCGTTTATGACACCTCTGGTGTGTACACTGACCCAGATTACTCTATCGACCTTTACAATGGCTTACCTAAGCTTAGAGAGGGGTGGATTGAAGAGCGAAATGATACTGAAGTTCTTCACGATGTCAGCTCTGTTTACGCAAAAGAGCGTTTAGAAGATGAAACGTTGGACGATCTGCGCTATGGCAATCTGCCTCATATTCGACGCGCAAAAGAGGGGCACTGCGTTACTCAGCTTCACTATGCGCGTAAGGGAATTATCACTCCAGAAATGGAATTCATCGCTCTACGTGAGAACATGGGGCGTGCTAAGTATCGTGATGAAGTGCTAAACCAGCAGCACCCAGGTCAAAGCTTCGGCGCTAACCTACCAAAAGATATTACTGCTGAGTTTGTCCGCAAAGAAGTGGCAGAAGGTCGCGCCATTATTCCATCAAATATCAACCACCCAGAATCTGAACCAATGATTATTGGCCGCAACTTCTTGGTCAAAGTGAACGCGAACATTGGTAACTCATCTGTCACATCTTCGATTGAAGAAGAAGTAGAAAAACTCGTATGGGCAACACGTTGGGGTGGGGATACTGTCATGGACCTCTCTACCGGGCGTAATATCCACGAAACTCGGGAATGGATTTTACGTAATAGCCCGGTGCCGATTGGTACGGTACCAATGTATCAAGCGCTAGAAAAAGTGAACGGTATTGCGGAAAACCTAAACTGGGAAGTGATGCGCGATACCTTAATCGAGCAAGCAGAGCAGGGTGTTGACTACTTTACTATCCACGCGGGTTTGTTACTTCGATATGTTCCGATGACGGCGAAGCGTGTTACTGGTATCGTTTCTCGTGGTGGCTCCATCATCGCTAAATGGTGTTTAGCGCATCATCAGGAGAGCTTCTTATACACTCACTTCCGTGAAATCTGCGAAATCTGCGCGAAGTATGATGTTGCCCTTTCTTTGGGGGACGGTCTACGTCCAGGTTCAGTTGCAGATGCTAATGATGAAGCACAGTTCGCTGAATTACGTACTCTTGGTGAACTGGCCAAGATTGCTTGGGAATATGATGTTCAGGTCATCATTGAAGGCCCAGGACATATACCAATGCACATGATCAAAGAGAATATGGATCAGCAACTGGAACATTGTCATGAAGCGCCTTTCTACACGCTTGGGCCTCTAACGACAGATATTGCTCCAGGCTATGACCACATCACTTCAGGTATTGGTGCGGCGATGATTGGTTGGTATGGCTGTGCAATGCTCTGTTATGTCACACCTAAGGAGCATTTGGGCCTACCAAACAAGGAAGATGTAAAGACCGGCATGATCACCTACAAGCTGGCGGCACATGCTGCTGACTTGGCCAAAGGGCACCCAGGTGCACAGGTGCGTGATAATGCGTTATCTAAAGCACGTTTTGAATTCCGTTGGGAAGACCAATTTAACCTATCATTAGACCCAGATACTGCACGCGCTTTCCATGACGAAACATTACCTCAAGAGTCCGGAAAGGTTGCTCATTTCTGTTCGATGTGTGGCCCTAAATTTTGCTCGATGAAGATTTCTCAGGAAGTAAGAGAATACGCGAAAGATACCGAGCAAGTTGCTGCCGATCAGGCTATTTCTATCAAGATGTTGGATGATCCGCTAGAAGGCATGCGCAGAAAGTCAGAAGAGTTTCGTTCGACAGGCTCAGAGCTTTATCACCCAGCAGTACACGCCGAGGTAGATGAGTAATGACTAAAATCCTTATTCCATCACCATTAATTGAGCTAACGGGTTTCGTTCAGCAATGCTTATTATTGGCGAAAGAACAGGGTTTTAGTACTGAAGAAATTGAGTTGGGCGTGAGCCCAACTCATTTGATTCAACTTGTTCCAGACCAAAATAAAATATTGAGTGTAGGCACGGATCTATTTGATGGATTAGATGACGCGTTAACTGGTGATTTTACGCTTTACTACCAATCGAAGTTATCCTTGAAGGAAACTAGCCAGCAAAGTTCCTCGGCTATTTTTATTGGTATTGAGGATACCCCTCCAACTTCAAACAAAAAAGATGACAACACCACTGTGTTTGATATCTGGCGTCATCCAATTAGTGACGAAGTCAGAGCGTTGTCGATGAATGTATCAGCATCAAATACCTTCCAAGCAGAGCATCACTTAGCGTGGATAATGACGCTGTTGGCGCTCGAATTTCCGATTGAAGACGCTTTGACATTAGCTCGCGCAATGACGAATGTTTCACGTGAAACAGTGTTTAACGGTGAAACATGCACTCTTCACGAGTGGGCATCTCACTTTGCTGATTTTCCAACCCCAGTTCTAGAAGACTCTATTTTGGGGATTAAAGTTGGTTGGTCATCGCAAAGCGAACCGGTCAGCTTTCCTTGCCTTAGTAATGACAGCTTAGGGTTATATCCCGTTGTTGATAATGTCAGCTGGATAGAGCGGCTTTTACCAATGGGGATTACTACCATTCAACTGCGTATCAAAGACCGAAACCAGCCTGATCTCGAAGAGCAGGTTGTTCGTGCGATTGAATTGGGTCGTCAATATGATGCGCAGGTCTTCATTAATGATTATTGGCAACTCGCAATTAAGCATGGTGCGTTTGGAGTGCATCTTGGACAAGAAGATATCGAAGAATCTAACTTGCTGCAGTTAAGTGAAGCTGGGATTCAATTAGGACTATCAACGCATGGTTACTATGAACTGCTTCGAATTGTGCAAATCAATCCTAGCTATATCGCATTAGGTCATATCTTTCCGACCACGACTAAACAAATGCCATCCAAGCCACAAGGTTTGATTCGTTTGGCTTTGTATCAAACACTGATAGACAGCATTCCATATGGAGATCAAGTCGGCTATCCAACTGTCGCAATTGGCGGTATTGACCAATCAAATGCAGAGCAAGTTTGGCGATGTGGCGTATCCAGCTTAGCTGTGGTTAGGGCCATAACTTTATCTGAGTCGCCAAAGTCGGTGATTGAGTTTTTCAATCAATTGATGGGTAGCTCTCAGCCATTGCAGGTAGTGGAGAGCGAAAGTGCTTACTGATAAAGAATTCATTCGCTATCAGCGCCAAATTTCAATCCCTGAAATCGGTGAATCAGGACAAGCTGAACTCAGCCAATCACATGTTTTGGTTATTGGTTGTGGCGGATTAGGAAGCGCAGCAAGTTTGTATTTAGCAGCAGCGGGAGTTGGTAAGTTGGTTGTCGTTGATGATGATCATGTCGATAGCAGCAATTTACAACGACAGGTTGTTTATCGAGAAAGTGATATCAACCAGATGAAAACTGAAGCCACAGCTCAACAGTTAGGCGCCCTTAATTCACTGGTTCAAGTTCGAACTATTCCTAAACGTCTCGATAAATCTCAGCTTCAATTGGAAGTGATGCTTGCCGATGTCGTTCTCGACTGTAGTGACAACATGCAAACTCGGCAGCTGATCAATCAAGTCTGTTTTCAGCAAAATACGCCGTTGATATCTGCGGCTGCAATTGGTTGGCAGGGACAGTTTGCTGTATTTGATTACTCAGAAGAACAACAGAGTTCGGGGTGTTACCGATGTCTGTATCCATTTGATGAGTTGAAGCAAGGAATGAAGTGCAGCGAAATGGGGGTTGTCGGCCCTGTGGTTGGAACGTTAGGTAACTACCAAGCCTTGGCGGCTATTCAAAAGCTGGCAACAGGTAAGTTTCATGTGGTTAGTGGTCAGTTGCACCTATTTGATGGTGTTCGTATGACTTGGCAAACCATGGTGATTAATAAGGACCAAGAGTGCCAGGTTTGTAGTGAAATGAACGAGCCACAGCACTGAGTTAGGATAGGAGTCACAAATGACACCATCAAATCATTCAACAACTGAATTGGGTGACGCCACAAGTGAAAAAGATAAGTTGGTCATCATCACTATTAATGACCAACCTCAGCAGGTCGCGTTAAACGCGAACTTACAGCAAATCATCACGCAGTTTTCTCTACCCGAGATAGGCTGTGTTTTTGCCATTAATAATCAAGTTGTGCCGCGTAGCGAATGGGCAAGTACGGTACTTTCTGAGGGAGATAGTATCTCTCTGTTTCAAGCCATCGCAGGGGGATAATGTCGATGCTGAAAATTGGTGATAAAGAATTTCAATCTCGCTTGTTCACAGGAACGGGCAAGTTTTCCAATAGCGCTTTAATGGCTAAAGCAATTCAGGTTTCAGGCTCTCAACTTGCAACGATGGCACTTAAACGTGTAGACGTGAATGACCAGCAAGATGATATTTTGCAGCCTCTCATTCATGCTGGCGTGAATTTGTTACCGAACACTTCAGGTGCTAAAAATGCTAAAGATGCCGTTTTTGCTGCTCAGCTCGCGCGTGAAGCCTTAGGAACAAACTGGGTCAAACTCGAGATTCATCCTGACCCGAAATATTTAATGCCAGATCCGATAGAAACTCTAGCTGCTGCGGAACAACTGGTACGAGAAGGCTTTATTGTGTTGCCATACTGTCATGCCGATCCGGTGTTGTGTAAGCGCCTGGAAGAAGTTGGCTGTGCAGCTGTTATGCCGTTAGGCGCGCCTATCGGTTCGAACAAGGGCATCGCTTCTCATGACTTTCTGGAAATCATTATCGATCAAGCTAACGTGCCTGTCGTGGTTGATGCAGGGATTGGTGCGCCTTCACATGCTGCGCGTGCAATGGAAATGGGCGCTGATGCGGTATTGGTCAACACGGCTATTGCCGCAGCAAGCGATCCAGTTGCCATGGCAAAAGCGTTCAGGATGGCAGTAGAGTCTGGTCGTATGGCTTATGAAGCTGGTCTTGCAGGGCAGGTGTCTCATGCTGTCGCATCAAGTCCGCTGACGGCTTTTCTTGATGAAATGTAAAAGTGAGGTCTAAACATGAGCTTTTATGACCACTTTAAGCAGTTCAACTGGGATGATATTTCCATGTCGATATACGCCAAAACGGCCAAGGATGTGGAAAGGGCACTGGCAAAACCCAAACGAGATTTAGAAGATTTCAAAGCGCTCATTTCTCCTGCTGCAGAACCGTATCTTGAGCAGATGGCGAAGCTTTCTTATTCACTGACACGTAAGCGCTTTGGCAATACCATGTCGCTCTATATTCCATTGTACCTTTCTAACCTTTGTGCCAATGCTTGCACTTATTGTGGTTTCTCTATGGAAAATCGCATTAAGCGCAGAACGCTAAACAAAGAAGAAGTGTCTGCGGAAATTGAAGCCATTAAGCGAATGAAATTCGACAGTGTCTTACTGGTAACGGGTGAGCATGAAACCAAAGTAGGAATGAAGTACTTTCGCGAAATGGTGCCGATGATAAAGCAGCGCTTTAACTATTTGGCGATGGAAGTGCAGCCGCTGGAGCAGGATGAATATGCCGAACTAAAATCGCTCGGATTGGATGCGGTGATGGTCTATCAAGAAACGTATCATCCATCGACTTACGCAGAGCATCACCTGCGTGGAAACAAGATGGACTTCCGTTATCGTCTAGAGACACCAGATCGGTTAGCTAGGGCGGGAATCGACAAAATTGGTATTGGCGCTCTGATTGGATTAGAAGAGTGGCGAACTGATTGCTTTTTTGCCGCTGCTCATCTTGATTATCTTGAGCGAACTTACTGGCAATCACGTTACTCCATTTCGTTCCCTCGACTTCGTCCGTGTGCAGGTAATGCGCCGACCAGTGGCTTGCAACCAAAATCGGTGATGACGGATAAGCAATTAGTGCAATTAATTTGTGCCTACCGATTGTTTAACCCAGAAGTGGAGCTATCGCTGTCGACACGTGAATCACCACAGTTTCGTGATAATGTCTTACCTCTGGGGATTACCAGTATGTCCGCCGCTTCCAAAACTCAACCAGGCGGCTATGCGACAGAAGAAATTGAACTCGAGCAGTTCGAAATCAGCGATGAAAGAAGTGCAGCTTCAGTAGAAGATATGATCAGAGCAAAAGGCTTCGATCCGGTATGGCGAGATTGGCACTCGGTCTATTCGGGATAATTTAGAAGTTCCAGATAGTGAATGTTTCACGTGAAACATCGCGACGTAACAGATGATAACAATGTAAGACTTTGAGCTTCACCTAGCGTACTTGTAGAAACATAAGGCTCTCCATTTGGAGAGCCTTTTAATTTTTGTACCAAAGATAAATTTGCGCGTGTCTATTACGAATGTGCTAATGGCAGAGTGGCTTCACGTAGCCAGTCTTTTACTTCACCTTCGACAAGAGGGCTGATTTGCTCCCAAACTTTTTGGTGGTAATCATTCAACCATGCCAGTTCTGGACGAGTCAGCATATCCACGTTGATGTTACGTTTGTCGATTGGGCAACGAGTCAGTGACTCAAATGACAGCACAGGGAAGTCACCGTTAGTTGGTGTTTCCACCACTAGCTCTAAGTTTTCGATACGGATACCGAATGCATCAGCGCGGTAATAACCTGGCTCATTGGATAGCACCATACCTTCTGTTATCGGTACATTGATTTGTCTTTTCGAAATGCTCGCAGGACCTTCATGTACACTCAGGAAGTGACCGACACCGTGGCCAGTGCCGTGATCGTAATCGTAACCTTCCGCCCATAGATGTTGACGAGCCAAAGTGTCGATCTGGTAGCCACAAGTACCTTTCGGGAAACGCGCACGTGCAACACCAATATGGCCTTTTAACGCCAGAGTGAACTGCTTGATCATTTCTGCTGATGGTTTGCCAATTGCAATGGTACGCGTGATGTCGGTTGTGCCATCCAAGTACTGACCGCCAGAGTCCACCAGATAAAGCGTATTCATTTCTAGCTTACCTGGTACAGGTTGGTTCTCGTGATTGTAGTGGCACATTGCCGCGTTACCACCGGCCGCTGAGATTGTATCGAAGCTTAGATCCATCAATGTTGGGTCTTCCTTGCGGAACGCTTCTAGTCGATCCGAAAGAGTGGCTTCATCATGGAGATTGCCTGCGGCAACTTCCGCGTCTAACCAACATAGGAACTTACTCATCGCAACACCGTCGCGTACATGACACGCTTTCATCCCTGCAATTTCCACTGGGTTCTTCGCTGCTTTCGGCATTAGACATGGATCGGCTGCGGAAATAACGGTTGCATCAGAATTTTGCAGAACCAGTTTAAACCAAGCATTACTGTTCGCTGGATCAACTAATACCTTTTTGCCAGTCATTGCTTCAAGGCGAGACTGAAGTGCTTCCGGATGATGCACTGTCACGCCTGTGCCTACGTGTGCTTCAAATTCAGCAGGTAGTCGGGCAGGGTCAAGGAAGTATTCAACGCTAGAATCTGCATGAAGAATCGCATGAGACAGAAGTACGGGCAGACGAGAGACATCTAGGCCGCGAACGTTCAGTAGCCAACAGATAGAATCAAGTGCAGTGATGACCGCACTGTCAGCGCCTGCTTTTGTTACTAGTTGAGCAATCTCCTGACGTTTGCTTTCGCTTGACTGACCAACTGCTTCTGTTGACATCAGACGAACGTCAGTAACCAACGGAGTTGGACGGTCATGCCACAGTTCATCAATTGGGTTACTGCTTAGGATAGTAAGCTCAAACTTACCCGTCAGCTTGGCTTGAGCCATATCTAACCAAGCAGAACTGTGCATACGAGGGTCAATCGCCACTGAAGCACCAGCGGTTAGATTGTCTTTGACCCATTCAAGCGCTGGCTCTTCAATCAGGTGACGGTATTCAAAGAGATCGGCAGGAACTTGTTTGGTGACCTGGACGGTGTAGCGACCATCAACAAACATTGCGGCTTTATCTTTGGTGATCACGGCTGCACCAGCTGAGCCAGTAAATCCGGTGAGCCAATGTAGGCGTTCGTTATGAGCGGGAACATATTCGCCCAAGTACTCGTCTTCGTGTGGGACCAGTAGGGCATCAATATTGTGTTGAGTCAGCCATTCGCGAATTGCGTTCACGCGGCTTTGAGTATCGTTATGCATCTGTTTTATTCCTTCAAATTACCGCTCCTTCATGCTCAGTATCGGAGCTGCTTCATGCAGTAGTGGACTTAAACGTTGCTATGTTTAAGTCTGGCTATAACAGGCCATATTTGAGCCAAAAAGAAGTATCGCTAGTTAAGCTACTCATTTTAACCGTTAAGCGCAAATTGAGACCGAATTTTTATCTAAGGTGATCGGTTTTCTGCGTGATCATAGTACGTAACCAGTTCAGAGCTGGGTCGTTTTGTCTGTCTCTATGCCAGAATAAAGTGTATGCCATAGGTGGAAATTCGAGTGGTAATGGCAGTACTACGAGATCGAGCTGTTTCGCTGCAAGCTGTACAAAATGACTTGGTGCAGTAAAAATAAAGTCGGTGTATGAACATAAACTCGCGGCACTATTGAAGTCCGGAACCGTAACGGCGATATCTCGTTCAGCACCGATGTCGGCGAGACGGTAATCCAATAACCAGCGATCGTTACCGTCACAGCGCACCTGAACATGACGTAAGGCTAAGTAGGCCTCAAGGTTCCACTTTTGGTTTAGTGCTGGATGGTTCTTGCGGATAATGCACATTTGATGGTCACGATAAATTTCCTGTTCGCAAATGTCATCCGGCGGTAGCAGGGTCAGTTTGGCATCGTTAATGTCGATGTCTTTTCCGGTTAAACCCAAATCCAGCTCTCCCCGTTGCAGCATTTTAAATGTGTTATCCGACCATGGATGAGTACTGATGGTGACGCCGGGTGCCTGTTGAAAGATTGCGGGTAAAAAGTGAGGCAATATTAAAGGGTAGACGCTTTCCACTGCAGCGATTTGAAAGCGGTACTCGCTGCTTTGCGGAGAAAACTCTTCTGGCTGTGTCAGCAATTCCAGTTGGTTAATCAACAGATCGAGTTTCGGTTTTAGGAATAGAGAACGCGGTGTTGGTGTCAGTCCATGGGAGTTACGTGTAAACAACGGGTCATCAAATTGAGTACGTAATTTGGCGAGTGATTTACTCACCGCCGACTGGCTAAGGCAAAGTCGATGTGCCGCTCGGGTAACGTTGAGCTCTTCCATCAGTACTTTAAAACAAACCAGCAGATTCAGATCAATGCGCGCCAATTTCTCGATATTCATTGTGATTTTCCTAAAAGGAATAATGGTCATGATTATACATCATTTCCATTCATATCATCAGATGATTAAGCTTCACAAATAGTTCTTGTTCAATTTGGAGTGTAGTGTGTCTAGCCATATTTCTAACAGTAAATTGCAAATGGCTTTATTGACCCTTTTGGTACTTTTTAGTCCACTTGCGATAGATATTTATCTTCCTGCGTTACCTCTTATCGCCTCCACGTTTCAGGTAGATAATGCGCTAGCACAAGACACGATCACTTGGTTTTTGTTTGCTATGGGTGTCGGTCAGCTTTTTGCCGGTCCGTTAGCAGATAAACTCGGACGTCGGACTGTTGCATTGGGTGGTATCACCATTTACGCAATGAGCGCTTTATTGGCGTGGAGTGCTCAGAATATTGAGTGGATGTTGATGTCACGATTGCTACAAGGCTTAGGCGCATGTGCGACATCGGTGGCAGCCTTTGCAACAGTTCGCGATATCTTTGGCCCGGAAAAAAGCGGCAAGATGATTAGCTACCTCAATGGTGCGATCTGTTTTATTCCGGCATTGGCTCCCATACTGGGTAGTTGGCTGACGCAGCAATTCGACTGGCGAGCAAACTTCAGTTTTATGGCTGGCTTTGCCGTGGTATCGGGTGCCTTGATGTTCCTGATGATGAAGGAAACCAATCCAGCGACAGAAAAGCAAGCGGTATTCAAACTCAGTCGTTACTGGGCCGTGTTAAGTACGCCGTCTTTCATTTTCCACGCATCCCTGTGTTTGATGGCAATGGCGGTTATCCTTGCCTATGTCACTTCTGCGCCGTCAGTACTGATGACCGGAATGGGTTTATCGATGAATGAGTTTACCTTCTGGTTTGGTATTAACGCGGTGATTAATATCGCTGCGTGTATGTTGGCACCTAAGTTTATGGAGCGCTTTGGCACGCACAGTACACTTGTTGTTGGCATTTCCACATTGGGCCTTGCGGGTGTAGTTATGATGCTGATGAACGGCCAAAACACCGCCTTTTCTTTTATGCTGCCAATTTTTATGTCTTCAGTAGGCTTCGCACTCATTCTTGGTGGAGCTGCGGGGAAGGCGCTAGAACCGTTCGGTGATAAAGCGGGTACAGCCGCGGCGTTACTTGGCTTGTTTCAAATGAGTGGTTCGGGTTTATTAGTTGGTACGCTTCAGCGTTTGTCGCTAGATCCACAAACTCTAATTGCACTTCACATGTGGGTCATGCTTCCTGCACTTGTACTATTATTTACCAAAGCAGGTAAGAATTGGCATTCAAGCTTTGTTAAAGCGTAATTCTGTGTAATTTAGTATTTTCCAATATGAGGATCGAGTGTATATTTGTCGTTCACACTTTTTCAGACACCATAATGGAATTCAAAAAGTAATGTCGTTAACCACGTATGAAATGGCTCGTATTTTAGAGCAAATGGAAGAATCACCAGAAAAGGTGATGTTTGGTAAGTTGCTTAATGAGTTGGGCAATCAAAGCTCCGAGCGTATTCGTAGTGCGGCAAAACAAGTACCACTGCCAATCTTGCGTGATATTGTGTACCAGTTTCAACAAGTGATTGAATCACGCAAAGGTGAGCAAGTTGAGTTGCTAGCGAAAGATATTGCTCAGCAAGGTATCTCAGCTGATGATTTGTTGGCTTATCTGAACAAAAAATAAGAAGTCCCCGCAGTCGCGGGGATTTTTATTTCGTCAGCTTTCTTTTCAGCAAGTGATCGAGAGAATATGGGCCTGGCCCCCATACGATCACCACGAGAATCATGAGTCCCCACAACTGATGGTCATAAAAACCTTTCTCCCACAATAATGGATAGGAGAGGACGGCTGTAATGTTAAAGACGAATAGTAGCACGGCCATTGGCCGGGTAAGCACCCCAAATGCTAAGAAGGCTGGTAGCGTTAATTCAGCTGCGGTTCCAAGATAAGCAGCCAACTCCCAGGGCAATAGCGGTACCTGATATTCAAATTCAAATAAATACAATGTGCTATCCCAGGAGGCTATTTTTAGCAATCCTGAGTTGAAGAATACCCACGCAACCCAAAAACGGCAAAACAGCAAAAGAAAAGGAACCGCCTTACTCTGAAGAGTGTTGGTATATTCATCGTAACGAGTTATGAGGTTTTTAATCGTTTCAGTCATGACTTCTTTCCTCACGTTTTTTTAACGTAAAGCCTGCGAACAAGTTCAGATGCATGAGGCTATTTAATTTAGCGAGCAGTCGCGGCGGTATTTCTCCCAGACACTGTTGTTGCTCTATACAACGCAGTAGCTGGAAAGTCTCTGGGTTGAGCGTATGACACCAACTCTCTCCGTTGTCCTGAATGGTAATGACCCCGCATTGCGCTTGGTTGATATTGAGTTGCTCGAAGTCCTGGCTTTGAATGGCAGTAAATAAGTCAAAGACCGCATAACAAGACTCAAAACTACGCCTTCCTGTACGTAAATGAACAACTAGCTCAGGTTGTTTGTCTGTCTTGACTTCAGCGAGTCGAGTTAAAGGGATTAATTCTGTATTGGGTAATTGTTCGCGTTGGGCTTGGTGTGCGAGATCTATCTCCCATTCAAAACGTGCGACTTCCGGGCTATATGGTGCCGTCGTCATGACGTTATCGAATAACTTTATGGTGTTGTGGAAGTCTTCACCATAATGAGCAACGTATCCTTCTGCCAATGGATTATTCAAAACATGTTGCCGCGCAATTTGTGCAAAGCACTCTTTGCCGAGTAATGCTTCAACCATTGGGTAGGTTGTCGACAGTACCTCACTCAGACTGATGATAAAATTATTGCGGTAAATCTGTATTCGTTCATCAGCACTGAATAGATCACCAGTGATACCGCACTCTTCGCCTGAGGCTTTATAGTGCAGAGCTTTAGCAAACTGGCTTTGCAACGTTGCAAGGTTCATGATGCTCTCCTCACGCGATGTGTAATCGAGGTGGCATCGTATTCTGAAAGTACTTGCGAGGCTTTGTTTGCTTCAGCTAGCAACACTTCTGGGGCGGGAATATCCAAATCCCACTCAATTAAGGTATGTCGAAGACCATGCTGCTGAGTCCAGTGGCGATACAGTTGCCATACCTCATCACTGACCGGGCGACTGTGGGTATCAATCCAAATTTCGCCTTTATCAAGTTGCTTGATGGTAAACCCGGCGAGGTGAATCTCATCGACCTTGTCGGCTGGAATAGCGGCTAAGTAAGTGTCGCAATCAAAACTGTGATTGAATGCAGAAACATAAACATTGTTGAGATCAAGCAATAGCCGACATCCGGTACGTTGCTGCACTTCGGCCAGAAATTCCCACTCACTAATGGTGGAATGTTGAAACCGCACATAACTCGATGGGTTCTCGATTAGGATTTCGCGCTGCAGATAGTCCTGTACTTCCTGTACATTTTGCGTGAATACGTTAAGAGCTTCTTCGGTATATGGCAGGGGGAGAAGGTCGTTAAAGTAGTGACCGCCGTTCTCACTCCAGCTTAAATGGTCTGAAACAAATATTGGCTCAATAACATCAATAAGCGCTTTAAGTTGTGCTAAGTGGTTTTGATTGACTCGCTCCACGGAGCCTAAGGACAAGCCAATACCGTGACAGCTGATTTGGTAAGCCTCACGTAGGGATTGAAGTTGTAAACGTTCCGCAGCATTGGGCTGGAAATAGTTTTCACTGTGAATTTCAAGCCAGGACAAAGAAGGATGACTCTGACTGAAGAATTCCTGATGGGGAGTTCGTAATCCAACTCCAACAAGATTGTGGAAAGCGTGGTCGTCGTGTTTCACGTGAAACTCCTTTTCCCTATGAGGCGAAGCGGAAAGAAAGGGTGTGCTGGTTGAGCGATAACACACCCTGTTTGTGACTATCGAGGCAGTTAAGAAGAGGTCGTGCTGCCGCCTGCTAATTTGTCACACAATCCCTTTGGCACAACCACAAATGCATCTTTTTGGCTGTCTTGTTTAGCGGTACCAGCACAAGAACCGGTCTTGGTTGCACAGTCATTTTTACCGGCTTTTGCCACGCCGTAGCATTTTTCTTGTTCAGCAGCGATTGCCGGAGCCGCGGTCAGCATAGTGCCACCCAGAGCGAGAAGACCCGTAACGGCAGCAGCAACAGCAAGATTCGATTTATTCATAACAATTTCCTCTGAGTTGATTTCCTTTACTTTTCGATAGACAAGCTGACTCGGCACTGTGGTGTACAGTTTTTGTTCGCTTGCTTATCTTAAAAGATAGGAGTGGGGGTTAAAAACTTTCAGTTTAATTGCCCTTCATCTCGGCTTCAGATAATGCTCCGTGTGTAACTCACTGAAGAAATGGATAAAAAAACATCGGATTTTTTCTTACTTTTTGCCTAAACAGCGCCCAGTTGTTTAGGTTATAATCTGCGTTTATGTATAAATAACCAGTAGCTCATCATGATGGATCCATCTCTATTACTCGACGGTTTGAACGATAAACAGCGTGAAGCCGTTGCAGCACCTCTAGAAAACTTGCTCGTCCTTGCTGGTGCAGGGAGTGGCAAGACCCGCGTTCTTGTTCACCGAATTGCTTGGCTGATGTCTGTAGAACAAGCTTCTCCGTTTTCGATTATGTCAGTAACTTTTACTAACAAAGCTGCAGCGGAGATGCGTGGCCGTATTGAAGAGTTGATGATGGGCAGTGCGTCGGGCATGTGGAATGGTACTTTCCACGGTATTTGTCATCGTATTCTGCGAGCGCATTATCTTGATGCCAAGTTACCGGAAGATTTTCAGATCATTGACAGCGATGACCAGCAGCGCTTGCTTAAACGCCTGATCAAAGCGCAAAACCTGGATGAGAAGCAGTGGCCTGCACGTCAGGTTGCTTGGTGGATTAACGGTAAGAAGGATGAAGGTTTACGTCCGGCTCATATCGATGCCTACCACGACCCGGTCACCAAAACTTACCTGCAGTTGTATACTGCTTATCAGGAAGCGTGTGATCGAGCTGGCCTGGTCGATTTTGCAGAAATCTTGCTTCGCGCTCATGAGCTACTGCGCGATAACAAATTTGTCCGCGAGCATTACCAAGCGCGCTTTAAACACATTCTGGTCGACGAATTTCAAGATACCAACAACATCCAGTATGCATGGTTAAGGATGATGGCGGGTCCTGGTTGTCATGTGATGATTGTGGGTGATGATGACCAGTCTATTTATGGCTGGCGTGGCGCGAAAGTGGAGAACATTGAAAAGTTTACTCGTGAGTTCCCAAGTGTCAGCACCATTCGTCTTGAGCAAAATTACCGTTCAACTAAAACGATTCTAGAAGCGTCGAACGCCCTTATTACCAACAATACAGAGCGTATGGGTAAAGAGCTTTGGACTGATGGTGTCGTTGGTGAGCCAATCTCTATTTATAGTGCTTACAACGAGCTGGACGAGGCTCGTTTTGCAGTAACCAAAATCAAAGAGTGGCAAGACAAAGGCGGAGCATTGAACGATGCCGCAATGCTTTACCGTAATAACGCCCAGTCACGTGTACTGGAAGAAGCATTAATTCAAGCTGGTCTTCCATACCGTATTTATGGTGGTATGCGATTCTTCGAACGTCAGGAAATCAGAGATGCACTGAGCTACTTGCGTTTAATGGCCAATCGTAACGACGATGCGGCATTTGAGCGTGTCGTGAACACACCGACGCGTGGCTTAGGCGATAAGACGCTTGAGACGATTCGTCGTGCGGCTCGTGATCGAGGCTGCACTATGTGGGAAGCCAGTATCGCGATGTTGGATGAGCAAGTTCTATCTGGTCGAGCTGCAGGAGCATTGAGTCGTTTTATCGAACTCATCACCGCGTTGGAAGATGATACGCTGGAGATGCCTCTGCACGAGCAGACTGACCATGTGATCAAATACTCTGGTTTGTTTGCTATGTATGAGCAAGAAAAAGGTGAAAAGTCTAAAGCTCGTATTGAGAACTTGGAAGAACTGGTGACAGCGACCCGTCAGTTTGAGAAACCTGAAGAAGCGGAAGAGATGTCTCTGCTTACTGCATTCCTAACTCATGCTGCGCTTGAAGCGGGTGAGGGGCAGGCGGATGAGTTCGAAGATGCGGTTCAATTGATGACTTTGCACAGTGCAAAAGGTCTGGAGTTCCCATTAGTTTTCATGGTGGGTGTGGAAGAAGGCATGTTCCCAAGCCAGATGTCCGCCGAAGAAGCTGGGCGTTTAGAAGAAGAGCGTCGTTTGTGCTATGTCGGTATGACGCGCGCAATGCAGAAACTCTACATCACTTATGCCGAAATGCGTCGTTTATATGGTCAGGACAAGTATCACAAGCCATCGCGCTTTATTCGTGAGCTACCAGAAACTTGTCTGGATGAAGTACGCATGAAAGCGCAAGTCAGTCGCCCATCGACCAGCGGGCGCTTCAGCCAGACGGCAGTCAAAGAGAACTTCAACGAGACTGGTTTTTCGTTAGGTTCTCGCGTGATGCATCCTAAGTTTGGCGAAGGGACTATCATTAACTTTGAAGGTAGTGGCCCACAAAGCCGAGTTCAAATTGCCTTCAATGGCGAAGGTATTAAGTGGTTAGTGACGGCTTACGCCAGACTTGAGAAGCTTTAATTCGAGCAATACCAATAATCATTGGAATATTTATCAATAGAATTGAGCTCGATACAAAGCAGCAAGCGAGTGAAGCCCCTGAGCATAGGGTATCTATGTGATGGGGTGAATGAATTATGTAGATAAATGGGAAAAGAAAAACCCCGAGGGCTTGCGCCCGTCGGGGTTATAGTCTTACTCGCAGCAATCCAGCTACTAAAAGTGCTCCATGCATCGAATCCATGATAGTGTGCTGATTCCTTCAGCTTATTCCTTTCGTCGCCTTCCTAGCGGTGTCCTTGACCTGATCCTGGTCTGCTAACAATCCTCGTTAGCTCTCATCACTTGTTCCCTGAGCGGTGTCCCTGACATCATCCTGATGTTCAATCCTTGCCTCGTCCAGAGGTGTCCATTTCCCGTCCTTAGTAGCAACCATCCTAGTCACTATTGATTCCGTTCAATGTCCAGTTTTGCATTCCATGCCCGACTATTCATCCTGAATAACCGTTTCTTCATCCTGAAGTCTACCAAATCCTTGGTAATTCCTGTTCCGTGTCAGCATCCTTCCGACAGGTTTAATATTACGGGTTTCACGCCTTACGACAATGGTGGAAATTCACATTTTTGTTATTTTAATGCAGCCTAAAATACCACTTTCTTTATTATTCAATGTCTTATGTGTTTTTAAGGGTGCTTTTGCTACTAAAAAAGCGTGTTTTACCTAACCCTTTGTGCGAGATCTCGCACAAAGGGTTGAGCGAAAGGCTACTAGTTACCGATCGCGACACCTTCACGGCGGGGATCGGCAGCACCTTCTAAGCCATCTTCAGTGATTCGAATCGCATGTAAACCTGAGTTCAAATCACGGACTTCTGTCGTAAAGCCGATCTTTTCTAACTCTGGTTGCAAGTGGATTGCTTCAGTACCTTGCTCGATATCCAACGTGCCGAAGCGGTTTAATAACCTTGGTTGATTGATTGCTTGTTGAATGTCCATATCCCATTGAGTGTGAGCAATAATGGTTTGAGCAACGTATCCAATAATACGGCTGCCTCCTGGAGAACCAATGGCCATATAAGGCTTGCCGTCTTTGAGCATGATCGTCGGAGCCATAGAAGAACGCGGGCGTTTGCCCGGCTCCAGGCGATTGGCGATAGGGATGCCATCTTGATGGGTACGGAACGAGAAGTCGGTTAATTCATTGTTGAGTAAAAATCCACGAACCATTAACCGTGAGCCGAAAGCGTTTTCAATCGTTGTGGTCATGGATACCACATTGCCCTGTCTATCGACGATATTGAAATGGCTGGTAGAGGGGAGCTCAATCGATTCATCCATACTCAGGTTTATCGCATGTGACCAGGGAGGGTTCCCGGCAGCGACCTCTGGTAGTGCTTTACCAACTTTAATTAATTCTGCACGCTGCTTTAGATAGTCTATATCCAATAAGCCTGCGGTAGGCATCGGTACATAATCTTGATCAGCCATGTATTTGCCGCGATCAGCGAAGGCGAGGCGAGAGGCATCTGCAATTATTTGCCAAGATTTGGCATTTTCTACGCCCCAGCCTTTGAGATCGTACTGCTCACTGATGGCCAGAATCTGTCCTACCGTTAATGCGCCTGAACTTGGCGGTCCCATACCGCAGACATCGTAACTTTGATAGGCGACGCATACTGGATCACGTTGTTTGATTTGGTAGGTATCAAAGTCTGATTGCGCGAGTACCCCCGGATTACCCCGAGCGTTTTGTACCGTGTTGATGATGTCCTGGGCGATATCACCCTGGTAAAAGGCTATGGCACCTTTCTCGGCAATCGCCGTTAAGGTTTGTGCGTATTGTGGGTTTTGGAGGACTGTGCCAGCTGCTTTCGGTGAACCATCCGGATTAAAGAAATAGGCTTTGGTCGCGGGGAAGCGCGACAGACGTTCAGAGTCATTTTCTATCAGGCTTGCCAGCCGGGGGCTTACGGTAAAGCCTTGTTTAGCGAGCTTGATAACCGGCTGAATGAGCTTTTTCCAGTCCAGTTTGCCGTACTGTTGGTGAGTATCCCACAAGAGTTTTACTGTGCCCGGTGTGCCTACAGAGCGACCTCCGACAACCGCATCATAAAACTGAAGGGGCTGGCCTTTGTCATCTTGACACAACTGCGGTGTGGCGGCTAGGGGGGCGGTTTCTCGGCCATCAAAAGTGGTGAGCTTTTGCCTATCGCTATCCCAATACACCAAGAATGCCCCACCTCCGATACCTGAAGACTGAGGTTCTACTAACCCTAGCATCAATTGAACGGCCACCATCGCATCTATCGCATTTCCGCCTTGTTCAAGTACGTCAGCGCCAGCTTGCGTTGCAATCGGGTTTGCGGCTGTCACCATGTAGTTTTTGGCTTTTACCAGCTGCTTTTGTTCTACGCCAGTGCTTTGCTCTGGGGCGACTGCATCAGTGGCTTGATTGGCAAGAGCTTGGCTCGTTAGGGTTAAGGTGGAAGTGAGAAAAAGACCCGTAGTGACGAGCCGATTGAACGACCATTGCATGATGACTCTCCATGTTACCAGTTGAATATTCAGCTTGGCAGCCATGGAGAAGGTCGTCGAGTCAGCGGTCTAAGAAATGTCGGCTATGCGACATTTAAATCAGTCAGTTACACAGAAAAGGTGCTTATGATTTGCAGTAAGATACTGCTACCGACCAACGTAAACACCACGCCACATAAACCATCGATATAAATACCGGCTTGTTGTAATCGGCGTTGCAATCTTTGTGTAGAGAGCATCCAGGCCAGGCTGGAAAACCAAAGCAGTGATAAACCAAATAGAACCACCAAGGCTATTCCTTTACCAGTAACAGACATGCCAGCCGGAACCAGACTCGACATTAAGCTGACGAAAAACACCAAGGCTTTAGGGTTAAGAATATTGGTCGCGAACCCCTTAGTAAATGCCTGACGTTTATTGCTGATCACCAGATTGTTGGATTGATTTGACTGATCTGATTGCGGATTTTTGATCATGGCGATTACAGCTCGCAGTGCGCCAATACCTAAATAAAGTAAATAACTGCCGCCGAGTAATTGCAGAACGGAGTAAAGCATAGGGTGTTGATGCACTAGGTAGCTTACACCCGTCAGGCTGAACAAAGAATGCAGCAAAATACCGACGGACAAACCAAGCGCGATGTATAAACCAGTCTGGCGACCATGACGTGTGGCGTTTTGCACAACTAACGCGAAATCGGGCCCGGGACTCATTAAAGCAATAAAGTGTATGCTGGCCAGAGTCAGCAGGATGGTTGATTCATTCATAAACACATCTCAAAACATAATGAAGAAGTTTATTCTCTCCGACACCGGCATGTTGCGCTTGTAAAAAACTGACAGTGTATTGCTGAAAGGTACTAGCGTGTTACTTGCGATGGAGAGACGCCGTAAGTCTGCTTAAAGGCTTTGCTGAAATGCGCCTGATCGTAAAAGCCAATTTGATGCGCAACTTCGGTTCCACATCGTCCTGCCTGAAGTAGTTTCATACCTTGCTCGAGTCGAAGTCGTGCAAACCATGCGTAAGGCGTCATTCCTGTTTGGGCTTTAAAGTGGCGTTGAAACTGGGTAGGGCTTAGCTGGCAGAGTTCAGATAACGACTCTAAACGAACGGACTGATCGAGATTTGCCATTAAGTAATCTTTTAAGGTGTTGAGAGACTGCTTTCCCAAGGGGATGACCTTTTTCCTGGCAAGTGATCCATAGCGATCAAAAAGCAGGTTAAATCCCTCTAATGGAAGACAATCTTTGGTCAACCGACTGAGATTATTGCGTCGAAGATGGCGGTGTAAGTTACTAAGTTGTGAAAATATCTGTGGATCGGAGATGATCAGTTCATTAAAGCTGATTATTTGACCATTTTGTTTAAGATCGGCCAGATCACTAAATAGGTGCGGTCCGATCGAAAAGACATTCACTTCATAACCGTCAGCAAGTCTCGATTGACCATCGTGCAGCTCATCGGGCGGCATAATGACTATTTGTCCGTGTCCGACTTGGTGGTGACTTCCCTGATAATGGAACTTCTGCTCGCCATGCGTGATCAGACCAAGGTGAAAATCCAGGTGATAGTGCTTTTGAAAAGCAAATTTCTGGTATTTCGCCTCAATCAGACTCAGTTGGTCATGGTCGGTTGCGTAGTATTGAATCTGTTCCATTACATACAAAAAAGCTTGGTCATATAATGACCAAGCTTATCTATGAATTGGTGACTTGTCTTGTAAAAAACGATCACTGAGCTTGAATTGCCCTGCGGGAACGGCGACTGCTGCGCAGTCCATCAAAGCTAAACACTACTAATGCTCCCCATATAAAGGCGAATGTAATCGCTTTATCCATGGTAAAGGCTTCACCGTAAATCAAGACTGCGAGCAAGAACATCAGACTTGGCCCAATATATTGGAAAAAGCCTAGTGTCGAGAGTTTCAAGCGAGTCGCTGCGCCCGTAAAGCAGAGTAGCGGCAGTGTCGTCACCACGCCAGCGGCTATCAGCAATGTATTTAACTGCCACGCGTTGTCTGCCATGCTTGAAGTCGGTGAGCTGGCGATAAAGAACAAATAAATCGCAGCTGCAGGCAGCATGACGAGCGTTTCGATGAATAACCCGGTTTGGGCTTCAACGCTGACTTTTTTGCGCAGTAAGCCATAAATACCAAAGCTCATTGCTAATGCCATGGCAACGATAGGGACAGAACCAAACACAAATAGTTGTACTAAGACACCACAGGCCGCAAGTGCGACAGCGAACCACTGTAGTTTACGCAGCCTTTCTCCGAGGAAAATCATTCCGAGCAACACGTTAAGTAGAGGGTTAATGTAATAACCCAAACTGGCATCAAGCATATGGTTGGCGTTTACTGCCCAAATGAAGATCAGCCAGTTAGCTCCGACTAAAATCGCGGTAGATACCAAATACATCATCTTGGTTTTGTTTTTGATGATATCGCTAACCGAGCGCCAACGGCGGCCAAAGTGGAGGAGTGCAGCAAGCAAAAAGAAAGACCAAATTACTCGGTGGCTGAGGATTTCTAAAGCCGATACATCAGTAATCGATTTAAAGTATATCGGGGCGATACCCCACATCGTGTAAGCGCCAATTGCAAGCAGGATGCCTTGCCGTGCACGCTGTTGTTCTTCTTGTATCATGACGTGTCATCAAATTGTATATAGAGCGGAGGAGCAGTATACGAGTCGTGTTGGCAAACACCTAGTAATTTGCGGTTTTATTCACCATGAAACCCCATTACAATGTGCCCTCATTTTGTATGCTGGTGGCGTACAAAAGCATTCCTATGATCACCCAATCTGAGACTATTCATGACCTCGACCTTGTTAGCCGAACCTTCAGACTCGCCTGTAACGCCTCAACGTGTGTTGGAGGACGTCTTCGGTTATCAGACTTTTCGCGATGGTCAGCAAGAAGTTATCGATGCTGCTATTGATGGACGAGACAGCTTGGTTATCATGCCAACTGGCGGTGGTAAGTCTCTCTGTTATCAGATTCCCGCGCTGGTGCGCAGTGGGATCACTTTGGTTATCTCTCCGCTGATTTCACTGATGAAAGATCAGGTGGACCAGCTAAAAGCCAATGGTGTCGCGGCGGAGTGCGTGAATTCAACCATGAGCAGAGAAGAACTGCTGAGTGTGTATAACCGTATGCACAACGGGCAGCTGAAGTTGATTTATGTTTCGCCAGAGCGTGTTTTGATGCGTGATTTTATCGAACGCCTGGAGAGCCTGCCTCTGACCATGATTGCGGTCGATGAGGCGCACTGTATCTCACAGTGGGGGCATGATTTCCGTCCTGAGTACGCGTCACTGGGCCAACTGAAGCAACACTTTTCTCATGTACCCTTTATGGCGTTAACGGCGACTGCCGATGATGCCACGCGTCGAGATATCCTAGAGCGTTTACGTCTCAACGAGCCTCAGGTTTATCTGGGCAGCTTTGACCGCCCCAATATTCGCTATAATCTGGTGGAAAAACACAAGCCGGTTTCTCAGATCATTCGCTATTTAGAAACCCAGAAAGGGAATTGCGGCATTATCTATTGTGGTAGCCGCAAGAAAGTGGAAATGGTGACGGAGAAGCTGTGCAACAATCACATTCGAGCGGCGGGTTATCATGCAGGCATGGACACGGATGAACGCGCTTATGTTCAGGAAGCGTTTCAGCGAGATGATATCCAGATCGTGGTGGCGACCGTCGCCTTTGGTATGGGCATCAATAAACCCAATGTGCGCTTTGTGGTGCATTTTGACATTCCGCGCAATATCGAATCCTACTATCAGGAAACTGGTCGTGCAGGACGGGATGGTTTACCTGCGGAAGCGATGATGCTTTACGATCCGGCCGATATCAGTTGGCTACGCCGTATGCTGGATGAAAAAGACGAAGGTCCGCAGAAGCAAGTAGAAAGCCATAAGTTGAATGCGATGAGCGCATTTGCTGAAGCACAGACTTGTCGTCGTCAGGTTCTGCTCAACTATTTTGGTGAATATCGAGAGAAGCCATGCGGTAACTGCGATATCTGCCTCGATCCACCTAAACATTTTGACGCAACCGAAGAGGCACGCAAAGCACTATCTTGTGTCTATCGTGTGAATCAAAGCTTTGGTATGGGCTATGTTGTGGAAGTGCTGCGCGGTATGCAAAATATCCGTGTACGTGAAAATGGCCACGACAAAATCTCTACATACGGGTTAGGGCGCGATCACAGCCATGATTATTGGGTGAGCATCTTCCGTCAGTTAATCCACAAAGGCTTGTTGTTTCAGAACATTACCCGCAACTCAACCTTGCAGCTCACTGAAGAAGCTCGGCCACTATTACGTGGAGATGTGGCTCTGGAATTAGCGGTACCACGTCTGGATACCGCGGCACGAGCTGCTAAGTCCGACAAATTAACCAGCAAAAACTACGATAAGAAGCTGTTTGCCAAACTGCGTAAACTGCGTAAGTCGATTGCGGATGAAGATGGCTTACCACCTTATGTGGTCTTCAGTGATGCTACATTAATTGATATGGCGGAGATTCTGCCAACCTCTTATGGAGAAATGCTCGCAGTCAGCGGGGTAGGTCAACGTAAACTTGAGAAATATGCCGATCCATTCTTAGACCTCATTCAAGAACACATTACCCAACACGGTTAAGGAAATTACATGCACAAGGAATTTGGCCTCGCTGAATACATTGCCGAAGAAGGTCGCTTACTTATTACCGCGCCAAGCTTTGACTTAGATACGTTTCCGGTGCTGGGTGAGCGCTTGGTTGGCCTGTTATCGGCTACAGTAGTAGAAAAGCAGTGGGATGCGGATATTCATTCCTGGTTGATTGACTTTGAAGGTTGTCGACTGTTTATGAAGGCGGAACACTACAGCGAAGCAATATGGTTTGAAGCGCTAGCCGTTGAAGAGAGCAGGGAAGAGCTCGATTATCTTGCCGGACTATTCCAACGCGGATTCTGATGAAAGTATTATAGTATTTTTGAGGGTGTTTCATGTGAAACACCCTTTTTTGTATATATACCCAAGTGACTTCAAGATGCAGGATTCAGAGCGTTGTCACTGATTCAAGTTCAAGGAAAACGACGCCGTGGAATAGCGAGCTCTTTCCAAGTTGTTTGACGATGAAATTGTTGCAGTGACACGCTCCCAAAGGGCGAGTTGTCTTGGCTTGCATACTTTGTTAACGATTTTTGATTTAGAACCACTAGATCATCAAATCGTTGCCTTGTCTGTAAGCCAAGTCATTCTCGCTGAACTAAGCATCTTGAGGTTACTTGGGTATAAACGTTTGCGTAAAAAGCACTGCTTGCGAGCGAAATTGGTTAATGTATAATCGCCCACCGCTTCGCTTTATACAGGCGTAGCCAGTTTGTTTTCTATTTAACATTGTTGGTAAGAGTCGTTTTTATATTGAAAACGCTCGATTTGGGTTCCCTCGCCCCCAAACCAAACTAAAAAGGTATCGCATGAGTAACTTTACCCCTGCGCAGCAGCGCAACGCCCTTATCTATCTGGTTTTATTCCATCTGATCATTATTGCATCCAGCAATTACCTGGTTCAGCTGCCCTTTACGATTTTTGGCCTCCATACCACATGGGGCGCATTTACCTTCCCATTTATCTTTTTGGCCACTGATTTGACGGTACGTATCTTTGGTGCGGCATTAGCGCGTAAGATCATCTTCTTAGTCATGCTGCCTGCTCTGGCCGTGTCTTATTTCCTGTCAGTAGTGTTCTTTGAAGGTCAATTTCAAGGGGTTGGTCAACTGAGCGAATTTAACCTGTTTGTCGCCCGCATCGCAGTAGCGAGTTTTATGGCGTATTTGCTGGGTCAAATTCTGGATGTGCATGTTTTTAACCGTCTGCGCCAAATGAAACAGTGGTGGGTTGCACCAACGTGTTCCACGCTATTTGGTAATGCGCTCGATACCATCGCATTCTTTGCCATTGCTTTTTACCAAAGCCCAGATCCATTTATGGCAGAGCACTGGACTGAAATTGCGCTGGTGGACTATGGCTTTAAGCTGGTGATCAGCCTTGGTTTGTTCGTCCCTATGTACGGCGTACTACTGAATTATCTGATTAAAAAGCTGACCGCAGTGAATCCGAACTTCAAAGTGACAACGACTGCTTAGGCAGGTGACTTTCCGCGAATACCAAAAAAGCCGCTTGTTTTTAACAGCGGCTTTTTTGTTTTTGTTGGGGGATGTACAGCATAGGAAGCATTTGGATCATGGGTATCCCAAAGCTCTTTGAGCTGTACATAGGTATTTGGAGGAATATAAAAAAGGCTCCAAAGGAGCCTTTTTTAACCGTTACTTACCAGTGTTTGTCGTTAGAGTGCTGAAATCGTTAATGGCCAGCCGATATCAGTCTGGCGGTTCGATTCAATTTCCAACTCCGCTGCAGTGAGCGGGTTTTCCTCTAACCATTTTGCGTCGATACCTAACGTCAGATTATCACCTTCTGCCGAAAGTGTTACTAGAGGCTCTAAGTTAGGATTACGGCGATGGGTAAGCAGTACCGCAAGTCGCAATATACGCAATACACGTTTTGCGCTGCTACCTGATAGGGCATGTTGCTCAGGTAAAGATGTGAGCTGCTCACGGTAACGGCGGGCTATCTCACCGATAAAGAATTTTTGCGCGCGTGTGAATCCCGGTAAATCTAAGTTCTGCAGTAAGTAGGCGCTGTGCTCACCACCTTTCTTAAAATCGATGGTCAAGCCAATTTCATGTAACTTAGCGGTGGTTTCCAGTAGAACTTCACCCTGGGGCTCAGCAATCCATGTTTCACCACCGGCTTGTTGCAATAGCTTGCTTGCAAGGTTTGCCACTTGTTCGCCGTACTCGCAATCCAGTTGATAACGACTCTGAACACTGCAGATAGTACGTGAGCGGATGTCTTTCTGACGTAACTCTTCGACCATTTCGTACACCAGACCTTCACGCAGAGCCCCTCCTGCAAGGGTCATGGCATCGATCTCAAGCAACTCAAACACGGCAATCAGAATAGACAAACCACTAGGGAATACCAGTGCACGCTCAAGCGTCAAACCTTCGATGTCGAGCTCTTCTAAATGATCAGCTAACATGGCTTGCTTTTGCAGGCGCTTGAGTTTGGAGTGAGTAATTACTTCGTCCATCCCCTGTGCCAACATTATCTCTTGTAGCGCCTGAACGGTACCAGAAGCCCCGACACAAACATCCCAACCCAAGTCGATATACTGCTCTAAAATCGGCTTGATAGTCTGTTTTGCGCCTTCAATGGCGGCATCAAAGTTACGAGCATTCAGCTGACGGTCTTTAAAGAAGTTCTCCAACCAGGTCACACAGCCCATTTTTAAACTGGTGAGTGCTTTGGCTTCGAACCCTTCCCCGATGATAAGCTCAGTACTGGCACCGCCAATATCGACCACAAGGCGGCGACCACTGCCTCCAGAAGTGTGAGCGACGCCTTTATAGATAGTGGCGGCTTCTTCTTCACCGGAGATAACTTCGATAGGATGACCAAGAATGTGACGCGCCTTCTCGAGAAACTCATTCACATTCGTCGCGGTACGTAATGTCGCGGTACCGACGATGCGAATGTTCTGTTTCGGAATATCTTGCAAGCGTTCCGCAAATAGACTTAAGCAGTCCCATCCTCGCTGCATAGCTTCCATACTAAGAGAATTATGTTCATCTAAGCCCGCCGCTAGACGAACTTTGCGCTTAATTTTAGCCATTGTTTGAACGCTGCCATCGATGTGACGCACAACGAGCATGTGAAAACTGTTCGACCCGAGGTCGATGGCGGCGTATAGCGGTGATGATCCTGCTTGACTCATATACGGCTTAAGATTCCTTTATGATTGTTTAGGCGCTGATTGACGTGGTTGACGAGGACGGCGTCCTTGTTGCTTACGGTTACCAGAGCGAGTACCACCTGTATTCGTGCGGCGTTGTTGAGTTCGTGGTGCACGCATACGGATTGGATCTGGCAGGTCTTGAATCAGAGCTGACGCATCGTATTCCGATACAGGGATGGTGTGTTCGATGTATTCTTCAATCGCAGGTAGATTGATCGCGTACTCTTCACAAGCAAAGCTGATAGAGTGACCACTAGCACCTGCACGACCAGTACGACCGATGCGGTGTACATAGTCTTCACAATCGTCTGGCAGGTCATAATTGAATACGTGTGTTACTTGAGGGATGTGCAGGCCACGAGCTGCAACATCAGTCGCCACTAGGATATCAACATCACCTTTAGTGAACTGTTCAAGAATTTTTTCACGTTTCTTCTGTGGTACATCGCCAGTCAACAGACCAACACGATGACCATCTGCTGCTAGGTGACCCCAAACGGATTCACATTTGTGCTTGGTGTTGGCGAATATAATTGCACGATCTGGCCACTCTTCTTCAATAAGAGTCTGAAGAAGCGCCATTTTGTCTTCGTTAGATGGGTAGAAAAGCTCTTCCTGAATACGGTGGCCAGTTTTTTGCTCCGGTTCTACCACGACATGTTCTGGGTTGTGCATGTGTTCAAAGGCGAGTTCTTGTACTCGGTAAGATAGCGTTGCTGAAAACAGCATGTTCAGACGCTCTTTCGGCTCAGGCATACGACGGAACAAGAAACGGATATCTTTAATAAAACCAAGATCGAACATGCGGTCTGCTTCATCTAATACAACTGCTTGAATGTTGTTTAGATTAAACACGCGCTGTTTGTAGAAGTCGATGATACGGCCAGTCGTACCGATCAGGATATCCACACCATCTTGTAGCTTAGCCAACTGTTTATCGTAGCTTTCACCACCATATGCCAGTGCCGCTTTTAAGCCCGTGCTTGCAACGAGCGTTTCCGCATCGTTGAAGATCTGAATCGCCAATTCACGCGTTGGAGCCATAATGATGGCACGTGGTTGCGTTGGTTGACGACCTTCGTGTTCCGGTGTGGTCATAAGGTGGTTGAACGTTGCAGTAAGAAACGCGAGCGTTTTACCAGTGCCCGTTTGGGCCTGGCCTGCGATGTCTTGGCCGGTGAGCAGTACCGGCAACGCCAAGGCTTGGATAGGGGTACAAAAATCAAACCCTTTTTTATCCAATCCATCAATAACTTGGGGCTCTAACCCCAAATCGGCGAACTTTTGCTCTGTGATATGCGTCTTTTTCATGGCTATAGAATATCAGCTTAAGCTTGCAATACGAAAGTAAATACATTCCAATAGGGCATCTTAATACTGGTTATCATCCAACCAGTTCTGAAAAACACATTGGAGTGGAAGATGAGTGATAAGATTTTGCAGCTAACTGATGACGGTTTTGAAAACGATGTAATCAACGCTGCAGGCCCTGTATTAGTAGATTTTTGGGCAGAATGGTGTGGTCCTTGTAAGATGATCGCTCCTATCCTGGACGAAGTCGCTGAAGAGTACGAAGGCAAACTCACTATCGGTAAACTAAACATCGACCATAACGCAGGCACACCACCTAAGTTTGGTATTCGTGGCATTCCAACGCTACTGCTATTCAAAGACGGCAACGTAGCGGCAACGAAAGTTGGTGCTCTGTCTAAAACTCAACTTAAAGAGTTTTTGGACGCAAACATATAATCACCACGTGATTACAGAAAAAACCGTGCAACCAACAATGCGCGGTTTTGTTTTTCTAACTCTGGACTAGAATATTAATTAGTGCTAACTTATCGCGCGTTAATTGAACAAATTTCTCTTCTTGGTCGATCCTGTGACCAAATCCATCTTAACTAGAAAACAGATCTTATTTTGACTAAACAAGAATCCACTACCATGAACCTTACCGAACTGAAGAACAGACCTGTGTCTGACCTTGTAAAACTGGGCGAAAGCTTAGGATTAGAGAACCTAGCGCGCTTAAGAAAACAAGACATCATCTTCGCGATTTTAAAAGCGCATGCGAAAGGCGGCGAAGACATCTTTGGCGATGGGGTTCTGGAAATTCTGCAAGACGGCTTTGGTTTCCTGCGTAGTGCAGATAGTTCATACCTTGCTGGTCCGGACGATATTTACGTATCACCAAGTCAGATTCGTCGTTTTAACCTACGTACAGGTGACTCAATTGCCGGTAAAATTCGCCCGCCAAAAGATGGCGAACGTTACTTTGCCCTTCTGAAAGTCAACACGGTTAACCACGACAAACCAGACAATGCTCGTAACAAGATCCTATTTGAAAACTTAACTCCACTGCATGCCAATGAGCGTATGGTGATGGAGCGCGGTAACGGTTCTACAGAAGATATTACTGCACGTGTTCTAGATTTGGCATCGCCAATCGGTAAAGGTCAGCGTGGTTTGATTGTTGCTCCGCCAAAAGCGGGTAAGACAATGCTTCTGCAAAACATCGCACAAAGCATCGCTTACAACCATCCAGAGTGTGAGCTGATGGTACTTCTTATCGACGAACGTCCGGAAGAAGTAACGGAAATGCAACGTCTGGTTAAAGGTGAAGTAATTGCTTCTACTTTTGATGAGCCAGCATCTCGCCACGTGCAGGTTGCGGAAATGGTAATCGAGAAAGCGAAACGCTTGGTTGAGCACAAGAAAGACGTGGTTATCCTACTGGATTCTATTACTCGTCTGGCGCGTGCATACAACACGGTTGTACCTTCATCAGGTAAAGTACTAACAGGTGGTGTGGATGCGAACGCACTACACCGTCCTAAGCGTTTCTTCGGTGCAGCACGTAATGTAGAAGAAGGCGGTAGCTTAACGATCATCGCAACAGCGCTAGTCGATACTGGCTCTAAAATGGATGAAGTTATCTACGAAGAGTTCAAGGGTACAGGTAACATGGAACTGCACCTAAACCGTAAGATTGCTGAGAAGCGTGTCTTCCCAGCGATTGACTTCAACCGCTCAGGCACTCGACGTGAAGAGCTACTGACTAAAAATGACGAACTACAGAAAATGTGGATTCTACGTAAGATTGTTCACCCAATGGGTGAAATCGACGCAATGGAATTCCTAATCGATAAGTTAGCGATGACCAAGACCAATGATGAGTTCTTCGATGCGATGCGCCGTCAATAATAACTGAGTTCTTATTTTAAAAAGCCACCATAAAAATGGCTGTCTTTTATACAGAAGTCTCTCACATGATGTGAGGGACTTTTTTTGAACTAAACTCTTGCTCCACGATCAGATCTTTAACAG
>JAAEZQ010000008.1 GCA_018222805.1 Vibrionaceae bacterium
GACCGATTATGATGCCTTGGGAGGATCGTTCAATTACTTAAAACGATCAGCATTAACCTCAAGGTCCGCTTTTTTATTATCTGAAGTCAGCTGTTCCAAGTAGGAATTGTCTGATTTATAAGTTGTTGTGGCATTACACGAGCTTTTTCTTATCAGTATAAGGTTTAGTTAATCTGTTTAGTTTTGGTTTTTACCCTTTAGCCCCGATGATTTTGCGGCGCTGTTTTCTACAGAGTCTCTTGATCGGGACTATATTAAAAACGAGTTTACGCTAGTGCCACTGCTGGACAATATCCCTGATAGTGTCATTTCTGTGGTACGCCCGAAGCGGGAAATCCTGATGCAAAGTGCTACCGCACTGTTTGATGGCATCTTTCAGGATATACGAGATATCTACCCAGATTATTAAAATATCGGACAGTACAAATAATAAAAGGGCCAGCGAATCGCTGGCCCTTGTTGTTGTGTATTGCTGTATTTATTTTTGTAATCTTACAGAGAAGTTTCTTCTGCTGTTGTTTGCGTCGCTTCAACTGCGGCAGTATGAGCAGATTTACCAGTCTTACGCTTGTATTTCCCTTCCCAGTAATCAGCACCTTTAATGCCTAGCGCTACTGGGTTGAACGTATACTCAGTCACGCCTTCTTTCTGTTGTCTTTCGTAATCGTTCAACGCTTTAAGTGCTGGCTTAGACATGAAGAAGATGATCAGAATGCCGACAATGTTTAACCAAGCCATCAAGCCTACACCTACGTCACCCATTGCCCATGCAAGGTTGGCAGTTTTTACTGTACCGTAGAACACCGCTGACAGAAGGATCAGTTTAAGAACAAACATCAAGCCATCCACTTTAAATGTACGACGGATGTATGCGATGTTCGTTTCTGCGATGTAGTAGTAAGCCAGAATAGTCGTAAATGAGAAGAAGAACAGAGCAATGGCAATAAATGGTTTGCCCACGCCAGGAAGCGCACTTTCGATAGCCATCTGAGTAAATACTGGGCCGTTAGCACCAATGTCCGCAGGTAGGTTTTGTACCAGGAACGCGCCTTCTACTGCACCATGTACGTTGTAAGCACCAGTGATAAGAATCATGAACGCTGTTGCTGAACAAACAAGTAGTGTATCGATGTAGATAGAGAACGACTGTACTAGACCTTGTTGAGCAGGGTGGTCAACACTTGCTGCTGCTGCTGCGTGAGGACCTGTACCTTGACCAGCTTCGTTAGAGTAAACACCACGTTTTACACCCCAACCAATTGCTGCGCCGATACCAGCCATAGGTGTGAACGCGTCACCAATGATCATACCGAAGATGCGTGGAACCTCACCGATGTTAAGCAGAATGATAACAAACGCTGTCACGATGTAAGCCAAAGCCATAAATGGAACAACAATTTGAGTGAAGCTTGCAATACGTTTTACGCCACCAAAAATGATGAAAGCAAGAATGACACAGACAACCGTACCAGTGAAAATTTTAGCAAAACTGATGGTACCGATAGCGGTTTCGATCATGTCACCAGAGCCGAATGCGGCTTCTACTGCGTTACCAATGCTGTTCGATTGAACGCCTGGAAGTAGCACACCACACGCAAAGATAGTCGAGATAGCAAAGATCCAAGCGTACCATTTTTGACCCATTGCTTTTTCAATGTAGTAAGCTGGACCACCACGGAATTCGCCTTCGTCTTCTTCTTTATAGATTTGCGCAAGTGTTGATTCTGCGTAAGCCGTTGCAGCACCGAAGAATGCTACGACCCACATCCAGAAAACGGCACCCGGACCACCGAAACCGATAGCGGCTGCAACACCTGCAATGTTACCTGTACCTACACGGCCAGATAGCGATACGGCAAGCGCCTGAAATGATGAAATCCCCTTTGTTGAACTCTTTCCTGATAGCAATAAGCGCCACATTTCAAAGAAATGACGAACTTGAACGAAACGAGTCATGATTGAATAGAATAAACCAGCACCAAGGCACAAGTAGATTAGTACTGGGCTCCAGATAATTCCATTCAGAAAATCAACTAATGACTGCATGAGTATTTTCCCTGTTAGTTGTGTTTGTGGTTGTTTTCCCAACAACACATTACCTTTTTTTGTAACGTAATTGTTAACCTTTTTAGCTTAAAATCCTTGATAGCGTGACGGTGGACACAGAATGATAAACTACCATTAATCTCTGGTAACCATTGCTTATTCAATGTATTTCCTAGCTAAGATTCCCTGTTTGACTAATTATGCAGTATGTATTTATTAAAATGCACTTAAAAATACGGCAGTTTAATGTGCTAACTTAAGTGCATACTATGGTTTAATAGGCTGTTTATTAATCAGGCGTAACGGAATAAGTTAAGTTCTGATTGTTCAATGATCTTAGTGCTTTCCTTTGTCATTATGCTTGCTAAAAGCTGGCCTGAGCCACACGCCATCGTCCAACCTAACGTGCCATGTCCTGTATTGGTAAACAGATTCTCGTAAGGCGTTGCTCCAATGATTGGTGTGCCGTCCGGAGTCATCGGTCTGAAACCAGTCCAGAATTCCGCTTGGCTAAAGTCTCCGCTACGAGGAAATAGATCGCGAATGACCATTTCAATGGTGTTCTTTCTCTTTTGAGGGATAGAACCATCAAAGCCGGCGAGCTCAGCGGTACCAGCAACACGAATTCTGTCGTCAAAACGTGTCATGGCCACTTTGTAGGTCTCATCCATTACCGTAGATCGAGGCGCGTATTGCTCGTTTTCGATTGGTACCGTCAGTGAGTAACCTTTGACTGGGTAAACCGGAATATCAACCTCAAGCTGCTTAAGCAAGGCTGTTGAGTAGCTTCCCGAGGCCAGCACAAACTGGTCGGCTTTGAACAATCCACGGTTCGTTTGGACACCTATGATCTTTTTGCCTGCGGTAACCCAATTGCTTACTTCAGTATTGAATTCAAACCTGACACCATGTGCTTTTGCCAGCTCAGTGAGTTGTTGGCAGAACTGGAAGCAATCACCGGTCTCATCATCCGGAAGGTATAAACCACCTACGATCTTATCTTTTACTAAAGCAAGCCCCGGCTCTTGTTTGATGCACTGTTCAACGTCCATCAACTCAAAACGTGTACCGCTTTGCTCAAGCAGTTTGAGGTCTTTTTCAATCGCTTTTAGCTGCTGCTCTGTACGAAATACTTGCAGGGTACCGAATTGTCGCCCTTGATACTTAATTGCATGATCTTTGCGTAGCTGCTCTAGGCATACGCGGCTGTGATTCGCGATAGAAAGCATACGCGCTTTGTTTACTTGGTAACGCGGCAACGTACAGTTCGCGACCATTTTCGATGCCCAGCTGATCATATCCGAGTTTAGCGTCGGCTTTATTTTGAGAGGAGCATGCTCTTCCATTAGCCATTTGATGGCTTTAATAGGAATACCCGGAGCGGCCCAAGGCGAAGAATAGCCATAAGAAATTTGGCCTGCATTAGCAAAGCTGGTTTCCATTGCACTGCTTGGTTGGCGGTCAATGACCGTTACCTGGTAGCCTGCCTGAGATAAATACCAAGCCGATGTTAAACCGATAACGCCACTTCCTAATACGATGACTTCCATTTTGCACTCCACACACACAATAATTATTTGTGGCTAGTTTCTTTTGCTTACCTTTTTTTAACAATCGATATAAATTACATATAGAGTTTAGAAAAACTATAGGGTGAGGTATGAGAGGTAATCTAGTAAATGGTTTGTGGTTATTTAGTCAAGTTGCTGAACATAGCAGTTTTACTGGTGCTGCGAAGTCTTTGCACCTGACGACGGGGGCAATTAGTCAACAAATTATTCACTTAGAAGAAGCATTAGGGTTTAATCTTTTTGAACGCCACTCCCGTGGTATCCGACTAACATCCAAGGGAATTCAACTTCAACAAGCTACCCAGTTTCATTTTTCTGAGTTGGGAAAGCTACTCGATGAGCTCAAGGTCGATAAGCACAATAATGAGATCAGACTCAAGTTAACGCCCTCTTTTGCTTTTAAATGGCTAGTCCCAAAACTAGAGAGTTTCCACTTAGAAAATCCAGATATTCAAGTGCAAATATTTGCCGAAGGCTCGTTGGTTAACAGTGAACTGAAAGACTACGATGTGGCTATCGATTACGGATTGCATCCATATAGATACAAACACGCAGAGCTATTGCTGGACGAAAAATTATTGCCAGTAATGAGCCCCAAATACCTTGAGGATCATGGGTGGCTGAAAACTCCCTTCACGAGTGATAAACCGTTGTCGTCAATGGAACTGTGGAAGGAGGCGACCTTACTGCATGATGCAATGCCTTGGGATAAAGCCGCGCGGGATTATGAATGGCTTTATTGGGCATCTTCTATGGGGCTGGATATTAAAACCGATGTCGGACATTTTTTTAACCGTACTGACATGGCTATGTCTGCGGCTGAAGCGGGCGTGGGAATTGCCATGGCAAGGATGGCGTTGATCGAAGATGAACTTGTTACCCAACGCTTAGTTTCGCCTTTTAATCCGATACCAGCTAACGCGGGTTACTATTTGATCATGAATACCAAAAGTGACTCGACAGAAAAGTTTCGTAGTTGGTTATTACAGCAAGTCTCCACAAAATAAGCGATGTGCAGAGACCACATCCGAGGTATTGAAAATAGGTTCAATCCGTAGTGCTTTGTTTCTACTGGCAAATTGAAAGATCTTACCCATTACCATATCAGCGACAGTTTTAATGGTATGCATTGTGACCTATAGCGAGGTTCTTTGAACGAAAAATAGGCATGATGAATACGGCTATTTTTAGAGATAACGCACAAGGAAGAACATGAAAGACGAAACGCTATCGATCCATTTTGGTTATGAAACGGACCCTACCACTAAATCCGTGGCGACCCCTATTTACCAGACCGTTGCTTATGAATTTGATAACGCTCAGCATGGTGCAGATTTATTTAACCTAGAAGTACCGGGCAATATTTACACGCGCATTATGAACCCAACCAATGATGTTCTGGAAAAGCGTATGGCAGCTTTGGAAGGTGGTATTGCAGGTTTGGTTGTGAGCGCAGGCAGTGCAGCCATTAACTATGCGATTCTGACCTTGGCTCAGGCTGGCGATAACATCGTATCCACTCCACAACTCTACGGTGGCACATACACTTTGTTCGCCCACATGTTGCCTAATCAGGGCATCCAAGTGAAGTTTGCCAAGGATGACAAACCGGAAAGCCTGGCTGAACTTATTGATGAAAATACCAAAGCAGTGTACTGCGAGAGCATTGGTAACCCTGCTGGTAACATCATCGATTTAGAGCGTGTTGCGGACCTTGCTCACGCACAAGGTGTGCCTGTGATTGTGGATAACACCGTTGCAACGCCTGTGTTGTGTAAGCCCATCGAATTTGGCGCCGATATTGTGGTGCACTCTCTGACGAAATATGTCGGTGGCCATGGTACGACTTTGGGTGGAGTCATTGTCGATTCGGGTAAGTTTCCTTGGGCACTGCATAGCAAGCGTTTCCCGGTATTTAATCAACCTGAGCCGTCCTATCATGGTGTGGTGTATACCGAAGCATTTGGTGATGCGGCCTTTATTGGTCGCGCGAGAACCGTACCGTTACGCAATACGGGCTCGGCACTTTCGCCAATGAATGCGTTCATGCTAATGCAGGGATTAGAAACCCTATCTTTACGCATGGAGCGCCACACCGAGAACGCATTGAAAGTAGCGGAATATCTCAACCAGCATGAGAAAGTCAGTTGGGTAAGCTACGCAGGTTTGCCAGAATCAGAACATCATGAACTAGCGCAAAAATATATGAAAGGTAAGCCTTCAGCGATTTTGTCGTTCGGCTTGAAAGACGGTTATGAAGCGGGTGTTCGTTTTTATGATGCGCTGAAAATATTTAAGCGCTTGGTAAATATCGGTGATGCCAAATCACTGGCTTGTCATCCGGCATCTACTACTCACCGCCAATTAAGTGAAGCAGAACAAAAGCAAGCGGGAGTGTCGCCAGAGATGATTCGCCTTTCAGTGGGTATTGAACATATTGATGATATCTTGGCCGATTTAGAGCAGGCCCTAAACGCCTAAACGCTTACTTGAACAGAGCTTTTAGTTACCCATAGACCAGCCTTTAATAAGCCTGGTCTTTTTTGTTTTTATTTCTTTACTTTCAATTGATTATTGGTTTTTGGTTTCCTGTATTCCAAAAGCTCATACAGGTCGAATTTTATTCCCTTGTGAGAATGGCGTTTGTTCAAGATGATGTGGCGAGACGGCATTCACTTTAAGGAAATCACATGTCTTATGTTTTTCATCGGCATTGCCATAACACGTTGCCAGTAATCGAACGCGGAGAAGGGGTGTACCTGTTTGATCAACAAGGTAAACAATATTTAGATGCGTGTGGTGGCGCTGCGGTATCGAACCTTGGTCATAGCCATCAAGCAGTTAAACAAGCGATGCTGGCGCAGATAGAGCGAGTTCCTTTTGCTCATACTGGCTTTTTTACTAGCGAGAGCAGCGAGCAATTGGCTGAGTTGATTTGCCAGCATATGTCGGAACAATTCAATCATGTTTATCTGGTTAGTGGTGGTTCGGAAGCTGTGGAGTCGGCGCTTAAAATGGCGCGTCAGTATTTTGTGGAGTCCGGTAAACTAGATAAAAAATATTTCATCGCCCGTCAGCAGAGTTACCACGGAAATACCCTCGGGGCGTTAGCGGTTGGTGGCAATGAGTGGCGACGCGAACCTTTCAGGCCGATCCTTAATTCCGGCCAGCATATTGCTCCTTGTTACGCTTACCGTTATCAGAAAATTGATGAATCAGAGCTGGAATATTCACTGCGCGCTGCGAATGAGCTGGAAGCCAAAATTATTGAATTGGGCGCGGAAAATGTCATGGCGTTTATTGCCGAGCCTATAGTGGGTGCGACAGCGGGCGCAGTTCCTGCAACGATTGGTTACTTCAAACGCATTCGAGAAATCTGCGACCAATACGATGTGTTGTTGATCATGGATGAAGTGATGTGCGGTGTTGGTCGCAGCGGTAGTTTTTTCGCTTTTGAACAAGAGGAAGCCGAGCCTGATTTAGTCTGCATGGCAAAAGGGTTAGGTGCAGGTTATCAACCGATTGGCGCGGTGGTGTCTAACGACAAAGTGTATCAAGCGATTGAATCGGGTAGCGGCTTTTTCCAGCATGGTCATACCTTTATGGCCCATCCCGTTGCTTGTGCGGCAGCGGTTGCGACGATCCAAACGATATTTGAAGAAGATCTATTAACGGCTGTGAATCGACAAGGTGCATTGTTGCGCAAAGAGCTGGCTTTAGCTTTGTCTGATTTGCCTTATATCGGTGATATCCGAGGCAAAGGTCTATTCTTAGGTATCGAGCTGGTGGCGGATAAAGAGAACAAAGCGCCTTTAAACAAAGCCACGATGGCGGATAAGCGTATTAAACAGCGAGCGATGGAAAATGGTTTAATGTGTTATCCAATGGGCGGCACTATCGACGGCGTAAACGGACACCATATTTTGCTCGCACCTCCTTTTATTTTTCAGCCAAGTCACGTGGATGAATTGGTAGAAAAACTTACCCGTACACTGAGTGAGGTATCAAGCACATGGCAATAGATTCAGCATCCCATCAAGAGTCAGTTGCGATAATCGTTGCACCGAATGGCGCGAGAAAGACCAAGCAAGAGCACCGCAATCTGCCAATGACTACTGAGGAGTTGGTTGCTGAAGCGCGAGCCTGTCAGTCGGCAGGGGCTGCCATGACCCATTTGCATGCGCGCGATGTGAACGGTAAACATTCACTAGAAATTGAGGATAATGATCCCATCTATCATGCAGTGAAAGAAGCGGTTGGCGATAAGATGATTGTTCAGTTGACTACGGAAGCCGTCGGCCAGTATTCCCCACAGCAGCAGATAGCGTTAATTAAAGCGGTGAGGCCAGAAGCGGCTTCATTTGCGTTAAGAGAGTTAATTCCGAATGACAGCAGTGAAAAAGAGGCGAGGGATTTTTTCCACTGGGTTGCTGAAAATAATATTCTCAGCCAAATGATTCTTTATGATGAGGCGGATATCGAACGTTATTTCCAGTATCGTAGAAGTGGTGTGCTACCTAACCATAATCAGCATGCGCTTGTTGTACTGGGTCGGTACCATAAAGAGCAACAATCTTCACCGTGGGATTTAAGAGGCCTAAATTTAGAGCGATTTAAACAAGAAGATATTCGCTGCGCCGTTTGTGCGTTTGGGGCAAGAGAGTTGGATTGTTTGATATCTGCGATGTTGCTTGGATTGGATGTTCGGGTTGGTTTTGAGAATAACCATCTTGACGCTAGTGGAAGATTGGCCGAGAGTAATACGACTCAAGTTCAAGCGCTCAGCAATATGAGTCGGCTCTTAAATGTCCCCTTGGATGATGCGTGTCGTTTTAGAACATCCATTTTCAGTCTTTAGAAACAAAAGAGGCTCCCGTTGGAGCCTCTTTTGTATTTGTCTTTATTGTTCGGTTTGAACTTCTGGCTGTCGTGCTTTGTGCTTAACAAATACAGCAGCAATCGCGGCAATGGCCAGTGCAAAACAGTAGTAAGAATTTGAAACCACTTCCAGGGGTGACAAATTAAATACTGAGCCGAGTAACAGCACCTGCGCTCCGTAAGGTAAGACACCTTGTACCACGCAAGAGAAGATATCCAATAAGCTTGCAGAACGACGAGGGGACACATTGTTCTCTTCGGCTAGTTGACGTGCAACGCTACCCGATACAATGATCGCGACAGTGTTGTTCGCAGTACAACCGTTGACCATAGAAACCAGCCCAGCAATACCTAACTCACTTGCACGGCTGTTTGCATGCTTAGAGTGGTTTGAACCGAAGGTATTAATCATGCTGCTTACTAAGTTAGTCAAGAAAGCAAGACCACCTTGACGACGCATCAGTTCACTCAGGCCGCCAATGAGCATCGATAACAGGAAGATCTCCTGCATATTGCCGAAGCCAGTATAAACATCTTGCGCCATATTCGTCAGGCCATAACCATCGATAGAAGCAAGACCAACGCCACCTGCAAGAAGAATGCCTATAGTCAGAACAACAAATACATTCAGACCAGATACCGCTAACACCAAAATCGTAACGTACGGCAGAACTTTCAGCCACTCAATTGGGCCAGCTTCTGGCACTTGTGTTGCTGTGCTGTTGTAAGCAAATATCACAATCGCAACCAGTGCTGCAGGGAGGGCAATTCGGATGTTCTCTCTGAACTTATCTTTCATTTCACAGCCTTGAGAGCGCGTTGCTGCGATAGTGGTATCAGAGATGATCGAAAGGTTGTCACCAAACATGGCACCACTGAGTACCACACCCGCCGTTAATGGCAAGCTCATACCTGCCGATTCTGCAATACCTAACGCGACTGGAGCCACTGCCGCAATCGTCCCCATTGAGGTCCCCATTGAGGTTGCGATGAATGCCGAGATCAGGAACAGACCCGGTAAGATCATGCTGGTCGGAATCGCTGACAAGCCTAGATTCACCGTTGCATCAACACCACCAGAGGCTTTAGCTACGGCTGCAAATGCGCCTGCAAGCAGGTAGATCATGCACATAGCAATGATGTCTTGGTGACCCACGCCACGCATAAAGTGCTCGATAGAGCGATTGAGCTTATCTTTACTTAACAAAAAGGCAATGATGATCGCTGGCAAAACAGCGATTGGCGCTGGTAGCTGGTAGAACGCAAATTCTACGCCTTGTAGCGATAGGTAGGTACCTACACCAATAAATAGTGCAAGAAAGACAATAAGTGGAATCAGTGCGACCGCAGAAGGTGCAACTGCTTTAATAGTGTGCTGAGAACCGGACATGTGAACGACAAATCTTAAAACGAGAAAGGCGTGAAGACTAATCTCACAGCGAAAAGAAGTCAACGTCTAGACGTCTAAATGGCTGGGTGATTGTGTGCTCCAAGAGAGTGGGAATGGAGATTTTGATTTTATCTTATTGATACTGTTAGTTTTAATTTTAAGTCTAATTATTCGGCAGCTTTTGATTTTTTTCGTTTGATAATGTTGAGAACCATCCATACAAACAAAGCGGCAGCAATAGTCCAGATGAAGTATTTGTACTGGGTGTAAAGGTGACTGAGTGAACTTAAATGCTCAAACGCAAAGTGCGCAAGCAAGCTAAATACCATGACCCAAATGGTTGCCGCGAGTGCATTGCCAAGCAAGAACTCTTTACGGGGCATTTTGGCGATACCACAAGCCAACGGCATAAACTGCTTCATACCTTCAATAAATCGGCTGACGACCAGACAAGCAGGCCCGTATTTTAGTATCGCTCCCTGTAGTTTCTGCATTTTTGGTCCAGAGATATAGCCTTTTTCATCTAACCAGCCTTCAAAGTAGTAGCCAATTAAGTAACCACAGGTATTACCGATAAAACAGCTCAGCCAGGATACCGACATCACTAGAGTGAGGTTCATGACTTGTTCGGAAGAGAGAATCGAAGCTGCAATCATTAAAGATTGGCCGGGCATAGGAATGCCAATACCTTCGAGGAAAATGCTGACAAAAAGCGCTAAGTAGCCATACTGCTCAAGCAGAGGCTTCATGGAGATGAGTAGTTCGTTAATCTGTTCCACAAGCTTTCCCGTACTTTCCCGGAATAAAGGCAAAAGGCAGAGTGGCCTCAGCGTCTGGTTGTCATGTTAAGTTAGCTTATCGTCTCGAGAGTAAATGATTATCCTCTCGAATACTGGTCTGTAAAGTTTGCAGAAAAAATCCACCAGCCTCCGTAAATAAAAGAGGCTGGCGTTAGTTTGTTATTGATTTTTAGCTTTGGTAAAACCACCATACAAGTCGAGGCGACGATGACGCAAGTTGGTCACGGACCCTTCCGTATTGAGTTGTTTCAGCTTGGTTAAGTCTACGTCCGCGAAAATGATCATTTCGGTATTCGCGCTTGCTTCGGTTAAGGTAGCATCATGTGGAAAGTAAATGTCAGAAGGTGAAAATACGGCTGACTGGGCGTATTGAATATCCACGTTGTCGACGCGAGGCAGGTTACCCACACTGCCACCAATTGCCACATAACACTCGTTTTCGATTGCACGAGACTGGGAACAAATTCGTACGCGTTGATAGCCGTTTTTGGTGTCGGTCCAGAACGGTACAAACACGATTTGTGCACCTTGTTCCGCCAGCATTCGACCCAGTTCCGGGAACTCACTGTCGTAACAAATCAGAATGCCAACTTTACCTGCATCCGTTTCAAATACCTGAACGTTGTCACCACCGTCAATGACCCAGTCTCGTTGCTCGTGTGGTGTGATGTGAATTTTGTACTGTGCGTTGATCTCGCCATCGCGCTGGAGCAAGTAGGCAACATTGTAGAGTTTACCGTCCTCTTCAATAACCGGCATGCTTCCCGCAATGATGTTGATGTTGTAGGTCACCGCCATTTGCGAGAAGCGATTTTTAATTTCTTCAGTGAAGCTAGCGAGGAAGCGAATGGCTTCCACAGAGTTTTGATCGTTTTGCAGACCCATCAGCGGGGCGTTAAAGAACTCAGGGAACAGAGCGAAATCGGCTTTGTAGTTCGCCAGTGAAGAAATAAAGAACTCAGCTTGATCCAGCAGATCTTCTAAATCGTTCATCGCTCGCATTTGCCATTGTACGACACCAATACGGATCAGCGTTTTTTCGACATCGTGGACAGACTGAATATCCTCTTCGTAGAAAAAATTGTCCCATTCAAGTAGCGTCGCGTAGCCCATGGACGCATCGTCCTCCGGCAGATAACCACGCATAATACGCTTTACATCAAAATCGTTGGCCAGTTGGAATGACAGAATCGGATCGTGAAGTTCACGTCGCTTAACTTTATCGATGTATTCGGCAACGCTTAATTCATCCGCGTATTTATGGTAATTAGGAATACGTCCACCGGCTAATATCGCTTTAAAGTTTTTACTGCGACACAACTCTTTACGCGCATCATACAGACGACGTCCTAAGCGCAATCCGCGATAATCTGGGTGTACAAAGACATCAAGCCCGTACATGGCATCGCCAGTGACTTTGTTTTGAATTACGTTGTTTTCAGTGATGATGTCGCTGTAAAGGTGAGGGAGTGAGATTCGATTGTAATCGACTTTCATAGTCAGCGCAGCACCGACAATCTTACCGTTATCTTCAATACAAATTTGGCCATCCGGAAACTGATGAATAAGATCCATGATGGTCAGACGTGGCCATGAGCCTCCAACATCCGGAAATACTAGGTCCATCAATTCTGCGAGCTCTGGGTAGTCCGTAGGCTCAATGGTACGTAAAGAGAGTTTGGGAGAGTTGCTGTCCATATACTACTATCCATTTATCCTTTTCAAATAGTATGGATGAGAATGCCATATTTTTAACCATACATACACCGACCATGGTTAAGGTTATGTAACCAGAACCTTCCTTCTTACGTATTGTGCGTCAATTTACTCTTCAGCCAAGCGTAAAACAGCGACACTTTTCTGGTGTTTAAACGGTAGCTAGGAATCACCACATAATAGCCGTACCCGCTTTGCAACGTCATGTTCTGTATATGCTGAATGTCGCCGCGCTGAATAGAAAATTGCGCCATAAAATCAGGCAACAGAGCCAAGCCTTTTTCCATCCTTACTGCTTCGCAAGCCAAATAGAAATGCTCAAATCCAACCGAGTGATAGGTAATCGGGCTCTCTAATGCGTGTTCAATCTTGAACTGTTCCCAAAGCTGAGGGCGAGTGGTTTGGGGGATAAATGGATAGTGACTAATAGTCTGTTTGTCTCTCAGTTGTGGGTATCGGGTACTGCCAACAAGCAGTAAAGTTTCTTCGCATAACAAGTGGCTGTAATCGTAATGCGTTGATAATGGCAAACACCTCACGCTAAGATCGTTGTCATTATTGAGGTCCTTGATAGCACCGTCACCCGTGCGAATTTTAACTCTGATGTTTGGGTGCTGCTGGTGGAAGTCATCAATATTGGGCACTAACCACAAACTGGCAAAAGAAGGTGTGACATCAATCGTCAGGAGCTCTTGTTCGGTGTTGAACTGAATAAGGCTTGCAGTGGCATGTTGAATGATCTCCAGGGCTTCCGTGATCTGTGGTAAGTAACGTTTTCCTTCTTCGGTCAGTTCCACGCCATGAAGACCTCGCTTAACTAACGGTAACCCCACAAGCTGCTCTAAAGAGGCGATTTGTTTGCTTACGGCACCTTGTGTCACGCAAAGGTCATTTGCCGCTTTGGAAAAACTTAAGTGGTTTGCGACGGCGACAAAGGTTCTCAACGCGCGGATGGAAGGGTACTCACTGCCTTTTAACATTCCTTCAGTTCCATTGAATGGTGATTATTCACAGAGTAGAAGATTTGTCTGTTGAAGCAAAGTGATTGAATCAGACATTGAGTGGTAGGAGAGGCAATGGGATGTTAGTTATTTGGGTACGTTGAAAAAGCAAAGGTCTAGCTTGATACCAGACTTGCCTTTACGCTTCAATGGGCGTTTAAAGCATTTCAGTTGATTAAAAAAGACCACCCTAGGGTAGTCTTTGCTTTGTTTGGGCAAAATAATTGGAGCAGCCCGTGATAGCGGGGTAGCTATCGTATTAAAATAGAAGTGAGCGTCATTGATTGACGCTCAGATACTCAGATATTTTTACTCAAATGACACACTCGATGGATTCGAACAGTTACCGCTTGATTGGTCACAGACTTGGTATGTGAACATACCGTATGCGTCGCTCGTTAGCGTATCTGTATAAGCACCGTCGTTGTTCGTTGTAGAAACGATTACGCCGTTACGATAAACGTCTACTTTACGTGCTGTTGCGTTTGACCAAGCTAAGTTGACTTTTTGACCCTGTCTTGCTGTGTAAGCCGATGTGCTCAGTTCAATGTAGGTTGCTGCTTGTGCATCACAGCCGTTAGCCAACAAGTATTCGTTGGCATCCGCAACTTTAACGATACCGTAACCGAAGTAGTTATCTCGGCCTGATGAACCTGCATCAAATGCCGTTTGTTTTAGTGCATCGCGAATTTGAGTACCGTTACATTCTTGGTGATTTGACCACAATAACGCAGCCATACCCGCGACGCCTGGTGTCGCCATTGAGGTGCCGCTCATAAAACCGTAGTCAGAGCTAGCGATCTCGACACTAATGGTTGTCGATGCATGAAGTAGTTCGCGATCTTTTAAGTCAGTACCGACAGCAGGAATCGAGGTTGTCGTTGTTTCACCAAGGGTGCCATTCAACATACCATCAACGTTGTTAACAATAACGGCACCGATACCACCTGAGGTCTCACAGTTTAGGACTTTCTCATCAAAGGTAATTTCGCCACGATCCATCAAACAGATCTTGCCGCTGGCATTGGTATCTACTTGTTTACCTAACCCCATGTAATGTACTTCGCCTGAAACATCACCCTGAGCCGAATAAGTAAACCCAGATGATGCGATGACTTGTTCTCCGGCGGCTAATACAGACGTCGCTGCCATGCCAGCAGGGTAGGTTGATAGGGTATTTACGCCGCCAGCGGTGACTTCAACACACGTTGAATCAATGATTTCTTGGCTATTTTTGCCTTTCTTGCCGTTATACACGATTGTACATTCAGGGAACTGAGAAAAGGCTGCGATTTGATCATTAGCGTCATTCGCACCGATCATCATTACCGATTGGTATCCTGCCGGGTATGAAAGGACATCATTACCAGAGTTACCTGCTGCTGCTAGTACTAAACCACCGTCGTTAGTGAAGGCTTTGAACGCATTCTCTTCTGCCGTCGTCGGAGCACCACCACCTAAGCTCATATTGATGATGTTAGCACCTGCATCCGCACATTTTTCTGCTGCGTACGCTAAGTCTGAAGAGTATCCCCAACCATCGGCGTTAAATACTTTAACGATGTGCATTGGTACGCCCGGCGCCATGCCGATAACACCGAAGCCGTTGTCTGCCGCACCAATCGTACCCGCTACGTGCGTGCCGTGTGGACCGCCGTTCTCATCCCAATTACCCGTTCCAGAGTCGTTATCGCCTGTAATGCTTGTCCAGTCAAAGTCATTGTTTGAGCGATCTAAGCCCGAGTCAATAACACAGACCTTAATAAAATTATTTGGCTGTAAAGTGAGTTGATCAGCTTGTGATTGGTATACGGCATAAGGTGTTAACTGAGTTTCACGTGCGTCACCGACGTCGTCGCTGTAACTAAGTAGCTTACGCTTAGCGTCTTCTTCGATAAGTTGGATATGTGGATTGTTTAGAAGCCCTTTAACGGTTTTTAAATCTTTGCCAGTGAAGGTTGCTGCAAAAAACTCTTCACCTTCAACATTAATATCTGCACCAAGTTTTTTAGCTAGGTTTTTAACAACCCCTTTGTTGGCGCTGTCAACCTGAATGATGTAACGGTCATCGGCTGCATGTGCGCTAAAAGATAAACAAATGCCCATTGCAATTAGCGATTTATTTAATATTTTCATAATCATCCCTAAAAATAGTAACGTCCAGTAATCCGCTGAATACTCAATGGAAGCGGTTTGATGTGTTTCTTTTCTTAACTACTTTGTCCTAACAAGGTAATAAGGTTCCCGTTGAAATTAATTCTTTTGAAAAGGTGGCCTTGTATCCGGCCACCTTTTTAGTTCCATGAGAAGTTAATCAGCTAAGTGCTCACAGCGGCCAAATTCAGCGCCAGCTTTCACTTTATTGACTAGTCCGTTCGGGAAGCCCGTTTTCACAGAAGCGCCGTTCTCACAAACGTAAACATGTGACATGTCTATATGGAAGGCCACAGAGTAACCTGTAAGACCACCCACCATCTTCGTACCAGCTCCAGATACAGAGATAGGATTATCCATGTAGGCATTTTGTGCTTCTAGGACACCTTGCTTAGTATAGAACTTATCTAAAGTCATCCAGCCCAGGCCTTTGATGTAAAGTGCACCAGTAAAGCCAGTACGAATGTCACCACCACGGCCTACAATCACATCACCGTTGTCGCTCATATCAAAAGGTGTCAATCCTGCGTATTTACCAATCGCAGCATGAACCCAGTCCGCGCCTCTGCTTTCACAGAAATCCGTACCTAGCATTACAAGTGGTACATCGTTACACCATTCCAAACCACCAATATCAGTAAACGCTGCATTACCTTCTTTAGTGTGATCCCACAGTAGAACGTTGTTTTTATTGGTAGCCAGTGCCACTTGTTTACCGTCATGTGATACTGCGTATGCATTGGTTGCCCCAACGGCATCGTAAAGGTTAATCATCTCGCCTTCGTTGACCCATGCCACAGCTTTCCAGCCACCTAGAGTACCTAGCGCCACTTCGCCGTTACCAGAAATCGCATGTGCACGAGTCCAGCTCGTCTTAGACCAATCTACGTTGCTGGTATCAAGCTCATGCATACCTTGTTTAGGTGTCCAGATGAACGGAACAACATCGCCCGTATAGTACGAGGTACAACTTCCGTTTCCATCTGCATCTTTATACGCTAAACCAACAACCGTATTGCCCGAGGCATCGATATCTAAACCAGAAGCGGAAGATTTACCTATTTGACTCGCACCACCACAAGCGTTAGCCGTAAGGTCACCTAGCGGCATTACGCCATTTGCTTCAGTCCAGATTGCCGGCGCAAGTACACCGTTTCTATCGTGATCAGAGTTAACGAGCAGTTTGCTGCCATTTGCATTCATTTTGGCTGCGTTGACGCCGATATAGTCAGGAAGAACATTAAAGCCTTTCGTCTCATTCCATACAAAGCCTCGGTTGCCTGCTACCCCCATTGAAGACTTACCATTTTTGGCTAGGTCGGTTAAATGTGCGAAGACGACTTGCTTGAATTCCACACCATCTCGGTAACCGTTAAATACAAAGTTTGCTTGTTTTGTTTGCCCTGCCTCCGCAACAATTGGTGTTGCGTCACACGGATCATCTGAAACAGGGTTACTGCCTTCGCTATCATTCCAATACTCTGCAACTGAAAGGATTCGGGAAGGCTGCGTAGGATAGCCACCGGCATTGATCTGCTCTGTATACAGAACGTAGCTTTGACCAGGAGTTAATCCATTGAGCTTAAAGTAGCCATCAGGGCCGACTTTACCTTGAGTCAAACTACCAGATTGAGTCGATACCGCGTCAAATAGAGGGTCATCAATATTACGCGCAATAATGTTTACGCCGCTGTACTCTGTTGAGCCATCTTTTAAGCGCAGCGTACCTTCGATAGAGCCAAACTGGTTCAAGTACTCTTGGGTTGGGTAAAGGTTAGAAATTGCAACACGGTCGTCCGTTACGTTAACGGTACTTTGTGCTACCGCACCTGCACCATGGTGACCAATGAATGGGTACATAGTCTCAATAATTTCAGGGTCGGCGCGGTTAACTTCGCCTAAATACCAATTACCTGTATCATGAGCATGAACAGCTTCTACATCACACCCTTTTACACCAGGGAATATTGGTGTAGAAGGGTTACTTTTGTAACCGATATGACCATTAGTTTGAGAGTGAGATAGGTTGATTGCGTGTCCAATTTCGTGAGTGAACACGCCAGCAATTTGAAGGGCTGCATTGTCATTGGCGTATACGTTCCAACCGTTGATAACCGCAGTTGCTTCGATAATCACGTTGTTATCGTCTGCAATCTCAGGGAAGGCGATACCTAGTACCGCTGTTTTAGGAACACCAAATACGTTCTCAAGGATGCTTCCATCAGTATCGTAAAGCATCCAGAAGCCGTAACCATTCTGTTGCGTATAAAACTGAAGCGCGTTAGAGCCATTTACGTCAGCAATGCCAGTTTGCTGTTCAATTGTGCCCGCGACATCTGCTCTGAATGTTGACGTCTTAACATTATTCCACTGACTAAACGCAAATTGAGTGACTTGCTGCGCTCGTTCGATCGATAAAAATACTGAGCCATCGTAGTCATAAGTGAAGGCTTCGCCGCCGTCAACATAGACTGGAATAGATCCGTTAGAGGTATCCCATAAGAACGGTGTCGGATTACCATCTTCTGTTGTATATAGTGGGCCACCCGCTTGTACGGCACCTGCAGAGAGTAGAGCGGCAATTGCAACTGTTAATGTACTGTGTTTCATTATTTCATCTTTCCATTGCTGATCCATTGCTCTGACACTGCTTTACCTAACAGGCTCATGAAGGCTACTGCGTTGTATGCGCCTTCTGTATTCACCATTTGTTGCTCAGATGGAGCAAGCGCACCGTCTGCAAACTCTAGGTTTTCAAAGATGCCTTGGTTATCAAACTCGTTTACCACTTTGCCACCTTGGATAACGAACTTACCGTGAGCCATGCCAGCCGTTGTGCGAAGACCAGTAAGTGACGCTGCTTTATGCATAAACACGACAACGACTTCCTCTTGATTCCAACGTGGGAAACCCTCTGGTGCTACAGCTAGCATTTGGTTGCCATTTGGCAGAGTGCGAGGTTTGAGCAAGCCAAATTGACGAAACGTGTATTCAGAACCTTCGGCATGTTTACCTAATGCTGCGTCGCTAACTTTGATGGTAACTTCCGTGTACGGTAAGCCTTGCTCAGAAATGCCATCAGTGACGGTTTGAACCTGACCTGAAATAATGCTTTCAGATTCGGCAATGAGTTGCTTGAGGTTTTGCGATTGGAGTTGGGCTGCTTGTGCGATAGGGGCAAACAGCGTAAGCGCTGATAGCAGCACAGCCATCTTTGATCTGAGTTTCATTAGTTATCCTTGACTATATATTTTTTAGCAATTTATTCAGGTAGATCCTCTACCATCGAATAAAAATAGCGAATGGAATTTAATTGCGATATCAGGGATTCCCTGATTTTCGAAAATACATAACCACGAAAAGAATTATTTTCCGTAAGTATGTAAAGAGAGAGGGTTGGGAATATTACGGGCTACATATGCATCTTTATTAGATATATACATATTTTTGAAAGGGATAACACTTATGGTGATTTTCCTTCCTTTTTATCTGATTTTTGAATGGTAGAGCTCTTACTCAACCACTACTTTTCACCAGGGTTGACCTTGCTTCCATAAAATTGCGTCTATCCTTAAAAAGTGCAGCGTTACAAATGTCTGATTTTTTATTACTAATCAGTTTTATTTTCTAACCATTATTTATATAGAAAAATAGTAATTCGGTAGAAATAGACTTATCACTACAATTTACTGTAGTAATAACGGTTGCTCATCTATTTATTTAAGTTGAATTAAAAAAATAATGGTGTTATTCAAATGTTAAAAGCGCATTAAAGGATTAATGCATCACTCTTTAGATACATAAAATTAGTAGGTGTACTAGCACGCTAGTTTAGTAGGGTGTTGAGTTTTTTGCTAGTAAAATGGTTCTATGAATCGAGGTAAGAGCCACATGGATTGTGTAAATTTTGAAGATGCAGATAGATGGATACGTTTTCTTAATCAAAAATTACAAAACAGTAAAGAGGAAGAAAGAGCAAGTATATCTAGGGAACTGCATGATGATCTTGGGCAGATATTAACAGCTATTCAAATCAACTTACAGTTACACAGAAAAGAGTGTTGTCATAGCAGTCAGCGAGTTGATGATTCCATAGAGTTAATTGAAGACATGATAGAAAAAGTTCGCCTCAAGTCTGCCGAGCTTCGGCCGGGTATAATTAGTGAACTGTGTTTTATTGATGTAATAAAACGACTTCTTGAAAAAATGTCGTCGTCACAAGCCTACAAAATAGACTTTACATCTAAGGACAACTTCCCAGATATAAATCGACAATTAAAAATTGATTTATTCAGAATAATTCAAGAATCCGTAAATAACGCCATCCGCCACGCAAATGCGAGCACTATCTTCGTTAATCTAGATTTTAATATAGATAAAGTCACCGTTGAGATCTCTGATGACGGTATCGGGTTTGAACTAAATAAAATAAAACGAAAAGTCAATGCTCACCTACATCTAGGATTGCTAGGTATGGAGGAGAGAGCGATGCGTCATAATGGAAAACTCTATATTAAATCAGAGATTGATACTGGAACCATAATATTGGCGGAATTGAAATATGATCTATAAGAGTAAAGTGTTCATTGTTGACGACCATGATATAGTCAGAGCGGGTATATGCAGTATTTTAAACACATTACCAAGTGTTGAAGTAGTTGGCGAAAGTGGGACTGGTCTCAATTTGCTCCCTAATCTGAAAAAGTCTAAAGCAGATTTACTTATTCTGGATATTTCAATCAAAGGGATCAATGGAATAGAGCTGGTTAGTATGATTCGAAAGCATAAGATAGCCATTAATATTTTGATGTTATCGATGCATAAAAATATTGAGTATGTTGCAAGGTGCTTAAGAAATGGTGCGCAAGGGTATTTACTCAAAGACTCTGCCGTGGAAGAGCTGGAATTAGCGGTCGCTTCAGTGATGAGTGGTAGTAGTTACATTAGCCAAAAAATTGATAAGCCAATGCTCAAGGACTTGCTAGGCAAAAGGCAAGATGCTGTTCCTTTGGACTTACTAACCAGTAGGCAGAGACAAATTCTTCAGCTCATCGTCGAAGGTTACTCAACAAACAAAATTGCAGACGATACATGTATCAGCATCAAAACGGTTGAAACCCACAGATCAAATATCATGAAGAAATTGAACATCTCTGACATTCCTAATCTGGTTAGGTTTGCCATTGAGAATAAACTCTTGGTCACAACGACTTGAACACTTGAGTTGGTAACCTGATCTAGTGATTGATCGACAGTTTAGAAGAGTATGGGAGTTGAAGCTCAACGACTGCGATTTCGCTTCAATATTGAAACAAACAACAAAAAGGGCAATAACTCAGAGAGCTATTGCCCTTTTTGTTGATTTTCATTTGTTAAGGTCATCGAGTCAGAAGTAATGCGTCGAGATTTATATTTCGGTTTCTTTTTCTAACAGGACATCCATAACACATTGATTTGTGTTTTAAGTTTGTTGCGCTTTTGTTAAGTTAATGGTGTGAGTAAAGGAGATGGAAGATGCTGGTTAAAAAACTAATTTATCTGTGGTGGATTGTTGCTCCATTCTCTTCTGTTGCTGAAGTCGTCATTATTACTTCTTTTCCTGAACACTTTTATTCGCAAGTTTCTCAGCAATTTAAGCAAGAGTATCCTAGCTCAGACGTACGCTTTATCAATAAGAAAACCCCAGCACTGATCGCGCATTTAATGCAGAAACGTCAACCTGAACCGGACTTGGTGTGGGTTTCCTCATCCGATGCGATGGCGTTGCTGCAGCAGGCGAGCTATATCCAAGCTCCGGTTACTTTTGCATGGTCGGAATTCGGTTTTTTCTGGCATCAAAATGCGCTCGCAAGCAACAACTTACCTCAACCCGATAGCTGGGAAACGCTACTATCTCCGCAGTTTGAAGGTAAAGTCGCGCTCAGTGCGCCGTCGCGTTCGGGTACTAACCACATCGTGATTGAGCTGATATTGCAACAATACGGTTGGCAAGAAGGGTGGGCGCTGATCGCTCAACTGGGTGGCAATTTAGCGACCATCACCGCTCGCAGTTTTGGCGTGCGCCAAGGCATTATCAAGCAGCGTTTTGTCGTTGCGCCTGTGGTGGACTTCTTCTATAAAAACGCTAAGGACGAAGGCGAGAATGTCGGTTATGCGGCACTGCCTAATGCGCCACTGGTTCCTGCTCAAATCGCGTTAAGTGCCAATACTCAACAAGCTGTGGCAGCCCAACAGTTTGTTGATTTTCTGCTCGGAGACAGCGGGCAGCGGCTGCTTTCTTCTCCTTCGCTGAGTCGCCTGTCGCTCAAGCAAGCGGCTAGCCAAAATGAACGCTCTGCTAATCGCTTTGACCAACAACTCTCCGCAGAACGCTATCATCTGGTCAATCGCTTGTTCGATGCGTTTGTCACCGAGCGTTTAACCTCTTTACAAACGTTTTGGCACGCGTGGCACGAGTTAGACAGGCGCAAATTGAACGCGAAACAACGTCATGAGTTACAACAAATCTTCCGTCAAGTCACCCAAATCCCGATTGATGAATCTGTCGCACGGGATCCAATGCTAAACCAAGAACTGAGCCCGAATAATCGTTATAGCAACTTCTATCAACGACTAACCACACAGTGGCAAGAAGAGCTGACCCAGATCCTCAACGATGCCATTGAACGTGTCGAGCGCTTGAGTTTAGACGTCACTAAGGATGACCAGTGATGAAAAAACGACACAGTATTGCGACCAAGATTTTTTTGTTGTTCGCGTTGTCAGGCGGTATCGCGGGTGGGGTAGTGCTGATTAACTTTTTCACCTTCTATCAGATGGCAGATAGCGTTGAGGTGACGGTGCATGAGCATTTACCCGTTCTCACGTCTGCGGCGAAAATTGCCCATATTGGCGGTATGATCACCACCGATGCATCGAAGCTCGCGTCAGCGGATTCGGTTCTGGCACTGAATCGAGCGCAAGTTAACCTCAAGAAAAGCCTACCGATCCTTAGTGAGTTGGCTCAGTCTGGTTTAACCGATAATCGGCGTAATGAGTTGCAGGCGTTGGTTCAGTCTCTTGAGGTCAATGTCGCAAACCTGTTTGCCAACAGTCAGGAGAAACTCAAACTGCGAAAGCGACAGGATCAGTTACGCCAACAGCTGCATTGGCTACAAATCGATTTTGTCGACGAGGTAGCGCCGCTTACCGCAGAGAGCCAATATAACCTCGCACAGCTGGTGTTTGGTTTTAAGGGCAGTCAGTCGCTCAGTGACAGAGAGCTAGACCAGTTAGCTGCCGAAGCCAATATTCAGGCTCAGCTACTCAAGTTTGAAGCGGACGTGAATTTGGTGCTGGACTTGTTGCAACGTGTGCCTTTGTTCAGTTCGCGCAACGATGTATTGGCCGCACAAAGTATGATCGATGAGAACATGCACGCGATCGAGACGCAAATCTCTGTGCTGAAAAGCAACCCGAGCACCATTACGTTGCGGCAAATGGCGCAGAGTTTAGAAGAACATGTGAGCGGCTCTGATAATGCATTAGACCGAAGCTTACGCGTATTGGTGCTTGATGAGCAGAACCAAACTTTGTTGGAAGATAATCGCCAGCTTATTCAACGAATCAAGCTGATCATCGACCAAGCCATCATCGATGCCGAAACGGCTAACCGAGAGACCACCACAGAGCTAACCAAAACGCTAGATAACAGCCGGACTCAGCTGACGTTGGCCTTGCTGGGCATACTAACGCTATTGGTGTCGATGGCGTGGTACTTGAAGTATCATATCTTGCATCGCCTTGCTTACGTACTTCGAAGCATGCGCCACCTAGCGGAAGGTCAGCCACTAAGTATGATTCACGTTTCAGGTAAAGATGAAGTGGCTTCTTTGGCGGATGCGACCAACTTGTTTAACTATCAGTCGCAAGAGTTGCGCCGTTACACCGAAACGTTAGAAGCCACCAACCAGAAGCTGGTGGTCGAAATTCAGCAGCGCAAACAAGCTGAACAAACCCTCAAAGATACCCAAGATGAGCTGATCCAAGCGGGTAAATTGGCAGTGCTTGGGCAGTTAACCACGGGGATCGTACATGAGTTTAGTCAGCCTCTGGCGGCGATTCGCTCTAACACTTATTTAGCTGAGCAGTATCTCGCCAATAATGATGTAGCTAAAGCGGGAGATAAGCTAAATAAAATCAATAGCATTACTGACCGTGCTACCAAGCTGTGTCAGCATTTAAAATCGTTTGCACGCAAAACCGATGACTATAACCAAGCCGTTAAGTTGCGTGCTGTGATTGAAAACGCGTTGGAGCTGTTTACTGAAAATATTCCATCTTCATGGGTTGAACTTAATGTCGATACTTCATTGCAGGTGCTGGCCAATGAAGTACGCCTAGAGCAAGTAATGGTCAACTTGCTCAGTAACAGTATTGAAGCACTGGAGCGGGACGAGGGGCAAGATGAGCCTAAGATTCGCATCAATGCCAAGCAGAACGATGATGAAGTTGAAATCAAAGTGATAGATAACGGCTGCGGCATCGAACGCTCACAACTCAAACAGATTTTCGAGCCCTTTTTTACCACTAAGGATGTGGGGAAAGGGTTAGGGCTGGGTATGTCCATCACGCACAATATTATTCAAGACTTTGGCGGGAGCATCCATGTCACGTCGCAAGTTAACCAAGGAACGGAGGTGACGATATGTCTCAAGCATCCATCATTCTCGTCGAAGACGACAAAGAACTCAGAGAAAGCTTAAGCGAAATCCTCGAACTGAATGGTTTTCGCGTCAACGCTTTCCCCTCGGCAGACAAAGCGTTGCCCTGCATCAGCTATGGTTGTGACGCGACGATTGTCTCGGATATTCGTATGCCCAATATGGATGGGGTGACGTTTCTTGAGCATATCCGCCAAATCGATGAGGAAATCCCGGTCATTTTGATCTCTGGTCACGCAGATATCGAAACCGCGTTGCAGTGTATTAAGCTCGGCGCGTTCGATTTTGTTGAAAAGCCATTGCGGCCGGAGCACTTAATCGGTCTGGTGACTAAAGCCAGCCAGCATCGCCAACTGACATTAGAGAACCGCCGCTTAAAGCAGAGCTCACGTCGACAGATATCACTCGATGAAGTGTTGCTTGGGCAGTCGGAGGCGATGGTGAAGCTCAAGCAGCGCCTGATTACTCTAGCGAATGCCGACGTTAACATCGTGATCAATGGTGAAACCGGGACGGGTAAAGAGAAGATTGCCCGAACGCTGCATGCGCAGTCTGAGCGTAAAGACAAGCCGTTTGTCGCGATCAACTGTGGCGCTATGCCTGAAAACTTAATCGAATCGGAACTGTTTGGCCACGAGCAAGGCAGCTTTACTGGTGCGAGCAAAAAGCGCATCGGTAAAATCGAATACGCGTCAGGCGGGACGCTGTTTCTCGATGAAATAGAGAGCATGCCGCTGTCTGCGCAAATTCGTCTGCTGCGCGTGATTCAGGAAGGGGAGTTAGAGCGTGTTGGCAGTAACCAGCTGGTTCATGTGGATCTGAAAGTGCTGTCTGCGTCGAAAGAAGACCTATTGGCGTTGTCGCAAAAAGGTGGTTTTCGTCAGGACTTATACTACCGCTTGAGTGTTGCTAACTTGGATATACCGCCGTTAAGAGAGAGAAAAGACGACATCCCGCTGCTGTTGAGCCATTTTATTCACGAGTCGGAATCGCGCTTAGCGAAGAAAGCGACGCCTTTATCGCCGCTACACTTTCAACAGTTAATTGCGCATGATTGGCCAGGGAATGTGCGTGAGTTAATGAATGAAGCTGACCGTATTACGCTTGGGATCTCTGATCTTATTAATGTGAGTAACAAGCCTGAATGTACCAGCTTAGCCCATCAATTAGCGCAGTTTGAGCTGCAAGTACTGCATCACGCGCTGGCAAGGTTTTCAGGTCACATTGGCGATACCGCAGAGCACTTAGATATTCCGCGCAAAAACCTCTATTTAAGAATGAAAAAATACGGTTTGAAGCGCGAAGTGTATGCTAATGAAGATGACCCTGAAGAGTAGGTCGTTTTTGACATACTGGGAAACGTGTTTAGTCTGTATTTGACCTAATTTGAAACAATCTTGTTTTATAAAGTATTGAAATATAATTGGTTAACATTTTTGCAACATTGGCACGCCATTTGATTTATCTAGAGGAAGAGTATGAGCTCTTTACCTCTACAACAATACGGAGTGCAACATGAAACAAGGAAATAAACTACTCTCTCTGACGCTGGCAGTGAGTTTCGCGCTAGGCACTAGCTCTGCGTTTGCAATGTCTGATAAAAATCTGGTTGTAGTAACGTCATTCCCAACCGACGTTACAGATGTCTACAAAACCGCATTTGAGAAAAAGTATCCTGAAATCAAAGTAGAAATTCTGTCAAAGAAGACCACGGCAGGGATTAAGTACCTACAAGAAACCGCTTCGAACAACAAATCTGACATCTTTTGGGCTTCAGCACCGGATGCGTTTGAAGTACTGAAAGATAACCAACTCCTTGCACAATACACCTCTTCTGTGACAGGTATTCCTGACAAAGTCGGCTCTTTCCCAATCAATGACCCTGACGGTTACTACAAGGGCTTTGCGCTATCAGGTTACGGCATCATGTGGAATGAGCGTTACATGAAAGCGAAGAAGCTGCCGATACCAAAAGAGTGGGAAGATCTGGAAAACCCGATTTACCACAAACATATTGGTATGTCGGCACCGTCTCGCTCAGGTACCACGCACCTAACCGTTGAAGCGATTTTGCAAGGTAAAGGTTGGCAAGAGGGTTGGGCTACGCTGAAATCGATCTCTGGCAACTTCAAAACCGTCACAGAGCGCAGCTTTGGTGTGCCAGATGGCGTCAACAGTGGTTCATTTGGCTTGGGTATCGTTATCGACTTCTTCGGCCTATCTTCAAAGGCCACGGGTTTCCCGGTTGATTTCCATTACCCAACCGTGACGGCTCTGGTTCCGGCTAACGTTGGCAAAATCAAAAACGCACCAAACGATGAAGCCGCGAGCGCGTTTATCGATTTCTTACTATCGGAGCAGGGCCAAGAGCTGCTACTCGATAAAAAGATTCAACGTCTTCCTGTAAATCCTGCTGTGTATGCAAGCACGCCTGAAGGCTTCCCGAACCCATTTACTGGTCAGAAACTTGGTACCGTGGACTTTGACCTTGAACTGTCTAAGTCGCGTTACAACGTCGTGAACAGCCTGTTTGACGTGATGATCACCTACCGTTTGGATGAATTAAGAGAAGCGACAGATGCAATCTCTGAAGCCGAGCAAAAAGCGAAACAAGCGAACAACTCGGAAGCTCTGGATTTAGTAAATCAGGCTAAAGCGTTAATCAATCAAATGCCAGTCACCGCCGAGCAAGCGAGAGATCCTGATTTCGCGGCAATCTTCACCAAAAAACGTAAGAAAAAGACCGACAGTGTTGGCGCTCGCCAGGCCGAAGTCGAACAAGATTGGGACAACAAAGTCGTGGCAAACTATAAGCAGGCGACTGAGTTAGCAGAAAAAGCGCTCGATATTTTGTAATCCTCCTTCTTTCCCCTTCTTAACGATAGAGTGCCGCGACTTGCGGCGCTCTAGGGGGCTTTTTAACCATGAATAATGGAGAATTCCAATGAGTAGCGTTTCTCTACCTCAATCGAGTAAAACTGCGGGCAAGGAAAATAGCGGCTGGTTAAAGAAAATCAGAGAAGACTGGGGACTTTACCTCAGCGCTGTGATTATCGGCTTATTCATTCTGGTATTCCTGTTCATCCCTGTGATTAAGGTGATTTTTGTTGCCTTTCAGGACAGCGAGGGCAGTTTATCGTTAGTTAATTTTCAGGACTTCTTTAGTTCGAGTCTGTTCCAAGAATCATTTTTCAACTCGTTTTACGTCGCCTTTATGTCGGTGATCGTCGCATCGATTATCGCTATGCCACTGGCGTATTTCACGAGCCGTTTTCAGTTTAAAGGGACGGTGCTTATCCAAACGCTGGGTATCGTGCCGTTGATCATGCCACCGTTTATCGGCGCGGTAGCGATGCAACTATTGTTTGGTGAAAACGGCACCATGAACCTACTGCTCGATGAGTATTTCGGTTTCACCATTCCAATTATGGAAGGCTTGAACGGGGTTATCTTCGTACAGAGTGTTCACTACTTCCCGTTTATATTGATTAACTTATCTGCAGCGCTGCAGAACATCGACCGCTCGATGGAAGAGTCAGCGCAGTCATTGGGTTCCTCGGGTATCAAACTGTTCCGTAAAATTGTACTGCCGCTGGCGATGCCGGGTTACGTCGCTGGGGCTTCGTTGGTGTTCGTTAAAGTGTTTGATGACTTGGGTACGCCGCTACTGCTTAACGTCAACAATATGCTTGCGCCACAAGCGTACCTACGTATTTCGTCTGTCGGAATTTCCGACCCTATGGGCTACGTAATTTCGGTCATCTTAGTCGCGTTCTCGGTGTTCGCACTGTGGGTGTCATTCCTTGCTCTTCGAGGTAAAGATTACTCGACGACACAGAAAGGCGGCGGCGGTTTGTCTAAACGCGAACTGCGTCCGGCTGAAAAGGTTGGCTGCTACGCGGTCATCGCCTTGATCTTACTGATGGTACTCGCACCGCACTTTGCGTTGTTGCTGCTGTCGTTTGGTACCATCTGGTCATTCAGTCCTTTACCTGACGCATACACCTTAGAGCACTACTCGACGGCGATTACCCAAGCATCTGACTTTATTACCAATACGCTGTTGTATGCGGGTCTTGCTGGCATTGTCGATGTGGTGCTGGGTACCGCAATTGCCTACCTAGTATGGCGAACCAAAATGGTTGGTCGTAAATGGCTAGACTTTGGCGCAATGGCCGCACTGGCGGTTCCAGGTGTGGTATTGGGTATCGGCTATCTGCGTACATTCTACGATGTTGACTTACCATTCGTTGGCTCTTCGATGGCAACATGGTGGGGCATCATCGTGATTGCCCTTGCGGTAAGACGTCTGCCTTACGCACTACGTTCGTGTGTTGCGGCTCTACAGCAAGTGAGTCCATCACTTGAAGAAGCGTCAGAGAACTTAGGTGCAACGCGCGCGACCACGATTCGAAAAATTGTTGTGCCGTTGATGGCTGCCGGGATTCTCGCGGGTTTTGTTACCGCGTTTGCCACTGCGGCGGTCGAACTGTCTGCAACCATCATGCTGGTATCACAGGAATCAGACGCGCCATTGGCGTACGGCTTGTACTTGTTTATGCAGAGCGCAGCAGGACGAGGTCCAGGTGCTGCATTGGGGGTTATCGCGGTTCTTATTGTCGGACTCGCGACTTATGTTTCTCACACAATTGTTGAACGTACGCGTCAAGCGCACGGCCTGAAAAGTCATTAACAGAAGGATTTGAAAATGAGTTTAGGAAACACAGAGCAAGTAGGGATCTCAATTGAGAATTTAACTCTGTCTTTTGGCGATACCGAAGTGTTGAAGGGTGTGAACCTCGATATCAAGCCTGGTGAGTTCTTTGCCTTTTTAGGGCCTTCAGGCTCGGGCAAGTCGACTCTGCTTCGCGCCATTGCCGGCTTTGGCCCCACACCACAGGGTAAGATTCTGCTCGGCAAAGAAGACGTGATTTCACAGCCGCCTTGGAAGCGCAATGTTGGTATGGTGTTTCAGAGTTATGCTCTGTGGCCACACATGACTGTTAGACAAAACGTGGCCTACGGTTTAGAAGAGCGCAAGGTTGCAAAACCGGAGATTAAACGCCGCGTTGATGACGCGCTCAATCTGGTTGGTCTGCATCATCTAGCTGACCGTAGACCGTCCCAGTTATCAGGTGGTCAGCAGCAGCGTGTCGCGATTGCGCGTACCGTGGTAGTTGAACCACGAGTACTGCTTCTCGATGAGCCATTATCTAACCTGGATGCCAACTTGCGAGAGCAGATGCGTCGAGACTTGTTGGAGCTGCAAAGACAACTCGGACTTACCACCATTTTTGTCACCCACGATCAGGAAGAAGCAAATACAATATCGGATCGTATAGCGGTACTGGATCAGGGCGTTATTCAGCAAGTGGGCGCACCGATGGAGCTGTATGACAACCCAGCCAATAAGTTTGTTGCGGACTTCCTAGGCACTGCGAATGTGTTAAATGGTAGAGTGGAGAAGAGCATTGATGGCACTCATTTTATTTCGGATAAGGGCATTCATTTCTCTTACGATGCAAAAGAGCAGAAAGACGTGTCACTGATCTTCCGACCACAGAGCTTAGGCATCTGTCATGGTGACGAGCAACAAGGCTGTATTCACCTAGAAGGAAGGGTGACGCACCGAGAGTTTTTAGGTCATTTAGTGCGATACGGAGTTGACATCGGTGGTGAAACGCTAATGGTCGATGACCCACATCTACGGGGCGCGCAACATTATGCAAACGGCTCTGTTATTAACCTAGCGCTAAAAGCTGAAGAAATCGTCGCTTTATCAGACTAGTCGCAGAGTTATTAACACGAAGATAATACTTAGGCTAGTCTAGGATAAGTAGCTCAGCAGTGCCATGTTGAGCTCTTTACTAGCTTCATGTTTTACTCTTATTGTGGCTATAAAGTGTGAATCTGAAAGGTCATAAAAAAGGGCGATAACACTATGAGTTATAGCCCTTTTAAAACGTTTATTAGCACTTGAATGTTCGAAGCCTACTGAGCAAGGCTTTCAATGTATTCTCGAACTATTTCTTGAATATCTGAGTTAACGTAGAAGCCAAGTTGATTGGCTTTAACGGTATTCATACCTGCCGGCCACTCGTTGACAATTTTCTTAATTGAGTCATCTTGCTCCCAACGAATGTAGCTGCTGTCGCCGCCATTATCTTCTAAGCTGGCCACCATCTCTTGTACCGAAACACTAATGCCAGGCAGATTAACAGTACTAAACCCATTTAAGCTATCTTTAGCTAGAGAGAGTGCATGTACGATGTTTTTCACCACCGTTGACGGAGAGGAAATCCAGAGTTTTAGATCTTTATCTACAGGGCAGATCGCTTCTTGTTGGTTTAGAGGCTCTCGTATTATTGAACTAACAAATGAAGAGGCGGCCTTATTTGGTTTACCTGGTCGGATTGCGATAGTCGGCAGGCGAACGCTAATGCCATCAATAAAGCCTTTTCTGCTGTAGTCATTGACCAAGTATTCGCCGACCACTTTATTCATACCATAGGTCGATGTCGGCTCGGGAATGGTGGAGTCTTCGATGTGTGCCACATTACTGAATACCGCGACAGAACTTGCAAAGACAAATTTTGGCGGTTTAGGCAGGTTACGACACGCCTCTAGTAGGAAGCGTGTGCCATCGATATTGACTTGTAGTCCAAGATCGAAATCCGCTTCAGCGGCGGAGCTCACTACCGCAGCGAGGTGAATCACAACGTCAGGTTGAATGGCTGAGATAAGCTCATTCACCGCATGTTGGTTATCGAGTGAAGCTTGGTAGTAAGTGACACCATCAATAGGGACTACAGGTGCAAAAATGTCTGCTGCATGAATTTCGCTAATCGGAAAAACACTGCCTGAAACAGACAGTGTTTCTTGGGCGTTAAGCTCTTGAATAAGCTTAGTGGCAATAAAACCTGCGCCACCAGATACAAATACTTTCATGATACGCTTCCTTGTAATCGATAAAAAAGTGGTGGGTTGATTAAACCCACCATCCACTAACAGTTAATTCTGAATTAGCTATTTGTGTTATAGAAATGCCAGCGATATAGATGGGAACCAGGTAATGATCGCCAAGCAGATAATGACGGTTCCAACCAGAGGAAGTAGCGACTTCAGCATTTTTTCGACTGGAAGGTTTGCCACCTGGCTTGCCGCAAATAGGTTAACGCCAAGCGGTGGTGTAAACATACCTAGTGCTAAGTTCACTACCATAATGATGCCAAAGTGAATCCCATCAATACCGTAGTAAGCCGCAAGCGGAGCTAGGATTGGTGCGAAGATCAGGATTGCCGCTGAGGTTTCAACAAACATACCAATCACGAACAAGAACACGTTAACCATGACTAAGAAACCAAGCTTCGAGCTTACGTTTTCAGAGATATAGTCGATAATGTCATCCGCAACGCCAGAGAGGCTGATCAAAAAGCTAAATAGCGCAGCGGCCGAGATCACTAACATAACAACCGTCGTTGAGCGTGCTGTTTTCTTAAGGATTTCTGCAAATCCGGCAAACGTGAATGTCTTGTTCACGATAGTCAAACCGAGTGAGTAAATTACCGCGACGGCAGAGGCCTCTGTCGGAGTGAATACGCCACCATAGATACCACCAAGAACGATGATAGGCATCAGCAGTGCTCCAATCGCGTTCTTAAACGCTTGGTAAACTGGTGGACAGTTGTCCATGTCGTTTTTGCCAAAGCCTTTAATGCGTGCCCAGATCAGGATACAAGTGATCAAACCCACAGCAATCAACACACCTGGCAGCAGAGTAGCGATAAACAGCGAACCGATCGACGTGTCCGTACTGATGCCGTAAAGGATCAGAGGAATAGACGGTGGGATCAAAACCCCTAGCTCTGCTGACGCTGCCTGAATCGACGCCGCCATTGGCTTAGGGTAACCGCGTTCAACCATCGCAGGAATTAACACCGCGCCAATGGCAAAAGTGGTTGCGATACTCGAACCCGATACCGCAGCAAAGAATAGACACGTGAGTACACACGTTGCGGCCAGACCACCTTGTACACGGCCAACTATGGTTCGAGCAAAATCAACCAACTGGTTTGAAATACCACCAGAAGCCATGATGTTGCCGGATAAAATAAAGAATGGGATAGCCATTAGAGGGAAGCTATCTAATCCAACAAACATTCGTTGCGGTAGCACCATTAAAGGCGTAGAAGTAAAAAAGTAAACCGCAATGATTGAAACTAAAATAATACTTACTGCTACGGGAATACCCATCATAAAGAATGGGAACAGCAGCGAAGCCAGAGCCATGTTCATGATTTACCCTCTTACTTCTTTAACTAGATCGATTTGTCGTAATACAACGGAAATAATGCTTAGTCCACATCCAATAGGAATTGAAACGTATAGCCAAGCCATTGAAAAGTCTAATAATGCTACGAGCTGGTGGCTAACTTTAATAGTAACTTGGATGCCGTAGAAGGTGATCACTGATAACACGATAAGTATGATGAACTGGATAACACTGGTTAATACATACTTATTTTTTGGAAATATCTTATAAATGAACTCGATAGAAATCAGTTCGCCGTGACGAATAACGTAAGGAAGCCCTAAGAATACACTCCAAATGATGATGCCGCGTGCTAAAATCTCTGACCATGGTGCAGGGGCGTTAAATACAAATCGAGTGACAACTTGGTAAAAAGTTAAAAGTACTGCAAACAACAATAATCCAGCCGTGAGGCTTAATGTAATATTATGCAGTTTTTTGTCTAATTTATTTATCATAATAAAATAAAGGCTTTTATAAGCGATAAAAGCCTTTCTCCGTCAAAACTAAATTAGTTTGATGCTTTAATTTTGTTGATTAGCTCTTCGCCATATTTAGCCGCAAATTTGTCGTATGTCGGTTGAATGATGCTTGAGAAATCTGCTTTTTCTACGTTTTCTACAACAGTTACACCGTTATCACGTAGAAGCTTGATGCCATCTTTTTCCATTTGAGCAACGGCTTTACGAGTCGCTTCTGCTGATGCTTTCGCTGCAGATTTAAACCACTCTTTCTCTTGTGCGTCTAGGTTTGACCAAGAAGCTTTGGACATCAGGATAACAGCAGGAGAGTAAACGTGGCCTGTTAGTGTTACGTGTTTTTGTACTTCATACAGTTTTGATGATGTGATTACAGGAATCGGGTTTTCCTGACCATCTACAGTACCTTGCTGAAGTGCAGTGTACAGCTCAGTGAATGACATTGGCGTTGGTGCAGCACCTAAATCTTGGAACGCTGACATGTGAACTTCGTTTTCCATCGTACGCAGTTTCAGACCTTCAACTTGCTCAGGTTTGGTTACTGAAACTTTGCTGTTTGTTAGATGACGGAAGCCATTTTCACTCCACGCTAGACCAATAAGATCTTTATCTTCAAACTTTTTAAGAAGGTCTTGACCGATAGGGCCATCTAAAACTTCGTGTGCATGTTGGTAGCTGTTAAACAAGAATGGGAAGTCTAGCGCGTATACATCAGGAACAAAGTTACCTACAGGGCCTGTTGAAGTGATTGTTAGGTCAATAGTACCAAACTGAAGACCTTCAATTACGTCACGTTCACCACCAAGTACGCCTGATGATTTAACACGAACTTTGAATTTACCATCACTTAGGCGTTTGATCTCATCTGCGAATACGTCAGCACCTTTACCATAGTGCGAATCTTTTGAAAGTACGATACCCATGTTCATGCTTTTTGCAGAAGCGACACCACTGAATGCCAGGCCAGCGAGTACACAAGCGCTAAGTACTTTTTTATTAAATTTCATTCTGTTCCCTTTCGTTTACGTTGGAGAGGAATTCAGACGCTCGTCAGTTAACGGCACCAGTGTGCAAATTTGATAACTTCCTTGCGCCAAGACCTTTAATTCTCATTTGAGAGTTTTTATGAATTTTTGCTGTTCGATAGCTGAATTTAACGGCATATCGAGACCCTACAAGTTGCTAACACCCACCCCTAGGTCACTCCCTTAGTGTTAACATTTGTTAATTTAATCATTAATTGGTGTTCGAATCTGTGATTTTCCTCTCGGTGGTGTTAACTAATGGTTAAAAATGTGATTTGGTGTGTCTTTTTGTTTAATGCTGTGACTGAATGTTGGTTTTTGAGAATAATTCACAATAAGATGCCGACGAATTAAGAAATAGGGAAGAGTCATGATTCCAGCTGAGCGACAGAAAAAAATTCTCTCAATTATCAATCAACATGAATTAGTCAGTATCAACAAGTTGACCAATGAGCTTGATGTTTCTCATATGACAATTCGTCGAGACATCGCAAAGTTAGAGAAGTTAGGGAAAGTGATGTCAGTGTCTGGAGGTGTCCAGTTATGTAAGTTATTGCATGATGAGTCGTCACACTCAGAAAAGAGCACTCAGTTCTCTATACAAAAAAAATCGATTGGTCATCAAGCCAGTAAAATGATTCCGACTGGTACCATCGTTTATCTCGATGCAGGAACAACTACCCTGGAGATTGCTCACAACATCGCCTATCGTAACGATTTGACGGTGCTAACCAATGATTTTGCTATTTCTGATTTTTTGATGCGGCACGGAAAATGTAGGCTTTACCACTCTGGAGGCAACGTAGACCGTAACAATCATTCTTGTGTTGGGATTAACGTTGCTTCGTTTTTACAATTCTTCAATATTGATATTGCTTTTGTGTCATCTTCATCATGGAGTTTGAGAGGGATTTCGACTCCTTATGAGGAAAAAGTAGTCGTAAAGAAAGCGGTTATTGAGTCGTCTAAAAAATCAGTACTTGTAGCTGACTCATCTAAATATGGCATTGTTGCTGCCTTTCATGCTTTAGATATTGAAAACTTTGACTTAATTGTATCCGATAAAGATCTACCGAGTTCTATCATTGAGGAGCTTACAAACAAGGGAATTGAGGTGTTGGCGGTGTAAGTAAGTCGTCTTCTTGACCGACAGTAATTGCAGATTGCGAGGTGTTGTCACACATCAGGAGGTGTTAGCACTTAGGTTCTAACCGCAAGCTGTTTGTAAAGTCAGTTCTGTTTTGAGTGATTGTGTGTTCGCGCCATCACTGCTAAAAACACGTTTTGTTAGCGTAAACTAGATTGCGAAACTGTCCAAAATTGAAATACAAAAAGGGCGATAACTCAAAGAGTTACCGCCCTTTCCAAACGTTTGGTGGAGCTGGCGGGAGTTGAACCCGCGTCCGAAAACCTTTCATCATTGGTACTACATGCTTAGTCGATCTTTAAATTCACCACCCACCTGCGAACCGACACGCTAATGAATGACTATCCTGAATTATAATTCGCCGTTCATCTCTCAGGCGGGAGAATCCGGGCTAGCGCGTTTGGGTTTGATCCCTCGTTGGTCCCCGTCTTACGTGCGGAAGCTAGGGCGAGAGAGCTCTGAGCAGGGTATTAAGCTGCTAGTGCGTAGTTTTCGTCGTTTGCGACTATTTTTTTGCGGTTTGTTAACGAGGCCTACCGCACCTCGGCATGCACCTCAGACTTCTGAATTCCCGTCGAATCCTAAATCAGCCCCAAGGTATTGTTCGCATAGTAACAGAAAAGTATTAGCTGTCCAGCACTATGCGTTTAAGTGGTCAAGATTAACGCAGCGAGCTCTTCATTACGCGTGCTTTTTCTCTTGCCCAATCTTTTTCTTTTAAATCCGTACGTTTATCGTGCAACTTTTTACCTTTTGCTACGCCGATTTTTAGTTTCACCCAAGAGCGAGACCAGTACAGAGAGAGTGCCGTTAATGTCATACCTTCACGGTTAACACGCCCGAGTAGGTTATCAAGTTCGCGACGACTCATTAGTAGTTTGCGCACACGAGTAGGGTTCGCCACTACGTGTGTCGATGCCTGATTCAAAGGAGTGATTGTCATGCCACTCACAAAGGCTTCACCGTCACGCATAAATACGTAACTTTCAGAAATATTGGCTTTACCTTGGCGAAGGGCTTTCACTTCCCAACCTTGGAGCTCCATGCCAGCTTCGATTTCATCTTCAATGAAATACTCGTGGCGAGCTTTTTTGTTCAGCGCGATAGTATTACTACCCGCTTTTTGTTTTGATTTTTTCTTTGCCATAATGGCACCATTATACGACTTGGATATCGGTTAGGAAATCCTTTTATTTGCGCAATCGCTGAATAAAAGTAAAATTGTCTCTCGCTTTTCATCTGGACATGTATCGTATAGGAGTAAGTATGAAGCAAATCAGCCGTTCTGCGTTGGTATCGTTTAGTGCTGAGCAGATGTTTGATCTGGTCAATGATGTTGCTAAATACCCAGAATTTCTACCTGGTTGTTCAGGTTCCAGAATCATTGATGCTTCTGGCGGTGGTATGGTGGCTTCTGTCGATGTCGCGAAAGCAGGCATCAGTAAAACCTTTACCACGTCTAATGAGCTTATTCCTGGCCAGTCTATTATGATGAATCTGGTAGACGGCCCTTTTAAGACGTTACGTGGTGGCTGGTTCTTTACTGCCCTGGATGAGCAAGCATGTAAGGTTGAGCTTAAGCTTGAGTTTGAATTCTCTAGTAAAATGATCGAAATGGCCTTTGGTAAGATTTTTAACGAGTTAACCAGTAACATGGTCAATGCTTTTACAAAACGCGCGAAACAGGTATACGAGTGTTATGAGTATTGAATCAGACATGATTCATGTTGAGGTCATTTACGCCTTACCGCATGAGCAACGTGTTTTCAATTTAGTCGTGAACAAGCACGAAACGGTAGAAGAGATCATTCGTCAATCTGGTGTGCTTGAGTTGTACCCGGAGATTGATTTATCGGAAAATAAAGTCGGTGTATTCAGCCGTAATGTAAAGTTGGATGCGACAGTGCGTGACAGAGACAGAATAGAGATTTATCGTCCGTTACTTGCTGACCCTAAAGAGATTCGTCGTAAACGTGCAGAACAAGCCAAAGCGGCTGGTAGTGCTGATCCAGTTACTGGTGGCAAGCCTAACGCTCTGCGTAAAAGTGACTGATTTTTAACAAGCTAGAATGAGCGGTTATTTACTACGATTGATATAAATACAGAATCATTAAAAAAACCTCCCGATGGGAGGTTTTTTTGAATAAAGGTTTTGTTACTGAATCTGCTCGTAAAATGTATCACTTTTCGGGAAGTCACCACCAATATCAGCAAGCGTACCCAGATCATCAAAATTAACAATAAGATCTTTCTGCACCGGTTCGCCGTGGCCCGGAGTATGATGGTATATGTAATACCATGTGTTTGGATAGCCGTTTTCTATAAGCATTGGTGATCCAAGTACGAAGCGAACCTGTGCTTTAGTCATCCCAAACTTTAATTTATCTACCGCACTTTGTTCTACATAGTTGCCTTGGTTGATATCAATGCGATAAACCAGTTTTTCTACTACCGAACATCCTGTCAGCAATGTCATTGCTAATGGTACGGCAACTAACCACTTCTTTAATTGCATAATAATTTCTTACTAACCTTTAAAATACTGCGCTGATAATAAACAAGCTCGACGCAGATGTAAAAAGCTATGCGTCGTATGGTAGGGAATCTGACAACGAATTTTGAGTTGAGTTGCATTTATTGGCAGATCTTCATTTGCGTTAAATCTGACAGATAATTTGAATGGAAGAACAAAATGAAGTTTAAAGCGAGTGGCAAGCAAAGAGCCCTAGGTGTTTTTCCCTATGGCTCTTATTTAAATTTTTTAAGCGGCGATAAGTAGCTCTTTAGCGTTTGCAAGGGTCGAGTCGGTGATTTGGCTACCACCTAGCAGTCTGGCTAATTCTGCCACGCGTTGTTGTTCATCCAGAGAGTGCATCTGGGTTTCTGTTTGCCCTTTTTTGGTTTGCTTCGCTACAAACATTTGTTGGTGTCCACAACCCGCTACTTGAGGAAGGTGAGTGACACACAGTACCTGAGTCGATTCTCCTAACTTACGTAGCATTTTACCTACTACGGCTGCGGTTGGGCCACTGATACCTACATCGACTTCATCGAAGATGAGGCTTGGGGTATCGACCTTTTGAGCGGTGATAACCTGAATCGCTAACGATATACGTGATAGTTCACCACCAGACGCGACTTTCGCAATAGGCTGTAATGGCTGGCCCGGGTTTGTTGAAACCAGGAAGCAAACGCTATCCAGCCCTAATGGAGAAGGGTGAGTATTGTCGTTATTGACTTCGATACTGAATACGGCTTTTTCCATGCTTAATTCGTGCATGCTTTGGCTTATCAGTTTATTCAGTTCTTTAGCGTAACGACTGCGTGATTTATGTAATTTTTCCGCTGCGGTTAAGAAGCTTTGATACTTTTGCTCAACTTCCTGTGCTAGTTCATCCAGTCTTTCATCAGAACAATCTAAGGCTTCTATTTGAGCCAGAAGGTCTTGATGATGCTGGTAAAGTTCTTCTGGCATAACGTGATGCTTGCGCGCCATAGACATGACTTTGGAGAAACGTTCTTCCACATAAGCCATGCGGCCCGGATCGACGTCAATGCCGTCAAGGTAGCTGCGAAGTTCGTTTTTTGTTTCTTCCAGTTGAATCATGGCTTCTGCCAGCATGTTTGGTAGCTCTGCTAATTTTTCATCTAACTCAGCTAATTGAATTAGGGAGTTATTGGCCGATTGCAAAATACCAAGCGCATTGACTTCTTCACCTTCGTAAATAAGTTCGATGGCTTGCTGACAGGTAGCGGCGAGTTCTCCGCTATTGGACAGTCGTTTGTGCTCTTGTTCGAGTTCTGCAAATTCTTCTTCACCTAGCGATAACTCATTCAGTTCTTTGATTTGGTATTCCAGCAACTGCTTTTGTGCCTGATTTTGTTGGCTATTTTCTTTTATTTTCTTGAGGTTGTTGTCTGCCTGACGCCAGTGTTGGTAAGTACTTCGAGCACTTTTTAGCAGATTAAGGTGGCCCGCATATTGATCCAGCATTGCCATTTGATGGTCACTTTTCATCAACTGATGATGAGCGTGCTGACCATGAATATTAATCAGAAGTTGCCCGAGAGATTTTAGTTGTGAAAGTGGTACAGGACTGCCATTGATGAAGGCTCTTGAACGGCCTTCTTTAGTAATGATACGACGTAAAATACACTCACTGCCATCAAGCAGATCATTGTCTTCTAGCCAACGCGTTGCATGTAAGTTGTTATCCAGTAAAAAAGCCGCACTCACTTCGGTTTTTTCTTCGCCTTGTCGCACCATACCTGCATCTGCTCGTCCACCTAAGCAGAGACCGAGAGCATCAATAGCAATAGATTTACCCGCACCTGTCTCACCTGTAATGGTGGTCATGCCTTTAGACAGCTCGAGTTGCAAAGATTTAACAATCGCAAAGTTATTAACACTTAGATGGGCCAGCATTTTATTTACCTGTATAACTGAACAATACTGTATAAGAGAACAGTATATACTGTTTGTGCATACAGTAAAGGTGAGGGTGAAAATTTTTGTTGGCGAAATGGATTTTTGTGATGGATGAGAAAAAATGAGTCGATAGGAGACAATGATTTATTTAAATTGAAAGAGTTACGGTGTTTTGAATGAAAGGTATGAGGAAGTTAGGTGATGATAATTGGTAGGTTTTAATGCTATCTAACTACAGAAGTTGAAGCGCAGGCATGTGGATTACCTGCGCGTGTAGCTAGAAAACCCGGGTTAAAAGAGCTTACTCGACCAACCTAATTTGTTTCGTAGAACGTGGTAGTAGCTGTAGTCCTTTGGATGGATAAGTTTGAGGACATTCGGGCTCTGGTAGATGTGGATCTCGTCGCCCGGTGAGACAGGCAGAGATACTTGACCATCACAACTGACTTCTTGTGTGCCGCGATTTTCTGGAGAAACGAGTAATTTTATACGACGGTTACCATCCACAACCAATGGCCGACTCGAAAGAGTATGCGGGAACATCGGCACCAGAGAGATAGCATTTAAGCTTGGTGAGAGGATCGGGCCACCACCAGAGAGCGAATAGGCGGTTGAACCTGTCGGTGTCGATACGATCAGACCATCTGCACGTAATGAAAAAGCGAAGCTTTCATCGATATAAACTTCAAATTCAATCATATGTGCGATTTGACCAGGGTGGAGAACCGCTTCGTTCAAAGCAGCATTGTGACTTTTAATTTGACCATGGCGATGCACTTCAGCTTCGAGCAGGAAACGCTCTTCTTCAATATACTCACCGTTAAGTACAGTTTTAAGAGCAGCTTGGAAGTCGTCTGGGTTTAAATCTGTCAGAAAGCCTAAGTTACCTCTATTAACACCAATTACGGGAACGTCAAAACGCGATAAAATGCGTGCGGCCCCGAGCATGTTACCGTCACCACCGACCACTATCGCCAGATCAGCATTTTGTCCTAGCTCGACTAAGCTCGCAAACTGGTTTGGCGGGATCTCGTCTAAAATTGCAGTAAGACGATCGTCAATAAATACTTGGTAACCTTCTGTTGTCAGCCATTGGTACAACTCCCTATGAGTTTGAATAGCTTGTTGATCTCTTGGTTTACCGATAATCGCGATCACGTTACATGGATTTTTCATAGCATTTCCGCATTAAAGAGGCTTGAATCAGGAATCTTCATCCCCATAATAATGGCAAGTTACCTAAATATGCGAATTTTTATGTGTTTAAAGCCCACAAAAAGCGCATGGCTTTAAGAGCATTACGTTGAATTCTGGAGATATCATGAGCAACGAAGAAAATAAAGTTACAGAAGAAGAGCTTGATCAAATCATCGAAGAGGCTGAGAAAGTCGAAGCAGCAGCGCAAGAAGCTGAAGCGGAGCTTGAAGAAATTGGTGATGAGAAAGACGCCAAAATTGCTCAACTAGAAGCTGCACTACTGTCTAGCGAGACAAAAGTGAAAGATCAACAAGACGCGGTTCTGCGAGCAAAAGCTGACGTAGAGAATATGCGCCGTCGTACAGAGCAAGAGATTGATAAAGCTCGTAAATACGCTCTGAGCAAGTTTGCAGAAGAACTGCTTCCTGTAATTGACAACTTAGAACGCGCAATTCAGGCTGCTGATACGGAAAATGAAGTCATTAAGCCGATCCTTGAAGGTGTGGAACTGACTCATAAAACTTTCGTCGATGTGGTTGCTAAATTTGGCCTGAAGGAAATCAATCCAGAGGGTGAGGTATTCAATCCTGAGTTGCATCAGGCAATGTCTATCCAAGAAAGCCCGGATCACGAATCCAACACAGTTATGTTCGTTATGCAAAAAGGCTACGAACTAAACGGTCGCGTTGTTCGTCCAGCAATGGTTATGGTTGCTAAGTAAGCTTCACTGCCGCTGAAAATAATTTGCAAATGCCCGTCACTTTGGTGACGGGCATTTTTTTATTCATCAAAACGCATTTATCGCTCTCCGGCGTTAAAAACGAAATTTGATCTTCTTCAAATATTTTCTTATTGGGGATTAATTTTCTTATAGTAAAAATTTGTTCAAATTCGTTTCCGTATTTTGATGTTAAGCTTCATAACTTCCTGTAATTACTTACTTTGCCAACATTTGTGCTGGATAACGATTGATAGCCTAGTGATTTTTGCTGAGATTGTGTGTTAACAGAATTGTAAACTTTCGCTTTATTTTGTAACTTTCCTGTGTATGATTTGCGACGAATGCTTTAAAAGTAAGCATATATAACTATAAAAAGGTTAATAGTAAACACAACATATCGGAGATTTATAATGGATAAATCGCTTTCTAGTAAGATTTTTGTAGGCTTGTTTGCCGGCCTTATTTTGGGAACTGCAATCCAATACTTATTTAACGGTGTTGCGATTTTTGATACTTATTTGCTTGGAACGGCGGAAGGCGTTGGCGGCATGTTTGTCTCGTTGATTAAACTGCTCGTCGTTCCTTTGGTTTATGTTTCAATCGTATGTGGCATTGTCGACCTTAAAGACATCAGCGCTTTCGGACGCCTTGGTGGTAAAACCTTTGCGCTTTATATCATTAACACGATTATTGCAATTGCAGCAGCACTGACGGTCGGCCTTATTTTCCAACCAGGAGCAGGCGCTAATCTAGCCGGTACCGTTTCTGAAACCGTTAAACTGTCAACAACTGAAACGCCAGACATCTTTTCACTAGTAGTTAATATTGTTCCTAGCAACCCGGTTCAAGCGTTTGCTAATGGTGACATGCTACAAATCATTTTTATGGCGATTCTAACTGGCTTGGCAATTCAAGCTTTGGATTCTCGTGGCGGCCCTGCTATCCGTACCTTTAAGATGGCAAATGAGATCATGATGAAACTTGTTGGATTGGTGATGAGCCTTGCACCTTATGGGGTTTTTGCCCTGATGATTCAATTGGGCGCAACACTGGATGCAAACACGCTGATGTCTGTAGCTGGTTATGTGGCTTTGGTCGTGTCAATGCTGGTGTTCTGGATCTTCTTCTTCTATCCAATGGCAGTAGGTATCGCAACCGGTACGTCTCCTAAAGCGTTTCTTCGAGCAACTCGCGAGCAGATCCTATTCTCTTTATCTACGGCTAGCTCAAACGCGACCATACCTGTAACGATGCGTACCCTGACAGATAAGCTGCAGGTGTCTAAATCAGTCGCTGGTTTTGGTGTGCCACTTGGTGCAACAATGAACATGTCTGGTGTATCTATTTATATCGCTTTGGCTACGTTGTTTGTCGCGAACGCTTTTGGCCAGCCAATTAATACTTCAGACATTTTCACCCTAGGCTTGACCATTCTTCTGTTATCGATTGGTGCGGGTGGTGTTCCGGGCGGTGGCGTTGTCATGGTTGGGGTTCTGCTTCACCAACTAGGTTTGCCACCAGAAGGTTTAGCAATTATTGCTGCGGTTGACCGTATTAATGACATGTTCTGTACCTCGTCTAACGTAGTAGGTGACACGGCAGTGAATACTATCGTTGCAAAAACAGAAGGAGAGATTGGCAAAGAAGAGAGTGTTGATTCCGAGCCTGTTCAGGCAAACGCTTAATAACTTTACTTAATCCTAATAACTTTACCTAATAAACAAGAAAGCGAGCTCTCACGGCTCGCTTTCTTGTTGTCATAGCCTAGAGCATCTATTTTTACAGGTTGGTGGTGCTTTATTGAACGACAACGATGTGACCTAATCCCAACTAATCAGAAAGAAAGCGATTAAATTAGAAAAAAAACGCTTTTTTTCAATTCTGCCCTTGAAAAGCATTTTGCCGCCCTTATCTATGTGGCATAGAGAAGCAAACATTGATTATTTTTGTTTGTGAGCAAGGGTTGAAACCCGATTCTCCTCCCCCCACATTGGGGTTATAACCAAACGAAAATAGAATTTATTCGGAGATAGCCAGATGGGTAAAATCATTGGTATTGACTTAGGTACTACTAACTCATGTGTTGCTGTACTAGACGGTGACAAACCACGCGTAATCGAAAATGCGGAAGGTGAGCGTACAACAGCATCGGTAATTGCATACACAGATGGTGAGACGCTAGTAGGTCAACCTGCTAAACGTCAAGCAGTAACAAACCCAGAAAACACGCTATTTGCAATTAAGCGTCTAATCGGTCGTCGTTTCGAAGACGAAGAAGTTCAGCGTGACATCGAAATCATGCCTTACAAAATCGTTAAGGCTGACAACGGTGATGCATGGGTAGAAGCGAAAGGCCAAAAAATGGCTGCTCCTCAGGTTTCTGCTGAAGTTCTTAAGAAAATGAAGAAAACTGCTGAAGACTTCCTAGGTGAGGAAGTAACTGGCGCAGTTATCACAGTACCTGCTTACTTCAACGATGCTCAGCGTCAAGCAACTAAAGATGCTGGCCGTATCGCAGGTCTAGAAGTTAAACGTATCATCAACGAACCAACAGCAGCAGCGCTAGCTTACGGCCTAGACAAGAAAGGCGGTGACCGCACTATCGCTGTATACGACCTTGGTGGTGGTACATTCGATATCTCAATCATCGAAATCGATGAAGTTGAAGGCGAAAAAACGTTCGAAGTTCTAGCAACTAACGGTGACACTCACCTAGGTGGTGAAGACTTTGATAACCGTCTGATCAACTACTTAGTTGACGAGTTCAACAAAGAGCAAGGCATCAACCTTAAGAACGATCCACTAGCAATGCAGCGTGTTAAAGAAGCAGCAGAAAAAGCGAAAATCGAGCTTTCTTCTACTTCTCAAACTGACGTAAACCTACCTTACGTAACGGCTGATGCAACTGGTCCTAAGCACATGAACGTAAAAGTGACTCGTGCGAAACTAGAATCTCTAGTTGAAGACCTAGTACAACGTTCTCTTGAGCCACTAAAAGTTGCTCTAGCTGACGCTGACCTATCAGTAAACGACATCACTGACGTAATCCTAGTTGGTGGTCAGACTCGTATGCCTATGGTTCAAGCGAAAGTAGCTGAGTTCTTTGGTAAAGAAGCGCGCCGTGACGTAAACCCAGACGAAGCAGTAGCAATGGGTGCTGCAGTTCAAGGTGGTGTACTTGCTGGTGACGTTAAAGACGTACTGCTTCTAGACGTAACTCCACTGTCTCTAGGTATCGAGACAATGGGTGGCGTAATGACTAAGCTAGTTGAGAAGAACACAACTATTCCAACTAAAGCGAACCAAGTTTTCTCTACAGCAGAAGACAACCAGAGCGCGGTAACTATCCACGTTCTACAAGGTGAGCGTAAGCAAGCGATGTACAACAAGTCTCTAGGTCAATTCAACCTAGAAGGCATCCAGCCTGCACCACGTGGCATGCCACAAATCGAAGTAACTTTCGACCTTGATGCGGACGGTATCCTACACGTATCAGCGAAAGACAAGCAGACTGGTAAAGAGCAGAAGATCACTATCCAGGCTTCTGGCGGTCTGAGCGATGAAGACATCGAGAAAATGGTACAAGAAGCAGAAGCTAACAAAGAAGCGGACAAGAAGTTCGAAGAGCTAGCGACTGCACGTAACCAAGCAGACCAAATGATTCACGGCACTCGTAAGCAAGTGGAAGAAGCAGGTGAAGCACTTCCAGCTGAAGAGAAAGAGAAGATTGAAGCTGCAATCTCTGAGCTAGAAGACGCGCGTAAAGGCGAAGATAAAGAAGCAATCGACGCTAAAGTTCAGGCGCTAATGACAGCGGCTCAAAAACTGATGGAAATCGCTCAGCAACAAGCTCAAGCACAACAAGGTGCTGAAGCAGGTGCTCAAAAGTCTGCAGATGACGATGTTGTAGACGCAGAGTTCGAAGAAGTTAAAGACGATAAGAAGTAATTCAACATTAGGGTAATTTGATGTTTTGTTAGAAAATTACCCTGTTGGAAACACTTTTATTGGAATCTTTGCGGGCGTTTGAGGTGACTCTGACGCCCGCATGTTTGTAAATAGCCCAGTCTTTCTAGCTAAGCGCTTTTCAAAGAAAGCTTTTATCTAAAACGATATTAACACCAAGCGGCAGTGGCCGTTTGCAGTACTACATTGGTGACGAAGAACATGTCAAAACGTGATTTTTACGAAGTATTAGGCGTAAGCCGTGATGCATCAGAACGTGATATCAAAAAGGCGTATAAGCGTCTTGCAATGAAATTCCACCCAGACCGTAACCAGGGTGATGATTCTGCTGCTGATAAGTTTAAAGAAGTAAAAGAAGCGTACGAAGTTCTAACTGACCCTCAGAAGAAAGCGGCGTACGATCAGTACGGCCATGCTGCTTTTGAACAAGGCGGCGGTGGTTTCGGTGGCGGCGGTTTTGGCGGCGGCGGTGCTGATTTCGGCGACATCTTTGGTGACGTATTCGGTGATATTTTTGGTGGCGGTCGCCGAGGTGGTGGCGGTGCTCATCGTGCACAACGTGGTGCCGACCTTCGTTACAACATGGAACTGACGCTAGAAGAGGCTGTTCGTGGTGTAACAAAAGAAATCGAAGTTCCAACACTGGTTCATTGTGATACTTGTGACGGTAGTGGTGCGAAAAAAGGCACTTCTGCTGAAACCTGTGGCACCTGTCATGGTCATGGCCAAGTACAAATGCGCCAAGGTTTCTTCGCTGTTCAACAAACCTGTCCGACTTGCCATGGTAAAGGTAAGATCATCAAAGACCCTTGTAATGAGTGTCATGGACAAGGTCGCAAGCAAAAAACCAAAACACTTAACGTCAAGATCCCTGCTGGTGTTGATACTGGCGATCGCATTCGTCTTTCTGGCGAAGGTGAAGCGGGAGAAATGGGCGCGCCAGCAGGTGATTTATACGTTCAAGTCCACGTAAAAGACCACCATATCTTTGAGCGTGACGGTAATAACCTCTACTGTGAAGTGCCTGTAAGCTTCGCGATGGCCGCACTGGGTGGTGAAGTAGAAGTACCGACGTTAGATGGCCGTGTCAGCTTGAAAGTACCAACAGAAACGCAAACTGGCCGTATGTTCCGTATGCGTGGTAAAGGTGTGAAAGGTGTTCGCGGTGGCGGTATCGGTGATCTCATCGTTAAGTTAGTTGTTGAAACACCGGTGAACCTAAGCTCACGCCAGAAAGAGTTGTTGAAAGAGTTTGAAGAGTCTTGTGGTGGCGAAGCGGCTACAAAACACAAGCCTAAGTCAGAAGGTTTCTTCAATGGTGTGAAGAAGTTCTTTGATGACCTGACGAGCTAAAGCCACCAATAATCAGAACTAAATGACAAAGGCCTGCGGAGATGCGGGCCTTTTTGTTTTTGGAAGAAGATTAGTTCCAACATGCGCTTGGCGATTCAATGTTTGCTGCAGTCAGTTTTATTGCATTAACTCCTGAAGGGAGACAACTATCGCCATCTTGGCCAAGATCGGGTTTAGCTGTTGCTGAGATGGTATAAGCTACGGCAGCGGAACTCACTATTGAAAAAGTAAATCGATCACTATCTGAGTCACATATAGCGCAATTGCCATCCACAATAATAGAGCTCCAGTCATACCCGCCATCATAAGAGGTTTCCAAGGCTAGCTGGATACGGCTGATATCACTTAGTGCCACGGTCCGGTGCGACTTGATGACATGGTTTGTGTATGAAGGGTATGCAATCGCCGCAATGATTCCGACAATCACGACCGCTATCAGTAATTCGATCAATGTCATCCCTCTTAATCCTATTTTGTAGTTGTTGCAACGATATATTCGAATCATCACGAGTAGTTCCCTTTTCACTTTTCCGCCTATTTTTCGCAGGTGATAGCATCTGTGCAAGATGAATTACAGCTGATTAGTTGTTTGCATAGGAATTTGGGAAATGCCTCGCGGGTTTACGCTATTGGAATTACTCATCACTATCGTCGTTCTCACAGCGATGATGGCGTTTGCTGTCCCGAGCTTTTCATCTTTATCGGGGCAAACAAAAATGACCCAGTTAGGGAGCTCATTGCAGACATTTCTCCACCAAGCTAAATCAGAAGCGGTGTTTCGCAATCAAGATTTGTGGGCGCATATTGATATGCCGACTAACCCAGATTCCACCGGCTCGTGGCGGATTGTTTTGACTAATGCGGATGCCCCAGGAGTGGGGACCACATTTAAAGTCTTTTCCGGTGCTCCATTCTTCAACATCAGCATTTCGCCTAACTATGCTTCAGACCAAATAAAGTTTGATGGCGTACGTGGGAAGATCACCGGAGGTTCCATTTCGTTTCATCCGGTAGACGATAGCAGCGAACAACTGGTTCTTAAATCATCGTATGGTGCGAGTCGTATTTTAGTCTGTGGAAAAGGGGGAAGCCGCTATGGTTACCCAGCTTGCTAAAAAGCAGAAAGGCGCATCGTTAATTGAATTTATGATCGCCTCCGTGATCGGCGTGATTGCGATTGGCATCATCGGATCGCTATTTATTTCGTCACAACGTACGGCAAGCAAACGTGGTCAGGAGTTGTTATTGCTGCAGAACATGTCGGGCACGCTACAACAGATAAAAGAGGACGCCCAAAGAGCGGGATATGATGGTGTCGATATGGGATCATTAAAGCTATCAGGCGCAACTGACACCATTCACGTACAAAACTCACCGGATATGCTGGGTTACATTTACCGTATTGCGTCTTCGGGTGTAGCAAGCTTGCGCAGTGTCGTCTATCGGCACGACTCAGCTTCAGGCAGCGCCAGCTCACTGAAGCTATGTGAAAAAACTCAGTCTTCGCCGATGTTAGTAGCTTCAGCCGCGGACTCAGGTCACAAAGGGGTATGTTTTTCTGTTTTTGACCCTAAGCAAATCGACGTTACCGCGTTTTCAGCTGTAACCCACTCTGTAGTAGGAGGCAAGGTGAGTAGTGGGGTGACGACGGTATCAATGACCGCTCAGCTAACGAATAACGCTTCAGTCAACCGAACGATGAGCGTTGAAATCAAACACAGGAACTGGCAATGAGAAAGTATCAAGCCGGCGTGGCTGCGCTATTGGTGACCTGTTTATTGCTCGCTGCCTCGCTAGTGATCGTTTTAACTTCTTACCGCAATGTCTTTTATCAAATTAAACGAGCGCAAAATGAAGTCACAAGTAGACAGCAACACTGGCTGGCGGAAGGTGCATTGGAATGTGGTTGGGCGCAATTTAAACCAATCAAATCGATTCCCGCAACAGTGACAGACTGTGATTCGGGATTAGCAATCGTTCCTTCATTTGAGGCGACGCCAGCGGGATATATGGTCAAGGCTGACGTTGGTTTTGCATCACTTAAAAAAGAGATCCAAATGGGGGGCGACTTGGGGTATGGGGCGATGCAATCCAGTGCTGATGTTTATTTTCACTCCAGTGCCACGTTCTCTACCCCAGACCCTGGCGCTTTGGGCACCGACGGCTGGGAGTGTATAGCGTTAACTTATAAAAACCGATTCTACTCATCAGTGGTCGACAACAAAGGCGTTATTCACGGTGATTCGCCTTTTGCTGGCTTCTCTAACCCGAGCAGTCTTGACTGTGCCAACACTGCAAGCAATAACTATTTGTCATCTGTCACAGGTGGCGTAGGAGCAGGAAAAGACTTTGCGCAGAATACGCATCTGAAACCGTTTGAGTCATTTTTTGGTGTCGAAGAAGCGGACCACGACAAAGTGCGAGATAACGGGACATTTACCATTCTGGATGCGGGCGGTTCTGGTGCACTCCTACCTAGCTGTGGAACCCAACTGAAAACTCAGATACTGAGTGGAAATCATCACCTCTGGGTAGAAGGCAGTTGTGAGATTACCCAAACAGAATACAACGGCTTGGTGAATGCGACTCAGGGGACGAATGGCGTGACCGTTATGGTTCACGATGGTTTGTTCTCGGTGATGGGGACCCCGGCAACGGGCGCAACAACCAAGAAATTTAAAGGCGTATTATTCCACTTTAACTATGCTTACACTCCATCAGTTGGAGACTGGTCTGGGCTCGCGGCAAATGCACATTTGAACCACGTACCGTCAGTTGTCGAGGATAGTTACCGCACTATTGCTTCGTATTACCAACATGGTGCTTTCTTAGTCTCTGGCGGACAGTATTTTGATTCTGATGGTCAAGCAGCCGTTTTTTTTGACTCCTTAGACTTTAGATACAACAAAGATATCATTGATAACTCGCGCAATGCCAATGTCGTGCCTCGCTGGAGAAAGGGGAGTTGGTATGCGAAATAATCTCGTAAAACCAAAGCACACTATGGGTGTATCCAAACAACAAGGCTTTAGCCTAATTGAGGTTCTGATTGCCTTTGTTTTGATAGGTATTGGTGCTCTGGGATTGATAAAACTGCAAACTTACGTTGAGCAGCGTGCCGACTATGCTGCACATAGCATCCAAGCACTGCACCTAGCGGAGAAGAAGCTGGAGTTGTTTCGGACTCGTGGAGCTTCTGCTTTGGTCTCTAGCATTGCGGTTGCCGATTTTAATACCAGCATTGTTGATGGTAATGACACCACCCATCCACTGTATTCATTGAGTTGGTCAGTACCGAGTACAACCTTATCTGGTGCGGTTAAAACTGTGGTGATTGACGCTTATTGGGAGGATAGGTTTGGGCAAACTCAAAAAGTTCGGCTACAAACCATGCTATCGAAATACAGCGAATTTGATAACTAACAGATACAAACAGTGTTTAGGTGGAGTCGTGAGGTACGGCAGTGCTTTATTCTATACATTGCACATTTGTATCGAGATTGTTTTTAGACGTGAAAGGTATTGTTTACGTGCTGTTGTGACGTAATGGCATTTTTGCAAAATATATCTCCAAATATGAAAAAATTTCTGGAGTGCTGTGCTTTAATGGTGTGATTTTAATAGAATGTTTGACTGAAAGACGACTGGAATAATAATTCATAAAAGTCTAGGTCAACAACATCACATTATGGAGTTACCATGAGTAACCAAGCAATTAATAAGGCACCATCTTCTAAGCCGAGTGGGATGGATCGCTTTTTAAACTTTATTGAGCGTGCCGGTAATAAAATCCCTGATCCTGCGATTCTGTTCTTCTGGGCATTAATTATCACCTGGGCTGCGTCCGCACTTTTGTCGAATGTCTCTTTCGATCTTGTAAACCCTCGAACTGGCGAAGCGTTAACAATTACTAATTTGCTGACAGGTGAAGCGCTGGCTAGCTTCCTAGCAAACATGGTGACAACATTCACCGGTTTTGCGCCACTAGGTATCGTATTAGTCGCTATGTTAGGTGTGGGGGTTGCGGATTCCTCTGGTTTTATCACCACGGGTCTGAAGAAGATGCTGAGCTTTACGCCTGCGAAGCTTCTTACACCAATGCTTATTCTGGTAGCGATTGTATCGCATACTGCGGCAGATGCTGGCTATGTACTGGTTATCCCTCTGGGGGGGATTATTTTCCATGCCGCGGGCCGTCATCCTTTAGCGGGTATTGCGGCAGCGTTCGCGGGCGTATCAGGTGGTTTCTCAGCTAACTTCATTCCTTCTGGTATCGACCCACTACTGGCTGGTTTCACACAAACGGCAGCACAAGTTCTCGATCCAGAATACGTTGTTAACCCACTTGCGAACATCTTCTTTACGGGTATCTCTTCAGTAATCATTGTGGCTATCGGTTGGTACGTTACTGAGAAAATCATTGAGCCACGTTTGGCGAGAACACCTGTAGATGAAGATGCAGAAGCGGCTCCGGATCTAGGTTCATTCTCTGAAACTGAATCAAAAGCATTCCGCTACGCGGGCTGGTCGATGCTGGCTGGTATTGCTGTTCTTGTTGTGGCATTGATTCCTGAAAGCTCAGCATTGCGCTCACCAGAAGGCGAGATCACTGCATTTTCAGCACCGATCATGAAGTCGATCGTTCCATTGATCTTTATCCTATTCATCATCCCTGGCTATGTGTACGGTAAAGTGTCTGGCACATTCAAATCCAGCAACGACATCATTAAAGCGATGGCGGACACCATGTCCACAATGGGTGCTTACATCGTTATGTCTTTCTTCTGTGCTCAGTTCTTATCTGCATTTGCTCAGTCAAACATTGGTACTATGCTGGCGCTATACGGTGCTGAAGGCTTGAAAGCAATGAATCTACCGGGCGAAGCAACAATCATTGGTATGATTCTGTTAACGGCTTCTGTAAACCTGCTTATTGGTTCTGCATCTGCGAAATGGGCGCTAATCGGTCCAATTCTGGTGCCAATGCTAATGGCAGTTGGCATCTCTCCAGAGTTGTCTCAGGCGGCATACCGTGTTGGTGACTCTGTATCAAACATCATTTCACCTCTGATGGTATTCTTCCCTCTAGTAGTGGTGTACTGCCAGCGTTACGTGAAATCGACAGGTATTGGTACGCTTGCCTCACTGATGATGCCATTCTCGATCGCGATGCTGATCGGTTGGTCTATCTTCCTAATAGCCTACTGGATGATTGGTATCCCGCTAGGTATCCAAGCGCCATATACTTACACCATGTAATTGGTATAAAGCATAAATTAGAAAGCGCAGACATAAGGTCTGCGCTTTTTTGTTCTTTATAGGATAGGGGATCACTAGCGTTGCTGTAGCGTTCAGCGAGTTAGTGGTAATATTGGCGCGTCTCAGCTAATTTATCGATCAGGAGTCCCTTTGTCAGACCTTCAATTCACGCCTCAAGATGAACATTTTATGCGCCGAGCTATCGAACTGGCAGAGCTGGCAGAAGCTGAAGGAGAGGTACCTGTTGGCGCGGTTTTAGTCAGAGATGGAGAGATCATCGCAGAGGGTTGGAACCGTTCTATCTGCACTCATGACGCAACTGCACATGCCGAGATTCAGACATTGCGTAAAGCTGGACAAGTCTTAGAGAATTATCGTTTATTAGATACCACACTTTACGTGACGTTAGAGCCATGCCCGATGTGTGCTGGTGCACTGTTACACAGTCGCGTGAAACGAGTGGTCTTTGGTGCTCCGGATCTTAAAGCGGGGGCGGCAGGGACAGTGTTAAACCTGTTTGAAAGTCAGGCTGCATACCACTATGCAACGGTCGAAAAAGGACTGTTAGAACAAGAGTGCCGAGGCCAGTTACAAGCTTTTTTTAAACGCCGCCGTAAAGAGATTAAAGCAAAGAAACAGGCTGAAAAAGCGTTACAGAGTGATCAGGTAAAGAATGGGAATTAAGGAAGAGAGGTACAGCAAACATCTACTTTGTGGGTAGATGTTTGCTTCTCTTCCTCAGTGGTTCACTAAGTGAACGAAAACACGATGGCGTGCACTGATTTTCTTTTTCATACTCGTCAGCTTGCGCTTGCGACGGATTGCCGCCACTGTATTATGTAAGCGCTTTGACTGAGCCTTACGTCTTCTCATATTCGAAACCTCTAGCAGACAAGACTACGAACACCCTCAATTAGGCATTAATTGTGTCTAACTAACCAAAAATCGACGTTATCAAGCCCGTCAGTCCACTATTTTCACGCGTAACGTTATCAACCCCATCAGCACAGTTCGAAGCTTGCGATTGGGAATGATTTCTGGTTGGGCATAGAAAATTGCAACACTGATAATAGGTTGAGTGTCATCGATGTAGTCTTCAATCGTTACGACATTCATATCCCGATCTCAGATTAGTGAACAACCATTAGATGGCATTCTAATGATAAGTGTCATGTTTAATCGGGAGAGGGTAACCAGCCGAGTATATTGTTCCCAAAATATCTCATTAAGGTATAAATATTAATGGGTTACAATGCCGGTCATTAAGTCTGTTGGCACTTACTTATTTATGGTGACCTAACTCGGAAAGGTCGATTCTAGATAAGTTTGTTTAAAGACTCAACAAAAAATGACGAGCTATTCACTCGTCACTTTTTATTCGCTGTATGAGTATTATTCAGAGATGACTTCTGGAGCGGTGTCATCTTCCTCATTTGTGTTAGAGGCACTTGAACCCTAAGGCTTTTCAACCTCAGAGGACTCTGATATTTCTTCAGGCTCGCTCTCTATTGCGTCGGACACTTCATCTGCGATATTTTCCACTGCTCCATAAATCAGGGTATCAGGGTTGAGTGGTGGGATGACTTGCAGGTCCTCCGTGCTTTCATCTGTCGCTGGTTTCTGGCTTACGTGGCCGATAATTGACTGATAGTAGCGACGAATATTTTCAACGTAATTACGCGCCTCATCTCCTCGGGCGTAACCGTAACGCGTTTGGCTGTAGAACCGTTTCTGACGCAGTAAAGGTAGTCTGTCTTTTACATCTGCCCACGCATTTGGGTCCCCCCCCTGAGCCTTCGTCAAGCGTCGAGCGTCCATCATATGACCGTAGCCAATGTTATAGGAAGCAAGTGCGAACCAAATTTTTTCGTGATCATTAATCGTTTCTGGTACGCGAGCGACAATACGACGTAGGTATTCCACACCTCCACGGATAGACTGCTCAGGATCGAGACGGTTTATCACGCCAACGCTTTTCGCTGTTGGTAAGGTGAGCATCATCATACCGCGCACTCCGGTTGGAGACTTCGCTTTTGGTTTCCAATGAGATTCTTGATAAGCCAACGCTGCAATTAAGCGCCAATCAAACTCTTCACTGTATTTCTGGAATAGGGGCGACCATTTAGGGAGCTTGTCATCCAGTGCACGAATGAAAGCGCGAGTATCAACATAATCAAATGCTTCGATATGGCCGATGTACTTTTCTTCCAAGGAGGCCAACTCACCTGATTGTTTGATGTTGCCAAAGAACTCTATCAGCATTGCGTATAAGCTTTCATCTTCTGAGCGACGCGTAAACCAAGATACTGGTTGGTCTTCCGTTAACTCAAACGCTAAAGCTAAATCTGGATAAAGGCGCTGGGCCAGTGAAAGTTCAACGGAGTCTGTTACGGTAAAGCGAAGTTCTCCTGTGGAAACGTTTTTCAGTAAATCTCGTGTATCAGCATTGCCGACGATTTCAAACTGTAACTCCGGGTATTGTTTTTTTAATGCCGTTAGTGTCGGAACATATTGTGATTGTTCGACGATTTGAAGTGTATTTGCTGCTGCGTTGCTATCTTGAGAGTCCTCGACCTGAGTTGCTTGATACTTTATCAACCGTTCAATACTACGAGGGCGAAGCTGCCCTTTTTTATAAACGACTTGTTGGCTGACATAGTAGTAAGCAGGTCCTGGTCGAAAACGCTTTACCGCTTGAGATGTCTGGTTCAAACCCGTGGCAATAATATCAATATCGCCTTTTTTGAGTGCCGGAAAAAGATCGGCCTGTCTAAAGGCTGGTTTTATCTCAAGCTTTACACCGAGTTCTTCAGCGAACTTACGTGCAAGCTCATAATCCAAACCGGCAGGGCCATCGGGGCTAATGTAATAAGAAAGCTGGTTGTTAAGTGTGCCAACTCGAAGGACGCCACGTTCCTGGATTTTTTGGAATTCACTTTTTGGGGCCGACTCAATTTGGCAGGCAGAAAGTAGTAGCACAGAAGCGAAAAGTAAGACGCTGCGCTTAAGTCGGTTGAACTGGCTAGTTTGCATTAATTGGTACTTCTCGAGAAATTTCTATTGTCCTTTATATCAAAGTGAAGTAGTGGGGCAAAGGGATTCGCATAGATAGAGTGAGACATTGCGTGTTTTATCGACATTTTGGGTATAACTCAAATTTGACGAAAAAATTGACGCAAACGGTTGCTTTTGGTGTTACATCACAAAAACAATTACTATATAATGCGCTCGCAAAGGAGAGGTGGAATCGGTATAAGTTCGGGTTTTTGTGCCTAAGTGGCTGAATTTATTCCAATATCACCTTAATCAATTGCATAAGAGACCTAAGCACATGAGAATTTTGCGTGGCTCCCCAGCTCTTTCTGAGTTCCGTGTTAATAAACTATTGGAACTTTGTCGTGAACAAGATCTGCCTGTAACCGGCATTTACGCCGAGTTTATGCACTTTGCGGATCTAAAATCTGACCTTGATGACCAAGAGTTAGAAAAGCTTGAAAAGTTGCTGACTTACGGTCCAACGATCGAAGAGCACGAGCCTCAAGGTCTTCTACTTCTTGTTACGCCTCGTCCTGGCACTATTTCGCCTTGGTCTTCTAAATCTACCGATATTGCTATTAACTGTGGTCTAGACAAAGTCAAACGTCTGGAGCGCGGTACGGCGTATTACGTAGAAACATCTGCGGCACTGTCTGATGCTCAAATTGACACAGTTAAAGCCTTAATCCACGATCGTATGATGGAAATGGTGTTTACTGAACTTGAAGCCGCCTCTGCACTATTTACTGTGGCAGAGCCTGCGCCAGTGGCACATGTTGATATCTTGGCGGGTGGTCGTCTTGCGCTTGAAGAAGCAAACGTTTCCCTTGGTTTGGCATTAGCAGAAGATGAAATTGATTACTTAGTGGAGAACTTCACTAAGTTAGGTCGCAATCCAAACGATATCGAGCTGATGATGTTTGCTCAGGCGAACTCAGAGCACTGTCGTCATAAAATCTTTAATGCAGACTGGACTATCGATGGCGTAGACCAAGAGAAGTCGCTGTTTAAGATGATCAAAAACACATTCGAAACGACACCAGACCACGTTCTGTCTGCTTACAAAGATAACGCGGCGGTAATGACAGGTTCTAAAGTCGGTCGTTTCTTCCCAGATCCAAAATCTCGTCAATACACATACCACCATGAAGATGCACACATCTTGATGAAGGTAGAGACGCACAACCACCCAACGGCAATCTCTCCATGGCCGGGAGCATCAACCGGTTCAGGTGGTGAAATCCGTGATGAGGGCGCGACCGGTATTGGTGGTAAGCCAAAAGCGGGTCTGGTTGGCTTCACAACGTCTAACTTGCGTATTCCTGGTTTTGAACAGCCATGGGAAACGGACTTCGGTAAGCCGGGCCGTATCGTAAACGCTTTAGATATCATGCTTGAAGGTCCTCTAGGTGGCGCGGCATTCAACAACGAATTTGGTCGTCCAAACCTGCTAGGTTACTTCCGTACGTACGAAGAGAAAGTGACTTCTCACGCAGGAGAAGAAGTGCGTGGTTACCACAAACCAATCATGATTGCTGGTGGTATGGGTAACATCCGTGACGAGCACGTACAGAAGAAAGAGATCCCAGTAGGTGCGAGCCTAATCGTACTTGGTGGTCCTGCAATGAACATCGGTCTTGGTGGCGGTGCGGCTTCTTCAATGGCGTCTGGTCAATCTGCAGAAGATCTGGACTTCGCTTCAGTACAGCGTGAAAACCCAGAGATGGAGCGTCGTTGTCAGGAAGTGATCGACCGTTGTTGGCAGCTAGGTGAAGAGAACCCAATCGCATTTATCCACGATGTGGGTGCGGGCGGTATCTCTAACGCACTTCCTGAGCTTTGTGACGACGGCGAGCGTGGCGGTAAGTTCCAGCTACGTGATGTACCAAATGATGAATTGAGCATGAGCCCTCTGGAAATCTGGTGTAACGAATCTCAGGAGCGTTATGTTCTTGCAGTAGCGCCAGAAAACATGGAAGCGTTCGATGCAATCTGTAAGCGCGAGCGTGCACCTTACGCTGTGGTTGGTGTAGCTACAGAAGAGCGTCATCTAACTCTAGAAGACTCTCACTTCGATAACACGCCAATTGATATGCCAATGGATATCTTGCTTGGTAAAACACCGAAGATGCACCGTGAAGCGACGACTTTGAAAGTAGATAGCCCTGCGATTGCACGCGACGGTATTGAAATCAACGAAGCGGCAGATCGTGTACTTCGTCTACCAACGGTTGCTGAGAAAACGTTCCTTATCACAATCGGTGACCGCTCGGTAACGGGTCTGGTTGCTCGTGACCAAATGGTTGGTCCTTGGCAGGTGCCTGTCGCGAACTGTGCGGTTACGGCGGCAAGTTACGATACCTACCACGGTGAAGCGATGTCGATGGGTGAGCGTACTCCGGTTGCTCTACTAGACTTCGGCGCGTCTGCTCGTCTGGCGGTTGGTGAGTCACTAACTAACATCGCGGCGACTGACATCGGTGATATTAAGCGCATTAAACTCTCTGCGAACTGGATGTCTCCAGCGGGTCACCCAGGTGAAGACGCAGGTCTTTACGAAGCAGTGAAAGCTGTGGGCGAAGAGCTATGTCCGGCGCTAGGTTTGACTATCCCTGTTGGTAAAGACTCAATGTCGATGAAGACCAAGTGGGAAGAAAATGGCGAAAGCAAAGAAGTTACTTCTCCACTATCGCTAGTAATCACTGCGTTTGGCCGTGTTGAAGACGTGCGTAAGACAGTAACGCCTCAGCTTCGTACACCTGATACCTTGGAAGGATTAGGCGACACTTCACTTGTTCTTGTAGACTTGGGTAACGGTAAGAACCGTCTGGGTGCGACAGCGCTAGCACAGGTTTACAAACAGTTAGGTGATAAGCCGGCAGACGTAGATAACGCAGAGCAGCTAAAAGGCTTCTTTGATGCAATGCAAACACTGGTTCGTGATGACAAACTGGTTGCTTACCACGATAAAGGTGACGGCGGTCTATTTGTTACTCTTGCAGAGATGGCCTTCGCGGGCCACTGTGGTGTGAAAGCGAACATCGCAGAGCTGGGTGACGATGCGCTGGCGGTTCTATTTAACGAAGAACTCGGTGCGGTTGTTCAGGTTAAGAACGACGAACTGGATTCAGTTCTATCTACGCTAGCGGCAAACGGTTTAGAAGCATGTTCACATGTGATTGGCAGCGTTGAAGCATCAGACGACTTTGTTATCACTTCTGGTGATGCAGTTGTGCTTGAGCGCTCACGTACAGAGCTACGTGTTATCTGGGCTGAAACTACGCATAAAATGCAAGCGCTACGTGATAACCCAGCATGTGCAGACCAAGAATTTGAAGCGAAGAAAGACAACACTGACCCAGGTCTGAATGTATCTCTAAGCTTTGATGTTAACGAAGATATCGCAGCACCTTACATTGCGAAGGGCGCGAAACCTAAGATGGCGATTCTGCGTGAGCAAGGTGTTAACTCTCACGTTGAAATGGCAGCAGCATTTGACCGTGCTGGTTTTGAAGCTACCGACATCCACATGAGCGATATTCTGACAGGTCAAGCGGTACTAGATGAGTACCAAGGTCTGGTCGCTTGCGGTGGTTTCTCTTATGGTGACGTACTAGGCGCGGGTGAAGGTTGGGCGAAGTCTATCTTGTTTAACGCACAAGCTCGTGAGCAGTTCCAAGCATTCTTCAACCGTGAAGAGACCTTCTCTCTAGGTGTGTGTAACGGTTGTCAGATGCTGTCAAACCTGAAAGAACTGATCCCGGGTGCAGATTTGTGGCCACGTTTTGTTCGTAACGAATCTGAGCGTTTTGAAGCGCGCTTTAGTCTAGTTGAAGTACAGAAGTCAGATTCTGTGTTCTTCGATGGCATGGCTGGCTCTCGTATGCCTATCGCGGTTTCTCACGGTGAAGGTCGTGTAGAAGTACGTGACGGTGAGCACCTAAACGCAATTGAAGCGTCAGGTACTGTGGCACTACGTTACGTTGATAATAACGGTAACCCAACGCAACAATACCCGAACAACCCGAATGGTTCGCCAAATGCGATTACTGGTCTGACTACAGCTGACGGCCGTGTAACCATTATGATGCCTCACCCAGAGCGTGTATTCCGTACGGTTGCAAACTCTTGGTCTCCAGAAGGCTGGGGTGAAAACGGCGCTTGGATGCGTATGTTCCAAAACGCACGTAAGAACATCGGTTAATTCTGTTTTTATATAGACAGTATACAAACCGCAAAGCGCAGATCGAAAGGTCTGCGCTTTTTGTTTTTACCAACAAAAATTATCACTTACAGTTAAAAAAAATCGCGCAAAGACGAGCCAATTATGCTCTAATACCGCGCTTACCAAGGGATGGTGTTAAACAGCTTAGTTGAAGTTATCAAGTTGACCGAATCCCTCAAATCCCTAGGAAATGAAATAAATGTCAAAAAATCAAAAATTTGCTATCCGCGTAACTGAAAAACGTAACGGCTGGAGCGCAGAGATCACTCGCCAAGTAACTTCTCGTAAGACAGTAGTATCAAAACGTGAAACTGGCTTTGAAAGTGAAGAAAAAGCTCAAGCTTGGGCTGAACAAGAGCTTGCAGGTTTTGTTCAAAATCAAGTGGTTCGCAATGAACGTAAAGCTGCACAACGTCAAGAGCGTGAAGCAGAGCAACTTGCCGCTAAAGTTCGTAAAGAAGAAGCTCGTAAAGCGCGCGACGCCGAAGCTGACGAAGAATAAGACCTCGTTTCCGGCGAGTTTTCCGTCGGCGGTGTTAAGTAGTATAAAAGCCCGGCTATTTTAGCTGGGCTTTGTCGTTATAAACCATGTAACCTTTACTGAGCATCGAACGGTATTTGCCCCGTAGTGACTTGGTCAACATCGTACTCGTTCAGCTCTTCTATATAGTTTTCGACAGCTTGACCGACTTCGCTGTCTCCATGCTTAAAGTAAGACAGGTGGAAAATCGCATCACCTTCGTTTACGAGAGGCAGCGTGTGTTGGCCAATGACCAGACCACTTTTAGGTGCTTTGAGTTCTAACTCAACGTGTCCAAGTGGAGAGCTGATATAGGCGAGAGTTTCATCTTGTTCAACTTTGTCTCCTAAATTAACCACAGTACGCAAAATGCCATTCCCTGGTGAACGCACCCAACTGGTGGATTTAGCGATCACTGGCTCTGGGAATTTTTTGCGGCTTGCTCTTAACATGCCGATTGCCTGCATGACACGTCTAATGCCCAGAACACCAGCACTAATAGAGAGTGGATCAAAGCGTAATGCTTCGCCAGCTTCGTAGGTGAGGACGGGAATATCACATTTTTCGGCTTCACTGCGTAAAGACCCATCGCGTAATGCTGAGTCTATTATCACCGGGGTGGAGAAGGCTTTCGCAATTCGTAGTGTTTCTGGGTTACTAAGGTTCGCGCGAATTTGTGGTAGGTTGGTACGATGAATAGCACCAGTGTGCAAATCTATAATATAGTTACAGCGTTTCGCGATGTTGTTAAAAAAGCCATACGCCATACGTGATGCCAGTGCACCTTTTTCGCTTCCAGGAAAACAACGGTTTAGATCGCGTCGGTCTGGTAAGTAACGGGACTTGTGGATAAATCCAAAAACGTTCACGATCGGGACGGCGATGACCGTGCCTTTCAGCTTCTGTGGATCCAACTGGTTAATCATCTGGCGCACAATCTCAACGCCATTGAGCTCATCGCCATGGATTGCAGCGTTAACCATAAGCACTGGACCTTCTTGTTTTCCGTGGATGATTTCCACAGGAATCGATAAAGGAGAGTGTGTATATAGCTGCGCGGCTTCGAATTCGATCTCTAATCGCTGACCAGGCTGTACTGGATATCCGAGTAGCTCAAAGGTTTTGCTTCTTTTACTTCTGACCATAAAACCATCTCTTTCCAATAGGTTTCAACAATGTAACAATCCAGTCATAATCAAACTAACTATTTTGATTAAGGATACGACAAATTATTTTAATTAACGCGACCAATAAGTCTCGTGTGAGATTTATGTTGTAAATATGACGCCATTAATAACAGTTGTATATTGTTAGCCTTATATCTTAATGGATAACTATTTTCCAGCTAACTGCTTGAGTCTTAAAAGTAATAATAAAACTTTTAGAGACAAAATTTGGCTTTTTCCCTCATTTTTATTTAGCTAATATCCACGCCGGATTTTGACCGAATAATATATACCTTGAGGTTTTGATGAAAAAGGCAATGGCTAAAATTGGCGTAATGACTGCTATGGCAGTTGCGCTTTCAGGTTGTGTGGGCAGTAATGCAGTGACAGGTTATGTTATGGGCTTTAACGTAAAAGCCGTAGATAACCGTTATGCTCGTGGTGGTCTGAACATGCTTATGGCACCTGTTTATGGGGTAGCGATCGCGGCTGATTACATCGTGTTTAACTCATTGGAATTCTGGACAGGTAAAAACCCGTTAAACGGTAAACCGCATATTTTTGATTCTAAGGTGGACACTTACATCGATGTAAACCATCAATTAGATGAGTCTCTGACAACAGCACCAATTAGCCCACTCGCTAATAATCGCGTAATTGAGCAAGGCCAAATGGAGCAAGTCGACGAGAACACCATTCAAATGGATATCACGTACAGTAATGGTGACAAAGCAATGCTGATGGGTGTACGTGAAGGCGAGTTTGTTACTTATTACATCAATGGTGAAGTTGTGGCTAAGACTTCAATGGATGAGTTGGAAGCATACGCGCAGACTCGAGTGTAATCAGATAGATTCACTTGTGACAAAAAGGGTGCGTGCGCACCCTTTTTTGTATTTATCGCGTTTTCATATAGTAAATCATTACTCTTTTTCAGGAATCGCTTCCAGCAGAGCGACCATTTGATCCCAAAATAGCTGAACAGTATCGATCTTCACTTTCTCATCAGGAGAGTGAGGGAATTTGATTGTCGGACCGAAAGATACCATGTCCATATTAGGGTAAGGTTCTTTAAACAGACCACACTCTAGACCAGCATGGATAACCATGATGTTTGGTTTGTGACCGTAGATACCTTCGTACATATCGCGGAAGATTGCCATGATCTCTGAATCTGCATCTGGTTTCCAGCCAGGGTAGGCACCTGAGAATTCGATCTGAGCTCCAGCCAGTTCCGCAACGGAATGCAGCATACCAACCACTTGGCTTCGACCTGAGTCAATCAGAGAGCGGATCAAGCAAAGTACCGTTACCTTGTTCTCTTCTGTAGTTATCACACCTACGTTCAGAGAGGTCTCAACGACACCTTCGATTTCATCACTCATACGTATAACACCGTTTGGACATGCGTTAAGCGCGGCGATGAAGCGTTGTTGATCGGCTGGTGCGAAAGCGTGAGCGTCTGTTAACGCTTCTTCGTTGAAGGTGACAATGCCTGTTTCGACTTTACCTAATTCAGCTTTAAGTAGTGCAGTGTAGTCGTTGAACAGCGTAGCCAGCTTGTCTTGGTTTTCTGCAGGAAGAGCAACCGTTACGAACGCTTCACGAGGGATGGCATTACGCAAGCTACCACCACGAAACTCAACTAAACGCATATCCAGTTCACGAGAGTGACCTGCCAAGAAGCGACCAAGCAACTTGTTGGCATTCCCACGACCAGTATGAATATCACAACCAGAATGACCGCCTTTTAGGCCTTTCAAAGTCAGTTGACGAGTAACAAAGCCTGCTGGGATAGCGTCACGGGTAATATCAAACGTCATTGCGCCATCAATACCGCCAGCGCAGCCCATGTACACTTCACCTTCTTGCTCAGAGTCTGTGTTTAGCAGTATGTCGCCTTCTAACCAGCCTGACTCGAGACCGAATGCCCCAGTCATACCAGCTTCTTCATCAATGGTCAGAAGTACTTCTATCGGACCATGCTTGATATCGTTAGAAGCAAGAACAGCAAGACAAGATGCCATACCAATGCCGTTATCTGCACCGAGTGTCGTGCCTTTTGCTGTTACCCATTCGCCATCGATGTATGGCTGAATTGGATCTTTAGTAAAGTCGTGGTCAGTGTCTTCGTTCTTTTGCGGCACCATGTCTATGTGTGCTTGTAAAACCACACCTTTTTTGTTTTCCATACCGGGAGTAGCTGGTTTTTTGATAAATACGTTACCCGTTGGATCGCGACGAACATTAAAGCCTTGTTCTGTCGCCCAGCCGATAATGAATTGCGCCAGTGCTTCCTCATGCTTAGAAGGATGAGGGATAGAACAAATCTTATCGAAAAAACGCCAAAGTGGAGTGGGTGATAAGGTACTGATTTCAGAATGGAATTCAGACACGGAAAGCTCCTTTTTATCTATATTTCCAGATATGTTTTGTAAAAATCACATGTGGTTAGCATAAAATGCTAGTGCTACCTGGTTTGTTTCGCTCAAGGATACCACCTGAAATGAGCGACTAGTAGTCGCAGGCACTAGGATTTGTCTCTGTATTGTCACAGTTTATGAATAAGAGGCCCTACTCAATACTATTTGGGGGTGAAGATTAAACGCTAAGTTTGTTTTTATTTATAAAAATGTAATTTAATTACATAAATCGCGTTTTTCAATCTGTTGGTGGTTGTTTTTTGTGATTTAAATCACCAAAACTATTGTAATAAAATTTCTTGGTGGTATATTTATAACCATCTTCTTCAGAGAGAAGAATAAAATGCTCAAAGGATGAGTCCGTTAATCGCCTCCAAGGAACTGAGAATCAACGACTGAATTAATTGATTGAGAAGGTGATAGTTATGAAAGGTTTACCAAGTACAATGTTCTGGAATAGCAAATCTGTATATACCGGTAGCTTTGTATACCCAACAAGCTTTGGCTACTAAATAAGTCGTCAACGCATGTGACTTGAACAGTTTGTTCACCCCTATAATTTGGAATTTTTTTTCAGTAATAGTTCTGACATGATTCGCCGCCACTCATTTTGAGTGGCGTTTTTTTATACCCATTTCTCTCGCCTGGCTAAAAATTAGCCTCCAAGTGTCTATTCCCTCATCGCTTGTCTGTTAATGCGATATCTTGACGTAATACACTCTAAAACCTCCATACAAAAACGGCCTTTCCATGTGAAAGTTTAGAACATTGTTCAGTTTGTACTCTTTATGCGTGTTACATCTTAATTTATTAGTTATTGTTTCTTAAACCTTAATTTATAAAAGAGTCCGAAATCTTAGTAAATGGATCTCATATCCTGCAAAAAAATCCATTTAGGGTGAAGATTCTATCTGGAATTTACTATTTGATAACTTTATAATTCACGCCAATCGATTACGCAACCGTTTACTTTTTACCTTTAACAGGACTCGATCATGCTCGAAAGGCTCTTTAAACTCAGTGAAAATGGCACAAATGTCCGCACTGAGATCATCGCAGGTATTACTACCTTCTTGACCATGGCTTACATTATTTTTGTAAACCCAGCTATCCTATCTGACACTGGCATGGATCGTGGTGCTATTTTTGTAGCAACCTGTCTTGCTGCTGCCATTGGCTGTTTCATTATGGGCTTGGTAGCAAATTACCCAATCGCACAGGCTCCGGGGATGGGGCTTAACGCATTCTTCACTTACTCTGTCGTATTGGGAATGGGTTACACATGGCAAGTGGCATTGGCTGCTGTATTTGTTTCCGGTGTTTTGTTCATTCTATTAAGTGTGTTCAAGATTCGTGAATGGATCATCAACTCAATTCCTCATTCTTTACGTACTGGTATTTCGGCAGGTATTGGTTTGTTCCTAGCGTTTATTGCACTTAAAAACGCAGGTATCGTGGTTGATAACCCAGCGACACTGGTTTCTATGGGTAATATTACGTCGCTACCATCTGTATTAGCAGCAATCGGCTTCTTCCTGACGATCTCACTTGTTCACCGAGGTGTGAAAGGTGCGGTAATGATTGCCATTCTTGGAGTGACAGCGTTAGGCCTGCTTTTCGGTGATGTTCAGTGGGGTGGTGTGATGTCGACACCACCAAGTATTGCTCCTACGTTTCTACAACTAGATTTCTCTGGATTGTTTGAAGTTGGCATGATCTCAGTAGTGTTTGCTTTCCTATTTGTTGACTTGTTTGATACTGCAGGCACGCTAGTTGGTGTTTCTCAGAAAGCAGGCTTGACCGATGAAAACGGCAACATTCCTCGCCTGAATAAAGCCCTACTTGCTGATTCAACAGCAACTTCGGTCGGTGCTCTACTGGGAACATCAAACACGACTTCTTATATTGAAAGTGTTTCTGGTGTCGCTGCTGGTGGCCGTACTGGTTTAACTGCTGTTATTGTCGGCGTACTATTCCTACTTGCACTATTCTTTTCACCTCTTGCAGGTATGATTCCAGCATACGCAACATCGGGCGCTCTATTTTACGTAGCGATCCTAATGTTGTCTGGCTTAGTAAGTATCGATTGGCGTGACCTGACTGAAGCATCACCAGTGGTGGTTACTTGTCTTGTTATGCCACTGACTTTCTCAATTGCTGAAGGTATTACGCTAGGCTTTATCGCTTATTCTGCTATCAAGCTATTTAGTGGTAAAGGTCGTGATGTATCGCTAAGTGTTTGGGTGATGTCAGCCATCTTTATCGTCAAATACCTTGTAGGTTAACTCTATTTTGTTCCAAGCCAGTGAGAACGAGTGTTCTCGCTGGCTTTTTAGTTTAATTTTGTTCACCGAAATCGCTCTCTATGTGGAGAAATTTGATATCACCATTGGTATTAATATTAGCTTTCGGTAGAATAATCGTTTGCGCTGCTTTAAACCCCGCCTCAGATTTAGTTTGAGAGCTTAGTGAACATGTCGTTTATCCGTCTTTTTCACTGAATATTGGGGATACATATTTTCAAATTATTAGGTTATTACAATGAGTAAAAAATTCATTATCACTTGGGATGCGATGCAGACTTACTGTCGTGAACTGGCTGAGAAGCAAATGCCAGCGGAGCAGTGGAAAGGTATCTGGGCAGTAAGCCGTGGTGGTTTAGTTCCTGGTGCGATTCTGGCTCGCGAACTGGGCATTCGTTACGTTGATACTATCTGTATTTCAAGCTACGACCATGACCATCAGCGTGATATGTCTGTGCTTAAAGCACCAGAAGGTGACGGTGAAGGTTACCTAATCGTTGAAGACCTAGTAGATAGCGGTGATACTGCGCGTCAATTGCGTGAAATGTATCCTAAAGCAAAAATGATTGCTGTATGTGCTAAGCCGTCAGGCAAAGAGCTTCTTGATGACTACGTTGTTGATATTGAGCAAGACACTTGGATTGAGCAGCCGTGGGATATGTCTATCCAGTATGCTGAGCCAGTAAATCGCAAGCAAAAATAATTGCAGTCAAAGAATATTGAGAAATGCCCCTGTTTAGGGGCATTTTTTTTATTATCATTGTAAATATTGCAAATAGTTAGGGCTCTTCATATGTCGGAAGATATCAGTAAAAACCTATCTGAAACTTTGTTTGTCAAACACAAGCAAGCCAAAGAAACCTCCGCATTAACTCAGTACATGCCAACAAGCCAGAAAATCCTCGACGAAAGAGAAGAGCAGGGAGATAGTGCTTGGTATCGTCACTTACTCCGTCTGCAGTGGGCATGGCAAGGCGTATCTCCAATAGAGATAGAAGAGGTGCTATCTAGAATTGCATCTTCCAAGCACTCGCGCACTAAGGATGAATGGTTAGATACCGTGATGGGTTACCACAGCGGAAACTGGACTTTCGAGTGGATAAAGTTGGGCATGGAGCACCAAAAGCGTTCTGAAAATATGCAAGGGGAAGAAGCGGCGGATGAGCTTTTTACTGCGTCATTATGTTTTAGTATTGCGGGCTACCCACATTTAAAGAACGACAACTTAGCGCTGCAGGCTCAGGTATTGGCAAACAAAGCGTATTCGCAAGGGGCAGAGAAAACGCAATACACGATTAAGCAAATCGAAGTGCCATACCAGAATCGCAAAATTATTGCGAATCTACATCTCCCTAGAACGGATAAGCAGTTGCCAGTTGTAATGGTTAGTGCGGGTTTAGATAGCCTACAAACTGACATGTGGCGGCTATTCCGTAATCACTTCGCACCGAAGGATATCGCCATGCTGACGGTTGATATGCCTTCTATTGGGCACAGTTCACATTGGCCTCTGACTGAAGATGCCAGTTGTATCCATCAGGCGGTGCTGAATGAGCTCTATTCGATTCCTTATGTTGATCACCATAAAGTGGGGTTAATCGGATTTCGTTTTGGCGGTAATGCCATGGTTCGGCTCTCATTCATCGAACAAGAAAAGATAAAAGCATGTGTTGCGATGGGTGCGCCTGTGCACGATCTTTTTACGTCTCCTCAAAAGTTACAGCAGATGCCGAAAATGTACCTGGATTTATTGGCATCACGACTGGGCAAAAGCGCGGTAGACATCAACAGCATGGCTGGGCAGATGAAAGCGTGGTCATTGAAAGTTCAAGGCTTTCTAACCAGTCGCAGAACTAAGGTGCCAATTCTGGCATTAGGCTTGGAGGGAGACCCAGTCTCGCCATATAGTGATAATCAGTTGGTTGCACTGTTTAGTCAGTACGGACAGGCGAAAAAAATCAGCGCTAAGTCAATTTCAAAAGGTTATGAGCAATCCCTCGATTTGGCCATAAAGTGGTTGGAAGATGAATTATTAAGATGACAAACCTTCCTATTGAGTTAAAGTGAGTACTTGAGTAAAAATTAAGCTTATGATAATCAAAAATAATAATCATTCTTGAGTATTCACTTTTTATTATGGAAACGGAGATTCATATGTCTGAGACGACTCAGGGGCCAACTCACTTTCGCTTGATGTCTAAGTTAAAGGCGATAGGGCCTTACCTACGTGAACCGCAATCAGAAGAAGGTCGGTACTATTTTGATTGTTTATCGGTGTGTGTCGACGATAAGAAATCACCAGAAAAACGAGAGTTTTGGGGCTGGTGGATGGACTTAGAGGCCATCGAAGGAGGGTTTACTGCTAAATACCATATTGGTAAATACAATAGAGAAGGGCAATGGGACTCGGAAGCGTTGCCTAAAAAATCGGTAGAGGAAGTTTACTTAACACAAAGTACTTTTCATCAAAAGCTGGTTGATACCCTCGAAGAACATTTCAAATTAGAGGTTGAATACCATACAGAGTCATTTGACTTTGCTTAATTCTCCCCTTTTCTTCCACTAGAAAACAAAAAGGTGCGTTTTCGCACCTTTTCTCTTGTTAAATCCCAAATTGATTGTTAAAACATTTCCTTTAATTTGTTTTTCACTTCAGAAGACATCATGACAACGAATCAACAAAATGCAGTCGTTTCACATCCAAAAACAGTCGTTGTGAAACTGGGTACAAGTGTGCTGACAGGCGGTACATTGGCGCTAGATCGTGCTCACATGGTTGAGCTGGCGCGCCAGTGTGCTGAGCTTAAGAAACAAGGCCATTCAGTAGTAATGGTTTCGTCTGGTGCAATTGCAGCAGGCCGTGAGCATCTTGGATACCCCGCATTGCCCAACGAAATGGCGAGTAAACAGCTACTTGCTGCTGTAGGGCAGAGTCGTTTGATTCAAACATGGGAGTCTCTGTTCAGTATATACGATATTAAGATCGGTCAAATGCTGCTGACACGTGCAGATCTAGAAGATCGCGAGCGATTTCTTAATGCACGCGATACCATTAATGCGTTAGTGGCGAACGATATCGTGCCAATCGTGAACGAAAACGATGCGGTAGCAACAAGTGAAATTAAAGTCGGTGACAATGATAACTTGTCCGCTCTAGTGGGGATTTTATGTGGTGCAGATAAGTTACTGCTCCTTACTGACCAAAAAGGGTTGTTTACTGCTGATCCGCGTAAAGACCCAAATGCAGAGTTGATCAAAGAAGTTAAGACGATCGATGACACGCTTCGCAAAATCGCGGGCGGCAGTGGTACGACGTTGGGTACTGGTGGCATGGCAACCAAACTTCAAGCGGCTGACATCGCTCGTCGTGCAGGCATCGAAGTTATCATTGCTGCGGGCAGTGCGATCAATGTGATCTCTGATTCATTGAGTCCAGAGCCACATGGCACACGCTTTTTACCTTGTTCTGAAGCACTAGAAAACCGCAAGCGTTGGATCCTCGCTGGTCCTGCTGCATCGGGAGATATTATTATCGATGATGGTGCAGTAAACGCAGTAGTTGGTAAAGGTGGCAGTCTGTTAGCCAAAGGGGTGACGAAGGTGAGTGGTGATTTTGCCCGTGGTGAGGTGGTGCGTGTCACTAATACTCATGGCAAACTGGTGGCTCGCGGTATTAGTGCTTATTCAAGTGAAGACCTAACCAAAATCTCTGGCAAGCACAGTAAAGATATCATCACTATTTTGGGCCATGATTACGGCTCAGAAGTCATTCACCGCGATGATCTTGTCGTCATTCAGGAATAGAAACTAAGGGAAGCAAAGTGGATTTAAATAACATGGGTAAAGCTGCAAAAGATGCAGCTTTCGAATTGGCGACAGCGTCAACATTACAGAAAAACCAAGCTCTAGCCATCATCGCTGATGAGCTGGAAGCAAACTCAGCGGCGATCCTAAAGGCGAACGCGAAAGACATTGAACTAGGCCGAGAAGCAGGTTTGACGGATGCGTTACTTGATCGCCTTCTTCTAAATGAAGAGCGCTTAACTGGCATCGCTAACGACGTTCGAAACGTGATAAGCCTTAACGATCCTGTTGGTAGCGAAATCGACAGTAAAGTGCTAGAAAATGGCATGTCTTTGGCTCGCCGCCGCGTTCCTCTCGGTGTTGTCGGCGTGATTTACGAAGCGCGCCCTAACGTGACCATTGATATCGCGGCACTGTGCCTGAAAACCGGAAACGCAAGTATTTTACGTGGTGGCAAAGAGACATTCTTCTCTAATATGGAACTGGTTAAAGTCATCCAGTCGGCTCTGGCAAAAGCGAATCTGCCAGCAGCTTCAGTTCAATACATTGAGAAGCCAGACCGTGAGCTTGTCTCTCAATTGCTAAAATTGGATGACTACGTGGATATGATTATCCCTCGTGGTGGTGCTGGTTTACATAAAATGTGTAAAGAAAACAGCACCATTCCGGTCATTATCGGTGGCTTTGGTATCAGCCATATTTTTGTGGATGAGTCTGCGGATCTGGAAAAATCAGTTAATGTGGTTGAAAACTCAAAGGTACAGCGTCCATCTGCATGTAACTCACTCGATACTTTACTCGTGCATCAAAACGTTGCGGCTGAATTTTTGACCATACTGGTTGAACGCATGAATGACAAAGTCACTTTTGTTGCGGAACCAAAAGCAAAAGCGTTGATGACCAATGCGAAGCATATCCGCGATGCGGGCGAAGGTGATTTTGATACAGAGTGGCTAAGCTACACACTTGGTGTGAAAGTGGTCACCGATGTGAAAGACGCCATTGACCACATGCGAGTGCACAATGCCAGCCACTCAGATGCGATTATGACCAACAGTTTGGAAAACTCTGAGCTGTTCATCAACTCTGTGGGTTCTGCAGCAGTGTACGTTAACGCGGCGACCCGTTTTACTGATGGTGCACAATTTGGCCTTGGTGCTGAAGTTGCCGTCTCCACTCAGAAGCTCCATGCTCGAGGTCCAATGGGCTTAGAAGAGCTGACCAGCTACAAATGGGTAGGTAAAGCAAACTACTTAGCACGTAGTTAACATAATCCATTCGATATTGATTGAAAAAGGGGCGATAAAGCCCCTTTTTGTTTTCTCTCGTATACCAATTCCGCTACACTAGTTTGGCCCTTGGGACAAACTTAAGAGCGCTTTGATTGGAGGTGATATGCATTGTCCTTTTTGTTCCGAAAACGAAACAAAAGTTATTGATTCTCGCTTGGTTGCAGATGGCCATCAGGTACGTCGTCGTCGCCAGTGTCTAACTTGTAGTGAACGCTTTACGACGTTTGAAACCGCTGAGCTGGTGATGCCTAAGGTGATTAAATCTAATGGTAACCGCGAACCGTTTGACGAAGATAAAATGGTCGGCGGTATTCAGCGCGCTTTAGAAAAACGTCCCGTCAGTGCTGATGCGATAGAGTTGGCTATCAGTATGATAAAATCTCAGTTACGCGCGACGGGGGAACGTGAAGTGCCAAGTGATATGATTGGTAACTTGGTCATGGATCAACTGAAAGAGCTGGATAAAGTCGCTTATATCCGTTTTGCGTCTGTTTATCGCAGTTTCGAAGATATTCGCGAATTTGGCGAAGAGATTGCTCGTCTGGAAGACTGATTAAACATGGCTCAATACACACCTCAAATCGCGTTCTCCTCTCAAGATTTCTCTATGATGTCGCGCGCTATCAGGCTTGCTAAGCGTGGCATTTATACGACTGCTCCTAACCCTAATGTCGGTTGTGTCATTGTTCGTGATGGAGTGATAGTCGGGGAAGGCTATCATCTTCGTGCCGGAGAACCGCATGCCGAAGTCCATGCTTTACGAATGGCGGCGGAGAAAGCTGAAGGTGCAACTGCATACGTCACTCTCGAGCCTTGTTCCCACCATGGGCGAACTCCCCCTTGTGCTGAAGGGCTGATTAAAGCGAAGGTGGCGAGAGTGGTTTGTGCGATGCAAGACCCGAACCCCAAAGTAGCTGGCCGAGGTATTCAAATGCTGCGCGATGCTGGGATAGAGGTTCAAGTTGGCTTATTGGAAAGTGACGCTATCGAATTGAATCGAGGCTTCATTAAGTTCATGCAAACGGGTATGCCTTTCGTCCAGTTGAAGATGGCTGCCAGCCTTGATGGCCAAACTGCACTCGGTAATGGCCAGAGCAAGTGGATCACCTCTCCATGTGCTCGTCAGGATGTGCAGCGTTTTCGTGCCATGAGTGGTGGTATTTTATCGACCAGTAAAACGGTGATTGACGATAATGCCTCATTGAATGTTCGCTGGGACGATTTACCTCAAAAAGTACAGCAACAGTATCAACCGGAAGCGGTTCGTCAGCCAGTACGCATCATTTTAGATCGCCAACGCCAACTGACTGATGATCTCAAGTTGTTTAATACTGACGGTGAGCGCATCATCGTTAGCAAAGACGGCGATAGCGTGCCTCAATTGAATGAAGCGGGACAGGTTGATCTTACGAGAACTTTGAAAGTAGTTGCGAATGATCATCAAGTTCATCACTTATGGGTTGAAGCAGGTGCGACGCTCGCGAGTGCTCTAATACAGGCTAGTCTTGTAGATGAACTGATCGTTTATCTTGCGCCAAAATTGATGGGAAGTGATGGTCGCGGGTTGATTGGGGCACTTGGATTAACTCAAATGGCTCAAGTCATCGATCTAGAAATTACAGATGTTCGTATGGTTGGGGTGGACATTCGTATCACCGCGACGATCGTGCGAAAAGACATATAGAAAAGAAGCGATTATGTTTACAGGAATTGTAGAAGCAGTAGGCAAACTTACTGCGATTACGCCAAAAGGCGAAGACATCACCGTAACGGTCGAAACGGGTAAGTTAGACATGTCTGACGTGAAGTTGGGCGATAGTATCGCTACCAATGGCGTTTGCTTGACGGTTATTGATTTCGGAAGCAATTATTACAGTGCGGATCTGTCGTTAGAGACACTGAAAATGACGGGTTTTGCACAATATCAAGTTGGTGACAAGGTTAATCTAGAAAAAGCCATGTTGCCCACTACGCGCTTCGGTGGACATATTGTGTCTGGGCATGTTGATGGAGTTGGCGAAATTGTTGAACGTAGTCAAGTTGGTCGAGCAATAGAGTTCTGGGTTGCGATGCCTGCCGAAATTAGCAAATATGTCGCAGGAAAAGGCTCGATCACCGTCGATGGCATTAGTCTCACGGTAAATGACTTACGTAAAAATGCATTCAAGTTAACGATTGTTCCTCATACGAGTGAAGAAACCACTATTGAACAATTTCAAGTCGGACGTAAAGTTAACTTAGAGGTGGATGTGTTAGCTCGTTATATGGAGCGCTTACTTCAGGGGCAGCAAGAAGAGAAGCAAGAGTCGCGTATTACTATGGATTTCTTGCAGCAGAACGGATTTGCTTAGGACTGCATTCACAGAACATCCGCTGGGCAATTGACTTACCGTCTACAAAGCTCAAACTATTGCCGCAAGTCTGCTTGTACTCTAGTTCCAACACATTGTTGCCGCAAAAATAAATTTTAGAATAACGGGAAACAGAATATGCCAATCAGTACACCAGAAGAAATTATTGATGATATTCGCGCAGGTAAAATGGTCGTCTTAATGGATGATGAAGATCGCGAGAACGAGGGTGATTTGATCATGGCTGCCGAGCATATAACGCCGGAAGCGATCAATTTTATGGCTACCCATGGACGTGGTCTAATTTGTCTTACTATGACTAAGGAGCGTTGCTCAAGTCTTGGTTTGCCACCAATGGTGCAAGACAATAACGCGCAATATACGACAAACTTTACGGTTTCTATTGAAGCGGCTGAAGGTGTGACGACTGGTATCTCGGCTGCGGACCGAGCACGTACTGTTCAAGCGGCTGTAGCGACAAACGCGAAAGCAGCAGATTTAGTTCAGCCAGGACATATCTTCCCACTCGCGGCTCAAGATGGTGGTGTGTTAACGCGCGCAGGCCATACAGAGGCTGGCTGTGATTTAGCTCGTCTTGCTGGCTTGGAACCGGCATCGGTTATTGTTGAGATTCTAAACGATGACGGCACTATGGCACGCCGACCAGATCTTGAAATCTTCTGTGAAAAACACGGTATTAAACTGGGTACGATCGCTGACTTAATCGAATACCGTAATAACACCGAGACGACCATCGAACGTGTTGCTGAATGTAAGCTGCCGACCGAGTTTGGTGAGTTTAATCTTGTTACTTACAAAGACACGATTGATAACCAAGTCCATTACGCGATGTGTAAAGGCGATTTGAAAGCAAACACACCGTTAGTTCGCGTACATCTTCAAGATGTCTTTACTGACTTACTTCGTAGTGACCGCAATGTGGAGCGCAGCTGGACACTGGACAAGGCGATGAAGCGCATTGGCGAAGAAGGTGGTGTCTTGGTTGTGCTGGGACATGAAGACTCAAGTGAGCTTCTTATTCACCGAGTGAAGACGTTTGAAGCGCAAGATAAAGGTGAAGCTCCGACGCTAGCGAAGAAACAAGGCACTTCGCGTCGTGTGGGTGTGGGTTCACAAATTCTTGCTGACTTAGGTGTTCACGACATGCGTTTGTTATCGTCAACCAATAAAAAATACCATGCGTTGGGCGGTTTTGGCTTGAACGTCGTTGAATACGTCTGTGAGTAACGACTGAACAATAAGTTGCTGGTCTTGTACAGGGTTATGCCCTACTAGGCCAGGAACTCGTTGCTTCCACCAATTTCCATTAGATATTGCTCACACAATTGTGCTAGAATCCGGCGATTCTCACTTGATGAACATATTTCACTTAAAAATAGAGTTAAAGGAAAGCTTATGAAAGTGATCGAGGGTGGCTTCCCAGCGCCAAATGCAAAAATTGCTATCGTTATTTCTCGTTTCAACAGTTTTATTAACGAAAGCCTACTTTCTGGTGCGATCGATACACTAAAGCGTCACGGGCAAGTAAGCGATGACAACATTACGGTTGTTCGTTGTCCAGGTGCCGTAGAACTACCTCTAGTAGCTCAACGTGTTGCTAAAACCGGCAAATTCGACGCTATTGTATCTCTAGGGTCAGTTATTCGCGGTGGAACGCCTCACTTTGACTATGTTTGTAGTGAAATGAACAAAGGTCTGGCACAAGTGTCGATGGAATACAGCATTCCTGTCGCATTCGGTGTTTTGACTGTTGATACTATCGATCAAGCGATTGAACGCGCAGGAACCAAGGCTGGTAATAAAGGTGCAGAGGCTGCACTAAGCGCACTTGAAATGATTAACGTACTATCTGAAATTGATTCCTAATGGGGGCCAGTGTGAAACCAGCCGCACGTCGTAATGCACGTCAATTCGCTCTACAGGCGATCTACTCATGGCAAATTACTAAAGAGAATGTTGCCAAGATTGAAGAACAGTTTTTGTCTGGCGACAAATACGATGAAGAAGAACATCACGCTTCAGAGCCAGCTCTAGCTGCGCCAGAAACTGACGTAGAGTACTTTCGTGAACTACTAAGCGGTGTTGTACTAAGCCACGCTGAGCTAGATAGCAAAATTCGTCCATATATATCACGTCCTATGCAGGATTTGGATATGATGGAACTTGCTCTTCTTCGCCTTGCTATGTACGAGATGACTCGTCGCGAAGATGTTCCTTATAAAGTCGTGATCAACGAAGCGATTGAACTTGCAAAAGTGTTCGCTGCGGAAGACAGTCACAAATTTGTGAATGGTGTGCTGGATAAAGCAGCACCTCATGTACGTAAGAAATAACGATTTCTTCAATAAAAAGGTCAGCATATGCTGACCTTTTTTATGTCAAAAGCTTTTATATCAAAAATTAAAGATAAATTATGTCTGGTGAATTTAGCTTAATAGACAAGTACTTTGTTGGTCGTCAAAACCAACGAAAAGATGTCCACCTTGCGGCTGGGGATGATTGTGCGCTGGTCAAAGCGCCAGCAAATGTTCATATTGCGATCAGTACCGATACTTTGGTCGCGGGAACACACTTTCTTCCTGAGGCTAACCCCGCTTGGGTTGCGCATAAAGCACTCGCTTCAAACATCAGTGATTTAGCAGCGATGGGGGCAACACCCGCTTGGGTCAGTTTTGCTTTAACGATGCCGGAGCCTGATGAAGAGTGGCTTGCACCTTTTTGTGATGCCTTCTTTGAACTGGCGGATTATTTTGGAATTCAACTTATCGGTGGCGATACCACCAAAGGGCCTTTGAGCTTAACGCTAACTGTGCAAGGATTTGTTCCTGAAGGGAAAGCGTTGACTCGCTCTGGAGCTAAAGTTGGCGACTGGGTTTATGTGACGGGGAATCTTGGTGATGCGAAAGCCGGACTGGATGTTATCTTGGATGACTCTCTCCGTGTTCGTATTGGCGCTGATAGCCTAGAAAAAGCACATTACTTGAGTACGCCCCGTGTATTAGCGGGACAAGCTCTAGTCGGTCTGGCGTCTTCTGCTATCGATATATCAGATGGCTTGATTTCCGATATCAAGCATATATTGAAGCGTTCACAGGTCGGTGTCAGTATCGATGTATCCCAATTACCAATATCTTCGGATTTGGCGCAGTTTTTAGATGATAAGGTCAGCGCACAGCAGTATGCTTTATCGAGTGGTGAAGAGTACGAGTTGTGTTTTACCATATCAGAACAAAACCATGGCTCATTGCAAAGCGCTCTGTCTCACATTGGATGTAAAGTGACATGTATTGGTCAAATTCGACCGAATGGCACTTTTGAGCTTCACGACAACAATCAACCTCTTGACTGGGACTTAAGCGGTTTTGACCACTTTAAGTAACCAAGATTGAAACCAAACTAGCAGTTATAGGTTTAAGGATATGACCAATCCTCTTTCTCTTATTTCGTTAAAGAATCCGTGGCATTTATTGGCAACAGGGTTTGGTAGCGGTTTATCGCCTATTGTTCCGGGTACGATGGGGACATTAGCAGCAATACCTTTCTTTTTGTTATTAGCTCAGCTTCCGTTTTCTGCTTATGTCGTCGTGGTGATTATATCATGCGTAATTGGCGTGAAGATCTGTCAGGTGACGTCAGATGACATGAAAGTTCACGATCATGGTTCGATCGTCTGGGATGAGTTCGCGGGCTTTTGGATTACAATGAGTATTATGCCTGCACTGAATATCCCTATAACGGAATGGAAGTGGTTGCTGACGGGGTTTATCTTGTTCCGTTTCTTCGATATGGTTAAACCTTGGCCTATCGGCTGGCTTGATAAGAGAGTGCACGGTGGATTAGGCATCATGGTCGATGACATTGTGGCAGGCATTATGGCGGGGATAGTTCTGTTTTTAGTAGCTGACTATGCAGGCTGGATGAACTAGTAAACTTTATACCTAATACTTAAGCAAAATAGAAAAGGGATGCAACAATGCATCCCTTTTGCGTATCAGTGCTCTACTGCCATGTCGGTTACTTCGCTAAGTAGTCATTGATAGATTGTTCAATCCCTTTTGCATCCAGACCAAGCTCTTCATGCAGCTCTTTCTGTGTGCCTTGGTGAACGAACTGATCAGGTAAGCCAAGGTTAAGTACTGGCTTGATGAGCTTTTCTTTCATCATGAATTCAACGACCCCCGCCCCTGCACCGCCAGCAATCGCGTTTTCTTCTAGTGTTACGAGTACATCGTGATCGTTGGCTAGCTGACGAATCAACGCTTCATCTAGCGGCTTCACAAAGCGCATGTCAGCGACAGTAGCGTTCAGGTTTTCTGCTGCTTCTAAAGCGTTAGGTAGGAAGGTTCCAAAGCTTAGAATAGCGACTTTTTCACCTTCACGCATGATGCGACCTTTACCAATTTCAAGAGCGGTAAACTCATTTTCAATTGCGGTACCCATGCCGTTTCCACGAGGGTAACGAACCGCACTTGGGCCAGTGTGTTTGTGGCCGGTGTAAAGCATTTGGCGACATTCATTCTCGTCGCTTGGCGCCATGATCACCATGTTAGGAATGCAGCGCATAAAGCTTAAGTCAAACGCACCTTGGTGAGTTTGACCATCTGCACCCACCAGACCTGCTCGGTCGATAGCAAACATCACGGGTAAGTCCATAATCGCGATGTCATGGATTAGCTGATCATAACCACGTTGTAAGAAGGTCGAGTAAATAGCAACGATCGGGTTGTTACCAGCGATAGCCATACCTGTTGCGAGTGTCACCGCGTGCTGTTCGGCGATAGCGACATCAAAATACTGCTCTGGGTACTCTTTTGAGAAACGCACCATGCCCGAGCCTTCACGCATTGCTGGTGTAATGGCCATCAGCTTAGGATCTTTCGCTGCCATATCACACAGGAAGTCACCAAAGATCTTTGAGAACGTTGGCTTACCACCGCTGCTCTTTGGCAGGCAATCATGTGTCGGGTCGAATTTAGGTACTCCATGGTAGCCAATAGGGTCCTTTTCTGCGGGTTCATAACCTTTGCCTTTTTTCGTCATGATGTGCAGGAATTGAGGGCCCTTCAGCTCACGCATATTCTTCAGTGTCTGAACCAGCTCATTGACGTCGTGTCCATCAATTGGACCAATGTAGTTAAATCCTAACTCTTCGAAAAGAGTGCCAGGTACGACCATGCCTTTGAGGTGCTCTTCAGTACGACGAACCAGCTCTTTAATTGGTGGAACGCCAGAAAGCACTTTTTTACCGCCTTCGCGAATCGATGTATAAAGGCTACCAGACAGTAATTTTGCTAAGTGGTTGTTCAGTGCGCCAACGTTTTCTGAAATCGACATTTCGTTATCGTTCAGAATTACCAGCATATCTGGATGAACATCACCTGCATGGTTCATTGCTTCGAAAGCCATACCTGCGGTAATGGCACCGTCACCAATGACACTCACGACCTTACGTCCTTTGCCTTCTTTCTGCGCGCTGATGGCCATGCCAAGTCCAGCACTGATAGAGGTCGAGGAGTGACCTACAGACAGTGTGTCATATTCACTCTCAGAGCGCCAAGGGAATGGATGCAGCCCACCTTTCTGACGGATAGTCGGCATTTTGTCACGACGTCCAGTCAGGATTTTATGCGGGTAAGCCTGATGACCCACATCCCAGATTAACTGGTCTACAGGTGTGTTATAAACATAATGCAGGGCAACGGTGAGCTCCACTGTGCCTAAGCCAGACGCTAAGTGTCCGCTTGATTGGCTCACTGAGTTTAGCAGATACGTTCGAAGCTCATCACACAGAGCCGGTAATGTTTCTTTAGGAAGAAGACGCAACTCTTCCGGTGTATTTGCTAACGCCAGTGTTGGGTACTTTGAAATATCAAGAGTCATATTAATGCGCGCTTATAGTGTTAATTTTTGCGCTCGATGACATATCGGGCGAACTCTTCAAGTAGCTGAGTATTGTATGGGATAGCTTCCAATGCTTGAAGTGCTTCCTGTAACAGAGAGTGAGCTTTCTCTATTGCTCCCTCTAAACCCAGCAGGGAAGGGTAAGTGCTCTTATTGAGTTCTTGATCAGAACCCTGAGGCTTACCCAATGTTTCTGTGTCACTAATGATATCAAGAATATCGTCTTGAACCTGAAACGCCAAACCAATTGCTTTCGAATAGCGCTCTAAATGTGGTAAAACTTCGATACCTTTATCACCAGCGGCCAAAGCGCCTAATTTAACCGCACAGTTAATCAGGGCCCCGGTTTTTTTTCGATGGATCTCTTTCATTTCTTCGAGAGAAATTTGGCGATTCTCTGCACTTAAATCCAGTGCTTGTCCGACACACATACCGTTGGCGCCAGAAGCATGAGCCAGAGCTTTTATCATATTGATACGCTGCTTTTCAGCTTCTGGATTTAAAGGGCCATCCGCCAAGATAGTAAAGGCGAGCGTTTGTAATGAGTCACCCGTCAGTATTGCGGTTGCTTCATCGAACTTAATATGGCAAGTCGGTTGGCCACGACGCAACTCATCATCATCCATCGCTGGCAGATCGTCATGAATAAGTGAGTAAGCGTGAATACATTCAATCGCTGCGGCTGGAGTGTCCAGATCTTCAGGCTGACAACCGAGCATTTGACCTGTGATGTAAACCAGAAAAGGACGAACGCGTTTCCCGCCTAGCAAAAGGCCGTATTTCATTGCATTAATCAATGGCAGTTCTTGATACGGAAGCTGTTCTAGCCACAAATTCAATTGCTGATTGTTTCTTTGTTGAAAAGAAGTCAATGTTTGTTGCATCACATCGCTCACTACTAATAATTATTCTGAATCTGGATTGAAGTCACTAAGTGGTGCTTCATCATCTTCACTGAGAAGAATACTTACGCGTTGTTCAGCGTCGCTTAGCTTTGTTTGTCCAGCACGAGCTAAGGCAATACCCCGCTCAAATTTACGTAAGGCATCATCTAGAGCAAGATCGCCACTTTCTAATTGATCAACCAAGCTATCAAGCTCTTCAATGGTTGCTTCGAAGGTCATGTTTTCTGGTTTCTTAACCGCCATCTCTTCTCTGCCTTAATTAAGCCTCTCATAAGATGCACGAAAGTTACCTTAGCCTAGTTACTTGGTCAAATTTAACCTTACATAATTGTCACAAAATTGGCTCTAAATGTGCCTGAGCGACGAAAGTGTCCATTTTACTAAAGTTTACTGGTATGAATTTGTGACCTGCTAGCTAAGAATTTTCTAAAAATTCTCCCCGAGTTGTCGATACAAGTAGTAAGTCGTTAGCAACAGATAAATAGAGCGAGAGGAGTGCTTTGTGGATTTAGCAACCCTAATAGGTTTGATTGGCGGTATTGCATTCGTTGTGATGGCGATGGTGCTTGGTGGCAGCATCGGTATGTTCGTCGATGTGACATCAATCCTTATCGTCGTTGGTGGCTCAACCTTTGTCGTGCTGATGAAGTTCACAATCGGGCAGTTCTTTGGTGCGGCAAAAATTGCGGGTAAAGCTTTTCTGTTTAAAGCGGATGAGCCTGAAGACTTGATCGCGAAAATTGTTGAAATGGCTGATGCCGCACGTAAAGGCGGTTTTCTCGCATTAGAAGAGATGGAAATTAATAACAGCTTTATGCAAAAAGGCATCGACCTGTTGGTGGATGGTCATGATGCTGATGTAGTTCGTGCAGCATTAAAAAAAGATATTGCTCTTACTGGTGAGCGACATACACAAGGAACTGGGGTATTCCGCGCGTTTGGTGATGTCACACCTGCTATGGGAATGATTGGCACCTTAGTTGGTTTGGTAGCAATGCTTTCTAATATGGATGACCCCAAATCCATTGGACCTGCAATGGCCGTTGCGCTTTTGACCACACTATATGGCGCAATTTTATCGAACATGGTGTTTTTCCCGATCGCCGATAAACTCTCTTTACGTCGTGATCAGGAAACGTTGAATCGCCGTTTGATTATGGATGGTGTTCTAGCCATACAGGACGGTCAGAACCCGCGAGTCATCGACAGTTACCTGAAGAACTATCTCAATGAAGGCAAGCGCGCCCTAGAGATAGGTGAGTAACCAGGAGTGTTGTGATGGATGATGAAGATAATAAATGCGATTGTCCGCCACCAGGACTCCCTTTGTGGATGGGAACCTTTGCTGACTTAATGTCATTATTGATGTGCTTTTTTGTTCTACTGCTCTCGTTCTCAGAGATGGATGTGCTCAAATTTAAACAGATTGCAGGTTCGATGAAGTTCGCATTTGGCGTACAAAGTCAGCTCGAAGTAAAAGATATCCCGAAAGGAACCAGCATTATTGCTCAGGAGTTCAGACCGGGGCGTCCAGAGCCAACGCCGATTGACGTTATTATGCAGCAAACCATGGACATCACTCAGCAAACATTGGAATTCCATGAAGGTGAGTCTGATCGAGCGGGTGGAAGTAAGCGTGACCAAGGAAAATTAACTGGCGGTCAATCACCGGAGACATCGACAAGAGACAACCAAGCTACAGAATCCGACATGCAACAGCAGCAATCTCAAATGATGTCGCAAGAGATGGAAACCCTGATGGAGAGCATCAAGAAAGCACTGGAGCGAGAGATCGAGCAAGGTGCGATCGACGTTGAAAACTTGGGTCAGCAGATTGTGATTCGTATGCGTGAGAAGGGCGCGTTTCCGGAAGGCTCTGCGTTCTTACAGCCTAAATTCCGTCCTTTGATACGCCAGATTGCTGAACTGGTTAAAGATGTGCCGGGTATTGTGAGAATCTCTGGCCACACCGATAATCAAGTGCTGGATTCTGAACTGTATCGCTCTAACTGGGATCTGTCCTCTCAGCGTGCGGTTTCTGTTGCCCAGGAGATGGAGAAGGTGAGAGGGTTTTCTCATCAGCGTTTACGAGTGCGAGGAATGGCTGACACTGAGCCGCTGGTGCCAAATGATTCTGATGTCAATCGCGCACTCAACCGCCGTGTGGAAATCAGCATCATGCAGGGTGAACCACTCTACAGCGATGAAGTGCCTGTTATTCAATAACTAGGCTTTAGTTTAAAGCCAGTAGAGAGATAAGAAAGCGAGCAGATTGCTCGCTTTTTTTGTCTTTCCAATCCGCTTGGGTGTATAATCTTGCGCCTTTGAAGTGAGCTCAGACAACCTTTTGTGACCAAGACGCGGTTTTGCTGCGTATGAAGTATCGAAGTTGAGTATCACTCTTTGTTGATTGCAAAACTAACCTGCGAATTAGACTATGAAATTTATTGTAAAGCCCCATCCGGAAATTTTTGTAAAAAGTGAATCTGTGCGTAAGCGCTTCACAAAGATTTTAGAGTGTAACATTCGTAATATCATTAAGAGCCGTACGGAATCTGTAGCAGTATTTAACCGTCGCGATCACATTGAAGTGACCTCTGAGAGCAACGAATACCACGCTGAAGTGTTAGAGATTCTGACTCATACTCCAGGTATCCACCATGTACTTGAAGTGAAGCAGTCGGAGTTTAAAGATCTGCACGATATCTTTGAACAAGTGCTTGAGTTAAGCCGCCCTCTGATTGAAAACAAGACTTTCGTGGTTCGCGCCAAGCGTCGTGGTAAACATGACTTTACTTCGATTGAGCTAGAGCGTTACGTTGGCGGTGGTTTGAACCAAGCAGTCGAAAGCGCGAGCGTGAAACTGCGCAACCCTGATGTCACTGTAAAGGTTGAAGTATCGGGCGACAAACTTAACCAGGTTCTTGCTCGTCATAAGGGTCTTGGTGGCTTCCCATTAGGTACACAAGAAGATGTGCTAAGCCTGATCTCGGGCGGTTTCGATTCTGGTGTATCAAGCTATCTGCACATTAAGCGTGGCTCAAAAGTTCATTACTGTTTCTTTAACCTAGGTGGCCCTGCGCACGAAATCGGTGTTAAGCAGGTTTCTCACTACCTATGGAACAAGTACGGTTCTTCAGCAAAAGTTCGCTTTATCTCGATTGATTTTGAACCAGTCGTGGCTGAGATTCTTGAGAAAGTGGATGACGGTCAGATGGGCGTCATTCTTAAGCGTATGTTTATGCGTGCGGCAGGTATGGTTGCCGAGAAATTCAAGATTGAAGCTCTGGTCACGGGTGAAGCACTTGGTCAGGTTTCCAGCCAGACGCTAACTAACCTTCGTCACATTGATAACGTGACAGATACACTGATTCTGCGTCCACTTATTAACTGGGACAAAGAAGACATTATCAACCTGGCGCGTGAAATTGGTACTGAAGACTTTGCCAAGACAATGCCTGAGTACTGTGGTGTAATTTCTAAGAAGCCAACAGTAAAAGCAATCAAAGCGAAGCTAGAAGCGGAAGAAGAGAACTTTGATTTCACCATTTTGGAAAATGTGGTGAAAGAAGCGCGTGTTATGGATATTCGTGATATCGCGAAAGAGTCTGAAAAGGCGGCGCCAGAAGTCGAACAAGTTCAGGCTGTTGAAGAGCATGCGATTGTTCTCGATATCCGCAGCCCTGAAGAGGAAGATGATAACCCTCTAGAAATTGAAGGCGTTGATATCAAGCACATTCCGTTCTACAAGTTGGGTACGCAGTTTGGTGATTTAGACCAATCTAAGACTTACCTATTGTACTGTGACCGTGGTGTCATGAGCCGACTGCAAGCGCTTTACTTACAAGAGCAGGGCTTTAGCAACGTGAAGGTTTACCGCCCATAATAAGGCGAAAACAAGGCCTATTTTTAAGCGCAAACTGAGTGATCAGTTTGCGCTTTTTTATGTCTATTTATTCAGGAGTAGGGAAGGTTTTAGAATGGTTATGTTGAAGTGCCTCGCAATCTTTCGAATGGAGACTGATATAACGTTAATTAATCCGAAATGCTCTGCAAAGGATGAGTGCGGTTCCAAGGATAAGGTCGAGATAGTCTTACCCAAGTTGGAGAAATTCTAGGTTTACGAGTATTTGTTGCAGTGAGAATGAGAGTAATGACTCTGTAGTGGTGGCTGAGCTTTGACTAAGTATGCATTTAAGGGTGAGTCGATTTTGTAGTGAATGCAACTGAAATTGATTTATAGCCCAGTGTGTTATTTTGTTAAAATTGGATAATCCAGATAAAAAAACACCGCCTAAATAGGCGGTGTAAGAAATTTGACAGACAGGTCAAAAATAAATACAGGAAGTATATGTTTTGTCTCAGGGATAGTAGACAAAACATCTCGGTAGAAATCTACCTAACTCGAAATACGAGTTTGCAAACACAACATCGCAACAACGAAGCCAATTGATTTCTAGAGAAATCAAGCCGTTCAGGCCCGTGTTGCGGGGTGAAATATAGAATTTATCTGGCTGTTCGACAACGGAAATTTTATAATGTTTCAGATAAAAAAAACTAATCCTATTTGAGGTTCCCTATGTCTCGCAGATTACCTCCTTTGAATTCTCTTCGAGTATTTGAAGCTGCAGCACGTCATCTTAGTTTCACTCGTGCGGCCGAAGAACTCTTCGTCACCCAAGCCGCAGTTAGTCACCAGATCAAAGCGCTGGAAGAGTTTTTGTCACTCAAGCTATTCCGTCGCCGAAACCGTTCTTTGTTGTTAACGGAGGAAGGTCAAAGTTACTTTTTAGACATAAAGGATATTTTTACCTCTATTGCAGAAGCGACCGATAAAGTATTGGAACGTAGTGAAAAAGGTGCTTTGACCATCAGTTTACCGCCAAGTTTTGCGATTCAGTGGTTAGTGCCTCGGTTAGCGGATTTTAATGCTCAGGAGCCAGACATTGATGTAAGGATTAAAGCGGTAGATATGGATGAGGGCTCGCTGACAGATGACGTAGATGTCGCTATCTATTATGGCCGCGGTAACTGGCCGGGCCTTCGCGCGGACAAATTGTATCAGGAGTTTTTGATTCCACTTTGCTCTCCATCGTTACTCTTGGGGACGAAGCCGTTAGAATCTCTGAATGACCTTAGATTACACACTTTGTTACATGATACTTCGCGTAAAGACTGGAAGCAGTTTACTCGTCATTACAACATCGAAGGTATCAATGTAAATCATGGTCCGATATTCAGCCATTCGACGATGGTGTTGCAGGCGGCAGTCCATGGACAAGGTGTTGCATTAGGAAACAACGTGTTAGCTCAGCCAGAAATGGAAGCTGGACGGCTTATAGCGCCATTTGATGAAGTATTGATATCGAAGAATGCGTTCTATGTGGTTTGTCATGAGCAGCAAGCAGACATGGGACGTATCGCGACATTCCGCGACTGGATGCTTGCAACGGCGAGAAAAGAACAAGAGGAAGTATTGGATGAACCAGTGGATAGTTGAGGGCCCAGAAGACGGGCCGTTATTTATTTTTGCTCACGGTGCAGGGGCTGGAATGGAGCACGACTTCATGGCTGCAGTCGCTAAAGGATTAGTTGAGCAGGGCATTCGCGTCGTTCGCTTTAATTTTCCTTACATGGTGAAGCGTGTTGAAGACGGCAAAAAGCGTCCACCAGATCGTGCGCCAAAATTGCTCGAAGCCTATGAAGAAGTAATCACTCACTTTGCTAATAAGCCATTGGTCATTGGTGGTAAATCCATGGGCGGCCGTATGTCTAGTTTGCTGTCTGATAATGCGCTGGTGGCGGGCATTGCCTGCTTAGGTTTTCCCTTTCATCCACCGGGTAAGCCAGAAAACTACAAAGGTGAACATCTCGCAACGCTGGAGAAGCCAACACTGATTCTGCAAGGTGAGCGAGATACATTTGGAAAGCGAGAAGAGTTTGAAAACTTCACGTTATCGGATCAGGTGTCTGTAACCTTTGTACCAGATGGTGACCATAGTTTTAAACCACGCAAGCGCTCTGGTTACACCGAAGAGAGCAATATTGCTCTGGCGGTTGAACATTTAGCCAGTTTTATTAAAGAGGTGTACAGTGAAAAGTAAGTGGTTACTCTCCTTTTCTGGTCTGTCTGGGCTGATTTCTGTTGCGCTTGGAGCATTCGCGGCTCATGGTTTAAAAGCAACACTTGCTCCGTATCTTCTTGATGTATTTGAAACTGGTGTTCTTTACCAGTTCATTCATACTTTTGCTGCCGCTTTTTGTGCCATTCTGTTGTTGATGAATTTAGGACAAAAAGCGCAAAAGTATTTTTTCATCGCTGCAATTTGCTTTATCATCGGCATCTTTTGTTTTAGCGGCAGTCTATACGCGCTGGCGCTGACAGGCATTAAGTGGTTTGGGCCAATTACTCCGTTGGGAGGATTGATGTTCATGATCGGCTGGTGTTTGTTCTTTTTTGCTGCGTTTAATATCAAAGAGGTCTCCAAGTGAAACAACTAATGCTCTATTGCCGTTCAGGCTTTGAGAAAGAGTGTGCTGGTGAAATTCAGGACAAAGCGACACAGTTGGAAGTGTATGGCTTCCCTCGTGTGAAGAAAAACTCAGGTTATGTTGTCTTCGAGTGTTACCAAGATGGAGACGCAGACAAACTGGTAAAAGGTCTCGACTTCAGTTCATTGATCTTTGCCCGCCAAATGTTTGCTGTTGCAGCTGAATGTGAATCTTTGCCTAGCGAAGATCGTATCAGTCCGATTCTTGAGGCGTTGTCTGAAGTAGAAGATTTTCCTCGTTGCGGCGATCTGCGTATTGAAACGCCGGATACCAATGAAGCAAAAGAATTACTGAAATTCTGCCGTAAATTTACGGTACCAATGCGTCAGGCTCTGCGTGGTAAAGGTCTGATGTGGGATAAAGACAACGTTAAGAAGCCTGTATTACACATCTGCTTTGTTGCTCCGGGTCATTGTTATGTGGGTTACTCGTTCCCGGGTAATAACTCGCAATTCTTCATGGGGATTCCTCGTCTGAAGTTCCCGGCAGATGCACCAAGCCGTTCAACACTAAAACTGGAAGAAGCCTTCCATGTATTTATTCCACGTGAAGAGTGGGATGAGCGTTTGGCTCCGGGTATGTGGGGAGTCGACCTAGGCGCGTGTCCGGGGGGCTGGACTTACCAATTGGTGAAGCGTTCGATGTTCGTTCACTGTGTTGATAATGGCATGATGGCAGACAGTTTGATGGAAACTGGCCAGATCAAGCATCACATGGTGGATGGCTTTAAGTTTGAACCCGACCGTAAGAATGTCACTTGGATTGTCTGTGACATGGTAGAAAAGCCTGCACGCGTAGCTCATCTTATGGGGCAGTGGTTACTAAAAGGCTGGGCAAAAGAAGCCATCTTTAACCTGAAATTGCCGATGAAAGGTCGCTATGACGAGGTTTTGCAAGATCTTGAAAACCTAAAAATGTTCCTGATTGAGAACAAGGTGAAGTTCAAGCTACAAGCTAAGCATCTGTACCATGACCGTGAAGAGATTACCATTCATATCCAGTGTTTATCGAATATCTCTCCACACTAATTAAAAAGTGTAACGGATATTAAAAAGCTCCTATTTTCAGGAGCTTTTTTATTGGCAGAAACGAATTTATTCGACCTTGTTTGGCCCGGTAAAGCGAATATCTTGCAGATTGAAGCCAAGTTCAATATCGCATTTGAGTGCCGCTACCTGCTTACATAAGCGAGCCGACTCGATATGCTCATCCAGTTTTTTTCGATACTTTGGTACTAGTTCATCACTGGCGTAAGCTGCTTCAATATCGTCGAATTGGGTAAGAATTTCTTTTGCTGCTTTAGGCCCGATGCCCGGAACGCCCGGAACTTGGCTAGAGCTGATGCCCGCCAGCCCCCAGTAATCAGCCAACTGATTCGGCTTAACCCCAAACTCTTTTTCAATGAATGGCTCATCTAGCCAACGGTGCTGGAAGTAATCACGGATTTGTAATGTTGGTGAGAGCAGTTGGCAGTAGCCTTTGTCGGTCGAAACAATGGTTACCGTTTCACCATGGCTAGCGACTTTGGTTGCCAGTGTTGCTACTAAGTCATCGGCTTCATCGCCGTCAGACAGTAATGAGTCAATACCTTGTTCCCACCAAGCTTGCTGAATCGCATCGAGACCTTGCATCAATGGCTCCGGCATAGGCTTACGATTTTGTTTGTAGTCCGGCAGTATCTCGGCACGCCAACCTCGGTCTTGTTCATGATGATCAAACACTGCAATGATATGGGTTGGTTGCGACTCTGACAGGATTCGAGTCAGCGTTCTTTGGGTAGTGGTGATGGTTCTTGCTATGTCAGTTGGATCGGGTTGAGCGGAGTGTACTCGGCGGATCAGGTTTAGGGCATCAATAATAACAAGATGAATAGACATAATGACTTAGCAATAAAAAGGGGCGCAATGCCCCTAGTGTAACGAATGCGAGCCAGACTATCGACCATCAATTTCAGGATGAGCAATTCGGTAGCAAGGTTCATAATCTGTACCACCCGGAAGTTTCATTCGATGTTGATCGACGAAGTCTTGCAGCACTTTGTCGAGCTTCTTCATCAGTACTGGGTCGCCATGGATGGTGAATGGACCTTTAGATTCGATCTCTTTAATGCCTTCCGCTTTCACGTTACCCGCAACAATGCCCGAGAACGCCTGACGCAAGTTTGCCGCAAGCACTTGAGGCTTTTGGCCCAAGTTCAGATCCAGCTGTTCCATCGAGTCATGATTTGGCTCAAATGGTAACTGGAAGTGTGGCTCGATCTTTAATGACCAGTTGAAACTGTAGGCATCGCCTTTTTCTTTTCGATGCTTGCGAACATCGTCCATTCCGCGCTTCATAATCCGGGCAACTTCTGACGGATGATCGATCACGATCTGGTAATGTTTGCGACCTTCTTCTCCAAGCGTGTCGCGAATAAATTCATCGATAGCAACGAAGTAGTCCTCACTTTCCTTAGGACCAGTCAGTACGATTGGCATTGGTTGATCAGCATTCTCTGGGTGCATCATAATACCCAGAATGTAGAGCAGCTCCTCCGCGGTTCCTGGGCCACCTGGGAATATCACAATACCATGTGCCATACGAACAAAGGCTTCCAGACGTTTTTCTATGTCTGGCATTATCACCAACTCATTCACGATTGGGTTTGGCGGCTCTGCCGCGATGATAGATGGTTCGGTGAGGCCAAGGTAACGTTGTTCGGTATAACGCTGTTTTGCATGCCCGATGGCGGCTCCTTTCATCGGCCCTTCCATCGCTCCGGGTCCGCAACCAGTACAAATATTCAGTTCTCGAAGACCTAACTCGTTACCAACTTCCCGGGTGTATTGATATTCTGCCGCGTTGATGGAGTGCCCCCCCCAGCAAACTACCAAGTTAGGAGCGATTCCGGGTGTAAGCGCTCCGGCATTGCGTAAGATACCAAATACTAGGTTAGTAATATGAACGGGGTTAGTCAGGTTTAAACGTTGGCTGTCTGCTAGGTGCATATTCACATACACGATATCGCGCAAGACTGAAAACAGATGCTCCTGTATCCCCTTAATCATTTCACCGTCCACAAAAGCGTGCTCTGGTGGATCGGTCAACTCTAATTTGATGCCACGTTCACGGCGAAGTACGTCAACATCAAAGGATTGGTATCGGTCTAACAGCTCTTTTGAGTTATCGGTATGGCTGCCTGAGTTCAAGACCGCTAATGTACAGTTTCGGTAAAGTTGGTAAAGATCACTCGATGCGGTCTTCTTTAAACGCTCAACTTCCAGTTGGGATAGCAAGTCCATGCTACCTGCGGGGCTGATATGGGTAATCATAGCGCCTCCTTGTTGTGATTATATTTGAGGAATCCACCACCGTTGGTTTATACGTATTGTTTGCGATTGGTGATTGGAAGGCTGGATAGTTGAAGCTTAGCAGACTGGAAAGGGATAAATGTGATAACTCGTTGAAAATTGGAGACTATAAGCAAACGAAAGGGATGAAACTTGTTTGTTTGCTTATATTTTGAACGAATTAGCTCCAGTTTAACTGATTTTTCCCGATTTTTTTGGTGTCACGTACCATCTTTCCAAGTCGTCCCAGTACCTGCTCCGGAGAATCGGATTCTCTGAAGGAAGTGGACACAGCGGTAAGGGTGATCATGATACTTTGCTCACGGAACTTAAACGGCAACTGGCCGATATCACGCTGAATGTTTTTCATTAATTCTAATGTGTACTCTTCCGACTGCTCTGGAATCAGTAAGATGAACTCTTCGCCGCCGAATCGAGCTACGGTTTCTAATTCAGACACCCGTTTACTGATGGTGCGAGCAATGATCTTGAGTGCTTTGTCTCCGGCGGTATAACCATAGCTGTCGTTGACGGCTTTGAAGTTATCGACATCAAACATCACCAGCCGTAAGTTTCTCTGAGAGCGAACCCAACGACGGTACTCCAGCTCCAGTCGATCGTTAAATGCGGTGCGGTTGTACACTTTGGTTAGCGGATCTAGCAGTAGGCGCTGAGTTTGATCATCTAGTCGACGACGATAATCTTGTGTGGTTTCAAATACCGCTTCCAGTTGATTCCTGCTGTAAGTCATTCGCTCTTGCAGTGCTTGCTCTCGAGCTTCTGTCATCTCCAAACGCTCCGACAGTGAGGCCATTTTAGCAAGCAGTGGTGAGATCTCTTTCTTTAGATTTGATAAATCCTGAGCCTGATTTAATGAGCGTTGACTTTGTTCAACTAAGCTATTCATTTCTGAGTTCAGCTCATGGCGGTGCTCAAAGTAGGTTTGATGCTGATCGGCGTTTTGATGGATGGTTTTCAGGTTACTTGCAAGGGCTGTATTTACCTGGTCGAGAAATTGGCTGGAAGCTTCGCGCTCAAATTTCGTTGCTTTTACAACTAACTTTAAGGTTGTCAGTGTCAGCTCAATTAATGACTCTGCATTAACTCCCATAAGTAGCTTTGCGCGGATGTCGAGCAGTTTGTCGCCACACTCCCCCTCAAAATCCAGTTCTGTAATAGTGTGTTGCAGATCGCTAGCAAGACACTCAAGTTGAGACTTCTCTGGGGTATTCTCAAACTCACTTAAATGCACTCGTGAGTTCGAGGTGATGATTTTTAGTGTGCGTTCATAAATACTGAGGAGTTTAGTGGCGTGATCGACGTTGGTCACCGAGTTAGCTTCAGAAAAGCTCATCAGATTTCGCAGATCACGCTTAAGTCTAGCGGGCAGGCCAGTCACGCGTTGTAGCGTTTCACCACTGCGTTTAATTTGATCGTCAAGGTGGTCGTTTTGCTTTTCAATGGTTCTGGACTGCTGTTTGAGCTTTCTCTCTAATACCGCTAATCGTGGGATCAAAGCGCTAATATCTGATTTATGTTGCAGCTCTTGCTGAATTTCTGACAAGTAGTTGGATAATTGAGCATCAGAACCTGGACATGCAGACGACAAAGACGCCAGAACGCGTTTAAGGATTTGTTGCTCACGCTTAAATTTGAGCGAACTATCACGATGCGTCAGTTTAAGTTGGTCAAGTTGACAACTTAACTGATGCAGCTGTGCCTGAATATCGGATTCCAAGATTCCCATGAAGCGATTACGTTTAAATCCATGTTCAATTTACGATCACCTGATGATAACAAAAAACCTTATAGCGTCATCAGTTATTCATCTTAAGTGCCGATTAGCTATCCATTTTTTAGTATTTTCTTGATGTCATCCTCATTCTTGTAGGAAGAGTGAATCTTGATTAACCCTTGATTGATAGCGTGCTGACATGCCTTTCTTATGTCACCTGTAGCAAAGCTTGCTGCTGGCGCATTATCAATGGCTTTGAGGAATACCCAGTGGCTTTGTTTGTCTTTTAAGCTAATTTCACGCGCAATATGAGTGGCAAGAAGAAGTAAATCCAGTAGCTCCGCATCATTAATCGCCGTATAAGCCCGTGGCAGGAATGGGTAGTCACTGATTCCCATACGAATGGTACGATTGACATTGTGCTGGTTGGCAAAGTCATCCACCCATGACTGAAATTTATCAAACATCATTTCAGCTGACGCATCCCGATCAGAGTTTGGTTCGATGTAGAGTAAGTTCGCATCTGAAAAGTGATACAAACGCGCTGGCTTTTTAATTTTTTCTGCCAGGTATTCACCAAATGCCCGTTCTAACTCTAGACCTGCTTGATAACCGTTTTGAACGTACATACTGCGCAAGAACGGCAGGTCAAGCATAACAAAGCGCAAGCGGTCATTGAGGGGTTCATGGATTAACTCGCCAAGCTGCCACTGTTCGAAGGTATCACTCGATTTCTTCAAAGAGCGAGAAAGTTTGACATTAAGCATGCGTAAGTTGTTCAGTCGGGACCGAGAGTGTGTGAACAGGTCATTGCGTAGTTTATCTATTTGACCTGACTGACGTTGAATGATGACACCACGGCGCATGATGAACAGAAACATCACTAAAACGGTAATAAACAGAGCAAAAGAAATTTTCTGGAATTTACGATGCTCTACCTCGACCTGAGCTAGGCGTTCGGTTAACCCAACATAGTGAATAGTCTGCTCTGCGAACTCTTTTTGCTGACGGAAGGCGTCTTCGCTGATCTGGTTTAATTGCACCTGTTCCAGTTTAACTAAGTTGGTATATTTCTTATACGCTTGGAGTGAAAGCTGGTATTCACTAGCTTGCTCGTAGCCTAGACCAAGATAACGATAGGACTGCTGACTAATAAAGTTATTCTCTGTAGGAGAGGCGTCAATGAACATTAGCGCCTTTTGCGCATTTTCAATCACGCTTTCGCTATTGTTCTGATGATAAGCAAGGCCTGAGTGTAGTAGGGCTGCTTTGGCCTTTAGTGCCGGAATGTCGGCATATTCGAGTAGCTCAGTAGAGCTGTCCAGATACTGCTCTGCAAGCGCGTAGTTGTAGAGTTGAAGATAAGTCGCTGCAAGGTTCAGACGAATATTGATCATACGGTTGATACTTTTACTGGTACTCTCGTGATCCAATACGTTGAAGTAGTGGACCAAAGCCAAGTTAAATTTACCTTGATAAAAGTAAATGTCACCCATTTGCTCAAGCACATCAGCTAGGATAGGTGAGTTTGGATAAGAGTCGTAAAAGTCTGCAGCCTGCGACAAGTACTCGATCGCTTTATCGTATACACGTCGTTCTTGGAATAACCTTGCCAGTAAGCGGTTTACCTTTGCCAGTCTGGCACTACTATCGCTTTCAATTGATTGCCAGTAACCGTATAAAAGTTCAGAAAGAGCAAGGTTGTATTTTTTACCGTTGAGGTAAAATTCGCCGACTGTGGTGTAGTAATCGATGAGCATCAAACTGGAGCGACTCTTTTCCAGCATCTCTTTTGCTTCAGCGTAATAACTTTCGGCTTTGACGCTATTACCACGATAGGACGCTAAAAGTGCACGTTGCATGACTAGGCGGTACCGAATGCTATCAGCACGTTGCAAAACTGCGTCTTCTTGATTAAGCGTATTCTCTATTTGGTCTAGGGCTTCTTCCGCCGCGGCGTAATTTTTATTTCCAGTCCAAATCATCTGGTTGCGGATGAGTTGTACATCTAAATACAGGTATGGAAGCTCGTATTTTTGCGCCAGGGCTTGGGCTTCATTGAGGTTTTTGATTGCTGCACTGATATCCCCTAAAGCGAAGTTTGCCTGGGCAATAATTTTATGTGCCTCGATGGTACTATTTGGAGTCCGGATACTGCGGTCGGTTTCTTCACGAGACATCGCAGAGGGGCTATCACTTTCACTACGCTCAATCAGTTCTCGCTGTAAAAGGTAGTTTGTTGCTGCTTGTCTTGCTTGTGAAGGGTCGATTTCCGCCAGTTGTTGGGCTTCATTAAGTAAAGCAGAAGATAAAATGGTCGCGTGGAGCGGCTGTGCCAGTAATAAGCAGAAAAAGCCAATCAATCTGAATAGACGCGAGCTGTCCCAAAACATCCTTTCATTCCCTCGAACTGGTTTAGATTTTGCTGATCCCCCCAAGTCACCTTGAGCAGGAGAATATAGTACCATGCTTGGACAATAAAAACGTTCGGCAATCCAATAGATTGCCGAACTTGCTTCTGCTACCAAATTATTACTGACGAGCCATGCGATGGTTGTGCTCTGGTTTGTCTTGCTCAGTCGAACGGTAAGGGTTGATGTCCAGACCACCACGACGAGTGTAACGAGCAAAAATGGTCAGTTTTCTCGGTTGGCAATATTTCATCAGATCGGTGAAAATACGCTCGACACATTGCTCATGGAACTCGTTATGTTCACGGAATGAAACTAGGTAGCGCAGCAGTTTTTCGCGATCCAGCTTCGCGCCCTGATAGCGAATTTCAACGCTGCCCCAGTCTGGTTGGTTGGTGATCAAACAGTTCGACTTTAATAAGTGGCTGTGCAGTGTCTCTTCAACTTGCTCTTCACCAGCAGCACCTTCCAGCAACGCCGCATCAAAGTCGTAGTGATTGATTTCAATGTCTTGATCATCAATACATTCACCTTCCATGGAGACGATAGGCTGATTGGTGTAGTGACCAACTGGGTTTACTTCGACCAATACCTTCTCGCCAGCACAGGCTGATAAGTCTTGTGTTAAACGCTCTGTCACTTCTTCCCAGCTAGCAAAACGAGTTTGGTTGTAGCTGTTCAGGTACAGCTTAAATGATTTTGACTCAATTAAGTTGGCGCTGGTTGCTGGAATGTACACTTCAGCAACAGCCACTTGTGGCAGGCCTTTGTTATTTAGCCACGACAGTTCATACAAGGTCCAGATGTCATGACCCATAAACGGCAGCGCTTCACCTAATTCAAGGTCATTACGGTTCAGGCTACGCGGTACAGGTTGCAGTAAGCTCGCGTCGTAGTGGTTCGCGTACTCGGTCTTTTTACCCAGAGTCAGCCCTGCAAGCTCTTTGGCGTTGGAATATTTGCTCATACTTTGTGGTCGTTTTCGATTAGAATGGAGAGAATTTTACTGAATCCGCTGATTAATTGCTATCTGGCAAATATCGCCAGCAGATAAACAAGGAATAGGAGACCTTCATGACCCAAACCGTTACTCAGGCGCTACAAGATTTTAGCCTGCGCTACCAACAAGCCTGGCAAACTAAGCACAATGAATTGCCACGCAGCGAAGAGCTTGCCGATCTTGTATCACCCTGTGTCGAAGAGAGACGTGACGGTGCGGTCTTGTGGAAAGCGTGTCTGCGTGAAGAGAGAGCGGATTTCACCAATGTTGAGAACGCGATTGAACTGACATTGCACGATGACATTAAAGCTTTTTATGGTTCGCAATACAGCGCAGACATGGAAGCGACCTGGAAGGGCAACGAACTAACACTGTTGCAAGTGTGGAGCGATGATGATTTTGAGCGTCTGCAAGAAAACATCCTGGGTCATCTGGTGACACAGCGTCGCCTCAAACTTAAACCAACCGTATTTATTGCTGCGACTGATGCAGAGCTGGATGTGATCTCGATTTGTAACTTAACGGGCAACGTGATCCTTGAGCGTTTGGGGACTTCTCAGCGTGACGTCCTTGCCGATAATGTTAGTGATTTTCTAACCAACTTAGAAGCTGCGGTGTAAACATGTACGTTGTTGAGTTGCAGTTTGAGTGTTTTGATAACACTACCGTAAGCGCAGTTGATAAGGCGATTAATGGTTTAATGGACGCGCTGCGTTATAACGGCCAGGTACTTGGTCGTGAGTTTCCTATTGTGATGGGCGATGGCGAGTTTTTTGTACGTGTGGTTTGCCCAGAGCAGGACAGCCTACACCCGCGTTACCATTCAGACTTTGTCAAAGTGTGTATGAATCGTTTGTCGGAAGCCTCTTTACTCGCGCCGAAAATGCGCTTGTTTGGTCGTGACCTGAACTCTGAACAGGCTGCGGAAGAGGAAGCGCCGAGCTGGCAGGTGCTATATACCACTTACGTACATACTTGTTCGCCACTGCGCAGCGGTGAAACCTTGTTGCCAATCCCTTTGTACCGCAATGAGCCAACATTAAACGGTGACCATAAAGCGGTCATTAAGTGGCAAACGGAATGGCAAGCGTGTGATGAAATTCAAATGGCGGGCGGATGCCGTGCTGAGCATGCAGCGCTGCACGAGATATGTGATGCAGACAGTGTCCTGTTTCGCCGAGGCTGGGATTTACGCGGTCGTATTGAGTACATTACTAAAATCCCAACTTACTATTACCAGTACCGTGTAGGCGGTCAGTCTCTTGAGAGTGAAAAAGCGCGTAAGTGTCCTAAGTGTGGTGGCGACTGGCTATTGGATGAACCCTTGCATGACATCTTCTATTTTAAGTGCGATGACTGCAGAATTGTTTCTAATATCTCTTGGGACCACCTCAAGTAACGGTTTTTTATCTTCTTGCCGAATAGCAAAAAAAAGGGCTGATGTTTTCACATCAGCCCTTTTTGTCTTTGTCAGCAGAGTTATTTGCCAAGGTTGATTACATTACCAACCTTTTACAACACCGCCTTTGAATAGTTCTTTCGCTGCTTCGTAAACTTCTTCAGTTTGGTAAGCTTTTACAAAGTTTTGCACGTTTTCAGCGTTAACATTCTCTTCACGCGCTACAACTAGGTTTACGTATGGAGACTCTTTGTCTTCAACGAATACACCGTCACGCTCTGGAGATAGATCGATAGAGCTTGCGTAAGTGGTATTGATGATAGATAGCGTTACATCGTCCAGTGAACGCGGAAGTTGTGGTGCTTCAAGTTCAATGATTTCGATGTTTTTAGGGTTACCTACGATATCACGTACTGTCGCCAGTAGACCAACGCCGTCACGTAACTCAATCAAGCCTTGTTGCTCTAGAAGAAGAAGTGAGCGACCTAGGTTAGTTGGATCGTTTGGTACCGCGATACGCGCACCATCTTGGATTTCCTCAACCGATTTAACTTGCTTTGAGTAACCAGCAATTGGGTAAACGAACGTGTTACCTGCGATAGCCAGTTTGTAACCACGGTCTTTGATTTGTTGATCTAGGTATGGCTTGTGTTGGAATGCGTTAGCGTCAACCGAACCGTCATCGAGTGCTGCGTTTGGTGTAACGTAATCAGTAAAAGTGACCAGTTCAACATCTAGGTTATATTTTTCTTTAGCGATTTTAGCTGCAACTTCAGCAACCTGTGCTTCAGAGCCAGCAATTACACCCACTTTTACTTTGTTAACATCAACTTCTTTATCACCACAACCAGTAAGTGCTAAAGCAGAAGCGGCGGTTACTACAGTCAAAAGACCTTTAAGGCTAAATTTCATCGGTATCTCCTTATAATTTATGTAATTTGATGCTTATCTGTGATCCACGCGGCGCACCACAGCGTCGCCGATAGACTGAATAATTTGTACCAGAACAATGAGCATGACGACGGTAACAGCCATGATTGTCACGTCGTAGCGGTGGAAACCGTATCGAATTGCAACGTCTCCCAGACCACCACCGCCAACGGTACCTGCCATCGCAGAGTAGCTGACTAAGGTTACGAGTGTAATTGTCACTGAGTTAACAATAGTCGGCATTGCTTCAGGTAGCAGAACTTTTGTAATGATTTGTATTGGTGTCGCGCCCATAGATTGCGCAGCTTCGACTAAGCCAGTTGGTACTTCAAGTAGAGCACCTTCGATAAGGCGTGCAACAAACGGAATTGCACCAATGGTTAGCGGTACTATAGCGGCGGTTGTACCAATAAAGGTGCCGACCAGCATTTTCGTAACTGGAATGATTGCAACCATCAGTACAAGAAATGGCACAGAACGACCCACGTTAACAATCGCACCGAGAATGCTATTGAGCTTAGTATTTTCTAGCAGACCACCTTTTTTAGTGATATGCATGATGACTCCCAAAGGGATGCCAATAGCAAAACCTACAATACCAGCAACCGCAACCATGTATACCGTTTCCCAGGTTGCCCCAAGAAGTAGATTGCTATTTAGGCTCAGCCATTCAGAAACTGTATTAAAGGACATAACCAAGTACCTCTACTTTCACGTTGTGCTCACGCAGGTATTCAATTGCTGCGTTGTCATCTTGTTCATTACCAAACAGTTCAGCGACCATCATGCCGAATTTCACCCCACCAGCGTAATCAAGATCTGAACTTAGGATACTCACATCAATATTGTATTTGCGTGAAATCTGAGACATCAATGGAGCGTCAACCGTTGTGCCAGTGAACTCCATACGGACCAGCGGGTAGCTGCCCTCAACACGACTTGATTGAAGTCGAGCTTGATAATCTTCAGGAATAGATAAATCCAAAGTCGAGCGAATGAACTCGTGCGCCAGTTCTGTTTTCGGATGAGCAAAAATTTCACCAACGGTGCCTTTCTCAACCAGTTCACCACCACCAATGATTGCCACTTCGTGACAGATGCTTTTAACCACTTCCATTTCATGCGTGATCAGCAAAATAGTGATGTTGAGTTTACGGTTGATCTTCTTTAATAACTCAAGAATCGATTGAGTTGTGGCCGGATCCAGTGCGCTGGTGGCTTCGTCGCATAGTAGAACGCTTGGATCAGAGGCTAATGCGCGAGCAATTGCTACACGCTGCTTTTGACCGCCACTTAAGTTCGCTGGGTAGCTTTCATGCTTGTCTTCTAATCCTACCAGTTTCAGTAGTTCAGTGACTTTTGCATTGATATGCGATTTATCTTTACCCGCGAGTTCAAGAGGTAGTGCAACGTTGTCGAAAACGGTACGAGACGACAGCAGGTTAAAGTGCTGGAAAATCATGCCGATGTTACGACGTGTTTCTACCAGTTGTGTTTTGCTAAGTTTAGTCAGGTCAACGCCATCTACGATGATGGAGCCAGAGGTTGGTGCCTCTAACATGTTCACACAGCGAATCAGAGTACTTTTACCTGCACCTGACGAGCCGATCACCCCAAAGATGGTGCCTTTGGCGATATGTAGGTTAATGTCTTTCAGAGCCAGAATTTCTTTGCTGCCCTGGTAGAACACTTTATTGACGTTTTTTATTTCTATCATGTTTCAACCTGCATAGAGATATGGGGAACTTCGTTGTCAAAAACGGCTTTTGACAGAACTTAATTTTGAGCTCTATCTCAATTCTCAGTTGATGCTATGGGTTAAGCAGATTGAAGTCAATAGATATTTTTACGTCTAGACGTCTAAATGCGTAAGCGTTCTGACATAGGAAATTGGTGATATTAAAGGTGTATTTTCCAACATAAGGCGGAAGCCCCAATATTCAACGATTCTTGAGACGTAGCGTACTGATTTGTCGCAATGTCAATCTAAATAGATAGTGTTGAAGCTTATAAGGTATGTAATAATCTGCTTAAACCGAGCTAATAGAGAAATACGTTTTGGCAAAACCTGCTGTTTTTATCGACCGTGATGGCGTGATTAACGTTGATCATGGTTACGTTCATGACGAACATGATTTTGAGTACATTGACGGTGTGTTTGAAGCGACGAAAGCGCTGAAAGACCAAGGTTACATGTTGGTTCTTGTGACGAATCAATCTGGTATCGCACGCGGTAAATTCAGTGAAGACCGATTTTTATCTCTGACGCAATGGATGGATTGGAACTTTGTTGATCATGGCGTTGAGTTTGATGGCTTCTATTACTGCCCGCATCACCCTGAACATGGTATCGGAGAATACAAACAAGATTGTGATTGTCGTAAGCCAAAGCCGGGCATGTTCATTTCCGCGCGTGACTTCTTGAAAATCGACATGGAAAAATCTGTGATGATTGGCGATAAAGCGGAAGATATGATGGCGGCAGAAGCGGCTGGAGTCGGGACCAAGATCCTGGTACGTACGGGCAAACCAATTACTGAGCAAGGCGAAGCACTTGCGACTGTAGTGCTAGATAGCGTAGCTGATGTTCCTGCGTATTTAAGTAAATAACATCATCGCCTTATTATAAAGGGAAGCACTGGCTTCCCTTTTTTCTATTTGTTGTTAAAGTTCATTCACCACAGTCTCCACCCACTTTAGTTTGATCACCTATGAACAAAAAACTCACCATTCTTGATATCGCGAAACTGGCTGGCGTTGGTAAGTCGACAGTAAGCCGTGTGCTCACTAATGATCCTAAGGTAAAGCCAGAAACGCGTGAGAAGGTTGAAAAAATCATTCATGATTCTGGCTATGTTCCTTCCAAATCAGCACAGTCAATGCGTGGAGGCCGACAAAAGGTAGTCGGGGTGATTATTTCGCGTTTAGATTCACCATCAGAAAACCAAGCGGTAGGTACTATGCTCAGTGAGTTATATTCTGCTGGTTATGACGTCGTGATCATGGAAAGCCAGTTTGATCGCGGCAAAACCATTGAACACCTCGAGGTTCTTAGACGTCGCAATGTTGATGGTGTCATCGTGTTTGGTTTTACTGGTTGCGATGAGAAAGCTCTAGCTGAGTGGGGCAATCGCATTGTGGTGATAGCTATGGATACGACTGAGGTTTCCTCTATTAACTATGATAACCAAGGCATTATCGATATGGCTCTCTCTCATTTAGAGCAGCAATCACTTTCTCGTATTGCCTACATTGGTGTGGATTCTGACGACAGAACAACAGGCTTAGCACGCTTGAATGCTTACCAGTTGTGGTGTCAGAGCAAAAATATTCAGCCTTGTTTTCAGACTGGAGCGCTTAGCCATGAGAGTGCTTATCAGTTGGTGGATCAAGTACTGCAAGAAGACACTCAAGCCATTGTGTGCGCCAGTGATACGCTTGCGCTTGGTGTCATCAAACGTCTACAAGAGTTAGGGCGTGAAGAAGTTGTCGTAACTGGCGTAGGCGGTAATGAACTCCTTTCCTTTCTTTTTCCGAATATCTTCAGTGTCGATCCTGGCTATGCACATGCTGGTCAGAAAGCCGCTAACATGCTGATTAATCAGTTGAACGGCAACCATTCTTTACTGCATTTTACCCAGAAACCTGTCGGTCAATAGTGGCTTATCTATATGCTCTAGTCGCGTTATAGGTATTCTTCTTTAGACTTAGTTTGTGATCCTTTTCAATTTATGGGACTGTTCCCATTTTGTTTTTTGTATTTAGGTGGCAATATAAAACCACTTCGTGGGAATGTTCCCATTAATAATAAATAAAATGAAAATTTAAGTATATCCAATCCAGGGTGGGCAAAGTTATGAGTAAGATTGCGCGTAAAGATGTACAGCGTCTTATTGAATTGGTCGGTGGGCCAGACAATATTGAGAGTGTAAGCCACTGCTTAACTCGTTTACGTTTTGTACTGAATAACACTGAGCAGGCAGATATTAAGCAGTTGGAAGCACTGCCAATAGTCAAAGGTTGCTTTACCAATGCTGGTCAATTCCAAGTTGTCATCGGCACTGAAGTCGATGAAGTGTACAAGGTATTGATCGAGATGACGGGTAAAAGCGAAGCCAGCAAAGACGAATCAAAAAATGCCGCGCGTCAAAACATGAACATCGTTGAGCGTGGAATCTCTCACCTTGCAGAAATTTTTGTGCCTCTTCTACCTGCTATCATCACTGGTGGTCTGATTCTTGGTTTCCGCAATGTGATTGGCGACATCAAAATGTTTGATGGCCAAACCCTGACAGAAATCAGTCAGTTCTGGGCGACCGTACATTCATTCTTATGGCTAATTGGCGAAGCGATCTTCTTCTTCCTGCCAGTTGGCGTCTGTTGGTCAACAGTGAAAAAGCTTGGTGGTACGCCGATTTTAGGTATTACGCTGGGTGTGACTCTGGTATCCCCGCAACTGATGAACGCCTATTTGATCGGTAAGCAAGCGCCGGAAGTGTGGGATTTCGGTTGGTTTGTGATTGAAAAAGTGGGTTATCAGGCACAGGTTATTCCTGCAATGCTCGCGGGTATCGCACTGGCATATATCGAAAAATACCTCAAACGAATCACCCCATCATACTTGTATCTGGTTGTGGTGCCATTTGTTTCCATCATTATCTCGGTGATTCTGGCGCACTCCATTATCGGTCCATTTGGCCGCATGCTAGGTAATGGTGTTGCGTTCGCCGCGAAGGCAGCCATGACGGGAGACTTTGCCGTAATAGGCTCAACGATTTTTGGTTTCCTTTACGCGCCATTAGTGATCACAGGTATTCACCATACTACCAACGCCGTGGATTTGCAGTTAATGCAAGAACTTGGCGGCACACCAATCTGGCCTTTGATTGCACTTTCAAACATTGCTCAGGCATCAGCTGTGGTCGGCATCATTATCATCAGTAAAAAACAAGACGAGCGTGAAATCTCTGTTCCGGCGGCTATCTCTGCTTACTTAGGTGTCACTGAGCCTGCAATGTACGGCATTAACCTGAAATACAAATTCCCAATGCTGAGCGCAATGATTGGTAGTGCGTGCGCGGCGGCTGTTTGTGGTAGTGCTGGCGTGATGGCGAACGGTATTGGTGTAGGAGGTTTGCCTGGCATCTTATCTATCCAGCCTCAGTTCTGGGGTGTGTTCGCATTGGCAATGTTAGTGGCGGTAGTGGTGCCTGCCAGTTTGACGCTGATTCTTTATAAACGAGCGAAAGCCAAAGGCGAACTTGAAGCGGCAAACGCGTAACGAACTTAAATAAGCGATGGCAATTCATCATGTATGCCATCGTTTGTTTGCTCAACTTTAAAGTGTCATTCCTGACTATGTCGTTTTGCCGCTCAGAGAATGACTAATATTTGGCCATGATTATCATGGCGACCTTCTTTATTTTATTGGTAAGTGAGTGTTAGAAATGGCTATGACCAAGCAAGATAACAGCTGGTGGAAAACCGCAACAATCTACCAAATTTACCCGAAAAGTTTTTGCGACAGTGACAGCAAAGGTACCGGGGATATCAAAGGGATCATTTCTAAACTGGACTACCTGAAGCACCTAGGTGTGGATGCGATTTGGCTAACGCCTGTGTACCAGTCGCCAATGATAGATAACGGCTATGATATTTCCGATTACTACTCGATCAATCCAGAGTTTGGCACCATGGCTGACTTTGAGGAGCTGTTGGCGAAATCCCATCAGCTTGGTATCCGAATTGTCATGGACATTGTCGTTAACCATACCTCGACTGAGCACAAATGGTTCCAGTCTGCTCTAGGTGACAAAAATAGCCCCTATCGTGATTATTACATCTGGAAAGATCCGGTAGAGGGGGCTGAGCCCAACAACTGGCAGTCTAAGTTTGGTGGTAATGCTTGGGAGCTGGATGAAGCCACGGGTCAGTACTACTTGCACCTGTTTGCGAAAGAACAAGCAGATTTAAACTGGGAAAACCCAGTTGTGCGTGAAGAAGTCAAAGACGTGATCAGCTTTTGGGCTGAGAAGGGCGTAGATGGCTTCCGTCTGGATGTTATTAACCTGATTTCTAAGCAGCAAGATTTCCCGAGTGATGATATTGGTGATGGACGTCGTTTTTATACCGATGGTCCGAGAGTACATGAGTACTTGCAAGAGATCAGCCAATCGGTATTTCAAAAATACGGAAGTGTGACTGTGGGAGAGATGTCTTCGACAACCCTTGAACACTGTCAGCAATACTCGTCTTTAGATGGCAAAGAGCTTTCAATGGTGTTCAACTTCCATCATTTGAAAGTGGATTATCCTAATGGTGAAAAGTGGACGAAAGCGCCGTTTGACTTTCTTCAGCTCAAACAGATCTTCAGTCATTGGCAAACTGGGTTAAATGGAAAAGGTTGGGGGGCGCTATTCTGGTGTAACCACGATCAACCACGTATTGTCAGCCGACTCGGTGATGATCAGCAGTACCGTGTAGAATCTGCGAAGATGCTGGCAGCGTCTGTTCACATGATGCAGGGTACGCCTTATGTTTACCAAGGTGAAGAGATTGGCATGACCAATCCGGGGTATTCCGAGATCAGTCAATATCGAGATGTCGAAAGTACCAACATGTACGACATCATGGTCGATCGTGATGGTGTTTCTCACCAAGAAATGATGGCTATTCTGGCTCAGAAATCTCGTGATAACTCTCGCACACCGATGCAATGGAGTAGCCAACCACATGCAGGTTTCACTAAAGGAACGCCTTGGTTAGAGGTCGCGCAGAATTATCATGAAATCAATGCTGAGTCTGCCGTAGCGGATTTAAACTCTGTATTTTATTTCTACAAGCGCTTGATTGAACTGCGCAAACAGGTTCAAGTTATCACTGATGGCAGTTATCAAGATTTGTTACCAGAACATGCACGTATTTTTGCTTACGCTCGCCAGAATGACACCCAGACGCTTTTGTGTATCAATAATTATTATGGGGAAGAGGTGGAGTGCGTATTGCCAGAACGCTTTGAGATGGCGAAAGCGAAGTGTTTGTTGTCCAATTACCAGAATGCAGCCAGTGCGATTGCTTCCTGCCATCAAGCACTACGCCCGTATGAGACGCGAATTTTGTTGATTGAAGAATAACTTAACCTCTCCTGAGGTTGTTTCCCCCACTAAAGGCTTTGGAATGCTCCCCAAAGCCTTTTTCTTTTTCGTCGTATCATGAACCGTAGGTAACGGAATAGCGATGTGGTTTGTGGTTCATGGCGAGTACCAGATTGAGCGCAAACGCCCCTAAAGCGGACAGAGCAATGATCCAAGGTGAAACGAAGAACATCGACGCAAATACGATACACACATCAATCGCCATCTGACTCTTGCCGACGGAAATGCCAAATTTATCATGGATAAACAAGCACAAAACATTAAAGCCCCCCAGGCTAGAACGATGACGGAACAAGATTAACATGCCTAACCCCATCAATAGCCCGCCAGCAACAGCACAGTAGATTTCATTTACTGACTCTAATGAAATCAGTAAATAAAGATGATCGGCAAAAATTGAAACTAAAGCACCAGAAATGACACTATTGATGGCAAAGTGACGTCCAAAGCGTTTCCAGGCTAACAGATAAAAAGGGCAGTTAGTTAAAAAGTACAGCACACCAAAGGTAAAAGGTGTAAATTGGCTAATAAGCAAAGCCAACCCGGTGGTTCCTCCAGTAAGGAGTTGCGCGGATTGGAGAAAGAAAACGCCTTGAGCTACCAAAAAGGTACCTGTGAGAATTGCTATCCAGTCTTCTTTTAACGAGTGTTTTTCCATCAATTTGCAGTCATAGGTGGGAAATAAGGCTCGCATCATAGTAAAAAGATGATCTTTTCGGTAGCTAGAGGCTAAAATTTACGGTAAACCTATGTAATTGCTGTTTTACAGGGTGTAAAGCACAAAATTGACAGTAATGAGTGTTGTTTCAATGATTGCAATATCGACATGATATTTATTACTAGTCATCATGAAAAAACTGCATGAGAAAAATTTAAATTTTCTCTTTATGACCCAGATCAAATTATGTAGAATGCGCGCCATTAGGGTGACGGAAACGTTTGCGCTCGGTCATTAAACAGTTTTTTTGCCAATTTCAGTACTAATCTGAGTCAGGAGATACAGATGCTTAAGCGTGATATGAACATCGCAGATTACGATGCGGAACTGTTCGCAGCTATCCAAGAAGAAACTCTTCGCCAGGAAGAGCACATTGAACTTATCGCTTCTGAAAACTACACAAGCCCACGTGTAATGGAAGCTCAAGGTTCTCAGCTAACGAACAAATACGCTGAAGGCTACCCAGGCAAGCGTTACTACGGCGGTTGTGAGTACGTAGATAAAGCGGAACAATTAGCAATAGATCGTGCATGTGAACTATTTGGTTGTGAATACGCTAACGTACAGCCTCACTCAGGTTCTCAAGCAAACAGCGCAGTATACATGGCGCTTCTGAACCCAGGCGATACAGTACTAGGCATGAGCTTGGCACACGGTGGTCACCTGACTCACGGTTCACCAGTAAACTTCTCTGGTAAGCACTACAACGTTATCCCTTACGGTATCGACGAAGCTGGTCAAATCAACTACGACGAGATGGAAGCGCTTGCGATTGAGCACAAGCCTAAAATGATCATCGGTGGTTTCTCTGCGTACTCTCAAATCGTTGATTGGAAACGCATGCGTGAAATCGCAGACAAAGTTGACGCGTACCTATTCGTAGATATGGCGCACGTTGCTGGTCTTATCGCGGCAGGTGAATACCCAACGCCAGTCCCACACGCACACGTTGTAACAACAACGACGCACAAAACGCTAGCAGGTCCACGTGGTGGTCTTATCCTGTCTAACGCTGGCGAAGACATGTACAAAAAGCTGAACTCAGCTGTTTTCCCTGGTGGTCAAGGCGGTCCTCTAATGCACGTGATCGCTGGTAAAGCGGTAGCGTTCAAAGAAGCAATGGAGCCAGAATTTAAAGATTACCAAGCTCGCGTTGTTCAAAACGCGAAAGCAATGGTTGCTCAGTTCCAAGAGCGTGGTTACAAAATCGTTTCTAACGGTACAGAAAACCACCTGTTCCTAGTTGATCTAATCGACAAGAACATTACTGGTAAAGAAGCGGACGCAGCACTAGGTGCAGCGAACATCACAGTAAACAAAAACTCAGTACCAAATGACCCACGTAGCCCATTCGTAACGTCTGGTATCCGTGTAGGTACGCCAGCAATCACTCGCCGTGGCTTCACAGTAGAAGACGCAAAAGAGCTAGCGAACTGGATGTGTGACGTTCTTGATAATATTGAAAATCAAGAAGTTATCGAAGCGACAAAACAGAAAGTGCTAGATATCTGTAAGCGTCTACCAGTTTACGCATAATTTTCTTTGTAAACGATAGCTTCTTCATAGAGTGAGCCGATTTCGGTGTCGAACATACTCATTTGCTCGCGCAAACTCCGTGTGTTCTCCTAGAACTCGACTCATCTATTTTGAACATTGATATATTAAAGGCCCTCAATTGAGGGCCTTTTTGTTATCTGTGTACCGTCCTAAATAAGGTTGACAGTGTTTGTCATTCATTGGAGAGAAAGATGAGCCGAGTAGGGAATATCGCGTTTGTCAGATACAAAAAAGGTTGGCGAAGTGCCAACCTTTTTAGTCATTGAGAACCAGTTACTTACTTGATCTCGATACCTTGCGCCTGCATGTCGGCGTGGTATGAAGAGCGAACAAATGGACCACACGCAGCGTGCGTGAAGCCAAGTTCTAGTGCGATCTCTTTAAGCTCATCAAACTCTGATGGTGGAACATAACGTTCTACTGGCAAGTGGTGACGGCTTGGCGCTAGGTACTGACCAAGAGTCAGCATAGTTACGCCGTGTTCGCGTAGGTCTTTTAGTACTTCGACGATCTCTTCTTTGGTCTCACCAAGACCCATCATCAGACCTGACTTTGTCGGTACGTCTGGATGTTGCTCTTTGAATTTCTTCAGTAGCTGTAGAGACCACTTGTAGTTTGCACCTGGGCGAGCTTTACGGTAAAGACGCGGTGCCGTTTCCAAGTTGTGGTTGAATACATCTGGTGGGTTGTCTTTCATCAGATCAAGGGCAACGTCCATACGACCACGGAAGTCAGGAACCAGAGTTTCAATCTTAATATTAGGGTTCAGCGCACGAATTTCGCGGTTACAGTCAGCGAAGTGCTGTGCACCACCATCACGCAGATCATCACGGTCTACAGAAGTGATTACCACATATTTCAGCTTCATATCTGCGATGGTTTTCGCCAGTTTTTGCGGCTCTTCCGCTTCTGGAGGCAGAGGTCGGCCATGAGCAACGTCACAGAAAGGGCAACGACGAGTACAGATTGCGCCCAGGATCATGAAGGTCGCAGTACCATGGTTAAAACATTCAGCCAGGTTAGGGCAAGATGCTTCTTCACATACAGAGTGAAGTTTGTTCTTACGCATTGCTGCTTTGATGTCTTGGATTCGTTGGCTATCGGCTGGTAGCTTGATCTTCATCCAATCAGGCTTACGCAGCACTTGTTTCTGCTCTGTAGGCATGTTCTTTACTGGAATCAATGCCATTTTGTCGGCGTCACGATATTTAACGCCTTTTTCCATCTGGATTGGTTTGCTCATGCTTTATTACCTTGAGAAGGTGCTTCTGTGCTGAATTCCACTTGCTCGTAGTCGAGCAAAGTAACGAGTTCTTGTATTAGTTGCTTTTCTACAGCTTCCACATCGTCCGGCCCACCAACTTGGCTGACCTGAACCATTTCCATGCCTTCATACCCACAAGGGTTAATACGCAGGAATGGTGTTAAATCCATATTGACGTTTAAGGCGAGGCCATGAAAGGAACAGCCTTTACGAATACGTAAGCCGAGAGAGCATATTTTCTTACTATCGACGTATACTCCTGGAGCGTCTGGTCTTGCTGCAGAGTCGATATTGTATGCTTTAAGCGTGTTGATAACGAGGTTCTCGATGTTGGTAACGAGATCTCGTACTCCTAATTTTTTACGACGCAAGTTAATCAAAAAGTAAGCCACTAACTGGCCCGGACCATGATAGGTCACCTGACCACCTCGGTCACTTTGTACGACAGGAATATCACCAGTGTTGATCAGATGCTCGGCTTTACCAGCCTGACCCTGGGTAAATACTGGGTTATGTTCAACCAGCCAAACTTCATCAGGTGTCTCTTCTGTACGTTGGTCTGTGAACTCATGCATTGCCTTCCAGACGGGCTCATAGTCCTGGCGGCCAAGTCGTTTTACAACAAGTTGGTGTTGCATGGCATTTCCTGTCGCGATTATATAAAGTGTTTGGATTATAAACTGGATAATCCTTCTACTCTACCTTTGAGTAACAGTTTTTTAACTCAAAGGTGAGAGTTTTTTTACTATCTTCTTGATATGTAAAAAGAAAGCAGCCGAAGCTGCTTTCAAAAAAAATTTAATTTATCAAATAATTATAGAACCATACGAACGATGTCGATTTCGCCCAATTCTTTATAAAGGACTTCAACCTGCTCGATTGATGTCGCTGTGATATTGATAGACACCGAGTGGTAGTTGCCCTTCGCACTTGGTTTTACTTTTGGGCTGTAGTCACCTGGTGCATGGCGCTGAATTACTTCAAGAACAAGTTCTGGAAGCTCAGGCTTTGCATGACCCATTACCTTGTAAGTAAAAGAACAAGGGAACTCAAGCAGGTCTTTTAATTTAGCATCAGAGTTGATGGTTAGCATATCGGTAACTCCAGTTGGTATTCGTTGCGGTGCGAAATAGTACAGTCAAATTAAGGTGAACTCAAGGTGAGGATAACTGACTTAAAAAGCCGCCATAGTCGGCGGCTTTATGAATCGGTTTGTTAAACTTTAGCGAGCGTTAGAAGAAGCTCTTAACTAACAATACGATGTAATCCCACATACGGCTAAACAGGCTACCTTGTTCTACGGTTTCCAGTGCCATTAGCGGGTATTCGGCAATATCTTCACCATCGATCTGATAGTATAGCTTACCAACTACATCACCTTTATTAATTGGGGCTTCTAGTTCTTTTTCAAGTACGAAGCTCGCTTTTAGGTTCTTTGCTTCACCGCGTGGCAGGGTTACGTACGTATCTTTATCCAGACCCAGTGCAACGGTGTCTTTGTTACCCATCCATACTTTTTCTTCTACGAACGTTTCGCCAGCTTTGTGTGGAGCAACGGTTTCGAAGAAGCGGAAGCCGTAGCTTAGCAGCTTTTTACTTTCTGATTTGCGAGCGTTTGCATCTTTAGTGCCCATTACTACAGCAACCAGACGCATCTGACCTTCAGTTGCAGAACTGACCAAGCTGTAGCCTGCGTTACTTGTGTGGCCTGTCTTGATACCGTCTACGTTCATACTCTTATCCCAAAGCAAGCCATTGCGGTTGTATTGGGTGATGCCGTTGTAGGTGAATTTCTTTTCAGCGTAAACGCGGTACTCATTTGGTACATCACGGATAAGCGCTTTACCTAGCAGCGCCATGTCGTATGGCGTCGAGTAAAGCTCTGGGTTATCTAAACCGTGGACGTTCGCAAAGTGTGAGTTGCTCATACCCAACGTGTTAGCCCACGCATTCATTAGATCAACGAAAGCATCTTCCGAACCGGCGATGTGTTCTGCCATTGCAACACATGCATCGTTACCAGACTGGATGATAATGCCACGGTTCAGGTCTTTTACTTTGACTGTAGTCCCCACTTCGACGAACATTTTTGAAGAGTCCGGGAAGTTTTTCGCCCATGCGTTTTTACTGATGGTTACATCATCTTCTTCTGAAATATTACCACGTGCTAGCTCTTGGCCAATAACGTAGCTCGTCATCATTTTGGTCAGACTAGCAGGAGACAATTTTGTGTTCATCTCTTTCTCTGCCAGTACTTTACCTGAATGGTAATCCATCAGTACGTAGCCTTTGGCTGCGATTTGAGGCGAATCCGGTACCACGATAGGCGAGGCAAGAGCTGATTGAGCGAAGGCTGCTGAGAGAGCAACGGATGAGACGAGAATCGATTTCACAAACTTATTTTTATTCATGGTAATTCAAATTTTTGGGTTTAACTGCGGACATCTTATCAGAATCTCCAGTGATATTCAGAGGGGATTCAAAGATAAATCCATGAACCTACGTCATTTAACAGTGTTGTGTTTTTTAATAAATGCAGACGGATAGCCGAGCAATTTTACTTTATCCAATGTGGCTTGCGTCAGGGAATAGTCACTAAACGGGCCTAATAACAAGCGATACGACTCTTTCGCATTTTCAAGGAAAGTATCCGTATCCAACTTTTGACCGAGTTCTGAGCCTAAAGTTCGGGCGCTATTTTCATTTTTTGAAGATGCGACCTGAATAACGTATTTAGGGTGCCCGTCCAAAGACTTTTTATCGGTCGGTTTATCAACGCTGATAACTTCAATTTTGACATTGGCTGTGCCGGTCTTAATGACGTCTAGCTTATGTGCTGCAGCATAGCTTAAATCAATAATTCGACCATCGTGGAACGGGCCCCGGTCATTCACGCGCACTACCGTTGTTTTGCCGTTATCGGTGTTGGTTACTTTAACGTAGCTAGGCAGAGGCAGTGTTTTGTGAGCCGCGGTCATAGAATACATATCGTAGATTTCACCGTTGGACGTCAAATGCCCCTGAAACTTCTTACCGTACCAGGAAGCCCGCCCTTTTTCGGTAAAGCCTTTCGCGTTACGTACAATTTGGTAGTTCTTACCAAGCAGATGGTAGTCTCTGTTGCCACCTAAGCTATATGGCTCGTACTTGGGGTAGGCATCTTCAATATGATCCACTGATAGTGGCGTGTCTGGTGCGACATCAGACTCAAGTTCGTAACGACCATCTTGCTGAGTTTTCTGGCTGGTTGATGAGCAGCCAGCCAAAATAATTGCAGAAAAAACTAAGGTATATAAAGCGCGTTTTTGCATGTCTAGGTCGCCTTAGAGAATGCTTTTCGGTGCGTATGAATCGACATTAAAATACCAAAACCAGCCATCAAGGTCACCATTGAAGTACCACCGTAACTGATTAGAGGTAGCGGCACGCCTACAACGGGCAGGATGCCACTTACCATGCCGATATTAACGAAAATATACACAAAAAAGCTAAGTACAATACTGCCTGCCATCATTCGTCCAAATGCGGTCTGTGCCTGGCTGGCAAGGTACAGGCCTCGACCAATAATAAAGAGATAGATGGCTAATAAGCAAAGAAAGCCAATCATACCCCATTCTTCAGCAATTACTGCAAAGATAAAGTCAGTGTGTCGTTCGGGAAGAAATTCCAGTTGAGATTGTGTTCCTTGTAACCAGCCCTTTCCTGAAATACCACCGGAGCCAATCGCAATTTTACTCTGGATGATATGGTAGCCTGCACCCAGAGGATCGGATTCCGGGTTAAATAGTGTCCGCACTCGCACCTTCTGATACTCACGCATCAGGAAGAACCACAAGATTGGAATAAATCCGCCCAGAGCAATGGCCGCTGCAGCAATAATTCTCCAACTGATACCCGCAAGGAAGATAACAAAAATACCGGATGCCGCGATCAGGATGGAGGTCCCTAAATCAGGTTGTTTCGCAATCAGGATGGTTGGCACAAACACCATGAGCAATGCAACCAGCAGGGTTTTGAAGGTTGGTGGAAGTGGCTGACGACCAATATAGCGAGCCACCATCAAAGGCACGGCGAGCTTGAGTAACTCTGAGGGCTGGAATCGGACGAAACCGAGGTTAAGCCATCGCTGAGCCCCTTTGGATGATTCACCAAAAAACAGCACGCCAAAAAGCAAGATCACCCCTGATGCAAACATCAAGGGTGCAAGGCTCTCGTAAGTACGTGGTGAAATTTGTGCCAGTACCACCATCACCACAAGAGAGAGCACCATACGCATAGCCTGACGATCCATCATTGCTAGACTTTGGCCGCTAGCGCTGTACATGATTACTAATCCAAACGCCATCAACGCTAAAATGCCGAGCAGGAGTGGCAAGTCAATATGGAAGCGTTCAAACAGGGCTCGGTTTTTACCTGTAGAGGGATCCATTTTCATTATTGCGCTGCCTCTTTCTTCACGTTACTTTCATCTTCTTCAGGCTTGATTTCTTGAGGGCCAAGCACAACTCGGTCAAAGATCTTTCTCGCCACAGGTGCACCATTACTTGAGCCACCACCCGCGTTTTCGAGTACCACCGTCACGACCACTTTTGGATCATTAAACGGTGCAAAACCAGTAAATAAGGCGTGGTCACGCAAATGTTCGGCGACTTCGTCTGCCTTGTACTCTTCGTCTTCAGCCAACCCGAATACCTGAGCCGTACCGGATTTCCCCGCTGTTTCATAGCTCATCTCGTAAAATGAACGGCGAGCCGTCCCTCGGGTGCCATGGTTCACCCGACGCATGCCTTCTTTCGCCATATCCCAGTACTTCTTCGGTACGTTTTTAATCGGCGGATAACTCAGGTATTCCTCTGAATGTTGCTCGTCAAAATCACTACCATTGTTGATGGAGGCTTTGAGTAAGTGAGGGGCAGTAACCGCTCCGTCATTCACGAGCACAGAGGTTGCTTTAGCGATTTGCATCGGCGTTGCAGTCCAGTAACCCTGACCAATACCTACAGGGATAGTATCGCCTTTATACCAAGGTGTTCTGTGGCGAGACATTTTCCAGTCACGGGTCGGCATGTTAGCTTTACTTTCTTCATAAATATCAATCCCGGTGTAATCACCAAAGCCGAACATCATCATCCAGCTGGAGATGCGATCGATGCCCATATCGTAGGCAACTTGGTAGAAGAAGGTATCCACCGATTCTTCAATTGATTTGATGATATCAACTCGGCCATGCCCCCAACGTAGCCAGTCACGGAATGGGCGAGTGTCTGAATTTGGAATTCGCCAATAACCTGGGTCGTTGCGGGTTGTTTGTGGGGTCACAACGCCTTCTTGTAGCGCGGCGACGGCCATAAATGGTTTGATGGTTGACGCTGGTGGATAAATACCTAGCGTGGTTCGGTTAACCAGAGGTCGGTTTTTATCGTTGAGCAGCTCACGATAAGCTTTACCAGAAATGCCATGAACGAAGGAATTGGGATCGTAGCTGGGGCTAGAAACCATCGCTAACACACCATTGTCCCTTGGATCGATAACTACGGCACTACCGCGACGACCATCTAGCAATTGATGCACATAGAGCTGCAGATTAATGTCGAGGTTCAAGACAATGTCTTTACCTGGGATCGGTGGCACATATTTCAGCGTGCGGATCACGCGCCCACGACTGTTGACTTCGACCTCTTGGTAACCAGCAGTACCATGGAGAAGATCTTCGTAATATTTCTCAATACCGAGCTTACCAATGTCACGGGTGGCTTGATAATTTGAGGCTTTTTCTTCACGAATCAGGCGTTGCATGTCTCGATCGTTGATGCGAGAAACGTAGCCAATCACGTGAGTAAGCACTTCACTAAATGGATAGTAACGCTTGAGAGTTGCACTGATCTCTACGCCGGGAAAGCGATATTGATTGACCGAAAAAACAGCAACTTGCTTTTCATTCAGTTGAGTGAGAAGAGGAACAGATTTAAAGCGACGGGTACGCTTTCGTTCGCGATGAAAGCGTTCAATTTGCTCTGGCGTGATTTCCAGAATGGTTTGCAGCTCTGTGATGGTCTCATCAATGTCTTTTACTTTTTCTGGAGTCAGTTCCAAGTTAAAGACAGGGCGATTTTCCGCCAGTAACACACCGTTGCGATCATAAATAAGCCCGCGGTTGGGCGCAATTGGCACGATCTTAATGCGGTTGTCATTAGAGCGAGTTTGGTAGTCCTGGAACTGGTTCACCTGAATGTTGTACATATTGGCGACCAGTGCTCCCATCAAAATGACGATACCGACAAATGCAACGATAGCGCGACTGGTAAACAGGCGCGCTTCGGCTTGATAATCTCGAATTTGACTGCGGCGTCTACGAATCATTAACGCTTGGCTCTAAAGTTAAACAGCGATTATTCGCGATGGTAAGGGTGGTTAGCGGTAATGCTCCACGCTCGGTATAAGCTTTCAGCCATAACAATACGTACCAGAGGATGTGGTAACGTTAGGGCCGATAATGACCAGCTTTGGTCTGCGGCTGCTTTGCATGCTGGTGCCAGACCTTCAGGGCCGCCGATTAAGATCGACACGTCTCGCCCATCGAGTTTCCAGGCTTCTAATTGCTCAGCCAGTTGTGGGGTATCCCACTTTTTGCCAGGGATGTCCAGTGTGACGATACGGCTCCCTTTTGGTACTGCCGCCAGCATCGCTTCGCCTTCTTTTTGCAGAATGCGCGCTATGTCGGCGTTCTTGCCACGTTTTCCAGCTGGAATTTCCACTAGTTCAAGTGGCATATCGTGCGGGAAACGACGGCGATACTCTTGAAAGCCTTCCTCTACCCACTTTGGCATTTTTGTACCAACAGCAATGAGTTGAATTTTCAAAAGATTAACCCCAGAGTTTTTCTAGTTGGTACAGCTCGCGGTGTTCTTCTTGCATCACGTGCAGCATGGCATCGCCCATATCCAGAACAACCCATTCACCTTCGTTTTCACCTTCCATACCCAAAGGTTCAAGGCCTGCTTTTTTTACTTCAGACGCAACGTGATCAGCGATGGATGAAACGTGGCGTTTTGACGTGCCCGTGCAGATGATCATGTAATCTGTCACGCTCGATTTGCCTTCCACATTCAGGATGATGATATCTTCCGCTTTCATATCGTCGGCTTTATCAGCTAGAAAGTCTTTCAGTTCTTCGCGAAGCACTCGGTTTTCCTCGGTTTGTCTCTTGTATATAAATAGTCTTGCTCTAATCTGGGCAAAACAGGTCGCGCACTATATCACGCTTTGGTTTTTAAATTGCCAGCTTAATATCAGGAGAGCAGGTTTCTAGGCTCAATTGATGAATAGTTGGCCATACAGATTCGTCATACTGGGTCTTGGCTTTTATCTCTGCCTGAGTCAGAAGAGACATGAGCTTAAAGATTCTGCTGGCAGAAAGACGAGTCAAAGCCGCGTTATACAAAGGGCGTTTATTTTGCCACACTCGATATTTTTCAAACACTTGGCTGATGTTCATCTTGGTCAAATCCTGATGCATGCTCAGTAATTGATTGAACTCTTTCTGAACGCTGCGAATTAGAATTACCGCTTCAACGCCTTCAGCTTCTAGCTGACGTAAGATACGTTGAGCACGGTTAGCTTTTCCGGCAAGTAAAGCATCAATCCAGTTGAACGTTGTAAAATGGTTGTGTCGACTTAACGCTTCTTCTAAGCGCACAATGGTGAGTTCACCATCAGGATAAAGCAGAGCTAATTTTTCTAAGCTTTGCGACAGCGCGAACAGATTACCCTCATGCCACTGAGCGAGCATTTGCAGCGATTGTTGGTCCGGTTTTAGTCCAAGGGTACGACAACGGGCTTGAATGAACATCGGTAGACGCTGAAGGTCTGGTGTTAGACAACTCACCCAGTCACCTGTCGCACTTAGTGACTTAAACCATTTACTGTTTTCCTGCGCTTTGGTCAGCTTGCTGCCAATGATGACCAGCATGATGTCATCATGCATCATATCTGACAGTGCTAGTAGTTCTTTGCTTATCGCGGTGTTGACACCACTCTCTGGTATTTCTAGCTCAATTAATTGGCGGCTGGAAAACAGGCTGAGTGCTTGGAAGCAGTCATAAACCTGGTTCCAATCTAAGCTCGCATCGACAGCAAAGCGATGCTTTTCTTCAAAACCGTGTTGCAATGCGATTTTTTGGATTGCTTGACGGCTTTCTTGAATTAACAGTGGTTCATTACCAAAGATCAGGTAAATCGGCTTGATGTGCTTGGCTAAGTGATCCGCCAGCTTGTCAGCATATACTCGCATGTTGGTTAAGAATTCGTTTTTGCAGTTGGCTCTTTAATTTCGCCAGACTCGTATTCCGCACGGACCTGGCCTAACTGACGCATCATTTGCTTAGCCGCTTGTGAGTGCATTTCATCTTTAATGACGTCGCGTTCTACCGACTTCGCCAATGCAGTCAGCGGGTTATCAAGGTAGTTGCGATTTACCGTGGTGGTGTAGTTCTTAGCACCATAATCCGGAATCGTGACACGGTATTGCACGACGTAAGTCAGTTCTTTCTCTGCCGCGCGACTGTTCTGGTATAGCGACAGTGTGCGTTCTTCAAGGCTTGCTTCAATCAGATGTAAGTTTGGTACGCTTGACGATGGTTGAACTAATTCGACTTTATTCAGCGTGAGCTGAGATTTCACGTAGCGGGTTAGCTGATTGTATTCATCGTAGCTGGTGAATGACATGGTGTGCAGCTCTTCGGGTACAGAGTACTCGCCGCGAAGGTGAAAACCACAGGCAGAGAGAAGGCCGGCTAATACCAATACCACAGGTAGTTTAATCAAAGAGAAAAAGCGCATTGATTGTATTCATCCTAAATTGAATAAGGGGATATTTACCTTAAACCACTCGGTGCGAATGGTTTGAGGTAAATAAACAGGGTAGCGAACTACCCCGTTTAATGACTCTTGGTTAGCTAATAAGTTCGCTAAGCTGAGATAATTTGCAGGCTATGATTAGTTTGCAACGATGTTCAGAAGTTTACCCGGAACGTAAATGACTTTACGGATGGTTTTGTCTTCAGTGAACTTAGTTACGTTCTCATCGTTCAGGCCAAGCTCTTCAACTTGCTCTTTCGTTGCGTCTGCTGCAACAGTCAGTTTCGCACGTAGCTTACCGTTAACTTGAACAACGATAGTTTTTTCGTCTTCAACCAGTGCTTTCTCATCGAAAGTTGGCCAAGTCGCGTTGTCGATGTCTGTCTCACCCAGTGCAGTCCATAGCTCGTATGAAATGTGCGGAGTGATAGGGTAAAGCATTGCTACAACCGCTCTCAGTGCTTCATCAAGGATTGCACGATCTTGTGCAGACTCTTGAGGCGCTTTCGCTAGCTTGTTCATCAGTTCCATGATCGCTGCGATAGCTGTGTTGAACGTCTGACGACGAGCAACGTCATCAGTCACTTTCGCGATGGTCTTGTGAACGTCACGACGTAGTGCTTTTTGATCACCAGAAAGAGCATCTGCGTTAACGGCTTCTGCCGCCCCTTTCGCTGTGTGCTCTTTGACCAGTTTCCAAACACGTTTCAGGAAGCGGTTTGCCCCTTCTACGCCAGACTCTTGCCATTCCAGAGTCATGTCTGCTGGAGATGCGAACATCATGAATAGACGTACTGTATCAGCGCCGTACTTGTCTACCATCTCTTGCGGGTCGATACCGTTGTTCTTCGACTTAGACATCTTGATCATGCCTGAGTGCTCAACGTCGCGGCCTTCGTTGTCGGTAGCAGAAGTGATGCGACCTTTACCGTCACGCTCAATTTTTACGTCAGTTGGTGCAACCCATTCTTTACCGCCTTTCTCGTTCTCGAAGTAGAACGCGTCAGCCAGTACCATGCCTTGACATAGTAGTTGCTTGAACGGTTCGTCAGACGTTACGTAGCCCGCATCACGTAGAAGCTTGTGGAAGAAGCGTGAGTACAGTAGGTGCATACAAGCGTGCTCGATGCCACCGATGTACTGGTCTACTGGTAGCCAGTAGTTTGCTTTTTCTGGGTCTAGGATGTCATCCGCTTGTGGTGAACAGTAACGTGCGTAGTACCAAGAAGACTCCATAAAGGTATCGAACGTATCGGTCTCACGTAGAGCCGGTTCGCCGTTGAAGGTTGTCTTCGCCCATTCTTTGTCTGCTTTGATTGGGCTAGTTACGCCGTCCATTACCACGTCTTCTGGAAGAATCACTGGTAGTTGGTCAGCTGGTACTGGGTGAACTTCACCGTCTTCAGTGGTTACCATTGGGATTGGAGCGCCCCAGTAACGTTGACGAGATACACCCCAGTCACGTAGACGGAAGTTAACTGTCTTAGTGCCTTTGCCTTCAGCTTCTAGCTTGGCTGCGATTGCATCGAATGCCGCTTGGAATTCTAGGCCGTCGAATTCACCAGAATCGAACAGTACACCTTTCTCAGTGTATGCCGTTTCAGAGATGTCTAGTTCGCTGCCATCAACTGGCTTGATGACAGGAACGATGTCTAGACCGTATTTGGTTGCAAATTCGTAGTCACGTTGGTCGTGAGCAGGTACTGCCATAACCGCGCCTGTGCCGTAGTCCATCAGTACGAAGTTTGCTACGTACACTGGCACTTCACGGCCGTTCAATGGATGAATTGCAGTAAGGCCAGTCGCCATACCTTTCTTCTCCATTGTTGCTAGTTCAGCTTCTGCAACTTTGGTGTTCTTACATTCTTCGATGAATGCCGCTAGCTCAGGGTTGCTCTCTGCTGCGATAGTCGCTAGAGGGTGACCTGCTGCGATACCTACGTAAGTCACACCCATTAGCGTATCTGGACGCGTTGTGTAAACTTCTAGGTCTTGCTGGCCTTTTACTTCAAACTTGAGTTCAACACCCTCAGAGCGACCGATCCAGTTGCGCTGCATGGTTTTCACCATTTCAGGCCAGCCGTCTAGGTTGTCTAGATCGTCAAGTAGCTCTTGAGCGTATTCAGTGATCTTGATGAACCACTGAGGGATCTCTTTCTGCTCCACAGGCGTGTCACAACGCCAGCAGCAGCCGTCTTCAACCTGTTCGTTTGCCAGTACTGTTTGGTCGTTTGGACACCAGTTCACTGATGAAGTTTTCTTGTAAACTAGGCCTTTTTCGTAAAGCTTAGTGAAGAACTCTTGTTCCCAACGGTAGTATTCAGGTGTACAGGTCGCGAATTCTCGGTTCCAGTCGTAACCAAAGCCTAGAAGCTTAAGCTGGTTCTTCATGTACTCGATGTTTTCGTAAGTCCATGGTGCTGGTGCAGTTTTGTTTTTTACCGCCGCATTTTCAGCAGGTAGACCGAACGCATCCCAACCAATAGGTTGCATAACGTTTTTGCCTTGTAGGCGTTGGAAACGAGATACTACGTCACCGATGGTGTAGTTACGCACGTGACCCATGTGCAGGCGACCACTTGGGTATGGAAACATAGATAGACAGTAGAATTTTTCTTTATTTGGGTCTTCACTTACAACAAAGGTCTTGTTGTCATCCCAGTGCTTTTGAACTTTCTGTTCAATGTCTTGTGGGTTGTATTGCTCTTGCATCGATGATATCCGGTTATCTTGGAATTTGTGAGTTCGGTTAGAACAGACTTAAATAGATCGTCATAGAATACCTAAAGCTAGGGATCACAACAATAGCCAATCTGTACCCTTGCGTACTCAAGTCACGCAGGTAGGAGAAAGATGGAGGTCAGTTATGCCTAAACGTAAAACAGGTTATGAGGAAATGCTCGAGGATGTGATCGAAACCTTGAAGCACAGTCCTGAAGAAGTTAACAAAGCAATAGAAACGTCGGGCAAAGTGGTGGAAGCCGCAAATGACCTGACCAAAGATGAGTTGGCTTTGATTAAAGCGTACGTCAAATCTGACTTAAAAGAGTTTTCAGAAAATTATGAAGACAGTAAAAGTGGCCCTTTTTACCTAACGATTGCAGATACAATCTGGCAAGGATTGTTAGAAATTACCGATCGGACGAAAGTAGAGTGGGTTGAGTTGTTTGATGATCTGGAACATCAAGGCTTGTATGAGGCTGGCGATGTAATTGGTTTAGGCACCTTAGTGTGCGATGAATGTGGCCATAAAACCACGTATAACCATCCAACCATTATTATTCCGTGTATCAAGTGCGGTCATACTGGCTTTAGTCGCCAATCTTTAAAACCTTAACAAGTATGAAAAAGAGGCTGTGAGGCCTCTTTTGGTTTATCACTTTGTCTTTCTTGGTACCCACCAAGCGAGCACCAAGCTTAATGCCACCCAGATATACAATGGCAAGGTGCCAACGATGTGATAGGGCGTTTTACCATCGGTTGGCGTCAGTTCTGCACGCAGCACTGCGGTTTCAAACTGTGGTACTTGCTCGATAATCTTACCCTTATGATCTGTGACGGCTGTTAATCCATTATTCGTTGAGCGGATCAGCGGCTTGCCCAGCTCCAGTGCGCGCATACGGGCAATTTCCATATGCTGAAGTGGACCAATTGAATGCCCAAACCACGCATCGTTAGAAATCGTGAGGATGAAATCGGTTTTATCGTTCACGTTTTGACGAACCTGCTCATTAAAAATGATTTCGTAACACAGAGCGGGCGCCATGTGCTTGCCATTCGCTACGATGTTTGGCTGAACGAAGTCCCCACGACTGAATGAAGACATTGGCAAATTAAAGAACGGCGCAAGTGGGCGTAAGATATCCTCAAACGGTACAAACTCTCCAAACGGCAACAAATGATGCTTATGGTAGCGCTCAGTCAAATCAAAGCTGTAATCACCATATGGCGTGACACCTAGAGAAAGAATACTGTTGTAGAACTGTCGATCTTCGTCTTGGTTCACCACACCAGTGATAATGGCGCTGTGATTCATTTTCGCTGCACTGTCTAAATTTTGCAGGAATGAAGGCACTTCAATCTCAAAAGCCGGAATTGCGGCTTCTGGCCAGACGATGATGTCAGCATCCCAGTTTTCACGAGTCAGGTCGGTGTACTTCATAATGGTTGGCCAGCGCTGTGTTGGCAGCCACTTCAGGTTCTGGTCGACATTGCCTTGGATTAGCGCGACTTTGGTGATGTCCTGTACACGAGGGGTTACCCAGTCATACTGACGGATACCAAAGCCGGCGCTCAAAAGTACAGCAGGTATTACAACCATAAGCCATTGTTTATACAACCAAGCGTAAGCCAATGCGCCTGCTGAGATGATAATAAACAGAGTGAGAAGCTCAACACCGCCAATGGGAGCAAAGCTCGCCAGCGGGGAGTCAATCTGGCTGTATCCGAGCCACAACCAGGGGAAACCGGTCATTACCCAGCCCCGTAGCCAATCGGTAATCAACCAAAGAGCTGGCGCGGCAAGCAGTGCGGTAGGTAAGGTAAATTGAGGAAAGAACTTATTCTTTAACCAGGCAAACAGGCCAGAGTAGATTGCCAGATAGGCAACTAACAGACCCATTAAGAATAGATTGGCAATCAGCGGCATACCGCCAAAGCCAGCAATACTGACGTATACCCAACTGACGCCGGTAGCAAATTGGCCAAGGCCCCACGAGTAACCAATCCAAAGTGCACGTTTAGGCGTTTGGTTGGCAAGAAGGATGAGCAGTATGGCTGGGCTAAGAATAGCGATAGGCCATAGTTGGTAAGGAGCAAAGGCCAGAGTTGTAGAAGCGCCAACAAAAGCGGCCACTAAAGGCCGCTTGAGGCGATGAAAGAGTACATTCATCATTATATTTTTCTGATATTCCCGGTAGGGTATCGCGTTACTCTTGAGTGGCTTCAACCAGTGTTTCTTCGTCTGGAATGGTCACTTGGAGTTGAATGACACGACGGTTATCGGCAGCGGTGACTTTGAAGTTATAACCTTCAATTTCAACCAGTTCACCACGAGAAGGTAAGTGACCAAAGGCAGTCATAACCATACCACCTACAGTATCCACCTCTTCATCGCTGAAGTTGGTGCCGAATGTCTCATTAAACTCTTCAATCGTTGTCAGAGCTCTGACAGCAAACGTATGTTTGCTTAGCTTCCGAATGTCAGTCTCTTCGGACTCGTCGAACTCATCTTCGATATCACCAACGATTTCTTCAAGGATATCTTCAATGGTTACGAGGCCTGAAACGCCGCCGAATTCATCGACAACAATCGCCATATGATAGCGTTCTTCGCGGAACTCTTTTAGCAGGCGGTCGACACGTTTGCTTTCCGGAACCACAACTGCAGGTCGAATTACTTCTTCAATATCAAATGGGTTGCTGCCTGAGCCTAAGTATTTGAGTAAGTCCTTCGCAAGTAGAATGCCTTCCACATGGTCTTTATCCTCGCTGATAACAGGGTAACGCGAGTGTTGAGCATCCGTAATTAGTGCGATTAGCGTGTCTAAATCGTACGTACGCTCAACAGTAACCATTTGCGAACGCGGGATCATAATGTCACGCACGCGCATTTCGGAGATTTCCATAACACCTTCGAGCATATCGCGGGTGTCGTGGTCAATCAGGTCATTTTCCTCAGAGTCGCGGATAACATCCACAAGCTCTTGGCGGTCTTTAGGATCGCCCTGAAAAAGTTGACCTAGACGTTCAAAGAAGGACTTTCTACTCGGACCTTCTGCCTTTTCTTTCTTACCTTCGCTAGAAGAGGGAGAATTATCTTCGTTCATTGTTTCTCAATTAAGTAACGCTATCAGAAGTGTGATAGCTCACATAGAAAGGCGGACACGAGGGTAATATAGGTGATTCGCCTTTCCCTGTTGAGCAACCGAGGTTACTCCTTTTCAGCAATGTAAGGGTCTTCATAACCCATACCCTGCATGATTTCTGTTTCGAGGGACTCCATCTCTTCGGCTTCGTCATCCTCTATATGATCATAACCTAGCAGATGCAAGCTGCCATGTACAACCATATGCGCCCAATGTGCTAACAGAGGTTTATTCTGCTCTATCGCCTCTTTTTCAACCACTTGACGGCAAATAATCAAATCACCAAGTAGATCCATTTCTATACCCGGAGGCACTTCAAATGGGAAAGAAAGCACATTGGTCGGTTTATCTTTACCACGATATTCGTGGTTTAAAGTGTGACTCTCTTGCTCATCGACAATGCGAATAGTGACTTCTGCCTGCGGCTGAAACAGTGGAATGGTCTTATCCAGCCACCGTTGAAAGTCTTCCTGAGAAGGTAGGCCTTCTTGGTTTTCGACTGCCAGTTGAAGATCAAGTTCAATCGCCATCTTTATTCCTTAGTCGCAGTAACTTGAGCGCTTAGCTCAGCTTTTGCCGCTTCAAGCAGTTTGGCATCTCGTTCTTCACGACGACGCTTTTCAAACTCTTTACGCTCTTTCTGGTCTTGCGCTTCCCATTTCTCGTATGCGTTAACAATACGAGCAACAACAGGGTGACGCACAACGTCATCTGCTTGGAAGAAGTTAAAGCTGATATCATCAACTTCACTCAGTACTTCAATGGCATGACGAAGGCCTGATTTTGCACCGCGTGGCAAGTCAATCTGAGTCACGTCACCAGTGATGACCGCACGTGAGTTAAAGCCGATACGCGTCAGGAACATTTTCATCTGCTCTACGGTCGTGTTTTGGCTTTCATCCAGAATGATAAAGGCATCATTCAAAGTACGACCACGCATGTATGCCAATGGCGCAACCTCAATCACATTACGTTCGATCAGTTTTTCAACGCGCTCAAAACCGAGCATCTCGAACAGGGCGTCATACAGTGGGCGAAGGTATGGGTCAACCTTTTGGCTTAGGTCACCAGGCAAGAAGCCCAGTTTTTCGCCCGCTTCAACCGCTGGACGAGTCAAAAGGATACGACGGATTTCTTGGCGTTCCAACGCATCCACCGCTGCCGCTACCGCAAGGTAGGTCTTACCAGTACCTGCCGGGCCAATACCAAAAGAGATGTCGTGAGTCACCATGTTAACCAAATATTGAGCTTGGTTAGGAGTACGTGGCTTAATGACGCCTTTTTTGGTTCTGACGAACACTTCCTTGCCGTGTTCAATATTTGACTCTGTGTTTTGTTCTAAAACGCCTGACTCTTTGATCGATAAATGGATCTGCTCAGGTTCGATGTCTGGGATCTCTCCACGCACGGGTGCGGTATCGACATAAAGTGTTTTCAGGATATCAAGCGCGGCTGCAGAAGTGTGAGGTTTACCAACAATGGTAAAGTGGTCACTACGGTGGTTGATTTCAACGCCCAGACGGCGTTCTAAATGCTTGATGTTGTCATCGAATGGACCGCACAGGCTAGCAAGTCGGCGGTTGTCTGAAGGTTCTAGGTTGATTTCTAGAGTTACGATTTTATTGCTCAATGTTGCCTCTCATTTTTTGCCACTTACTGAGAGCCTGATAACGACCAGGCTCTCCATGGCTATTTATACGAGCTTACGGCGTAAAAGTAGCTACACCCAGCTCATCTTCGCGACGTGTTTTCGCCATCATTTGCGTTGGTGAAATTACACTGCGAAGGTCCATGTCTTTTTCAGTACGTACTAGCTCACCACGTAATGAGTTTGCAAATACGTCTACAATCTTCACGTCAACGAACTGACCAATTAGGTCGGCGCTACCTTCAAAGTTTACTACACGGTTGTTTTCTGTACGAGCGCGCAGTTCCATTAGATTCTTCTTAGAAGGGCCTTCAACAAGTACACGTTGTTCAGTGTCAAGCATTAGGCGTGAGTAACGCATAGCTTGTGCGTTAATCGTTTGCTGTAGTTCGTACAGACGCTCTTTCTTCTCTTGCTCAGATACATCACATGGGTAATCCGCTGCTGGCGTACCAGGACGTGGAGAGAAGATAAAGCTGAAGCTCATGTCAAAGTCTACGTCTTTGATCAGCTTCATTGTGTCTTGGAAGTCTTTGTCTGTTTCACCTGGGAAACCAACGATAAAGTCAGAACTGATCTGAATATCAGGACGAGCTTTACGTAGTTTACGGATGATAGACTTGTACTCGATGCCTGTATGTGGACGCTTCATCATCGTTAGGATACGGTCACTACCACTTTGTACTGGTAAGTGCAGGAAGCTTACTAGCTCTGGTGTATCTTCATAAACAGCAATGATGTCGTCAGTAAACTCCAGCGGGTGGCTGGTGGTGAAACGAATACGGTCGATACCGTCGATAGATGCAACCAGACGAAGTAATTCTGCAAAAGAACAAATCTCACCATCGTGCATTGGACCACGGTACGCGTTTACGTTTTGACCTAGTAGGTTAACCTCACGCACGCCTTGTTCTGCCAACTGAGCGATCTCGAACAATACGTCATCCATCGGACGGCTAACTTCTTCACCACGTGTGTATGGCACTACGCAGTAAGTACAGTATTTAGAACAGCCTTCCATAATTGAAACGAATGCTGTTGCACCTTCTGCGCGTGGCTCAGGCAAACGGTCAAACTTCTCGATTTCTGGGAAAGAAATGTCCATTACTGGTGCATCGTCAGATTGAGACTGTTTGATCATCTCTGGCAGGCGGTGCAGAGTTTGTGGGCCAAAAATAACGTCAACGTACGGTGCACGCTCACGAATATGGTCGCCTTCTTGTGTTGCTACACAACCACCCACGCCGATGACTACGCCAGGTTTTTTATCTTTTAGTGTTTTCCAACGGCCTAGCTGGTGGAAAACTTTTTCTTGCGCTTTTTCACGGATCGAACAGGTGTTAAGTAGAAGTACGTCTGCTTCCTCTGGCTCTTCCGTCAGCTCATAGCCGTTTGCAGCATTAAGCAGGTCGGCCATTTTTGATGAATCGTATTCGTTCATCTGGCAGCCCCAGGTTTTAATTAGCAGTTTCTTACTCATCTCACTTTCGCTCGTTCAGTTGTACTTAAATCGGAGAGCTATTGCTCAAATTATAGCCGCCATCTCGGCGGTAAGCGGCGTATTGTACTGCTTTAAAAAGCACCTGACTAGTGATCTGGCTAATTCTCTGCAAAGCCCGATGAAATCTAGGCTTTTGCCTTATATCGAACAAGGTTTTTCAGCTCGTTAATCAGGCACAAACACTCCGTTTACAAACGTGTAAATTCTCGCAGAGTACGCATCTTTATTACTAGAAAAGATAAACCATTTTGTAAATGGAATGGCTGAAAGTACAATTGAAAAGGCAATTTAATCAAGACAATGAAGAACAAAAAATGAACAGATATGACATCGCCGTAATTGGTGGAGGCATGGTTGGAGCTGCAATCGCAATAGGATTCGCACAACAGGGCAGAAGTGTTGTTGTTGTCGAAGGTACAGAGCCAAAGGCATTTGAACCGTCACAAGCGATGGATATTCGCGTCTCCGCGATCTCACACCAATCCGTTAAGTTGCTTGAATCACTTGGTGCGTGGGCATCGATCCAAGCGATGCGTGTCTGTCCTTACCGTCGTTTAGAAACGTGGGAACATCCTGAGTGCCGCACGCGATTTCATTCAGATGAACTGTCTCTAGAGCAACTTGGGTATATTATTGAAAACCGTTTGATTCAATTGGGCTTATGGCAAGCCTTCGATAAACATCACAACCTCACTGTAGAGTGTCCTGAACGCCTAAAAGCGATCGAATTTGGTGACGTTAACCGCGTGACATTAGAGAGTGGTAAGCAATTTGAAGCCCAATGGGTGATTGGTGCCGATGGTGCAAACTCAAAAGTGCGTCAGCTTGCCGGAATCGGTGTCACTGCTTGGGATTACCGCCAACATTGTATGCTGATCAATGTAAAGACAGAGTTTCCTCAACAAGATATTACTTGGCAGCAGTTTACTCCAAGTGGTCCTCGTTCTTTCTTGCCGCTATGCTCGTTAGCGGAAGAGGGGAAAGAAGTTGGTCAAGGCTCGTTAGTATGGTATGACTCGCCAAGACGTATCAAACAGTTATGTGCAATGACCAAGCCGCAATTAAGAACGGAGATTTTGAACCACTTTCCGAAAGAATTAGGGAATATTGAAGTGCTTCAGTTTGGCTCGTTCCCTTTGACCCGGCGTCATGCTCAGTCGTATTCGAATCGAGGCTGCATACTTGTCGGAGATTCTGCACATACTATCAACCCATTAGCTGGACAGGGTGTGAACTTAGGCTTTAAAGATGTCGATGCTTTGCTGGAGGCTACAAAAGGCCAAGATGAACTAACAGAATCGTTATTGGCGAAATATGAGCGTGCCCGCCGCCCAGATAACCTATTAATGCAAACTGGTATGGACTTTTTCTACAAAGGCTTTAGCAATGACCTGGGGCCTTTGAAGTTTGCACGCAACGCGGCATTAAAGTTGGCTGAACATTCAGGGCCGATTAAAGCACAAGTGTTGAAGTACGCGTTGGGGATGTAAGCTGAAGCAAATAGCAGATAGAAAAAAAGCGAGCCAAGAGCTCGCTTTTTTAATTCGATAAATCAGAGATCCACCGAGTCCAGAATCAGGAAAAAGAAAAAACCCAGCAAACTAATACTGGGTTTTTTTAATAATGGTGCGGAAGGAGAGACTTGAACTCTCACACCTTGCGGCGCCAGAACCTAAATCTGGTGCGTCTACCAATTCCGCCACTTCCGCAACTTAATCTATAGATATCAAGATAATTGGTAAAATCTCAATATCGTTTTCCTGTATTTCAAGGAGAAATATTGGCAGGGCTACCTGGATTCGAACCAGGGAATGGCGGCATCAAAAGCCGCTGCCT
>JAAEZQ010000088.1 GCA_018222805.1 Vibrionaceae bacterium
ACTCGTGACCTCAACCTTGGCAAGGTTGCGCTCTACCAACTGAGCTAGTGTCGCACTTATTCTCGAAAGCCATTTACTCTCGAAATAATAATGGAGGCGCCTCCCGGAGTCGAACCGAGGTCCACGGATTTGCAATCCGCTGCATAGCCACTCTGCCAAGGCGCCTCATTGCAAGAAAATAACCTTTTCTCACTACCCTTTTGAGCCGTGCTCTCTTGGGTACGGGATGCATTCTACGGATTCGAGCATTCTAGTCAACACTATTTTTATTTTTTTAAATCGTTTGACTAGAATTTGTGCGAAACACGGTAGATTGCTTAGTTTTAATACAAAAACTTACTCAAATACACTTGTTTATCGTGAAATTTTGACTACTTTCCTACCATAGAAACCGGAGACCCAGCCCACATCAACCTTTCATAATCAGGTCATTCTTTGTATCGGATAAGCAACACAAAGAAAAACAGGATCTAAGTCACATTTATTTTTTGTACCACAATAGCTGTTACTAGGTGAAGGGCACAAAAAAGCAGGCCATAACCGCCTGCTTAGTAAAAATACTTAATTGTTAGTGATGCTTCTCATCGAGCAAATCGTCTTTGGCTGCAGCAAGATATTGGATCATTGACCAATATGTGAGGACAGTAGCGATGTAGAGCGCAGCAAAGCCAACCCAAACCATCCATTCGTCATAACGCCATATCAACACCCATAACGCGAACATCTGTGCGACGGTCTTTACTTTACCTACCCACGAGACGGCAACACTGGCGCGTTTACCGATTTCAGCCATCCACTCTCTTAAAGCGGAAATGATAATTTCTCGGGCTATCATGGTAACCGCGGGAATCGTAACCCAAATAGAATGGTAATATTCGGTAATTAAAATCAGTGCAGTTGCAACCAATACTTTATCAGCCACAGGATCGATAAACGCACCAAACCGAGAAGTTTGGCCTAGTTTACGAGCTAGCATACCGTCTAGCCAGTCGGTAAAGCCCGCGACCCAAAACACCATTGCTGCCGCAAACGGTGCCCATGAATAAGGCAGATAAAAAACAACCACAAAAACTGGAATTAAGAACAGTCTAAGAAGAGACAGAATGTTCGGGATATTCAATCGCATTTTATTATTCTCTTACACATTGCGTGCTAATGTTGCGGGATTTTCCTTATTGTTTCAATGCTTGGAAAATAATTTCTGCTAAAGAGTGACTAATCCCCGGTACTTTGGCGATTTCTTCGACACTTGCACGTTTAAGTTCCTGTAATCCGCCCATGTATTTTAACAAAGCTTGACGTCGCTTTGGTCCTACACCTTCTATTCCCTCTAAAGCACTCGTACGGCGGGTTTTACCACGTTGCGCTCTATGTCCCGCAATTGCGTGGTTATGACTCTCGTCACGAATATGCTGAATAAGATGAAGAGCAGGTGCATCACTGGGCAGATTAAACTCATGGCCATCCACAGTAATTAAGGTCTCAAGCCCGGGCTTACGCGTGACTCCTTTCGCAATACCAATCATCGTTGGGCGTTTCGGCCAATCTCCCCAGTGTTGTGAGATGATTTCATAAGCACGATTTAGCTGACCTTTGCCACCATCAATGAAAATGATGTCCGGGATCTTCTCTACATCCAATTGCTTTGAGTATCGGCGCTCAAGTACCTGCCCCATCGCAGCATAATCATCACCACCAGTAATACCCGAGATGTTGTAACGACGATATTCTTGTTTAACGGGACCTTCATTGTTGAAGACAACGCACGACGCGATGGTGCTCTCCCCCATAGTATGGGAGATATCAAAACACTCCATTCGTGTTATCGATTCCATTCCCAACGCTTCACGTAAGGCATGAAAACGCTGATTGATGGTCATCTTATGATTAATTTTAGTGGTAATTGCCGTCATTGCATTGGTATTAGACAATTTAAGGTAACGTCCTCTAACGCCCATTGGAGACGTATGAAAATGAACCTTGCGTCCCGCCACTTCGGTCAGCGCTTTTTGAATCGGTCCAATGTCCTCTGCCAACTCCTGGTTCAAAATAATCCGGGCAGGAATGGTACGCGCTTCGTTGTGGCTCAAATAATACTGGGTTAAGAAGCTATCAAACACTTCCTGCTGGCTGGTATTTTGCGGAATTTTAGGGAAATGGCTTCTACTACCCAACACTTTACCCTGGCGAATCATCAAAATGTGAATACACGCGATGCCGCTCTCTTGTGCAAACCCGAGTACATCCATATCTTCCATGCTATCTTCAGACACATACTGTTGTTCCTGAACGCGACGAATTGCCTGAATTTGATCGCGAAACTTTGCTGCATCTTCAAAACGTAACTGCTGACTAGCATACTCCATTTTTTCAATCAGCTGCTTTAGTACTTGCTGGTCTTTGCCTTGTAAAAACAGGCGCACGAACCCCACTAGCTCGGCGTATTCTTCGTCTGAGATGATTGAGCTGACACAAGGGCCTGCACAACGTCCAATCTGATACATCAAACATGGCCGAGTACGGTTTGAATACACCGTATCTTCGCATTGACGAACTGGGAATATCTTTTGCAGGAGATGTAAAGTTTCCCGAACTGCACCAGAATCCGGGTAAGGGCCAAAATACTCGCCTTTACGCTTTTTAGCCCCTCGATGCATCGACAATCTCGGGTGTTTATGCCCGCTAATAAAGATGTATGGGTAGGATTTATCGTCACGCAGAAGTACGTTGTATTTCGGCAAATATTGCTTGATGTAGTTGTGCTCAAGGATCAGAGCTTCGGTCTCAGTATGAGTAACCGTGACATCAATTTTGGCAATATTGCTAACGAGGGCGCGTGTCTTTTCGCTGTCGACTTTTTTACGAAAGTAGCTGGAAAGGCGCTTCTGAAGGTCTTTGGCTTTTCCGACATAAATAACAACAGCCTCGGCGTTGTACATTCGGTAAACGCCGGGCTGATGAGTTACTGTCTTGAGAAAGGAAGCCGAATCAAAAGAAGGATTCACACTAAAGCGTCTCAGTGTCCAGCATTCCATGACGAATCGCTAAGTGCGTTAACTCAACGTCGCCGTTAATGTCCAATTTGCTAAACAATCGATAGCGATAACTATTAACTGTTTTTGGACTCAAGTTAAGTTGTTCAGAAATATCCGTTACTTTCTGACCCTTAGTGATCATCAACATGATCTGCAATTCACGTTCAGATAAATCTTTAAACGGGTTCTCAGAGGCTGGTGAGAATTGACTCAGAGCCATCTGCTGCGCAATCTCTGGAGAGATATAGCGCTGCCCACTATTTACCACACGAATCGCATTTACCATCTCGTCCGGGCCTGCACCTTTGGTTAAATAACCAGAAGCACCCGCCTGCATCACTTTGGTCGGAAAAGGATTTTCCGTATGAACGGTAAGTACGATGATTTTTACATCTGGGTTAAATCTAAGAATCTTCTTAGTGGCTTCTAGGCCACCGATTCCCGGCATATTCATATCCATCAAAACGACGTCAGCATGATTACTGCGACACCATTTTACTGCCTCTTCACCGCTGTCAGCTTCTCCTGCTACGTTCATTCCACGGACGTCTTCAATAATACGTCGTATCCCTGTGCGAACCAGCTCGTGATCATCTACAAGGAAAACATTTATCAAACTTGTATCTCCACACTTTCTATTGGTTCTGCACCCACATGATGTTCAATGTGGATATCAGTATGTCGCCTAATACTAACGTATTTGACGGAAAATTGCTTTCTATGAATATGTGCTCAAACGCAAACTTTAGCAAGAACTTATTCATAAACCACTCTGT
>JAAEZQ010000009.1 GCA_018222805.1 Vibrionaceae bacterium
CTGTTAAAGATCTGATCGTGGAGCAAGAGTTTAGTTCAAAAAAAGTCCCTCACATCATGTGAGAGACTTCTGTATAAAAGACAGGCCTTTGGGGCTGCCTTTTGAATTTTTGAGAGAGAGTTACTCTTATTCCTCAGCTGCGTAGCCGTGAGCGCCAAGTAGTTTGCCATCTAGCCAAGCTTTGCCGTCTTGCATCTTCAGCCTATCTTCAACCAGCCATTTGGTGACGATTGGATAGATGGTGTGTTCTTGAGTTTGAACACGAGCGGCAAGGATATCCGCATCATCATCTTCAAATACAGGCACTTTTGCCTGCAGAACAACTGGACCACCGTCCAGCTCTTCTGTTACGAAGTGAACACTGGTGCCGTGCTCTTTATCTTGAGCGTCAATCGCACGTTGGTGAGTGTGCAATCCTGGGTATTTTGGTAGCAGGGAAGGGTGAATATTGATCATCTTACCCATGTAATGTTGCACAAACTCGCTGCTGAGAATGCGCATGTAACCCGCAAGAATGACGGCATCAGGCTGGTATTGGTCGATCTGTTTCATCAGCTCTGCATCAAATGCTTCACGTGACTCAAATTCCTTTGGGTCGACAAAATGGCCTTCAACATTAAATTGTTTCGCGCGCTCTAATCCGTAAGCGTCCGCTTTATTTGAGAAAACGGCAGCGACTTGCACGTTAGGCATATTCGCTTCACACGCTTCCAATATCGCTTGTAGGTTACTGCCACTACCAGAAATTAGGACCACTATATTTTTCATGATGTTGAGACTGCCTTACTAATGTAGATTTTATAAATTATACCAATCACAGTAAGTGTTCAGAAATAGCGTAGGGAAAATGCTTGAGAACAAGGCAGGATTTTTCGATAAGTAGTTATTCTACAATCAAAAATTCTAACGCAGTTATCGAGTATTTTAACAAGCTAGAATGACCAGTTATTTACTACGATTGGTATTACCTACTATTAAAATAGTTTTCGAGTTCCAGATAGCAAAATGAGGACATAGCGTCCTCATTTTTTTACTTCTTGAGCGAGAATCGCAAGTTATTTGATTTCAACTTGTTCTTCATTTGCTTCCGCTTGAGCGATTTCACCAATCACCCATGCGTTTTCACCTTCTTCTTGCAGAAGTGCAACAGCTGCTTCTGCTTGATCTTTAGGAAGGGCAACGATTAGGCCAACACCACAGTTAAATGTACGGTACATTTCGTGTGTTTCAACGTTACCTTTCTCTTGTAGCCATTGGAAAATCACTGGCCATTCCCAGCTATTACCGTCGATCACTGCTTTAGTGCCTTCAGGTAGAACGCGTGGAATATTTTCCCAGAAACCACCACCAGTGATGTGAGAAATTGCATGAATGTCGTGCTTCTCAATCATTTTAAGGGCTGATTTGATGTAAATCTTTGTTGGTTCTAGAAGATGCTCACCAATAGTGCGACCTTCTAGTATTTCGTTTTTGTCTGCGCCAGAGACTTCTAGGATCTTGCGAACCAAAGAGTAACCGTTTGAGTGAGGGCCGCTTGAACCGACAGCGATAAGTGCATCACCTGCCGCTACTTTCGTACCGTCGATGACTTCTTCTTTTTCTACAACGCCAACACAGAAACCAGCAACGTCGTAGTCTTCACCTTCGTACATGCCTGGCATTTCAGCAGTTTCGCCACCGATTAGGGCACAACCTGCTTGCACACAGCCGTCTGCGATACCAGAAACAACGTCCGCTGCTGTATCTACATCTAGCTTGCCTGTCGCGTAGTAATCTAGGAAGAACAATGGCTCTGCGCCTTGCACGATAAGATCGTTTACACACATCGCAACCAAGTCGATACCGATAGTGTCGTGCTTGTTCATATCCAGTGCGAGGCGAAGTTTTGTACCTACACCGTCAGTACCAGAAACCAATACAGGTTGTTTGTATTTCGTCGGCAATTCGCATAAAGCGCCAAAACCACCGATACCACCCATCACTTCAGGGCGACGAGTACGTTTTACCGCACCTTTAATACGATCTACAAGCGCGTTGCCTGCATCAATATCAACACCAGCGTCTTTATAGCTAAGAGAAGAGTTATTACCACTCACAGGGAAGTCCTCGGTATTTAAGTTGGATATGAAAACGGCGCTATTCTACCAGTGCTTAAATACAGATAGCAAACGTTTGCGTCAGTTTTTTTCTTTAGTGATATATCCTGATTTCTCAGCGGAAATAATATATAATCTGAAGGTTTGTTTAAATATTGCCAACTATAGCCGGAGATGGACATGAAAGTTGTTGAAGTAAAACACCCTCTAGTAAAACATAAAATTGGTCTAATGAGAGAAGGTGACATCAGCACAAAACGTTTTCGTGAGTTAGCGACCGAAGTCGGTAGCCTACTTACTTACGAAGCGACAGCAGACTTTGAAACCGAGAAAGTTACTATCGATGGTTGGAACGGTCCAGTAGAAGTTGACCAAATTAAGGGTAAGAAAGTAACAGTCGTGCCAATCCTACGTGCTGGTTTAGGCATGATGGATGGTGTTCTTGAGCATATGCCAAGTGCACGCATCAGTGTGGTAGGTATCTACCGTGATGAAGAGACGCTTGAGCCAGTACCTTACTTTAACAAGCTTGCTTCTAACATTGATGAGCGCATCGCACTTGTTGTTGACCCAATGTTGGCTACTGGCGGCTCTATGATCGCGACGATCGACCTTTTGAAAGAGAAAGGTTGTAACCAGATTAAAGTTCTTGTTTTGGTGGCGGCGCCTGAAGGTATCGAAGCGTTAGAAAAAGCACATCCAGATGTTGAGCTATACACTGCAGCAATTGATGAGAAACTAAACGACAAAGGTTACATCGTTCCTGGTCTTGGTGATGCGGGTGACAAGATTTTCGGTACTAAATAAGCGTATAAAATAACGCAGAATCAGTTCTGAACAAAATCAAAGGCTTGGTATTTACCAAGCCTTTTTTGTATGTGTCGAATTGAACCAGCGAATTAGTTCGCTTTTTCTTCTTCGATCTGAGCGTTATCTACAACATGGTTTTCGCCTAGATCGTGAGGAAGCACTAGGTTAAGAATGATTGCCACGATACCGCATAGGCTAACGCCCTGTAGGCTAAATTCACCAATACCGAAAGCCATGCCTCCGATACCGAATACTAGCGTAACGGCAACGATAACCAGATTGCGAGACTTGTGGAGATCAACGTGGTTTTTGATAAGCGTGTTCAGACCTACGGTTGCAATAGAACCAAACAGTAGGATCATGATGCCACCCATTACAGGAACTGGGATGGTTTGAAGGATAGCGCCTAGCTTACCCACCAAGGCCAGAACAATAGCGGTCACTGCTGCCCATGTCATGATCTTCGGGTTGAATGCCTTAGTTAGCATTACTGCACCAGTGACTTCACTGTAGGTTGTATTTGGTGGCGCGCCGACCATTGCCGCTGCCATCGTCGCTACCCCATCACCCGCGATAGTGCGGTGTAGACCTGGCTTTTTAAGGTAATCTTTGCCCGTCACGTTAGAAATAGCCAGCATATCACCTACGTGCTCTACTGCTGGTGCGATAGCAACCGGAATCATAAACAGAATCGCGTTGATGTTGAACTCAGGCGTGGTGAAGTTTGGCATTGCCAGCCACGCAGCTTGAGCAACTGGAGTAAAGTCGACCACACCATACGCGAGAGATACAGAGTAGCCAGCTAAAATACCACCAACAATTGGTACTAGCTTCAAGAAGCCTTTCGCAAACACACTCAGTGTAATAGTCGTTAGTAGTGAAACGGCAGAGATAATGAACGCTGCATCGCCATTGATCAGTTGAACTGCACCATCGCCAGTTTTACCAATCGCCATATTCACTGCGGTTGGAGCTAAGCCTAGGCCGATAACCATAATGACCGGACCAACAACCACTGGCGGTAGAATCTTATGGATGAAGCCTACGCCACGAACTTTGATCGCCGCGCCTAGGGCCACATACACCATACCTGCTGCCATTAAGCCACCCATTGTTGCACCAATACCCCAAGTTTGGATACCGAACATAATAGGAGCAATAAACGCGAAAGAAGAGGCAAGGAAAATTGGGACTGAACGTTTAGTGATTAATTGGAAGAGGAGGGTACCGACACCAGCGCCGAAGAGTGCTACGTTTGGATCGAGGCCTGTCAGAAGCGGCACGAGTACCAAAGCACCAAAAGCGACAAAGAGCATCTGAGCGCCTTGTAACGCATTTTTCATAATCATTTCCTATTTAAAGATACGCAGACAAATTCGGCGAATAGTATCACTCAGCAAACGGTTGCGACAATGCTCAGATCAAACTTTTCCATGATTTTAAGTGGTCAAAATATGGCTTTAGAGTTGTTTTCATACAAAAGTGCCTGTTCTTCGAGCCAAAGTTCATTTTTTGTATACGCATATAGATTGATAAGAAAGTGGACGACTTATTAGTCTACTCTGAACACTGTGCCGCAAATGGCGTAAGTCGATTAATTTTCAGGCTATTTACCCATGAGTTGCCTTGCTCAAGGTTTGATAGTTGCTTATTATGCTTTCTCTTATTTAGAGGAAAATGAAAACTATGCGCTATTTAGCTCTTTTACTGATAGGTTGGTTGTCCCTGCCCGTTTACGCATTTACGCAGGTAGATATCTATCATGCTGAAGTGGTTATCGACAGTGAACAAAACAACGGCGAGTCTGCGGCTCGTGAACAAGGTATGAAAGAGGTGATTGTTCGAGCAACTGGTTCTCAATCTTCTTTAAGCAATCCGGTTATTCAAAAGGCGTTGGACTCAAGCTCCCGCTACATTTCTCAACTCGGCTACGGCCAGGTTGATGGTAAACCAAGTTTGAAAATGCGCTTCAGCAGTGGTCAGATTCATTCTCTTCTGACTCAGGCGCAACTGCCATCATGGTCGGCTCACCGAGCAAATATTCTCGTCTGGGCGATTGAAGAACAAGCTTATGAACGTACCATTGCTTGGGAGCATTCGGACTCGTCGAAGGTTTCTGCATTGCGCGTTGCAGCGGAAACAAGAGGGTTGCCGATCACCGTTCCAGTCGGCGATTTTGATGATGTGACCGGTGTTACGGTCTCTGACCTATGGGGTGGTTTTGCAGAACCGATTGCGAAGGCTAGCCAACGTTACCCAGTTGATGCAGTGCTGGTACTTAAAGCTCAGGGCGATCAAATTCGCTGGACGTTATACGACCAATCACCATCGGCGATTCTTGTATCGCAGCGCTCTCCTCGTAGTGGGGCTGCGTCAGGTGTGAATGCGATGGCAGAAGTGGTCGATGAGATTACTAACTATTACGCAGACAAGAGTGCAGTGGTTGTATCTGGTGAGTCTTCTGATGGAATCACGATGAAAGTGGTCAACATCCATTCAGCGAAAGATTTTTTCCACTTAGAAAGTGCGTTAAAGAAGCTTAACTCTGTCGCAGGAAGTGAGGTTAAGCGTGTTCAGGGGGATGAACTGACTCTTAAACTAAATCTGTTGGCTTCCAAAGAAACGTTTGAAAAAGAAGCGTCATCGATCTCGCAACTGGGTGAGTACCAAGATCCAATAAAGCCAGTGGAAGAAGTCGCGCCTTTACAAACTACTCAAGATCCAATGCAAACAGAGTTGGTAGCGGAAGAAGAGCAATTGGATTCAGATGTCTTGACAGCTGACGTACCAGTTGAGGAAGTTAAAGAATCTGAGCCTGTCGTCGTTCAGCCAGTACAAGAACAGTATGATGTCGTTTATGAATGGACTTCGGGTCAACGTTCATAGAATGCTAACGTTTTTTAAACAATAAAAAGAGTCGCAAATCGCGACTCTTTTTTTGCTTAATCATAGGCCTTATTTGTTGAACTTCGCTTTTTCTTCTTTTTCCACTTGGGATAAGCGCTTCAGTTTAAGTCCCAACTCTTTACCTCTTGCTCGCGCAAACAGAATGTTGCCCAAAAAGCCTAAGGTAGTCAGTACGAGTTCAACCGCTGCGAGCCAACGCTCTCCACCATCGACATATAAAATGGTTAATGCGTGTAGAAAGTACAGCATTAACACAAAGTTTGCCCATGCGTGAGTATATGGCTTTCCTGCTAATATGCCTGGTAAAGGGAGTAATAACGGGATACACCATGCAATCGCAAGCGTTGTATTACTCAAGTGAGGGTGAGGAGACAGCGCGAGTTGCCAAATTGCTACCCAAGCGAGTAAAGCTAAGTTACCGAGCAAAGCCAAATAACGATAACTTTTCGTTTTTGCACTGAGTGCAGGTTGGTCAAAAGATTCAGACATCGATTTACTATCCTTGAATTTACTAACGGTCTTTCAGCTTTATGGCTGCAGTTGCCAGTCGTTTACCCAATTTCTGTGCCAGGCGAGCCTCATCATTTGTGAGAGTTGGCTCTTTGCCGACACTGCTCGCGCCATACGGTGTACCACCTGACTGAGTTAAGTGCAGCTCTGGCTCTGCATAAGGAATTCCCAATAACATCATCCCGTGATGCAACAATGGAGTCATCATGCTTTGTAGTGTGGTTTCCTGACCACCATGCATCGAAGAGGATGAGGTAAATACACACGCTGGCTTATCGATTAAGTCTCCACTTACCCACAAAGGTGTGGTTTGATCCCAGAAGTGCTTTAACGGCGCTGCCATGTTGCCAAACCAGACGGGACTACCAAATGCAAGGCCATCGCATTTTTTCAGTTCCTCTAGAGTAACAATTGGATCAGAAGGGGTATGTGAGTGAGGTGACAATTCTTCAACTGTACGCAAAATTGCTTCGCATTGAGGAGTCGATTCGACTCCTCTTGCTATCTGTCTTGCCAGCTGTTTTGTTGCGCCGTGGCGGCTGAAGTACAAAATAAGGATCTGGCAATCCATTTACAGAATATCCAAAACTTGCTCTGGTGGGCGACCGATTTTCGCTTTGCCGTTTGCTACGACAACAGGACGCTCAAACAGTTTTGGATTTTGTGCCATTGCTTCGAACAGTTGTTCGTCACTGACTGACGCGTCACCTAAGCCTAGCTCTTTGTAATCGGCTTCTTTGGTACGCATCATGTCACGAACAGTCGAGAATCCTAGTTGAGCGTAGAGTGCTTTTAGCTCTTCCACAGTAAGTGGATTCTCCAAATATTTTACGACTTCTGGTGTAACACCATTTTGTTCCAGTAGTTCAAGAGTTTGACGGCTCTTTGAGCAACGAGGGTTGTGATAAATCACGACTGACATGGTTTTCTCCATTTCGTTATTGTAATGCCATGAATCGATCTCTTTGGATCATGAGCTGGTCAATTCGAGCATCGTATCGTGCTTGCTCTAAACTGCCCAACTTGGCCATTTTACTTGCTTCACTATAATATTGAATCGCTTTATTCCAATTCGCTCGCAACGCCAAAATTTCGGCGCGGGCAGCCAACTCCTCATCGTTACGCCCCAATTCGTTATAGGTTTTCGACAATAGCTGCCAGCCATTGGTATCTTCAGGGTTATCATGGGTGTATCGTTGAAGAATACGCACAGCTTGATCATTTTTATTGGCGTCAAGCAGGGCATTTGCATAGTTAATCGTCAGAACTTTATTCTGTGGATTACGCGTGAGTGCTTTACTCAGCATGTCTACTGCTTTCTCTGGTTGTTTTTTCTCGATAAACAGGTCACTCATCGCATCAAGATAAAATGGATTTCCCGGATCTTGTGCCAGCAGTTTCTTCAGTATTGGTTCAGCTTTCGATAATTGTTTACTGTCTAAATGAACTAGAGCGCGGCCATAATCAAACGCAGGCATGATATCCGCTGTGGCTTTCTTCTGCGTTCGCTCAAACCAACCTAATGCGGCTTGTCCGTCAATGCCTGCATAACGGGCAACAATACGTGCACGGGCTAGATGGTAGTCAATTGACGGAAGTATACGCAGTGGTGGGTATGCTTGTGCTCGTTGTCGACTGTCCGCGATTCGGTCTTCAGGAAGCGGGTGAGTAAGTAGCATCGGAGGAGGCTTACTTGCATAACGATACTCGTCGGCTAATCGTCCGAAGAAGCGAGGCATGGCTTGTACATCAAACCCTGCTTTTGCCAGTGTCGAGATGCCAAAACGGTCGGCTTCTTTCTCGTTCGCACGAGTATAGTTTATCTGGCTTTGCATGTTGCCAGCCGTAGCGGCTGTAATGGCGGCAATGCCGGCTTCTGGTGCTGCTATCGAAAGTAGTAGGGCGCCTGCCAATGCAGCCAAAGATGCTGGTGAACGTCTTGCTTGCTCTTCCATACTACGAGCAAGGTGTCGCTGCGTAACGTGTGCGATTTCGTGGGCAACCACTGAGGCGAGTTCACTCTCACTGCGAGCGTGTAGAAACAAACCGGAGTGCAGAGCGACATAGCCGCCAAAAAACGCGAAAGCGTTGATGTTGCGGTCACGAATCATGAAAAAATGGAACGGTGTCTTTACGTCATTTGCATTGGCCACTAAACGGTGGCCGAGAGAATCAATATACTCATTAATCACAGGATCGTTAACAAGCGGCTTGCTCGCTCTGAGCATGCGCATGTAGGCATCACCATAAATCAGCTCTTGGTCTATCGATAGAGTGCTCCCTGCGGCTGTTCCAATATCGGGTAAGTCGATACTATTGGCGTAGGTTGTTGGCGAACTAATTGCAGCAGCAATACATAAGCAAACTAGCGATCGAGTGCGTTTTAACATACGTTTTAAAGGTTCTCCCAAATACCTGAGCATGTGGCAGGAGGTCGCGTACCTCACAACGTCACCACTATACTGTACGGTCATCCTGTTAATAGTATGCCCAAATAACCTCGAGAAACTCGCGGTATCATGCACCTTGAAGTCATTTGGGTATATGCTAGCAATAAGACCGAGAATAAACGAATTGGTTTCGTAAATTGTTTATATCTGAGTGATTTCAGGATCTGGTTAAATCATGTCAGAAGTGCTAGCACCAACTTAAAAAGCCGTTACAATACAACCCTATCATAAGTGCAGAGCAATACAATGGAATCCATGCTACTTGATTTGCGCAAGCAACGCTGCCCCTTAGCACTGTTACTTGCAAAGCGTCACACTGTTGAGGCCTTTGAGGGAGAAAATCAGCAGTATCATAAGCTTGTCATTCAAATTACGGATAACAGCTCTAAACAAGATATTGTAAATTACCTAAATGCCCAAGGGTATGTGGTTGATTGCCAACCAACATCAAATCACTACACATTGACTGTTTTCAAAAAGGAATCCGCTTAGATGTTCGAAATGGTAAGTCGTTGGTATCAACGTCGATTCTCTGACCCTCATGCAGTGAGCCTGGTAGCGATTTTGCTGTTTGGTTTTATCACTATTTATTTCTTCGGCCATCTCATTGCACCACTATTGGTTGCGATTGTACTCGCCTACCTGCTGGAGTGGCCAGTGGTGCAAATGTGCCGCATGGGGATGCCGCGTACACTAGCAGTAATTATTGTATTGCTGATCTTCATTAGTTTGATGTTGATTGCTTTGTTTGGCTTAGTACCGACTATTTGGACTCAGGTTGGCAACTTAATTAACGATATCCCTAATATGTACAATGGATTACAGAAGTTCATTGTTACACTTCCAGAGCGCCATCCCGAGCTGGCGAACTTGCAAATCGTAGAAACCATCGTAACAAATGCGAAAAACCAGGCATTAGGGCTTGGGGAGAGCGTGGTTAAAGGATCTTTGGCTTCTTTAGTCAGTCTCGCGACGTTAGCAGTGTATTTAATTCTGGTTCCTTTGCTGATTTTCTTTTTGCTGAAAGACAAAGAGGAGATGCTCGGTATAGCCAGTGGTATTCTGCCTAAAAACCGTAGACTAGCGAATAAAGTTTGGCACGAGATGAACGAACAAATCTCAAACTATATTCGCGGTAAAGTGCTCGAAATTCTGATTGTTGGAGGGGTAAGTTATGTCACTTTCGCGATTCTGGATTTACGTTATTCCGCATTGTTAGCCGTCGCGGTCGGTTTGTCCGTTCTTATCCCATATATTGGTGCAGCGGCGGTCACTGTCCCTGTGGCTATCGTGGGGCTGTTCCAGTGGGGGCTTACACCGCCATTCTATTGGTTACTGCTCGCATACGGGATTATCCAGGCGCTGGACGGGAATGTGTTGGTTCCGGTGCTGTTTTCTGAAGCAGTAAACCTTCATCCAGTCGCGATCATTATTGCTGTTCTGGTATTTGGCGGACTGTGGGGCTTCTGGGGGGTGTTCTTCGCTATCCCACTGGCAACGTTAGTAAAAGCGGTTTGGAATGCGCTACCAAGTACAGAAGACAGTGAACCTGCTGAGCAGGAATAACGATACCACTCTTTGAGTGGGTCAATTCTCACTGCCTGCGATAGAAAAAAGAAAACCCAGCATGTACTGGGCTTTCTTGCATTTTAGGATATCGGTTCAATCAGAAGTTGTTACGCGTTTTCGTTGAGATAATTTAAAACCACTTCATGGTGATCTTTGGTTTTAAACTTATTGAATACGTGCTCAATCACGCCTTCTTCGTTGATAAGAAAGCTGATGCGGTGTAGACCATCGTAGATTTTACCCATGAATTTCTTTTCACCCCAAACCCCAAACTGGTCAGCAACCGCGTGGTCTTCGTCAGAAAGTAGCGTGAAATTAAGCTCATCACGTTCGATAAACTTACCCAGGCGCTTAACTGGGTCGATGCTGACACCAAGAACAACAACGTTGTGCGCGTCGAGTTCTGCTTTAATGTCACGCAGGCCTTTTGCTTGCGTTGTACAGCCCGGAGTCATGGCTTTCGGGTAAAAGTAGAAAAGTACTTTCTTGCCTTTAAAATCACCAAGTGTCACTGTGTTGCCATCTTGGTCGAGCAAAGAGAAGGCTGGCGCTGGCGAGCCTGCTGTCAGCGTATTCATGTTGATTTCCTTTACTTTATAGTGTGTTTTTAATGAAATTCAGAGAACCTTGTACGTTGAGCGACTTACAAAGTTCATCGAAATCTTCTTGTAATTGCATCAGGTTGCAATCGGTACTAACCGATGCAGTAATAGCGATGTGGAATTGATCAACATCGGCCTGAATTTTTGATTTGCTAATGGTTTGTGCGCTCAGCGAGTCCAGTCCGATCTGCTGGTCAGCAAAGAACTGAGTGAATTTCTCAGTGAGACCAGGACGGTCTTCCGACTCGATAAACACTTCCATGGTGTAACTGTTGTCGAGTAACTCGTGAGCGGCAGTACGCTTCATTATCGTGATCAGGTCGTGCTCTTGCCCCAGTAAAGGCATCTGTGTTTCGACGCGAGTGATATTACTGGTGCTACCTGTCAGCAGCATGATTAGGGTAAATTCATTGCCAAAAATAGCAATTCGGCTATCGACAATATTACAGCCAGCTTGCGTAACGAGTTTTACGACTTGGTTACAGATGCCTGGACGATCCGTTCCAACTGCTGTAAGTACCAGATGTTGCTTCATAAATGAGCTTCTTGTCCTTTGTTCAATAAAAAGATGTTAGCACAGATACGATAGAGAAAGATCGAGTCAGTCCGCTTTTGTTTACAGCACGGTTTTTTTATTCACTTAAGTCTGACTTGATTAAGCGCTTCAGAGAGTATATTTCTGAGCATAGTAAAAATGAGGTCTTTCTTTTGCTCACGCCTTGTTCTTCAAAATTGAATCAGTTAACTAACGCTGTTATCCAGTTTTGTAGGAGTCCGGCCAAAGCGAGCATTAAATTTGCTAGATCTCTAACATCTGATAATTATTCACTCATTTGTACTTTGTAAGCGAGTTTACGCTCTTGTGTTTTTCAATCGCATTACAGTACCATGCAGAAAGAACTAAATAAGGGAGATAAACATGTTTTCAGGAAGTATCGTAGCGCTGATTACGCCATTCAAAGCGGATGGCGAAGTAGACTTTGATGGTCTGCAAAAGCTAGTGGAATACCATATCGAATCTGGTTCCGATGGTATTGTTGCAGTAGGCACAACCGGAGAGTCAGCGACACTGACGATTGAAGAGCATGTAAAGGTTGTTAACAAGACGGTAGAGTTTGCCAACGGTCGCATCCCTGTGATAGCTGGTACGGGTGCAAATGCTACCCACGAAGCAGTGACGTTCAGTAAATTACTGGCGGATTCTGGTATCGCTGGTTTCCTCAGTGTAACGCCTTATTACAACAAACCGACGCAAGAAGGCCTGTTCCTGCACTATAAAGCTATTTCGGAAGCGAGTGATGTGCCGCTCATTCTTTACAATGTACCGGGTCGTACTGCTGTTGATATGCAGCCAGAGACAGTGGCACGTCTGTCAAAGCTTGATAATATAGTCGCTCTAAAAGATGCGACAGGCGATTTGGACAGAGTTGCAATTCATCGTGAACTTTGTGGCGAAGATTTTATCTTACTAAGTGGTGATGATGCGACGGGTCTCGATTTTGTCAAACTTGGCGGCAATGGGGTTATCTCGGTAACCAACAATATTGCAGCAAAAGAAATGGCAGACATGTTCCATTTGGCAAGTGAAGGTAAGTTCGAGGAAGCAGAAGCGATCAACCAGCGTTTAATGCCTTTGCACAAGAACCTGTTCGTTGAAGCAAGCCCAATTCCGGTGAAATGGGCAGCTGAAAAGCTGGGTTTGATCGATGATGGTAGCTTACGTCTTCCTCTAACCACGCTTTCTGAAAAATCGCAACCGCTTGTGGAACAGGCGTTAACCGACGCCCTTATTTATAAAGATTGAGTTACTAGGATTGACGTTCATACTGGGGGCCAATGCGCCCTCAGTGTTTTAGGAGTATAAATGAAGCTTTCAAGCCAGTTAGTGTTAAGTTCATTAGCTGTATTCGTATTGACTGCCTGTACAGGTGGTGCCACCCAACGTCGTCAGGCAAAGGACGATTTCGAGTATTTAAACACCCCAACGCTGGGTGAATGGAATACGCCTCAGGGTGTTCAACCTCAGCTCTATCCAAACTACGAAATCCCTCAGGGTGCTTATGCTGGTGGTGTGGGTGAAAACGTTGATATTCGTCCACCACAACAAGTGCTAGAACTGATTCCTGGTGCTCGCTTGGATCGCAGTCAAGATGGTGAAGTGACGCTGTGGTTGCTCCGTAAAGACGAGTTGAATAAGGTTTGGCAAACGGTACAAGGTATGGTTGAAGCCAGAAAGATTCCGGTTGAGAACCAAACGGATTCGCGTATCGAAACGGGTTGGGTAACTTGGGATTCTCCTGATGAAGATATGGAGATTGGCAGCAGATACGAGATTTTGCGTACACAAGCCGATGGTCGTTATGGATTTAAAGTTGGTCTTATCGACTGGCGTGAAGGTGGCCAAATTAAAGACGTCACTCCAACAAACCGTGAACGTTACAATGTGTTCATGACTAACCTGGTTACCGCTCGCTACGATCAACAAGTCCGTGAAGATGCGCTGCGTAACGCTCAGGAGCTGGTAAAACAGATTCCGGTTACTATGGGCACAGACCGAAGTGGGCTTCCTGTCATCATCGCTCGTGCTCAATATGATGTACTGTGGCCGCGTCTACCAATGATTCTTCCTAAGATGGGTTTCACTATTGAGGATCGAACTCGATCTCAAGGTACAGTAGAAGCGAGATACGCATCACCAGGTGATGAGTTCTGGAATGATATTGGCGTTAAGCCTGTTGACCTAAAGACGGGTAAGTACACCTTCCTATTTGGCGACTTGGGTAACCGAACGTCAATTAACATCACAGACTCTTCAGGTAAGCCTGTTGAAGAGGAATTCCTTAAATCACTGGCGCCAGTTCTGGCAGAAGTTGTGAAGCAGTGATTGATCAGCACATAGATAAAAGGGACCGTTTGGTCCCTTTTTTATTGGTATTCATTAACGAGAACCGTCGTCTTTCTTATCTTTATCCCCATTGCGTTCCTGATCGAGCTCGTTCAATTTATCCAAATCGTTCTTGCGACCTTTGTCCATTCGGTTGAACTTCATTTTTGCTGTGTACTTCAGAGCGGCAATGTTCCCGATGACCACACTCAAGACCACAATGATGATAACCCAAGGGTTGGTAAGAAATTCGATCATAACGCCTCCGGCGGTGGGGTGATATTGCGAATAAAGGTAGATAAGATGTTATCTAAATTATTTAGTATCGATTCTAACCCTGCAATGTTGTGCTTTTGATTTTGCTTGATCAGTTCACTTTTCAGCAGCTCTGGCGTGATTTGCGAGCAACATTGTTGACCGACTACCTTATGGCTAATGTGCCATGGTTCAATCGCGACGCCACCAAGATCGTCTTTATATGGGAAGAAAAACCCAAACTCATCGAGGTTCGCTTTCAACCATAGATAGAACTCATGTTGGTGGCCTTGCAGGTACTCCCATGGTTCCAGTTGCAGAGCCGTTCCTTTAGGTAACAAGTTACGAGCATAGACATCAAAATCAGACCCCCAGTGGTGACGACTTCCTCCCGGTAGGGCTGACCATCGCAAAATCGCCATGAGCTTCTCTTCATTACTTAAAGCAGACTTTTTCAGTGGCTTCGAGTCTGAATCAAGAATTGGCAATGGTCCGGCAAATTTCCCGTTCCAGATTTCGCGCTGGCGTGAAAAATCGCGAAAACCGCTGGCAATCTCCATTTTAAACCCGGCTCCAGTCGCGGCCTCAATCATTCTGATCAGGTCTGGAGCCACTTCTGGATGAAGCAAAAAGGCTTTCTGACCAACCATGGTTGATTGAAGATGAGAATCGGTGGTGCCTGTGAGTTGCGATGGTGTCATGTTGTTCTCGTTAATTGGCTTCCTGCGAACGATTATTTCGCCAATAAATGCTTAAGCGTGTTTTGGTACATGTCCGTCAACTTCTCTAAGTCGTCAACTTTTACGCATTCGTTCACTTTATGAATGGTTGCATTTACTGGCCCAAGTTCCACTACCTGTCCACCCATTCGAGCAATAAAACGACCATCCGAAGTACCACCAGTTGTTAGCAGCGCTGGTTTGGTGTGGTTTACTTCATCAACTGCAGCCACAACGGCATCGAGCAACGCGCCGGTATCGGTTAGGAACGGGTCACCGTTGAATGTCCAGTCTAGCTCGTAGTTCAGGTCATACTTGTTCAGTGTATCAGTGATACGTTCAACGATGATTTCATTGTTAAGCTCGGTGCTGAAACGCAGGTTAAACTGAACGTTGAATTCACCCGGAATAACGTTTGAAGCCCCAGTACCTGCCGATACGTTTGGAATCTGGAAACTAGTTGGTGGGAAGTAGTCGTTGCCCTTGTCCCATTCCGTTGTCGCTAATTCGTGAATCGCTAACAGAGAAGAATGAACAGGGTTATTGGCTAAATGAGGGTAGGCCACGTGTCCCTGAGTACCTTTTACAGTCAGATCACCAGTGATTGAACCGCGGCGACCGTTTTTCACCACATCTCCCACTATCTCGGTACTTGAAGGTTCACCAACGATACACATATCGATGTTTTCACCGCGTTCCATCAGGGTTTCTACTACACGCACTGTACCGTTGATGAAAGGACCTTCTTCATCTGAAGTAATCAAAAAGCCGATAGAGCCCTTATGATCCGGGTTGTCTGCAATAAAACGTTCAACGGCCACAATCATCGCAGCGAGAGAGCCTTTCATATCAGCCGCCCCGCGACCGTGTAGGTAACCATCGACTATTGTTGGCTCAAATGGATGTGTATCCCAATGTTCAAGCTTACCCGCAGGTACAACGTCAGTGTGGCCTGCAAAGGCAAATAACGGTGCTTCGGTGCCGCGGCGAGCCCAGAAGTTAGTGGTATCTTCAAATACCATGACTTCGATTTCAAAACCAAGCGCTTTTAGTCGCTCGATCATTAAGTCCTGGCAGCCCGCGTCTTCAGGCGTTACGGATTGTCTGCTGATTAGGTCTTTCGCAAGAGCCAGTACTGGACTGTCTGTCATCCTTGAGTGTTCCTTAATTTATGAGTTAAAAATCGTTGAGTATTGATCAGCTTTAAAACCAATATGGAGTTGATCATTCACTTTTAGAATTGGGCGTTTAATCATCGCTGGGTTTTCCACCAGCAGCTTGATAGCATTCTCTTCATTCAGAGAGTCTTTCTGTTCCTGAGTCAACTGTCGGTAAGTGGTACCACGTTTGTTGAGCACGATTTCCCAGCCTAGCGCGTCACAAAACTCTGTTACTAATGCCGCATCTACGCCTTGTTTACGGTAGTCATGAAACTCATACGCGATATCTTCCGCTTCTAACCATTTCTTGGCTTTTTTAATTGTGTCGCAGTTTGGGATACCGAACATGGTAATCGTCATAGTTGTTTCCTTTTCTCTCTTTACTTTGTTCTATGCACAGAAGCTGTCATTCTCTGGTACTCAATCTATGTTGAGCTGTTTACCGCATCCTACCAAGAAGCAGTCAAACTGACAAAATGCGATAGAAAATAATTCATGACCTCGAACCAATCCAAATTGCCGAGCTGTAAACGTAGATAATTTACAGAATGAGTGTAGATGAGAATAAACTTGTAGGAATTTGAGTAAAAAGACACCAAAAAAGGTTGGATAAGTCGAGTTATTGATCAAACGCAACATCTCTCTGTGCAAAAACGAAATAATGATTCAGCACAAGTTTAGGAGGTGTCAATGGAGTTGAGTCCTGTTTTTGCAAGGCGGTTATATTTGGCCTTGTTGGTCGAAAGCCTGGAAAGGCCAAATGTACCAAAATTAATCGAACAAACGGGTTGGCCTCGACGTACGATTCAAGATGTACTCAAGGCATTACCGGGTATCGGCATCGAGCTCATATTTGTTCAAGATGGTCGACGTCATAATGATGGCTATTACCAACTTTCGGATTGGGGACCTTTTGATAGTCAGTGGGTTCTGGAGCGAGAGCGTGATATCGCTAGTAGCCTTGGATTTCGTGCATAAGCCAGCAATCGCTGGCTTTTTTCTTTTCAGGTAGGTGAGAAATAGCTTAATAGACTGAATGGATCACTTGCAGCCTCAGGCTATGCAAATTATTTCCCCATGAAAATAGTGGCTGCGAAGCCAATCCAGCTAAGAACTAGGAGTACCCATGGTAGCGCTGATGATTTCGACGTATTGGATTCTACCGTAGTCTGAGGCTCTTGTTGCGGCTGCTCTTCAACCTGGCGTTGTTTCTCTCTTTGTTGTTTCTTTTTGGCTTTGTCTGCTTGTCGGCTTCGTTCTTTTTGTTGCTTTTTATATAGCGCGATGCCTTTCTCGATACCTTGAGCAATCAGTTTGGTTTGTTCCTTCGTTTGCCCTGGTTTCTGAGTGGCCTTGGCAATGCTCATTGCTTCGTTCTGAGTTTCTTGGGAGGGGATGGGAACTGCTGTATTTTTCTTTCTCATGTTTTTATTTACTCGGCGCTAGGAGCCTGCATCTTGAAATTACTTAAGCCTAGTCTACTCGCCAAGCGGAGTGAAATGAACCGCCTAACGCAAGTTCTGAACAAGCTTTCACTTATTTTTAAGAGGTGGAGATACTTTATTGGTCCTATAGGGACTTGCGTTGCAGTTTCTCTGCGATCAGGTAAAGTGATCACAGTAAGTTATTAAAGAAGAAGATATTGTGCGCTACGCATTTGATCAATATGACGCTCATGGGTTTTTAAAAGCGCCTATTTTTGTTTGGCTAGGGTGGTTGTTTCTTGCCCGATCTTGGGTGGTGTTTGCCATGGCAGGTGTAAGCCGGGAAAGTGGAAGTAAACTGCTGTCGATTGTCTATCCAGACTCGAGCACATTATATTTAGGCTTATCGATGGGTATTCCCAGTCTTTTGATGATGTGGTTGATGGGTTTACGCCAACCTGATCGAAAATGGGTAAATAAAATAATGAGCTACGGGCGAGAGATGACTTTGATCTTGTGCGGTATTCAACTGGCTCAGACTTTGTATCATGTGTATCTAGAGCGTGGTGTATTCAACTGGGCAAATGCGCTGACCATCACCTTACTAACCTGGTTTATGATCTACTTTCTGAACGGAAGGTGGGTAAAAGACTGTTTTCATGTGCCACAATTCGAGCACAATAAAGAACAGCATTAGAAGGATTAGAAAAATCAATAAGTTCCCGCGCAGGGGCAAAGTATAGAGGAAACCTCAATGTTACAAGCTCAAACGGCTATCGTGCCAGAAGCAGGACCATTTGCACTTTACACTCAACTAAAAATAAACCAAAACCGTGACAACGTATTGGCGAAACTTAAAGCGCTTCCAAAGCTGGTTGAAGAGCTAAATAACAGCCAGCCAGGTGCTGATCTCACACTGTCCATCGCATTCACAAAAGCATTCTGGCAGCACCTAAATGTTGATGCACCTGAAGAGCTAATTGACTTTCCGCAACTTGGTGAGGGGGACACCGTTGCTCCAGCGAGCGATGTTGACGTATTAATTCACTGCCACTCAACTCGTCACGATTTACATTTTTACCTACTGCGTAAGTTCCTGACAGATACAGCAGAAGATGTCACTGTTGTTGATGAAACGTATGGCTATCGTTATCTAGATTCCCGTGATATGACAGACTTTATCGACGGCACAGAGAACCCAGAAGGCGAAGCTCGAGCTGAGGTTGCCTTGATTAAAGAAGGCCCGTTTGCGGGGGGGAGCTACGTGATGGCTCAGCGTTTCGAACACAACCTTCCTGCATGGAACCGTTTGAACGTAAAAGCGCAAGAGAAAGTGATTGGCCGTACTAAGCCAGATTCTGTTGAGTTGGATGATGTGCCAGCTGCATCTCACGTTGGTCGTGTCGATATTAAAGAAGAAGGTAAAGGTCTTAAAATCGTTCGTCATAGCTTGCCATACGGTACAGTAACTGGTGCACATGGGCTGTTGTTTATCTGCTATTGTAATACACTGCATAACATCAAAGTGATGCTGGAGAGCATGTACGGTGTCACTGATGGTAAGACTGACCAGCTTCTGCGCTTTACTAAAGCCGTTACTGGCGCGTACTTCTTCGCTCCATCTCAGGTAATGCTGGCGGAGCTGGCTATCAAATAAACCTAAGTTGCTGCTTTTCCAAACCCTCCATACTGGAGGGTTTTTTGTCTCTTCATTGTTATTTTTTTGCTTCCTATCTTATCTTGTTTCCCAAAACGCTAAACCTTCCACATATCTGGCCGATAAATATTCAATACTTCATTGTTTTGGAGCACATATTTGTGGCTATCACCGTTAATACCAATGTTTCAGCTCTGGTTGCACAGCGTCATTTAACCAACGCAACCGACATGCTGAGCCAATCCATGGAGCGTTTGTCTTCAGGGAAGCGTATTAACAGCGCAAAAGATGATGCCGCAGGTCTGCAAATCTCTAATCGCTTACAAGCGCAGATGAGTGGTTTGGATGTCGCAGTGCGCAATGCGAATGATGGTGTTTCTATCATGCAGACCGCAGAAGGGGCAATGAATGAAGTCACCAACATTATGCAGCGTATGCGAGATCTTTCCTTGCAGTCAGCGAATGGTTCAAACAGTAAAGCAGAGCGTATTGCGCTGCAAGAAGAAGTCAGTGCATTGAATGACGAGTTGAACCGTATCGCTGAAACCACCTCGTTTGGTGGACGAAAGCTGCTTAACGGCACTTTTGGTAAATCATCATTTCAGATTGGTTCAGCGTCAGGGGAAGCGGTACAAATTGAACTGAAATCCATGCGTTCGGATGGCTTAGAGATGGGTGGGTTCAGTTACATATCACGAGGAAGAGCTGATACCAATTGGAAAGTTAAGAGTGATGCAAACGCACTTAACATGTCTTTTACTAACCGATTAGGTGAAACGGAACAAATCCACATTCACGCTAACACCGGCGATGACATTGAAACCTTAGCCACCTACATAAATGGTCAAACCGACAAAGTTTCTGCTTCAGTGAATGAAGAGGGGCAACTACAGATCTTTATGGCTGGCAAAGAAACCTCTGGCACGATTTCGTTCTCAGGTAATCTGGCAAACGAGTTAGATTTGGGACTGAAAGGTTATCAAGCCGTCGATAACGTCGATATCACCAGCGTTGGTGGGGCGCAGCAAGCGGTGGCGGTTCTGGATACGGCGATGAAGTATGTCGATAGTCATCGTGCCGAGCTCGGTGCTTATCAAAATCGCTTTAACCATGCGATAAATAATTTAGATAATATTCATGAGAATCTTGCGGCTTCCAATAGTCGAATCTTAGACACGGACTATGCCAAAGAAACCACACAGATGGTCAAACAGCAGATCTTGCAACAGGTCAGCACCTCTATTCTTGCTCAAGCGAAACAAGCACCAAATCTTGTTTTGTCTTTGCTTGGCTAATGTCGTCTCCCTAAAATTCAGAAAAAACAGCCTGTATCGACAGGTGAAAAAGAAGCTTTAGAGAAAATTTAGCGTTTTTTTGCTTTTTTATCTATTTCGTCACGATCGCCCCTAAAAGTGAACTTTTTATAAAAAAATCGAAGATTTTCCCTAAAGAAATCAGATTGTGCGTCGTTAATAAAAGTAACTTTGAGAGAACTACTTGGTTTTCCGAGACGTCGGAAACCGCTACACCGGAAAATCAATTGGAGAAATCACCATGGCAGTGAATGTAAACACAAACGTATCAGCGATGACCGCTCAGCGTTACCTAAACAATGCAAACTCAGCTCAACAAACGTCTATGGAGCGTCTGTCTTCAGGCTTTAAGATCAATAGCGCAAAAGATGATGCTGCTGGTCTTCAAATCTCGAACCGTTTGAATGTACAAAGCCGTGGCTTGGATGTGGCTGTTCGTAACGCGAATGATGGTATCTCAGTTGCACAAACTGCTGAAGGTGCGATGAACGAGACAACCAATATTCTGCAACGTATGCGTGATTTGTCACTTCAATCTGCAAACGGTTCTAACTCAAAAGCAGATCGTGTTGCGATTCAGGAAGAAGTGACTGCACTGAACGACGAGCTTAATCGTATCGCAGAAACCACCTCTTTTGGCGGTAACAAGCTTCTTAATGGTACATATGGCACCAAATCGTTCCAAATCGGCGCAGACAATGGTGAAGCAGTCATACTTGAACTGAAAGATATGCGTTCTGACAACAAAATGATGGGTGGCGTGAGTTACCAAGCTGAAAATGGCAAAGGTAAAGACTGGAACGTATCTGCGGATAAATCAGATCTGAAAATCAGCCTGACAGACAGCTTTGGTCAAGAGCAAGAAATTTCGATTAATGCAAAAGCAGGCGATGATATTGAAGAGCTGGCAACGTACATCAACGGTCAAACTGATCTGGTAAAAGCATCAGTCAATGAAGATGGCAAGTTGCAAGTCTTTGCTGGTAACAACAAAGTGGATAGTGAACTGTCATTCTCTGGCGGACTATCTGGTGAATTAGGTCTGGATGAAGGTAATAAAGTAACGGTTGATTCTATTGATGTAACGTCAGTAGGCGGAGCGCAAGAATCAGTAGCAATCCTTGATGCCGCTCTGAAATACGTAGATAGCCATCGCGCAGAGTTAGGTGCATTCCAAAACCGTTTCAGCCACGCGATCAACAACCTGGATAACATTAACGAGAACGTGAATGCGTCGAAGAGCCGTATTAAAGATACCGACTTCGCTAAAGAAACGACAGAAATGACCAAATCTCAAATTCTATCGCAAGCGTCAAGCTCAATTCTTGCGCAAGCGAAACAAGCGCCAAACTCAGCGCTAAGTCTACTAGGTTAATATCTAGCAGAAACCAGAACCTCATTGGCTCGTGGTGAGAGATGAGCGAGTAAACCCAGCTTCGGCTGGGTTTTTTTCTATCTGTGGACAGTACTCTTATGGACGACTTGGCGACATTAGATAGAAGTCACACTTCGCTAAGTAGAGGAAAGTAATCGTAAAAAAAAGGTAAAATCACCTAAAGGATATGTCTTGATCGCCGTTACAGGGATTGAGAGAAATGAGATGTACCTAAGTGAGGTGAGAGACATGAAGGTACATTCACAAAAGCCTTAAGGAGATCAACTATGGCGATTAACGTTAATACTAACGTTTCTGCAATGACCGCACAGCGTTACCTGAATCAGGCCGCTGATGGTCAACAAAAATCAATGGAGCGCTTGTCTTCGGGTTATAAAATTAATAGCGCGAAAGACGATGCTGCGGGTCTACAGATTTCAAACCGTTTGAACGCTCAAAGCCGTGGCCTGGATATGGCGGTGAAAAACGCCAACGACGGTATTTCTGTTGCACAGGTTGCTGAAGGTGCAATGAATGAATCGTCTAATATCCTGCAACGTATGCGTGACCTGTCACTTCAGTCTGCAAACGGCTCTAACTCAAAAGCAGAACGTGTCGCGATTCAGGAAGAAGTGACGTCGCTAAACGATGAGCTAAACCGTATTGCGGAAACCACATCTTTTGGTGGTAACAAGCTTCTGAACGGCACTTTCGGTACACAGTCTTTCCAAATCGGCGCGGACTCAGGTGAAGCAGTCATGCTTTCTATCAGCAACCTGCGTTCTGATACTTCTGCAATGGGTGGTAAGAGCTACGCTGCAGAAGAAGGCAAAGATGCATCTTGGGCTGTCGGTGAAAAAACTCAGCTTAAAATGAGTTATACCAACACGCACGGTGAAGAGAAAGAGCTAACTATCAACGCAAAACAAGGCGATGATATTGAACAGCTGGCGACTTACATCAATGGTCAAAATGACGATGTGAAAGCATCCGTTGGCGAAGATGGTAAGCTGCAAGTATTTGCATCTTCTCAGAAAGTAACAGGAGAAGTTGAATTCTCAGGCAACCTCGCTGGTGAGATTGGTTTCGGTGATGCCAAAGACGTAACGGTTCAAGACATCGACGTTACAACGGTAGCTGGCTCTCAAGAGGCTGTGGCTGTTATCGATGGTGCGCTTAAGTCAGTGGATAGCCAGCGTGCGTCTCTTGGTGCTTTCCAAAATCGATTCAATCATGCGATCAATAACTTAGACAACATTAATGAAAACGTTAATGCATCTAAGAGCCGTATTAAAGATACTGACTACGCGAAGGAAACAACGGCAATGACTAAGTCGCAAATCCTTCAGCAAGCGAGTACTTCTATCTTGGCGCAAGCGAAGCAGTCACCATCTGCAGCGCTAAGCTTGTTGGGCTAATTAGGCTGGTTTAGTCAAACGATAGACCCTATCGTTAGCTCATAAGTTGGAAGGGAGATTGTCATGGAAATAGCCTCCTACACATCGAACATCCAGTCTTACGGTGCAGAGGATGGCATCAAAGTTGCTAGTAAAAATGGCTATGGCATAGGCGTGCCGGACCCAGCAAGTTCAGTCGGTGATATTTCTCTGCAACAAGTGAAAGGCACCGAGCGCGATTTCTCTGTTCAAGCTGCTATCAAAATGGCGGAAAACCGTCAGGTTTTGAACAGAGAAGAACGTGAAAAAATGGTTGCACAAATGAATGAGTTTGTGACATCCATAAACAAGGGAGTGGCGTTTCGCGTGGATGAAGAGTCCGGCAGAGACGTGGTGACGATTTACGAAGCCAAAACTGGTGACGTGATTCGTCAAATTCCTGATGAGGACATGCTGGTCGTTTTGCGTCGCCTAGCTGAGCACACAGCTAACAGCGGTTTGTTAGTTGAAAAAGTGTAAGTCGTTTTTAGAGGTGATTTAATGAGTTTAGGCCCGTTGGGGATGTCTGGTGGCATGGATATTAATTCCATGGTCAGCAAAATTGTCGATGCCGAGCGTGTACCAAAGCAGCAGCGCATCAACAATGAACGCACGACGATAGATGCCAGCATCAGCGCCTATGGGCGACTCAGAGAATCGCTGGATACGATGAAAAACCTCATGGTGAACTTTCGTCAGGAGAAAGCTTTTGCTGCCCGGACGGTTGAGACCACGGACGATAAGATCGTATCTGCCACCGCAACTACCGATGCTATAGCTGGTAAGTATGCTATCGATGTGTTGCAGCTTGCACAAAGCCATAAAGTTGCGTCTGACGTTTTACCAGAAGACGCAAAGTTTGGTCCGGGTAAGCTGCATATTTCGCTTGGTGAAGACAGCTTTAACATCAATGTCCGTTCAAGATCTCAGCTCGTAGATGTCGTGCGTAACATTAATGGCGCGAGAGACAACATCGGCGTACGTGCTTCGCTTATTAACGATGCAGAAGGCCCACGCCTTATCCTTGCCTCTAATCACTCCGGTAAGGACCATCAAATTAAAATCACTGTGGATGCTGAGCAAGGTAGCCCACTAAAGAAATTCGCTTACCAAACACTGGAAGACAGAGTACGAGCTTTGGAAGAAGCACGTGCTGCGGCCGAAGAAGTGTTAGGTCCTTTGCAGACTCAACCACCACTGGATTCTGTCTTATTGGATGAGAGCGGCAATCCTCTACCACCGGAAATGCAATCTGCCGAAGGGAAACCAGAGGCTAAGCAAAACGGTGCTTCTAATGAGCCGGTTTCTGCGTCTGGTGCTGCTGCAGCCAAAGCGGGCCAAGACGCGCTCGATAAAGCGAGAGAACGTGCAAGTTGGCGTCCAGAAGATCGTATTCCTGGTTGGACTGAAACAGCCTCAGGCACCTTACTTGATTCTTACCAAGAGCCAGAACTGGATCTGGACGAAAAGGCGATTGAAAAAGCGCCTGATGTTCCGGGTTGGAGTAATGCCGCATCTGGCACGCTGACCGACTCTTATGTCACCACCAAAGAAGTCCAGCAAAAGCTTGATCAAGAAAAAGCGCAAATCGAGCAGAAAATTGCCGATGAAAAGCAGGATCTTGATGCAAAAGTAGCGCGCGGTGAACTGACGGAAGAGCAAGCGAAGCAAATCCATCGGTCTAAGCTCGATCCTGAAGAGCGTGCGCGACTCGAAAAAATAGACGCTGCCGAAGCCAAATTTGCGCACGCCCAATCTATGTTTGAAGATTATAGTGGCATGACCGAAGTTCAGGCAGGGCAGGACTCTGTCGTGTTACTAGACGGCGTTGCGAGACTTTCGAGTCATAACAACGTCATTGAAGATGCCATAGAGGGCGTAGATCTCACATTGAAAGGGAAGTCTGAACCTAATCAAACTCCGGCCGAAATTGGCGTTGAATATGACCGTCAGGGTGTTCGTAGCGATATAGAAAACTTTGTGGCGGCTTACAATTCGTTTTATCAAACCTCTCAGGCACTAGCGAGCGTCGACCCGCTAACCGGGCAAAAAGGCCCCTTATCGGGGGATAGTACAGTAAGAAGCGCTGACGCCAGACTTAAATCGGTGTTTTCTTCTCAAATAGACAAAGCGCCAGAAAACCTCAAGTCACTCACAGAATTTGGTATCACCACGACACGACAGGGGACGCTCGAAATTAACTACGACATGCTTGATCGTCAGTTGAACAACAACTTCAACGAGCTAGAAATGTTCTTTGGTGGTAACACTGGTTTCGCGAAACGAATCGAAGATGCTATCCACGGCATAACGGGTATTACCGGAAGTATTCGTACCCGAGAAAAAAGCCTTACAGAACAGAATTACCGTTTAAATGATGATCAAACCACCCTCGATCGCCGTATGGAGAGCTTGGAGAAACGTACCCACGCAAAGTTTTCCGCCATGCAAGATGCAACGGGCAAGATGCAAGGTCAATTAGGCGCATTAATGAGTGCTCTGGGCTAATCAATGCAAAGCGAACTTATTGAAATTAACCATTTGGATCAACGTATTAGCCAAGAACTGCAAAAAGTCGATATTAACGCTGAAGAAATTCTTCGTTTGGTCGATATCAGAGAAAGCTTATTGCAAAACTTGCTGCCAATGGTTCAGAAAAATCCGTTGGTTAAGCAAGAAATAGAGTGGCAAGATTTGCTCGCTCGTACCCAAAGTATTGCTGAGCTGATGCAATTAGAAACATCAAAGGTTGCAAAAGAGCTGCACAAATTGCGCTATGGCCAACGCTCGCTTCAGCAGTACAAAAAGTTTATTTAGAAGAGGATTACTATGCGCGGATCTTTGCAAGCATACAAAAAGGTATCAGTCGACAGCCAGCTAAGCGCGGCTTCTCCGCACAAAGTCATTCAAATGCTAATGGCTGGTGCAATTGAGCGCCTAATTCAAGGTAAAGCAGCCATGCAAGCAGGTAACATTCCAGTAAAAGGTGAACGCTTAGGTAAAGCGCTAGACATTATCATCGCGCTGCGCAGCTGTTTGTCGATGGATGATGGGGGCGACATTGCCTCAAACTTAGATTCACTTTATGAATTTATGATTACTCAAATTTCTGCGGCTAATCATAAAAATGATCCACAATCTATTGATGATGTTATCGATATTATTCGAGAGATAAAATCAGCGTGGGATCAGATTCCAACTGAGTTTCATAACTTAACGGCCGAAGAGGTCGGTATTTAACAATTAAAACAAAATGTTATATTGACCTGAATATATATTAAACAAATATGCAATAAGTTGTGCAGTAAGGTCACAATAACACCCAGAGCTCTCGATTGCTTGGTTGCCTTATTTTTATATTCAAATAAAATAAGAGCCATTAGTAGCCCTAATGGCTTTTTTGTTGCTGATTTTCCTATGTCTCTCGTGCGTTGAGTGTGGCGTTTCCGCCTCTCTAAACACTCATCTGAGCTAATCAAGGTTTGGCCGCAACACACCCCCAAAATAAAGGCAATCATTCTTAGTTATGCAAGGTTTGGCAAAACTGCTTGTAATAGATGACGATGTTTCAAGTCGTTCAAATTTAAGCAATATATTGGAATTTGTTGGAGAAAGTTGTGAAGCTGTCAGTTCTGAACAGCTAGGTGATGTTGATTGGTCTGAGCTCTGGTCTGGCTGCATTATAGGCAATATTTCATCAGCTTCAGCAGCGACAACAGTCGTAGCTCATCTTAGTGATGCCTATCACATTCCACTGCTCGTCAAGGGGTGTTTTCCGCTATCGGTTGATAACTTGCCAAGCTATGTAGGTGAGTTAGAACTGCCTTTAAATTACCCGCAACTTAGTAACGCCTTGCGTCATTGCAAAGACTTCCTTGGTCGAAAAGGTGTGAACGTGCTCGCAACTGAACGAAAAAACACACTTTTCCGCAGTTTAGTGGGTCAGAGCCGTGGGATTCAGGAAGTTCGTCACCTTATTGAACAAGTTGCCAAAACAGAAGCTAACGTTTTAATCCTTGGTGAGTCGGGCACAGGTAAAGAAGTGGTTGCACGTAATATCCACTACCATTCCGCGTATTCCAGCGGCCCATTTGTACCGATTAACTGTGGAGCAATTCCTCCTGAGCTTTTAGAAAGTGAGCTGTTTGGTCATGAAAAAGGCGCGTTTACTGGGGCATTGACGGCACGTAAAGGTCGTTTTGAGCTGGCTGATGGTGGTACCTTATTCCTTGATGAAATTGGCGATATGCCAATGCCGATGCAGGTAAAGCTACTTCGTGTGCTTCAAGAGCGTTGTTTTGAGCGAGTGGGTGGCAACAACACCATAAAAGTGAATGTTCGCATAGTGGCTGCAACGCATCGTAACCTTGAGAGTATGATTGAAGAAGATACTTTCCGTGAAGACTTGTTCTATCGTCTCAACGTATTCCCAATTGAAATGCCTGCGCTGAAAGAGCGTAAGCGAGACATCCCTCTGTTGCTGCAAGAATTGATGGCTCGCCTGGAAGCAGAAGGTGGGCAGCCAATCTGCTTTACTTCGCGTGCCATTAACTCTCTGATGGAGCATAACTGGCCAGGTAATGTGCGTGAGCTGGCAAACCTGATCGAACGTATGGTGATTCTCTACCCAAACAGCTTGATAGATGTAAATCACTTGCCGACAAAATATCGTTACAGTGATATTCCGGAGTTTCAGCCTGAAGGTAATCCTTTTGTCTCGATTGAAGAGCAAGAGCGTGATGTATTTCAGGACATCTTCTCGGAAGACTTCAGTTTTAATGAAATCGATGAATTAGATAGCCACGCAAATGCACCGCAGGAGCTGCCTCCTGAAGGGGTCAATCTAAAAGAACTGCTAGCTGAGCTTGAAATTAACATGATCAGTCAAGCACTTGAAGCACAAGGTGGTGTTGTAGCGCGAGCTGCCGATATGTTGGGCATGCGCCGCACGACTTTGGTCGAGAAGATGCGTAAGTACAACTTACAACGTTAATTCTGCCTCCCCTGTGAGTTGTTTGCTTCAAAAACAAATCGCTCATATTCTTATGTCAATTTGGTGTCAACTTATTGTCGCTAGTTTAAGTCATTGATAAATAGCTTGAAACGGCTTGGTACGCTTATTGCTTACTAAGCTGTTTTACTATTTAGTGGCGATATTTCGACAGGCAGTTAATGGAAAATAACACCAACCAATCCCATCTAGACTCAGTAGAAAACCAAGTCGAACGTTATAAACAGGTCCTGGATGTTATGCCTGCGGGAGTCATCCTGCTTGATACGTTCGGTGTTGTACGTGAAGCGAATCCAGAAGCACACCGCATTCTTGAAATACCCTTGGTCAGCGAAAAGTGGTTCAACGTCATTCAGGCGGCATTTGATCCGCGTGAAGATGACGGCCATGAAGTATCGCTGCGCAATGGTCGCAAAGTTCGTTTAGCGATTTCTGCCTCTGAAACGGGTCAGCTTATCCTTATTACTGACTTAACCGAAACTCGTTTATTGCAATCCCGAGTCAGTGACTTACAGCGTCTATCGTCTTTAGGGCGTATGGTGGCCTCTCTTGCTCATCAGGTCAGAACGCCCTTATCCAGCGCAATGCTTTATGCGTCGAATTTGGCTGCACCGAATCTTCCGTCGAATACGAGAGAGCGATTTCAAAGTAAATTGATGGCTCGACTGCACGATCTGGAAAAGCAGGTCAATGATATGCTGCTTTTTGCCAAAGGTGGTGACAATAAAGTCATTAAGCCATTTACGATTGCTCAGTTGGTTGCGGAATATCAGCCAATGGTTGAAGCGGCCTTAAAAAACAACGGCATTGATTACTTCCTCGAAGTCGAAGAGGACCACACTGAGCTGCTTGGGAATGCCAATGCCATTGCATCTGCCTTGAGCAACCTAGTCATGAATGCGATTCAGATGTCAGGTAAAGAATCGCAAATTGATATTTTCTTCCGCCCGGTCAACGGTGAACTGCGTATTTCAGTGCAGGATAACGGACCGGGGGTACCTAAAGAGCTACAAAGCAAGATTCTAGAGCCATTTTTTACCACCCGTTCTCAGGGAACAGGATTAGGACTTGCTGTCGTTCAAATGGTTTGCCGTGCCCATGACGGTCGATTGGAGCTTATCTCAGAGCAGGATGATGGAGCCTGTTTCACTATGTGCATTCCGCTAGAGCGAGTGCAAGCAGAAGCGCAATAAGCGGCTTCTGCCAATAAGGAGAATCATAATGGCACAAAGCAAAGTTCTGATCGTAGAAGATGACGAAGGTCTTCGTGAGGCCCTGGTAGATACTCTGGCTCTGGCAGGCTATGAGTGGCTGGAAGCAGACTGTGCGGAAGAGGCACTGGTCAAGCTGAAGTCAAATACGGTGGACATCGTCGTCTCTGATGTACAAATGGCCGGAATGGGTGGTTTGGCATTGCTAAAAAATATCAAACAAAACTGGCCGAATTTACCTGTTTTACTGATGACGGCGTACGCCAATATTGAAGATGCAGTGTCAGCGATGAAAGACGGCGCGATTGACTATATGGCGAAACCATTCGCGCCTGAAGTCTTGCTTAATATGGTCAGCCGCTACGCGCCAATCAAAAGTGATGACGGCGGAGACGCTGTGGTTGCGGATGAAAAAAGCTTGCGACTATTAGCTTTGGCTGATCGAGTGGCGCGTACCGATGCCAACGTGATGATCTTAGGGCCAAGTGGTTCGGGTAAAGAAGTCATGTCGCGTTACATCCATAATGCTTCAAACCGCAAAGATGGTCCTTTTGTTGCGATCAATTGCGCGGCTATTCCAGACAACATGCTTGAAGCGACGCTATTTGGCTACGAAAAGGGCGCCTTTACCGGAGCAGTGCAAGCGTGCCCGGGTAAATTCGAACAAGCTCAGGGTGGGACTATTTTGCTGGATGAGATCAGTGAAATGGACTTAAACCTTCAGGCCAAGCTGCTGCGAGTGCTGCAAGAACGTGAAGTCGAGCGTTTAGGCAGCCGCAAGAGCATCAAACTGGATGTTCGAGTCTTGGCGACCAGTAACCGCGATCTTAAACAGTACGTGTCGGAAGGTAACTTCCGTGAAGACCTATATTACCGCCTTAATGTTTTCCCAATTGCATGGCCAGCACTGTGTGAGCGTAAAGGTGATATTGAGCCACTAGCCAAACACCTTGCTGAACGTCATTGCGGCAAGATGGGGATGCCTGTTCCGAAGATTTCTGCAGCTGCGGTAGATAAATTGCTTAACTATCCTTGGCCGGGTAACGTTCGTGAGTTAGATAACGTCGTTCAGCGTGCTCTGATTCTAAGTGAAAATGGCGACATTAATGGTGAACATATTTTGCTCGAAGGTGTTGATTGGCAAGACGCAAACAGTTTGCAGCGTGTGGTGCAAAATGCAGAGCCATTGGTGCCGGACGTTAAGCCCGTCGCTCAGGCAGAAAGCGTGAACCGTGTGGTGTCTGGCGGTGAAGGATTAGGAAGTGAGTTACGTGACCAAGAGTATGCGATCATCCTCGATACGCTGGTTGAGTGCAAAGGCCGCCGCAAAGACATGGCGGATAAACTCGGTATCAGTCCACGCACGCTACGCTACAAACTGGCTAAGATGCGTGATGCAGGCATAGACATTCCTAACTAATGCTGGCGAGAGTGGCGGTGCTTTTTGCGCATAAAGTCACAATGCTTGGGTAAAACCAAACAAAACACCACCACCTCCTGGCATGCTAATTGCTTTGATAATGAACAGTTTTATTAATAGTCAAACATTTGGCTCCGAGGTGGTAATGAAAATTGATGGTATTCAGGCAGATATGCGTGCCATGATGGTAGAAGCAACCAACACGGCTCCTGTCGCAACTGGTGCGAAAGTTGGGGCCGATTTTGGTGATCTCCTCACAACAGCCATCAATAACGTAAACTCACTTCAAAAAGCCTCGGGCGATCTTCAAACTCGCTTTGATCGAGGCGACGCCGATGTTTCCCTTTCAGACGTTATGATTGCCCGTAACAAATCCAGTGTCGCGTTTGATGCCACTGTCCAAATCCGCAATAAGCTCGTTGAGGCCTATAAAGACCTCATGAATATGCCAGTGTAATTTAGGTAAAAAGTGTGGCAGACAAGTCTACAGATTTAACCGTCACTGATGGCGGTGCAGATGGCGCTCTTGTGGCTAACCCTGAACTGGATGTGGAAAGCCAAAATCCAGATTTAGAAGAGCGCAGTGCGTCGAAATTGGATATGGCAGTAGGTGACCTCGATTTACTTCGTCAGGTCGTGCTGGTGCTGTCCATTTCCATCTGTGTTGCTTTGATCGTGATGCTGTTTTTCTGGGTGAAAGAGCCAGAAATGCGTCCACTTGGCGCTTACCAGACCGAAGAGCTGATCCCGGTTCTAGATTATCTTGATCAGCAAAAAATCGACTACAAGCTGGATGGTAATACCGTTTCGGTTGAAGCGAATGACTACAACTCCATCAAACTTGGGATGGTGCGAGCAGGTGTCAATCAGGCGACCGAAGCCGGTGATGACATTTTGTTGCAAGACATGGGGTTTGGGGTCTCTCAGCGTCTTGAACAAGAGCGTCTCAAACTCAGTCGTGAGCGACAACTTGCTCAGGCGATTGAAGAGATGAAACAGGTTCGTAAAGCTCGCGTATTGCTTGCGCTACCCAAACACAGCGTGTTTGTACGTCATAACCAAGACGCTTCTGCCTCTGTGTTTCTGACCTTGTCGACAGGTGCTAATCTCAGGCAGCAAGAAGTGGATTCGATCGTCGATATGGTGGCCAGTGCAGTTCCGGGAATGAAAACGTCTCGTATCACCGTGACTGACCAGCACGGTCGTTTGCTGAGCTCAGGCTCTGAAGACCCGGCATCTGCTGCTCGCCGGAAAGAGCAAGAGTTAGAGCGCAACCAAGAACAAGCATTGCGCGAAAAAATAGATTCTGTGCTGTTGCCAATTTTAGGTCTCGGCAACTATACCGCTCAGGTCGATATTAAAATGGACTTCAGCGCGGTAGAGCAAACACGTAAACGTTTTGACCCAAACACGCCAGCGACACGCAGTGAATACGCATTAGAAGACTACAACAATGGCAACATGGTTGCTGGGATTCCAGGCGCACTAAGCAATCAGCCGCCAGCCGATGCGTCGATCCCTCAAGATGTTGCTCAGATGAAAGATGGATCAGTAATGGGACAAGGCTCCGTGCGTAAAGAATCGACACGTAACTTTGAACTGGACACCACCATCAGCCATGAACGTAAACAGACTGGTACCGTTACGCGTCAAACTGTTTCTGTGGCAATTAAAGATCGCCGAGAAGTCAATCCAGATACAGGTGAAGTTACTTACACGCCAATGTCTGAATCCGAAATTAACGCGATTCGTCAGGTGTTAATTGGCACCGTTGGTTTTGATCAGTCGCGTGGTGACTTACTCAATGTATTGAGTGTGAAGTTTGCTGAGCCGGAAGCAGAGCTGCTTGTCGACCAACCAATCTGGGAACACCCGAACTTCAACGATTGGGTACGCTGGTTTGCCAGCGCCTTAGTGATCATCGTAGTTGTGCTGGTTCTGGTTCGCCCTGCGATGAAGAAACTGCTTAACCCAACCAGCGATAACGAAAATGAAATATACGGCCCAGATGGTATACCTATTGGTACGGACGGTGAAACCAGCCTGATTGGCGGTGACATCGAGAGCAGCGAGATGTTTGAGTTTGGTTCAAGTATCGATTTGCCTAACTTACATAAAGATGAAGACGTACTGAAAGCGGTTCGTGCACTGGTTGCAAACGAGCCAGAACTGGCTGCTCAGGTTGTGAAAAACTGGATGAATGAAAATGGCTAACGATATCGTACCTCAAAATGAAAATAGTGCAGGCATGCCGGCTGAGTTTGATGCATCAACCATCAGTGGTGAAGATAAAGCGGCCATTCTGTTGTTGAGCCTAAATGAGCAGGATGCTGCGGGTATTATCCGCCATTTGGAGCCTAAACAGGTACAGCGTGTCGGTGGTGCGATGGCTCGAGCAAAAGATCTGAGTCAGGAAAAGGTTTCTTCCGTTCATCGTGCTTTTTTGGAAGACATTCAAAAATACACCAATATCGGCATGGGCAGTGAAGATTTCATGCGTAATGCGTTGGTGGCGGCGCTGGGTGAAGACAAAGCGAATAACCTCGTTGACCAAATTCTACTTGGTACGGGTTCAAAAGGTCTGGATTCATTAAAATGGATGGATCCACGCCAAGTGGCAAGCATCATCGTCAACGAACACCCGCAAATCCAAACCATTGTTCTGTCGTATTTAGAAGCGGATCAGTCTGCAGAAATCCTGTCACAGTTCCCAGAACGTGTACGCCTAGACTTGATGATGCGTATTGCTAACCTTGAGGAAGTTCAGCCATCGGCATTGGCTGAACTGAATGAAATCATGGAGAAACAGTTCGCAGGACAGGCAGGTGCTCAAGCGGCCAAGATTGGTGGCCTGAAGGCGGCTGCAGAGATCATGAACTATCTGGACAACAATGTTGAAGGCATCTTGATGGATCAAATCCGTGATCAGGACGAAGACATGGCGACGCAAATTCAGGATCTCATGTTCGTGTTCGAGAACTTAGCAGAAGTCGACGACCAGGGTATTCAGAAGTTGCTGCGTGATGTCCCACAAGATGTTCTACAGAGAGCGCTAAAAGGCGCAGACGACTCTCTGCGTGAGAAAGTGTTTAAGAACATGTCGAAACGTGCTGCTGAGATGATGCGTGATGACATCGAAGCGATGCCGCCAGTACGTGTTGCCGATGTGGAATCAGCGCAGAAAGAGATTCTCGCGATCGCACGTCGTATGGCGGATGCTGGCGAACTCATGTTGTCTGGCGGTGCAGACGAATTCTTATAATCTCTATTGCTCTGCATACTCCCACCGCAGGGCTCTTCATATCAAAATCGAATACACATAGGTAACCCATGGCTGGCGATAGAAAACGTGGATTTATCCGTCCTGATGAAGATGATGCGATGATCGAACCGCAACGCTGGGGGCTGCCTGACTACGGTGAGCCAAAAGCCAAGCAAGCCAAACAGACGGCGTTTAACTACGATCCGGGCTGGGCTCAAAGCTTTGATGAGCCAGAAGAAGAGCAAGTTCTTGAACTGACCGAAGAGCAGATAGAGCTGATCAAGCAGGGCGCTTATCAGGAAGGGTTGCACCAAGGTCAGGAAGCGGGCTTTAAACAAGGTTACGATAAAGGCAAAGAAGAAGGTTTACAGGCGGGTCATGCTGAAGGTTTAGAACTCGGTAAAGCTGAAGGTGTGAGTGCCGAGCAAGAGTTTATTCAGCAGCAGGTGGAAGTTTTCATGAATCTGGCCAATCAGTTTGCTCAACCTCTGGAGCTGATGAATGCTCAGGTTGAAAAACAACTGGTGGACATGGTGCTGTGCCTTGTCAAAGAAGTCGTTCACATCGAGGTTCAGACCAACCCACAAATTATTCTCGATACAGTCAAGCAGTCGGTTGAAGCACTGCCTGTCTCTGGTCACCCCATTACGTTACATCTTAACCCGGAAGACGTGTCCATCATTCGCTCAGCATACGGTGAGCAGGATTTAGATTGTCGTAACTGGACGCTGGTCGCTGAGCCTTCACTCAATCGTGGTGATGTGCAGATCGCAGCAGGTGAATCGAGCATTAACTACCGTATGGAAGAACGGATTAAAAATGTGCTGCATAGCTTTTGTGGCGCAAACCGTCACCAAGAGGGCGAGTAAACCATGTTAGCGTTGGCAGACCGCCTCAAAAACTACAAAGTCGAGGGGTTGACCTCAAGACCGGTGGCCTCTGGCAAACTGGTGCGTGTGGTCGGTTTAACCTTAGAAGCGACAGGATGTCGGGCTCCGATTGGTAGTTTATGTCTGGTCGAAACCATGTCTGGGCACATGGAAGCGGAAGTGGTGGGCTTTTCTGGCGACAATCTGTTTTTGATGCCAAGTGAACAAATCACCGGTATTTTGCCTGGTGCGAAAGTGACACCGTTGACCAGTGACGCCAGCTTACCAGTAGGAATGGAGTTACTTGGACGTGTTATTGACGGTGTTGGCAATCCACTCGATGGGCTTGGTCCTATCTATACCGATCACCGTGCTTCATTTAATGCTGAACCCATCAATCCACTGGCGCGTAAACCGATTTCAGAACCTCTTGATGTGGGTTTAAAAGCGATTAATGGATTACTGACGGTTGGTAAAGGTCAGCGCATCGGTCTGTTCGCCGGTTCTGGTGTGGGTAAATCGGTCACGCTGGGTATGATGACCAGAGGCACGACGGCGCAAGTCGTGGTGGTCGGGCTGATTGGTGAGCGTGGACGAGAAGTTAAAGAGTTCATCGAAGAGATCTTGGGTGAAGAAGGGCGTCGTCGCTCTGTTGTGGTTGCCGCACCGGCCGATGCATCTCCTTTAATGCGTTTAAAAGGCTGTCAGACAGCGCTTACTATTGCAGAATATTTCCGCGACCAAGGGTTGGATGTGCTGTTATTAATGGATTCATTGACCCGTTTTGCTCAGGCGCAGCGTGAAATTGCACTGTCCGTCGGTGAGCCTCCTGCTACCAAAGGCTACCCACCTTCGGTGTTTGCCAAATTGCCCGCACTGGTTGAGCGTGCTGGTAATGGAAGTGAGGACCAAGGCTCAATCACCGCATTTTTTACTGTCCTGACAGAAGGGGATGACCTGCAAGACCCGATTGCCGATGCTTCACGTGCGATTCTTGACGGTCACATCGTACTTTCCCGTGAAATGGCTGATGCGGGCCACTATCCAGCGATTGATGTCGAGAAATCGGTCAGCCGCGTGATGCCGCAAATCACGACCGAAGAGCATGTTCTGATGTCGAAAGCCGTCCGTCAGGTGTTGTCGATTTGCCGCAAAAACCAGGATTTGGTTTCCATTGGTGCTTACAAGCCGGGTACCGATCCTGCCATTGACAGTGCATTCACGCTTAAGCCGAAGTTAGACGAATACTTGCAACAGCGTATGAAAGAGTCCGTCCCATATGACATGTGCGTCAACATGCTTAGAAGTATTTTAGGTGGGTAATCGCTATGAATAACGCTATGGAATTCTTGTTTGAACAGGCGAAAGAGCAGGAAGAAAAAGCTGTATTAGCTTTGAATAAAGCGCGTTCTGAGCTAGCGGATTACTACCGTCAAGTTGAGCAAATTGAAAAATATCGTCTTGATTATTGTCAGCAGTTGATAGACCGCGGGCAGGTAGGCCTAACAGCAAGTCAGTATGGCCATTTGAATCGATTTCTTACTCAGCTGGATGAAACCTTGTCCAAGCAGAAGCAAGCAGAAAGCCACTTTAAAGAGCAAGTCGAAAACGGCAAAGAGTACTGGCTGAAAATGCGTAAAGAACGCATGTCTTATGAGTGGATGATTGAGAAGCGAGCTAAAGAGAAACAAGCCGCGGAAGCCAAGCGTGAGCAGAAGCAAATGGATGAGTTCTCGACGTTGCTCTATAGCCGCAAGGTCAAAGTGTTCTGACCCATACTCAGATAACTGTTGCCCGCTCGCTTCGATGAATGTCCAGTGTCAGGAAATTTACGCTTTGTATTGGCGTGATTTTTGCAGATTCAACTTCTAGTAATTCAACTTGCCCTCTGACATGTATTTGGCTGAGCTATGTGATGCAATGCCAAGAACGAGAATGTTTATATGAATGTGAATTTGTCTAATGTTGCAGCGACCAATAAGACGTCGGTTTCCGAGTCTGGTGCAACAACGTCTACAGAACGCTCAGAAAGCCAAGGTTTTTTTGAAACCTTGGCTGGAGTATTCGCAGATTCACGCAAAGCAGAAGCGACTGATGGAAAATTGACAACAGAAGTACCTGAAGCTCCAGAAGTAAGTGGCAAAGAGAGTACTTCTTCGGTGCAATCCGCTGAGCCAGAAGGTGACACTCAAAAAACCGTCGCTGTTGATGAAAAAATCGTAAATCATTCAACCAATACATTATTAGATCAAGACGGTGTGCTGACGGAGTCTGAAGAACAAGCGATGGTTTTGGAAACGCGGGTAACTGGTAGTTCGACGACAACTGCGAGTAATTCAGTAAACGCTGCACGCCAAGCTGAGTCTGACCTTAAACATACTGTAGCGATGAAACGCAAACCTGAGCAGCAAGATGCCAAAAGCGATCAAGTTGTCGATCTCGATGTGAGTCGCTCTATGGATGAAGGTCAGCGACTGCTCGGGCGTATTGAACAAGCGAATCAAGCTTTAAATCCTGTGAACCAAGAGACAGAACACGGCAAGAGTTTGCCTCCTGCAACCACAGGTGTTTTACATAATGTTCATAGTATGAAGGCTAAGCGTTCAGGTGAGGAAGAAGACGTTGAAAGCGCTGTGGGTTTTGGTTCAGCAGGGGAACGAAAGCAAGCTGACATTGAACCATCGGAGCATGGTTTGGAATTGGCAGAGGGGCAAGAAAAGACTCATCTCAGAGCTCAACCAGAAGCCATTATGGAACCCAATACTGTCAACGTCGAGGCCATGGCGAACGCAGTGATTGCGCTTAGTAATGATAAGTCTGGTGGCATTGCTACGAATTTGGTTCAGCGCGTCACAATTGACGTACTTGAAGTGATCGATACCAAACTGGCTCAGGGTAAACCGCTGACTAGCCAAGAAGCTCAAATCATCGACGGATTGAAAACAGGTGCCGTTATCGCTGAGTTACCCGAAGAAGAACTCGCTCAGTTAGTGGCTTTTCCAAACGAAGTAAAACTCGCACTATCAGAGGCACAAGCGACTCAGCACAACGCGAAGCGCCAACAGATGAATGTTTCGACTCCGACACCACAAGTGGCTGCTCAAGAGTTGAAAGCCGCGGCTGGACAAGTGCCAACGCAGGCGGCTGAAAAAGCCGTAATACCCGCGATGCCGGAAGGGCTAACGATGGCAACTGTAAATCCTGCCATTGGGCAGATGGTGGCGAATAAAGAAGTGAACCACAAAGCGATGAATGCAGCATTTGTTGCCGGCTCATTAAAAGCGACGACGGATAAGCAGGATAAGCCTGAAGCGCAACATGGGTTGGCCAGTCAGTTGCAAGCAGTGGCAGGCCAGCAAGGTGTCATAACGCCACAGCAGACTAGGGCCGATGCCGTACAGCAAGCGCAATTGCCGTTACAGCTGACCAAAGAGTTGGCTAACGATCAGGTGGCGGAAAAAGTGCAAATGATGATGTCGAAGAACTTAAAGAGTCTCGATATCCGCCTGGATCCACCCGAGCTTGGCCGGATGCAGATTCGGATGACAATGAACAGTGATTTGGCCAACGTGCACTTTACTGTAACCAATCCGCAGGCGCGTGACATTATTGAACAAACACTGCCTAGGTTGCGAGAAATGCTTGCCCAGCAAGGTCTGCAGTTGGCTGACTCGTCGGTTCAACAGCAAAGTAGTGGTCAGCAGCAAAGTGGGTATGCAGCGGCAGAACAAAATAGGCAAGGCAGTTTGGGGCGAGGTTTCTCTGGTCAGTCTGAAGAGAGCCTTGATGCCGGCGTTGAACTGAATGTGCAGGTAACCTCATCACCTGATGGGATTAGTTTCTACGCATAACATTATTGAGTTGGCCTGATTAACACAAAGATTTTCTGGTTATCTACCAGATTAAATAAAACAAAAGATTAAGAGAAAAGAATGGCTGAAGAACAGTTACAAGGCGGAGGCGCACCCAAAGGCAAAAGTAAGCTACTGATTATTATCGCAGTAGTGATTCTGTTGTTGGGCGGTGGTGCGGCGGCCTTCTTTTTGATGGGATCGGATGATTCGGTGAATACGACAGCGGCCGATCCTAAACAAGCTCAAGTGGGTGCCGCCGCTGTTCCAATTGCTTATGTGAACATTCCCCAGCCATTTGTTTTTAATGTGACGGGAGACAGCCGCGACAGACTGGTACAAATCAATGCTCAGCTTATGGTACGTGGCTCGGAGAATGAGCAACTGGCACGTTATCATTCTCCACTGATTGAGAGTTCACTGCTGTCAACGTTTGCTTCTGCAACGGTTGAGCAGTTGCGATCGCCAACGGGACGAGTGGAGTTACGCGATCGCGCGTCTGAAGACATCAAAGCAGCACTCAATGCCGCTGTTGGAAAGTCAGTGATTGAAAAAGTACTGTTTACAGATTTTGTTATTCAATAGGTAAAACGTGACCGATCTATTAAGCCAAGACGAAATTGATGCGCTATTGCATGGCGTTGACGATGTTGATGACGTTGACGAGTCCATCGATGATGATCCCGGCGGTGCTGTCAGTTTCGACTTCTCGTCTCAAGACAGGATTGTACGTGGACGTATGCCGACGCTCGAGCTTATTAACGAGCGTTTTGCGCGGCACATGCGTATAAGCCTTTTCAACATGTTACGCAAAACGGCGGAAGTGTCGATTAACGGTGTACAGATGATGAAGTTTGGGGAATACCAAAATACTTTGTATGTCCCGACCAGTTTGAACATGGTTCGCTTCCGACCGCTAAAAGGTACCGCGCTGATCACCATGGAAGCGCGCTTGGTATTTATTCTGGTAGAAAACTTCTTTGGTGGTGATGGTCGATTCCACGCCAAAATTGAAGGCCGGGAATTTACGCCTACCGAGCGACGCATTATCCAACTGCTTTTGAAAGTCGTCTTTGAAGATTACAAAGAAGCATGGTCTCCTGTTATGGGCGTTGAGTTTGAATATCTTGATTCTGAAGTTAACCCGAGCATGGCAAACATTGTCAGCCCAACGGAAGTGATCGTGGTTAGCTCGTTTCATATCGAAGTAGACGGCGGTGGTGGTGACTTCCACGTGGTCATGCCTTACTCCATGGTTGAGCCGATCCGAGAGCTACTTGATGCGGGCGTGCAGTCAGACAAGATGGAGACTGACGTTCGATGGAGCTCTGCTCTGCGCGAAGAGATCATGGATTGTCCGGTTAACTTCCGCGTGAACTTGTTGGAAAAGAATATTTCTCTGCGTGATCTGATGGAGCTGCAACCGGGAGATATCATCCCGATAGAAATGCCAGAGCATGCAACCATGTTTGTCGAAGATTTGCCGACCTATCGAGTGAAAATGGGACGCGCAGAAGACAAGTTGGCTATACAGATTTCAGAAGAAATTGAGCGCCCTCACGTCGTAAAAACAGATTTAGCCTTCTTGAGTAAAGACATCATGTCTGAACTTGAGAAAGACAGCGAAATAGAAGATTAAGACACCTTACCGAATTCATATGTTGTGATACTAGTAAGGCCAAGCACAGGATAGAAAAATGGAACCAAGTGACGATCAAAAGCTAGCAGACGAATGGGCAGCTGCTCTTGGCGAAGACCCGTCTGCACCGTCAATTAACGTAGATGAAGTCTTGGCAGCACCGCTGGAGGAGCTAAAAGACGCCTCGAGCCCAATATCTGATGATGAACGTCGTAAACTCGACACTATCATGGATATTCCCGTGACGATTTCTATGGAAGTCGGTCGTTCGCAAATCAGCATCCGCAATCTGCTGCAATTAAATCAGGGCTCAGTGGTTGAATTAGATCGTCTGGCGGGTGAATCGCTGGATGTATTGGTTAACGGTACCCTGATTGCTCACGGCGAAGTGGTTGTGGTCAACGACAAGTTCGGTATCCGTCTAACTGACGTGATCAGTCAGACTGAACGCATTAAGAAGCTTCGCTAATGATAAGTGGTTCAAAAAGATGGAAGCAAATTGCTGGAATACTGGGCTTCACGCTGAGTGCGCGATTAGCGTTTGCTTCTTCTGCTTCGGTATCTGCGCCAAGCAGTTTCGATCTGGTGACCACACTCGGCTCACTTGTGCTGGTTATTGGTGTGATACTGCTGCTTGCTTGGTTACTGAAACGAATGCAAGTGCCTGCATTCGGGCAGCAAAAAGGCTTAAAAATTGTCAGCCAATTGCCAGTAGGTACTAAAGAGCGAATTGCAGTTGTCCAGGTCGGTGACGAGCAGTTCTTAGTCGGTATAACTAGCCAATCCATCCAGACACTTGCCAAGCTCGAGAAGCCCCTCAAAGAGGAAGAGTTGGCGAGCAATGCATTTGCCAATCAATTTAGCCAGCTGATAAAGAAAAATGACAATCGGTAACCCAATTCGTCTCATCATGAGTACCTTGATTTTGCTGGCGGGTGTATTGTTTTCTTCACTTTCGTTTGCTCAGGTGGAGGAGTCTCCTCTGCCTGCTAACTTAGCTGAAGGGGACAGCGTAACCGCTCAGGCTATGCTGAGTGATACAGGTGCCAGCGGTTCGATGTCGGTCACTAATAGTGGTGGAATTCCTGCGTTTACCATGACCACAAACCCTGATGGTAGCGAAGATTATTCCATCACGCTGCAAATTCTCGCCTTAATGACCATGCTTGGCTTCTTGCCTGCGATGGTGATTTTGATGACATCATTTACGCGAATTGTCGTGGTCATGTCGATTCTTCGTCAGGCAATGGGCCTGCAACAAACGCCTTCCAATCAGGTGATTATTGGTATTGCACTTTTCCTTACGTTCTTTGTGATGTCACCGGTTCTGAATGAGATCAATGACAACGCTATTCAGCCTTATTTGAATGAGCAAGTGACCGCCAGAGAAGCGTTTGATGCAGCGCAGGTGCCAATGAAAACCTTTATGCTCAAACAGACCCGAATCAAGGACTTGGAAACCTTCGTCAATATGTCAGGCGAGCAGGTGACAAATCCAGAAGACGTATCTATGGCGGTACTGATTCCTGCATTTATTACTTCTGAGCTAAAAACCGCCTTTCAAATCGGCTTTATGCTGTTCTTGCCGTTTTTGATTATCGATCTTGTCGTCGCTTCAGTACTCATGGCAATGGGTATGATGATGTTATCACCGATGATTGTTTCTTTGCCGTTTAAACTGATGCTGTTCGTTCTGGTGGATGGCTGGAATTTGATATTGTCGACGCTCGCTGGCAGTTTTGCCCTGTAGATTGGCTCAGGTTAGAGGATAAGACATGACTCCAGAAATGTTTGTCGAGCTATTCCGTGACGCACTGTGGATGGTGCTGATCATGGTCTGCGCCATTATCATTCCGAGCTTGCTGATTGGTCTTCTCGTGGCAATTTTTCAGGCGGCGACGTCCATCAACGAACAGACCCTGAGCTTTTTGCCTCGTTTGATCATCACTTTGCTTGCTCTGATGCTATTTGGTCACTGGATGACACAAATGATGATGGAATACTTCTACGGCTTGATTGAGCGTCTGCCTCAAGTGTTGTACTAGGGACGCGTATGGAATACCCCACTGGTATTGTTCTGGAGTGGATCGCCAATTACTTTTGGCCATATGTCCGTATCTCTTCCATGTTGATGGTGATGACAGTCACTGGTGCACGTTTTGTATCACCTCGAATTCGCCTTTATCTGGGGCTCGCAATCACGTTTGCGGTCATGCCTGCGATACCCACTGTTCCACAAGATATTGAGCTGCTCTCATTTCGCGGTTTTATGACCATAGCCGAGCAGATGATCATCGGCATTGCGATGGGCATGGTAACTCAATTCATGATTCAAACATTTGTCTTGTTAGGGCAAATTTTGGGTATGCAATCCAGTTTGGGTTTTGCTTCGATGGTTGACCCGGCGAATGGACAAAATACGCCTTTGCTCGGTCAGTTGTTCATGTTTTTAACTACCATGTTCTTCCTTGCTACGGACGGGCATTTAAAAATGTTGCAGCTGGTGGTTTTCAGCTTTAAAACGCTGCCCATTGGTTCGGGCACCTTAACTGCGGCAGATTATCGTGAGTTGGCGGGTTGGCTAGGCATCATGTTCCAAACCGCACTGAGTATGTCGCTATCAGGAATTATTGCTCTTTTGACCATCAACTTGTCATTTGGTGTCATGACGCGCGCCGCGCCACAGTTAAACATTTTTTCACTTGGCTTTGCGTTCGCCTTGATGGTGGGACTATTAATTTGTTGGTACATCTTGGCTGGCTTGTACAGCCATTACGAGTTGTACTGGGCTGTGGGTGAAGCGCAGATTTGCCGCCTCATTCGCTTGGAGTGCTAGGGTTTGGCAGAGTCAGACGGTCAGGAACGCACCGAAGAAGCCACGCCCCGACGGTTACAACAAGCCAGAGAAAAGGGGCAGGTTGCACGTTCTAAAGAGCTCGCATCGGCGTCGGTATTGATAGTCGGTGCTATTTCGCTGATGTGGTTTGGTGAGGCATTAGCGCGCGCGTTATTTTCCATAATGAGTCGCCTATTTAACCTGACCCGTGATGAGATTTTTGATACCGCGAAGTTGTTTGATATCGCTTTAGGCGCAATGACAGAGTTATTCTTTCCGCTCTTTCTTATTTTGGCTACCTTATTTATCGCAGCCACGCTAGGTGCAGCGGGTGTTGGTGGCATCAGTTTTTCTGCCCAAGCCGCCATGCCTAAGCTGTCAAAAATGAATCCGCTTAGTGGCCTTAAACGTATGGTTGGTATGCAAAGTTGGGTTGAGCTCATCAAGTCGATCCTTAAAGTCGTGCTGGTTACCGGGATCGCGATTTATTTGATTCAGGCCTCTCAAGCAGACTTGATTCAATTGAGTATGGATGTCTATCCGCAGAATATTCTCCACGCCCTCGATATTTTGCTGAATTTTATCTTACTGATCAGTTGCTCATTGTTGATTGTGGTTGCCATAGACATACCTTTTCAGATTTGGCAGCACTCAGAACAATTGAAAATGACCAAGCAAGAGGTCAAAGATGAATACAAAGAGACGGAAGGTAAGCCCGAGGTGAAAGGCCGAATCCGTATGTTGCAGCGGGAGGCCGCACAACGCCGCATGATGGCTGATGTACCGCAAGCTGATGTCATTATCACCAACCCGGAGCACTTCTCGGTTGCACTGCGCTATAAGCAGAAAACGGATCGTGCCCCTGTCGTTATCGCCAAAGGCACTGATCATATGGCAATGAAAATCCGCGAGGTGGCTCGTGAACATGACATTACCATTGTTCCAGCGCCGCCGCTGGCACGGGCGTTGTACCACAGTACGGAGCTGGAACAAGAGATTCCGGATGGCTTATTTTCCGCGGTAGCGCAAGTATTAGCATTTGTCTTCCAATTAAAGCAGTACCGCAAGCGTGGTGGTCAGCGACCTAAGCTCCAGGACTATGACTTACCTATCCCACCTGAACATCGCCACTAGACTTGGTAGTTGGTTAATCAAAGTCTACTTATTCAATGATTTGTGATCTTCCGGGCGTTTAGTCATTATTTTGGCGTAAATCATGGTACGCAGATTGCTAAGAATGATGTAACTATCAACAAAACCTAAACTTTTAGGTCAAAGCCGTCGCGAACAGGCTCGTTACCGATGCGATGCTTTAACTCGATTGAGATACCTTGCAGTATGAAGTTAAACCTGCCATTTGCAGATAAATTGCCACGAATTCCTCAGCGTGAAATGCCAGCTATTGGCGCACCTGTTATGGTCTTGGCCACCCTTGCAATGGTGGTGCTGCCAATCCCCGCATTTCTGCTGGATATGTTTTTCACCTTCAATATCGCGCTATCGATGGTGGTGTTGTTAGTGACTGTTTACACTCGGCGTCCGCTTGACTTCGCTGCATTTCCTACCGTACTGCTTATCGCAACGCTCCTGCGTCTGGCACTGAACGTCGCTTCGACTCGTGTCGTATTGCTACATGGTCATGAAGGCGGCGATGCGGCGGGTAACGTTATCGAGGCTTTTGGTAATGTGGTTATTGGCGGTAACTACGCGGTTGGCTTGGTTGTTTTCCTCATCTTGATGATCATTAACTTTATGGTGGTCACCAAAGGTGCGGGTCGTATTTCGGAGGTGAGTGCTCGCTTTACTTTGGATGCATTACCGGGCAAGCAGATGGCAATCGATGCTGACTTGAATGCGGGGCTAATCGATCAGGAACAAGCGCGAGTTCGACGTTTTGAAGTCACTAAAGAAGCAGACTTTTATGGTTCAATGGATGGTGCATCTAAGTTTGTTAAAGGGGATGCGATTGCAGGTATCCTGATTCTGTTTATCAACATTATCGGTGGTCTTTCTATCGGTATGGCGCAATATGGCTTAGGTTTTGGTGATGCGATTGAAATCTATACCTTGCTGACCATTGGTGACGGTCTTGTTGCGCAAATTCCATCATTATTGTTGTCGATCGCCGCTGCGATGATGGTCACGCGTCAAAACACGGACGAAGACATGGGTGAACAGTTGGTCTTCCAAATGTTCGATAATCCCAAGGCGCTCATGATCACCGCTGCAATTCTCGGTGTGATGGGCATTGTCCCGGGAATGCCACACTTCGCATTTTTATCGTTAGCTTTAGTGGCCGGAGCGTCTGCTTACTTTATCGATAAGCGTCAAAAACAGAAAGCCAAAGAGCCAGCTCTACCAGCGACAGCAGACGAGGGTAGTGAGCCATCGTCACTGCGTGAGCTATCTTGGGATGACGTACAACCCGTTGATATTATTGGATTGGAAGTGGGCTACCGATTGATTCCTCTCGTGGACCGTGACCAAGGTGGTGAGCTATTGGAGCGCGTCAAAGGCGTGCGTAAAAAGTTGTCTCAGGATTTCGGCTTCCTAATCCCTGCGGTCCATATTCGAGACAATCTGGAACTCACGCCAAATAGCTATCGCATCACCTTAATGGGCGTCGCGGTCGGTGAGGCTGAAATTCGCCCAGACCAAGAGCTCGCGATTAACCCAGGGCAGGTTTACGGCATGATAGATGGAGAACCAACCATCGATCCGGCATTTGGTCTGGAAGCTGTCTGGATTCGTGAGGAGCAGCGAGAGCATGCTCAGGCGCTGGGGTACACGGTAGTGGATTCATCCACCGTTCTGGCAACCCACCTCAGCCAACAGCTTACCAATAATGCGTCGCAGTTGATTGGTCATGAAGAAGTTCAGAACCTGCTGGAAATGCTGGGTCGAAGTGCGCCTAAGCTGGTGGAGAGTTTTGTACCGGATCAGTTGCCATTGGGTGTGGTGGTGAAAGTACTGCAAAACCTGCTTAATGAAGCGATTCCAATTCGAGATATCCGTACTATCGTGCAAACCTTGGCGGAGTACTCCAGTAAGAGTCAAGAACCTGACATTTTAACAGCGGCAGCTCGTATCAGTCTTAAACGTCTAATTGTCCAGGAGATCAATGGGATAGAGCCTGAGTTACCAGTAATTACTCTGATTCCGGAGCTGGAACAAATATTGCATCAAACAATGCAGGCATCAGGCGGTGAATCTGCAGGTATAGAACCTGGACTTGCTGAACGACTCCAGTCGTCACTGAGCCAGGCAACGCAAGAACAAGAATTAAAAGGTGAACCTGCTGTTCTGCTGACTTCTGGTGTGCTTCGTTCCACACTGGCTAAGTTTGTGAAGAACACAATCCCTAATCTCCGGGTACTCTCATATCAGGAAATACCGGACGAAAAACAGATCAGAATTGTGCAAGCCGTGGGTAACTGACCTCAGGCATTTTTAATGGATTCATAGTTTGAAAATAAAGCGATTTTTTGCCAAAGACATGCGAACAGCTCTGCTCCAAGTGAAAGCGGAGTTGGGTGCGGAAGCGGTAATCATGTCGAATAAGAAAGTGACTGGCGGGGTAGCTATCGTGGCAGCGATCGATAGTGAATCCAATCCTCCGTCTTCAAAAAATGCTTCTGTGCAATTTAATCGCGGTGCATCTCAACCGAATCGCTACAACGAACATCGCCAAATGTCATCATCAACATCTGAACGTTTTCAGGATCGCAGCTTAGATGAAGATAAAATCAGTCTGCGTAGCAATCAATCCGGTTTTCACGAAAAAACAGGCTCAATGACGCAGCGATTTGCGAGCATGCTTAAGCATTACAGTGGCAGTGCGGATGACTCGGATGAGCATGTTGCTGAAAATGAAGATTCACTGTCAGCATTGCTAAAACGTCAAAACAAGCAACGTGATGGAAAAAATCAAGAGAAGTCAGTACCATATCAACCCGATTCTCCTTTGGCAAAGCTGATTGCTCAAGATGACCGCTTTGAGCGTCCAAAGCCAAAATTAGATCCAACGCGGTATGATCGTCGCAGGCCCTCAGATGCCAGTGATGAGCCAGCAGCTGAACTGGAAAATATGCGCGAAGAGATGACATCAATTCGACGCCTTTTGGAGCATCAGGTTTCGGGGTTGATGTGGCAGGAAGTCGAACGCCGTGAACCGCTAAGAGCCATGCTGATCAAGCGATTAGAGCGGATGGGGGTGTCTCCGGAATTAGCGGATCAGATGGCATGTTATATCCCAGAAGATACCAAACCGGCTCGAGCGTGGAAGGCGTTACTTTCACTCGTTGCGGATCAAATCCATATTCCTAAGCAAGATATTTTAAAGCGCGGTGGTGTAGTTGCATTGCTTGGTCCAACAGGTGTCGGTAAAACCACAACAGTGGCAAAGTTGGCGGCTCGGGCTGCGATGGAATATGGTGCCGACAATGTGGCGCTGGTAACAACAGATACTTATCGTATCGGTGCGCATGAGCAGCTCTCTATTTATGGAAGAATTATGGGTTGCCCCGTAAGAGTTGCTAAAGATTCTAAAGAGTTAGCCGATGTAATATATCAGCTACGAAACAGAAGATTGATTTTGGTCGATACGGCAGGGATGGGACAACGAGATGTGAGGCTGACTGAGCAACTCGATACCCTGATGCAAGAGAGCGGAGAAGTGATACACAGCTACCTTGTTTTGCCAGCTACCGCACAACGTCGCGTTCTTCAAGAAACGCTGGATCACTTCCGACGCATACCTTTGTCCGGTTGTATAATGACGAAATTGGATGAATCCCTGAGCTTAGGTGAATTCATCAGTGTGGTGATTCAAAATGCACTGCCAGTGGCTTACATTGCCAATGGTCAGCGCGTACCAGAAGACATTGTGATAGCACAACCAAAATATATGCTTGCGAAAGCAAATGAACTGTTAGAGAAGTCGATAGAGAACGAACCTCACTTTTGGAACAGTGACAGTGAAGGACTCTAAGGCGGCAGATTACTATGACTGAGAATATGATACACGATCAAGCAAGCGGCCTCCGTCGCTTAACACAGCCATCATTAACCAAAGTAATTGCTGTTACTGGTGGTAAAGGTGGTGTGGGTAAATCAAATGTAACTTTAGGCTTGGCGATCTCTATGGCTCGTCAAGGCAAGAAGGTAATGGTTCTCGACGCTGACTTAGGGCTAGCTAATGTTGACGTAATGCTCGGTATTCGTGCAAAGCGTAACTTAGGGCATGTTCTCGCTGGGGAATGTGAGCTAAAAGATGCGATTGTTGAAGGCCCTTATGGAATTAAGATCATTCCGGCCACATCTGGCTTGCAGAGCATGACAGAGCTTTCTCATTCACAACATGCTGGACTTATTCGTGCGTTTGGCAGTCTTGAAGATGAAATGGACATCTTGCTGATTGATACCGCGGCAGGTATTTCAGACATGGTTATCTGTTTCTCGCGCGCAGCCCAAGATGTGGTCGTGGTCGTGTGTGATGAGCCGACTTCCATTACTGATGCATACGCATTAATTAAGCTGTTGAGTAAAGAGCATCAGGTTCAACGCTTTAAAGTGGTAGCAAATATGGTTCGAAGCTACCGTGAAGGTCGCGAATTGTTTGCAAAACTGACGCTTGTCACAGAGCGATTTTTGAATGTAAGTCTTGAGCTGGTCGCCTGTATTCCTTTAGATGATAAAGTACGCCAGGCGGTTAAACGCCAGAGAATTGTTGTAGACGCGTTCCCTCGCTCTCCAGCTGCCTTAGCGATCAGTGCGTTAGCAAATAAAGCATTAACATGGCCTATACCAAAAACACCAAGTGGACACTTGGAGTTTTTTGTCGAAAGGCTTCTAAATCGTAGCGAATTCACAGAGGATCCATTTGGTGAATAATGCAGTAACCTACGATCAACGCGGGAAAGTGAACAGTCAACAGGCGTTCATAGAACGTTATTCTGTGTTGGTTAAGCGTATTGCTCATCACCTTTTAGGCCGCTTACCGCCGAGTGTTCAGGTAGAGGATTTAATCCAGGCCGGCATGATCGGCCTTATCGAAGCTCAGCAGAATTATGACGGCACGAAAGGTGCGAGCTTTGAAACCTATGCTGGTATCCGTATTCGCGGTGCAATGTTAGATGACATGCGCAAAGGCGATTGGGTACCACGTTCGGTTCATAAAAATAATCGTGAAATTAATCAAGCGATCGCAGCGCTGGAAGGCATTCTGAACCGTGATCCGACGGATTCAGAAGTGGCTGCACATCTAGAAATGACTCTGGATCAATATCATAGTGCACTAACCGATATAAACTGCTCGAAGTTAGTCGGAATTGAGGATTTAGGCGTTTCAGATGATGTGATTTCACCGGCTGATGAGAGTGATAACAGCAACCCATTTAAAGGTGTGGCTGATGAATCTTTTCGTAAGGCACTGATTGAATCAATAAAACAGCTTCCAGAGCGTGAAGCGTTGGTACTTTCGCTTTATTATGACGAAGAACTTAATTTAAAAGAGATTGGCGATGTGTTGGGCGTAAGCGAATCTCGCGTAAGTCAAATATTGAGTCAATCGATGCAACGTTTACGCACCAAGCTAAGTGCGTGGACACAAAATAATTAAAAACACTGACTTTACGATTCAGTGGAGGCAATTTTGAATAAAAACATGAAGATCCTTATTGTTGATGATTTCTCAACAATGCGCCGTATTGTTAAAAACCTACTTCGTGATTTGGGTTTCAATAACACTCAAGAAGCGGACGACGGTTTAACTGCATTACCAATGCTGAAAAAAGGTGACTTCGATTTTGTGGTAACTGACTGGAATATGCCGGGTATGCAAGGCATCGATTTGCTTAGACATATCCGAGCAGATGCTGAGCTTAAGCACCTTCCTGTTCTTATGATCACGGCTGAAGCGAAACGCGAGCAGATCATCGAAGCAGCTCAAGCTGGTGTTAATGGCTACATTGTTAAGCCTTTTACCGCTGCTACATTAAAAGAAAAACTAGATAAAATTTTCGAGCGTTTATAACTCTCTTTCTCTTTGTTATCCGAGTCATTCATACAAAATATAACATACTGACTAAATGACTCGTTTAACCTTTCCCAAAGCGACAAGAAGAACTAAACGTAAAGGGTCTATTCAGAATGATCTCACTAGAGCAGGCGAAGTCGCTCGTTCACATGTTAGAGAACGGGCAACAAGAACAAGCCAATATGCTCGTTGCCTCGTTATATGAAGGCGCTGAGAATCCAATGCTTCAAGAAATTGGAGCGTTAACTCGCGATCTTCACGATTCACTCAAGCAGTTCAACCTCGATCAACGCATGACCGAAATTGCGAAAGATGAAATCCCGGATGCAAGGGATCGTCTGAACTATGTGATCGAGAAAACGGAGCTGGCAGCGAACAAAACGATGGATGCAGTCGATTGCTGTCTTCCTATCGCTGATAACTTGCATGACGGGCTCCTGCAAGTCCGTCCTCAATGGAATGAACTGATGCGTGGCCGTATTGAGTTAAGCGAGTTCAAATCACTTTGTTATCGTATCGACAAGTTATTGGTTCAGGTCGAAGGCGACAGCACTGAACTGCGCGGCCAATTGACCGAAATTCTCATGGCACAAGACTTCCAAGACTTAACAGGCCAAATCATTCGCCGTGTTATCACGCTAGTGAATGAAGTTGAAGGCCGTTTAGTAGATATCCTCACCGTATTCTCTGGTAATAAACTAGAAGAGCAGGCTCAAGTTTTTGAAACTTCGGCAGATAAAAAGGGTAAACCATCTAGTGAAGCCGAGGGCCCGATTCTTCATCCTGAACTGAGAGAAGATGCGGTTTCATCGCAGGACGAAGTCGATGACTTGTTGTCCAGTCTTGGATTTTAAAGGTAACGTATGAGCTACGATTTAGACGAAGATATTCTGCACGACTTTCTCATTGAAGCTGGGGAAATTCTAGAGCTGCTTTCCGAGCAGTTAGTAGAACTGGAAAATAACCCAGAAGACAAAGATTTACTCAATGCTATTTTCCGTGGGTTCCATACTGTAAAAGGCGGTGCTGGCTTCCTTTCATTAGCTGAGCTGGTGGATACTTGCCATGGTGCGGAGAACGTGTTCGACGTATTGCGTAATGGTCAACGCTCAGTAACGCCAAGTCTGATGGATACCATGCTTAAAGCGCTGGATACGGTCAATACTCAATTCCAGTCTGTACAAGAGCGCGAAGTGCCTGATGCTGCTGACCCATCTCTTCTTGCTGAGCTACACCGCTTGTGTAAGCCGGAATCAGAGTGTGAGACAGTGATAAGCGCTATTGAAGAGCTTGCCATTCCTTCAGAGCCAGTAATTCCAGAGCAAGAGCTCGCAGAGTCCACTGTTGGTTCAAGTATTGGTTCTGTAGACGAAATTACTCAAGACGAATTTGAAAAACTGTTGGATGAGTTACATGGTAAAGGCAGTGCACCGGGTGTCTCTAAATCTGAGCCTTCTAAACCAACGCAAGCAAACTCTGCAGTCAGTGATAGCGGTGATATAACCGACGACGAGTTTGAACGTCTTTTGGATGAACTGCATGGTTTCGGCAAAAGCCCATCGTCGTCGATTTCTGTACCAGTTGAACCACCAAAGTCCCCTGAACCATTAGCTCCGGTCAGTACTTCACCATTGACAGATAACGATAGCGATCTGATGACGGATGAAGAGTTCGAGAAACTTCTGGATGAACTGCATGGTACGGGCAAAGGACCATCGGTTGACGAGCTCGATATGGCGACAAAGCCGGCTTCTGCCAATGTAGTGCCCGAAGTGCCAAAGGAACCAACAACACCGACACCACAGCCAGTTGCCAAACCAGTCGCGGTGAAGGAAGAAGCCAAAGCCTCGGCACCTGTGGTCAAGAAACCACAAGCAGACGCGACAGTGCGCGTGGATACCTCAACGCTTGATACCATTATGAACATGGTGGGTGAGCTGGTATTGGTCCGTAACCGCCTATTAAGTCTTGGACTTAACAGCAACGATGAAGAAATGTCGAAAGCCGTCGCGAATTTAGACGTTGTGACGGCCGATCTGCAAGGTGCGGTAATGAAAACGCGCATGCAACCAATCAAAAAAGTGTTTGGCCGATTCCCGCGTGTTGTTCGCGATTTGGCGCGTAACCTGAATAAAGACATCGTGCTGGAAATGCGTGGCGAAGAGACGGATCTGGATAAAAACTTGGTTGAAGCTTTGGCCGATCCATTGATCCACTTGGTACGTAACTCGGTAGACCATGGCATTGAAATGCCAGATGAGCGCGTAAACGCGGGTAAATCACGTACTGGTAAAGTGATCCTTTCTGCGTCTCAGGAAGGGGATCATATTGAACTGGCGATCGTCGATGACGGTGGCGGTATGGACCCAAACAAGCTTCGTGGTATCGCCGTTAAACGCGGTATGATGGATGAAGATGCCGCAGCTCGCTTGACCGATAAAGAGTGTTTCAACCTCATCTTTGCGCCTGGATTCTCAAGTAAAGATAAAATTTCTGATATCTCAGGTCGAGGCGTTGGTATGGATGTGGTGAAAACTGCCATCAATACCCTCAATGGTTCAATCGATATCGATTCTGAGCTTGGTAAAGGCACCAAAATTACCATCAAAGTACCGCTTACGCTGGCTATCTTACCGACTCTGATGGTTGGCGTTGGTGGTCATCCGTTCGCGTTACCTTTGGCATCGGTGAATGAAATCTTCCATTTAGATTTAAGCCGTACGAACGTAGTAGATGGTCAGCTCACGATTATTGTTCGTGATAAATCTATTCCATTGTTCTATCTGCAAAACTGGCTGGCGGCTAAGTCTCCACGAGTTCAGGAGCGTACTGGTCATGGTCATGTTGTCATCGTTCAAATAGGCAGCCAACGAGTTGGCTTTGTTGTCGATACTCTTATCGGGCAAGAAGAAGTGGTGATCAAACCACTGGATAAACTATTGCAAGGTACGCCGGGTATGGCGGGCGCGACTATCACTAGTGACGGTCACATCGCATTGATTCTTGATGTGCCTGATTTACTAACGCGATACGCATCGGCTTCACGTATTTAATCGAAGCGGACGTTTAGAAAAGGAATAAAATGGCGATTAAAGTACTAGTCGTTGATGATTCAAGTTTTTTCCGTCGTCGCGTGAGCGAAATCATCAACTCAGAATCGCGCCTAGAGGTGATTGACGTTGCGGTGAATGGCAGAGAAGCGGTAGAAAAGGCTAAATTGCTCAAGCCTGACGTCATCACCATGGATATTGAAATGCCCGTGATGGACGGCATCACGGCAGTTCGTGAAATCATGGCTGCGTCTCCGACACCAATCCTGATGTTTTCGTCACTGACTCATGATGGAGCGAAAGCAACGCTGGATGCGCTCGATGCAGGCGCTCTGGATTTCTTACCGAAAAAATTCGAAGACATCGCGCGCAATCGTGATGAAGCGGTATCGCTACTTCAGCAACGCGTCATCCAGATTGCGTCCAAGCGAGCTTTCTTACGTCGTCCTGTTGCACGGACATCTTCGGTGGCAACAACGTCAACTCGACCACTTGCAACGCGCGATCCGAGTCTGGTTACACCCACGTCTCGTTCTGCGACGGCGAAGTATCGCGCATCAGGTAAAAGATATCAGCTAACGGCCATCGGCACGTCTACTGGTGGCCCTGTAGCACTGCAAAATATTTTGACGCATTTGCCAGTGAATTATCCGCATCCGATTGTGCTTATTCAGCATATGCCTGCAACCTTTACAGCTGCATTTGCCAGTCGCCTGAATACCTTGTGCAAGATTCAAGTTAAAGAAGCGCAAGACGGTGACGTATTACAAGCGGGCGTGGCGTATCTCGCTCCTGGAGGTAAACAGATGATGGTCGATGGACGAGCAGGTGTTGCTCGACTGCGCATTATTGATGGCGGTGATCGAATGAACTACAAACCGTGTGTCGATGTTACCTTTGGCTCTGCTGCAAAAGTGTACGGAGATAAAGTGCTCTCGTTAGTGTTGACCGGTATGGGCGCAGATGGCCGCGAAGGTGCACGCATGTTGAAGTCAGCAGGTTCTACGATTTGGGCACAAGATGAAGAGAGTTGTGTGGTTTACGGTATGCCTCAGGCAGTCGCGAAAGTGGGCATCTCCTCTGAAGATTTGCCTCTAGACCGCATTGCTGAGCGCATGCTGGTGGAAGTGGGGTTAGCGTAGGATAGATCATGATCGTTTGGAGTGTAGCTAACCAAAAAGGTGGGGTAGGTAAAACCACCACAACAGTGACATTAGCCGGTCTTTTAAGTCAGAAAGGCCATCGTGTGCTCATGGTCGATACCGATCCGCATGGTTCACTTACGACTTATCTCGGTTATGACTCTGATAACGTGGCATCAAGCTTATTTGAACTCTTTCAGCTTAAGACCTTCACGCATGAAACTGTAAAGCCGTTGATTCTTAAAACTGAACTGGACGGTATGGACATCATTCCTGCCCACATGTCCCTTGCGACGCTGGATCGCGTGATGGGAAACCGTAGTGGTATGGGACTGATACTCAAGCGCGCGCTTAAAGCGGTTTCTCAAGATTATGATTATGTGTTGATTGACTGTCCGCCAATACTTGGTGTGATGATGGTTAATGCACTTGCTGCAAGTGACCGTATTTTGATCCCGGTTCAGACAGAGTTTCTGGCGATGAAAGGTCTTGAGCGTATGATGCGCACTTTGAGCATCATGAAAAAATCACGCCCGGGTGGTTTCAAAGTCACGATAGTGCCAACCATGTACGACAAGCGCACCCGAGCTTCATTGCAGACGCTGACTCAACTGAAACAGGACTACCCGAATCAGGTATGGTCATCTGCAGTTCCGATCGATACGAAGTTTCGTGATGCGAGCTTGAAGCATCTACCCGTTTCGCACTTTGCATCAGGCAGTCGCGGTGTCTTTGCTTATAAGCAGTTACTGATTTATCTGGAGAGGTTAGCGCTTGATGAGTAATCATGACGTCATTTCCAGTGAACAGGCACTTGATGATTACTTCTGCGCGTTGCTAGACGAAGAATCTGAGCTTGAAGAGCTGAACGAGGAGTTTGACTTACTTGCTCAAGAGCTAGCATCTTCAGAGCCAGAGCCAGAGCCAGAGCCAGAGCCAGAGCCAGAATTACAATTACAACCTGTTCAGGTGGAGCCTTACTCAGTTCGAGAAGCTTATTCTCCAGGTTTGGAAGCCCCTAACTTAGAAGACGTTGAACGCTTACTAAGTCAGCTTGAGTCGACCAATGTGGTTGACGAACTGGATATCGAAGAGATTCTCGCCCAGAACACCATGGCCATTGCTCAGGACGCTAAGCCGGTTTTAGCAGAGATGTCTCAGCCTGTTGAAGTTGAAATAGCGAAACAAGCTCAAGAATGGGTTATCGAAGAGCCTGAGTTCGAAGTCAAACTGCCTGATCTTGAGGAAGTCATCGAAACAGAAGCACAAGTGATTGTAGAGGCTGAAACTCAAGCTAGCCCGGAATCGATTCATTTTTGGGAAACGACTCCGCGAAATGAAGATTTTCAGGTGCTTTACTTCGATGTGAACGAAGTGATGTTTGCGGTTCCTCTAGATGAGTTGGGTGGAATTCATCGTATCGCTGAACTGAATCACTTGATTGGTAAACCCGACTGGTACTTGGGGCTGCAGACCAATAGTGAGCAAACGTTTGATGTGGTCGATACCGCAAAGTGGGTAATGGCTGACAAGCTTTGTGGTGAAGAATACAAAGATAATTACCAATATGTCGTCATGCTTGGTGGAAGTATGTGGGGGTTAGCCAGTAACCAGTTGATGGGGACTGAGACGCTCAATGTCGACAACGTTCGCTGGCGTGAAAAGGCGGGAAAACGCCCATGGCTAGCGGGCATGGTGAAAGAAAAAATGTGTGCTTTAATTCACGTCCAAGCGCTTATTGATATGCTAAACGCTGGCTTAGACGTGAAATCAATAAAATAGAATTAAGTCGGGAACGACATTAACGAGGATTAACTATGTCTCAAGCTTTTGAAGTTGAAGTGAAGAAAGATGCCACAAATGACGAAGTTCTTCAGTGGGTGACGTTCCAGCTAGAGGAAGAAACATACGGCATTAACGTAATGCAGGTGCGTGAAGTTCTACGTTACACCGAAATTGCGCCAGTGCCAGGTGCGCCAGATTACGTATTAGGCATTATCAATCTGCGTGGTAATGTCGTTACCGTTATCGATACCCGTTCTCGCTTCGGTCTGGTGGAAGGTGAAGTGACCGATAATACACGTATTATTGTGATTGAATCTGAGCGTCAGGTGATTGGTATTCTGGTCGACAGCGTTGCAGAAGTGGTTTACCTACGTTCTTCTGAGATCGATACTACCCCTTCTGTTGGTACTGACGAGAGTGCGAAGTTCATTCAAGGCGTTAGCAATCGTGATGGCAAGCTTCTTATCCTGGTTGATTTGAACAAGTTATTAACTGAAGACGAATGGGATGACATGGCTCATCTATAATTGGTTGAATGATCATGGCTGAAGTGAATTTTTTATCTGTACCCTTCATCGCTGGTGGTGTCGCTTTTATTGTGCTCGCACTGCTCGTTTTGCAACTGCGTATTCGCTTTAGTGTGCAAAAGAAAATTGACCAGCAGCGTGCGCAAGCTCGTCAAGCTGATAAAGAAGTACAAAAACTGAGCAAGCAGTTGCTGGAAATTCGCTCTGTGGTTGTTGGCTTAGGGCAAAAGGTCACAGAGCAGCAAGATATTATCCAGCACCTGAACGAGCGCATCCGAGAGCTGGAACATGCTGATACGGATGGGCGTTTGTATAGCCGGGCCTCTAAAATGGTTCAACTGGGTGCGGATATTAACGAGTTGATCGAAGAGTGCGAATTACCCAAAGCAGAAGCTGAACTAATGCTATCGCTCCAGAAAAAACTGGCTGGTAAAGAGAAAATTCCGCCACTCAGCGGTCGACCTTCTGAAGCCTCAAGTTATCCATCATACGGAAGATGACGTCAGAGTAAAAAAGAAGCTTCGGCTTCTTTTTTTATCCAGAGCCCCCAACGGTTAGTTTTGCCTCTTATTAATTTAAGGTCCCATCCCAATTACCCTATATAACCATTTATGGTTATATTTATCGAGTTGTGCAAGTAAGTTAACAAAATTTCATGAACTTACTTACATCTCTTGCCTCTTGTTCTGTTTCGTCTTAACTAAGCTGTGCTAATATAGCCGCTCGTTCATTATTTAGTTGAAGCCCTATGTTAGAAGTGTCTAACCTTACTGCGATCCGTGACGAAAGGGTCCTGTTTGAGAACCTGAAATTTACCATTAAACCAGGCGAGCTAGTCCAGATTGAAGGGCGAAACGGAACGGGCAAAACGACGTTGCTACGCATTGTGACAGGGTTGGGCGATAGAGAAGAAGGTATCATTAAATGGAAAGGGGAAGAGGTTGAAAAATCTCGTGATGTTTTCCATCAAGATTTGCTTTTCTTAGGGCATCAAACTGGGGTGAAACGAGAACTTACCGCACTAGAAAACTTACGTTTTTACCAATCTATTCAAAATAATTGTTCTTCTGACGAGGAAATCTTCACCGCTTTAACTCAAGTTGGCTTAGCAGGCCGAGAAGATGTTCCTGTAGCACAGCTTTCCGCAGGTCAGCAACGACGAGTTGCATTAGCGAGATTATGGCTCAGTAAGCAAATTTTATGGATTTTGGACGAACCGCTTACCGCCATTGATAAGCAAGGTGTCAAAGTGCTTGAATCGTTATTCGCAAATCATGCTGATAATGGTGGCATTGTGATTTTGACTACGCACCAAGATATGTTTGCAGATAGCCCGAAACTTAGAAAAATAAAGCTGGGTGATTGATATGATTTCAGCCATGACTACCATTATTCGTCGAGAACTCTTGATAGCATTTCGCCGTCAGGCGGATATTTTGAACCCACTTTGGTTCTTTATTATTGTTATTACCCTGTTTCCTCTCAGTATTGGCCCCGAGCCAAATTTGTTAGCACGTATTGCAGCGGGCATTGTTTGGGTTGCCGCATTGCTATCCGCCTTATTATCATTAGAGCGCCTATTTCGTGATGATTTTCAAGACGGTGCATTGGAGCAAATGATGCTGATGCCAATTCCATTGCAACTTGTGGTGGTTTCAAAGGTCATAGCTCATTGGTTGTTAACGGGATTGCCTCTTATCTTAATCAGCCCATTATTGGCGGTTTTACTTTCGCTTGATTTCAATACTTGGCTATCCGTCGTACTTACCTTGATGATCGGTACACCGACGCTAAGTTTTATTGGTGCTATTGGCGTGGCACTGACGGTTGGGTTGCAAAAGGGTGGCGTTCTTTTGAGTTTGCTTATTCTTCCGCTCTACATCCCAATTTTGATTTTCGCAACATCGGCAATTGATGCTGCCGCACTCGGTATGGCGTATAACGGTCAGCTAGCGATTTTAGGCGCGATGCTAATGGGGGCGATGACGTTGACGCCTTTTGCCATTAGTGCCGCATTGCGAGTTAGTGTTAACTAACTAAATAAAGTGCCAATCAAGCGGCGCTTGATCAAAGAATTATTATTAAAGCACTGCTACGGTCTCAACCCTTTAGACAGTGCCCCTGAAGTAAGAGTGAGAACAAAACATGTGGAAATGGCTACATCCTTATGCCAAGCCAGAAGCAGCTTACCATTTGAGCGGTAAGTTTCTGCCTTGGTTTTCCGTATTGGCCCTCGTATGCTTATCGGTTGGTACAGTTTGGGGGCTTGCATTTGCGCCTTCAGATTACCAACAAGGTGACAGTTTCCGAATCATCTACATTCATGTCCCGTCTGCAATTTGGTCAATGGGCGTATATATGTCGATGGCGATTGCTGCATTTATTGGCTTAGTATGGCAAGTACGTCTGTCAGACATGGCGGCACTTGCGATGGCGCCGATTGGTGCTGTATTTACCTTTATTGCGCTACTCACCGGTGCCGTTTGGGGCAAGCCGATGTGGGGGACTTGGTGGGTATGGGATGCCCGTCTTACTTCAGAATTGATTCTTCTATTTCTTTACCTTGGTGTTATTGCGCTGTATCACGCGTTTGACGATCAAAAAACAGCAGCAAAAGCCGCTGGTATTTTAGCTATCGTGGGCGTTGTGAACTTACCTATCATTCACTTTTCAGTGGAGTGGTGGAACACTCTGCACCAAGGTGCGACGATCACGAAATTTGAACAACCTTCTATTTCATCCGACATGCTTTGGCCGTTGTTGCTAAACATCTTTGGCTTTGCGTTCTTCTTCGGTGCAGTGACTATGGTGCGTTTCCGTAACGAAATCATCAGTAAAGAGAGTCATCGCCCTTGGGTGCAAAAACTTACAACAGAACAAACTCAGTGAGGTAATTGGTTATGCATTTTGAATCTCTGAGCGACTTTTTTGCCATGGGTGGCTATGCATCATACGTATGGAGCGCGTTTGGTATTACTTTCTTATCCATGCTGATTCTTCTGATCACCAGCCTTCGTCGCGGTGATGCATTACGGAAAGAAGTGAAAGCAAAAATTGACCGTCAAGCGCGTATTGACGCAGCGAAGAATATGGAGAACACGTTATGAATCCGAGACGTAAAAAGAGGTTAGGTATTGTACTAGCGATCTTTATCGGTATTAGTGCCACCATTGGTTTGATACTTTACGCGCTTAACCAAAACATGGACCTTTTCTACACTCCGACAGAACTAGTTAACGGTAAGCCTGATGGCACCAAACCTGAAGTAGGCCAGCGTTTACGCATCGGTGGCATGGTGGTAGAGGGGTCGGTTCGTCGAGACCCTGACTCTTTGAAAGTGAACTTTGATCTACACGATATAGGTCCTAAGGTTACGATTACATACGATGGTATTCTTCCAGACTTGTTCCGTGAAGGGCAGGGTATTGTTGCTCAAGGTGTATTAAAAGATGCCACGACGGTTGAGGCGTTCGAAGTCTTAGCGAAGCACGATGAAGAGTACATGCCACCAGAAGTTGCAGAAGCGATGAAAAAAACGCATGAACCGCTTCAATACAGCACCGAACAGAAACAAGGAAGCGGCCAATGATTGCTGAAATCGGTCACTTTGCTCTCATTCTTTCGCTTGCGATGGCAGTGCTACTGAGCGTATTGCCATTGTGGGGAGCATCGAATAACAACAACATGCTAATGAACACTGCACGACCGTTATCATGGTCTATGTTCCTGATGCTGTTGTTCTCTTTCGCGATTTTATGTTGGGGATTTTATACCAACGACTTTACGCTGCAGTACGTAGCGAGTAACTCGAACAGTCAGCTTCCTTGGTACTATCGTTTAACCGCAGTGTGGGGCGCGCACGAAGGTTCACTGTTGCTATGGGTTTTAATTCAAGCCGCATGGACGGTAGCCGTGGCGACATTCAGCCGTGGTATGCCACAAGAATCGGTTGCCCGTGTGTTGGCCGTTATGGGTATGATTTCAGTGGGTTTCCTGCTGTTCATTATCCTGACATCTAACCCATTTTTACGTACGTTGCCTTTCTTCCCGGTTGACGGTCGTGACTTGAACCCGCTTCTTCAAGATCCAGGTTTGATTGTTCACCCGCCAATGCTGTACATGGGCTATGTTGGCTTCTCGGTTGCGTTCTCGTTCGCAATTGCATCCCTAATGACAGGTCGTCTTGATACCGCATGGGCACGTTGGTCGCGCCCTTGGACAACCGCTGCATGGGTATTTTTAACACTAGGTATCGCACTAGGCTCTTGGTGGGCTTACTACGAGCTTGGCTGGGGTGGCTGGTGGTTCTGGGATCCAGTAGAAAACGCATCATTCATGCCTTGGCTAGCGGGTACAGCGCTAATGCACTCTCTCGCTGTGACTGAAAAACGCGGCACATTTAAAGCGTGGACTGTACTGCTTGCTATCTCTGCATTCTCATTGAGTCTGTTGGGGACGTTCCTAGTTCGTTCGGGTATTTTGGTTTCAGTACATGCGTTTGCCTCTGATCCTGCGCGCGGCATGTTTATTCTTGCCTTCCTTGTATTTGTTATCGGCGGCTCGCTGCTGCTGTTTGCGGTAAAAGGCGCATCGGTTCGTGTTCGTGGTAACTTCGACTTAGTGTCACGAGAGAATGTTTTGCTTGGCAACAACGTATTGCTGATCGCAGCACTAGTTGTTGTACTAGTGGGAACGCTGTTACCACTAGTACACAAGCAAATTGGTCTTGGCTCTGTCTCGATTGGTGCTCCGTTCTTTGACATGCTGTTTTCGTGGTTGATGATGCCATTTGCCTTCTTGTTGGGTATTGGTCCGCTTATTCGCTGGAAACGAGATCAGTTGTCATCAATCGTTAAGCCAATGGTTATCTCTGGGGTGACTGCACTGGTTTTAGCGGCGGTTTGTGTATATCTATTCGCTGACTTTTTCCAAATTATGGCCTACATCGGCTGGGTGATGGCGATTTGGATCATCGTAATGCACGGTTTTGAATTACATGAGCGTGCGACTCACCGACACAGTTTTGTAGAAGGTGTGGGTAAGTTGCAGCGCAGCCACTGGGCGATGATGTTAGGTCACATTGGTTTGGCAGTGACGATTATCGGTATCGCAATGGTGCAGAACTACAGCATCGAACGTGATGTTCGCTTGGCACCAGGAGAGCACTTCCAGATCCAGGGCTATAATTTCTATTTCTCGGGCCTGCGTGATAAAGATGGTCCTAACTACGACGGTTACATTGCTGACTTTGAAGTTACGCATAATGGTAACTACATCAACTCGCTGCACGCAGAGAAGCGTTTCTACCGTACTGCTAAATCTATGATGACAGAGGCGGCAATTGATCGCGGCGTGACACGAGACCTGTACATTGCGATGGGCGAGCGTTTAGAGGATAACCGCTCATGGGCTGTACGTATTTACTACAAACCATTTGTCCGTTGGATTTGGGCTGGCGCTCTGATCATGGCAATAGGTGGTGGTCTGGCTATTTCAGACAAGCGTTACCGCTTCCGTAAATCATCTAAGAAGAGTGCTAAGTCAAAGGAGCAAGTCGCACAATATGAATAAGAAAGTCTTGTTTATCCCGTTAGTCGCTTTCATGCTTCTGGCAGGGATCTTTGCAACTCAGTTGATGCGTAACCAAGAGGGAGATGACCCAACAAAGTTGGAGTCTGTGCTCGTTGGTAAACCTGTACCTGCGTTTCACCTCGAAGATCTGGCTGAGCCGGGCAAAGAATATGATCAATCTATTTTCAAAGGCGAACCTTTACTGCTTAACGTTTGGGCCACCTGGTGCCCAACCTGCTATGCGGAGCATAAGTACTTGAATGAACTGGCCGGTAAAGGTGTCAAGATTATTGGTATGAACTACAAAGATGATCGTACCAAAGCGGTGGGCTGGCTGAATGATTTGGGTAACCCTTACCTGATTAGTTTGTTTGACGGCAGCGGTATGCTGGGTCTGGACCTTGGGGTTTACGGTGCACCGGAAACCTTCATTATTGATGCCAATGGTATTGTGCGCTATCGCCACGTTGGAGATGTTAATCCACGCAATTGGTCCGAGAAATTAGAACCGCTTTACAATCAATTGGTTGAGGAGGCGAAGCGATGAGAAAGGTGATTTTAGCCGTATTTGCAGCGCTGGCATTCTCGTTAGCGGCTCATGCAGCAATTGAAGTCTACGAGTTTGACAACCTAGAGCAAGAACAGCAGTTCAAAGAGTTAAGCCACACTCTGCGTTGCCCTAAGTGCCAAAACAACACAATTTCTGACTCTAATGCCGAGCTCGCTCAAGACTTACGCCACAAAGTGTACGAAATGACGAAAGAGGGCAAGTCCAAACAAGAGATCGTCGACTACATGGTCGCACGTTACGGTAATTTTGTGACTTACAATCCGCCATTTACTATTGCCACGGCTATTTTATGGCTTGGGCCGCTTTCTGTTGTACTGGGTGGGTTTGCTTTGATCGTATTACGTAGTCGCAAGACGAAGGCAAAAGTCGTCGCAAATAGTGATGAAAAATGGGACGCACAAAAAGAAGCCCGCCTAAAAGCACTGCTAGAAGAAGAGAACGACGGAGATAAGAAGTAATGACACTATTTTGGATATCTACTGTTGTCCTTACGCTGATCGCTTGTGCTCTGGTAGCCATGCCGTTACTAAAACAAAAAGCGAACAACGATGAAGTACTACGCGATGAACTTAATAAAGCGTTTTACAAAGATCGTTTATCAGAGCTACAAGAAGAGACCGAAGAAGGCTTGGTTGAAAGTCAGGAAGAGCTGATTTCGGATCTTAAGCAATCATTGTTGGATGATATTCCTGGAGATAATGGACACAAAGAAACGAAAATTTCTCCTGTCGCTGTATTGGTTCCATCCGTGGTTCTGACCGTTTTATTAAGCTACGGTTTGTACTACCAATTTGGTGCATCTCAGGAAGTCGTTAAGTGGCAGGAAGTGTCAGCAAATTTACCAGAGTTGTCGAAAAAACTGATGTCGTCGTCAGCAGAACCTCTGAGTGATGAAGAGATGGCAGATTTAACCTTAGCGCTACGTACTCGCCTGCATTATCAGCCGGAAGATTCAACCGGTTGGTTGTTGTTAGGGCGTATTGCCTTGGCGAATCGTGATGTTTCCACCGCGATCGATTCCATGGCAAAGTCGTTCAACCTTGAGCCTCAAGACCCGGATATTATGCTGGGGTATGCGCAAGCTCTGATGCTTTCTCAGGAAGAAGTGGATCAGAATACGGCCCGTTCTCTGCTAGGGCAGCTAGTACAACAAGACCGAGTTGATCTGCGTGTTTTCTCACTGCTTGCATTTGATGCCTTTGAACGCCAAGACTACCCAGGCGCGATTAAATACTGGGGTGTGATGCAACAGATGATTGGTCCTGAAGATAGCCGCTATGAAATGCTTTCTCGCAGTATTGATAGTGCACGTAAGCAAATGGGTGACGCGGTTTCTCCGGATAAAAGTGTTGCGGTTACCATCAGCCTTGCTCCTGAAGCTCAGGTCGATCTGAACGGTGTACTTATTGTATCTGTCCACCGTGCTGATGGTTCCCCTATGCCTGTAGCCGCTGCTCGTTACCCATTAGCATCCTTCCCGAGAACGGTGGTTCTGGATGATGGTAATGCCATGATGCAAGGCTCAAAGTTGTCTTCATTGGATAAGCTTTTGGTACGTGCCCGTGTAGACTCGGATGGCAATGTTGCAACCCGTGATCATGACTGGCACGGCGAAAGTGGTGTTGTTGAATTCGGACAACCTGTTGAAGTTATTATCAACAAGCAATTTTAATAGTTGCGAGTCATATCCATATAGTGGTATGGCTCTAAACTATCGAGTAGAATGAAAAAGGCCAGCTTATGCTGGCCTTGTTTTTATACTTAAGTGACTTTTAAACCGTATTAGATTAGTGCGTTTTATAGCAAGGTTACTTCAGTATATTAATAGTCGTTATGGAACACAGAATGTATAACAAGGGTAAATCCATCTTCTTAATGCTGTTAGTACTTGGACTGGTTGGCTGTTCAAGTGCACCTGAGGAGGCAGCGACAGAAGAAACAAATCAAACGACTTCTGATGCGTACGATCCGTTAGAAGGCTTTAACCGTACTATGTGGGATATTAACTACGATTACTTGGACCCGTATATAGTACGCCCGGTGTCACTGGCTTATGTGGAATATACGCCTACACCAATTCGCTATGGTATTGCTAACTTTTTGGCTAACTTAGACGAGCCAGCAAGTATGGTGAACAATCTGCTCATGGGTAACGGTGGTAAGGCCGTGGATCACTTTAATCGATTCTGGCTTAACTCCACATTTGGTCTCCTCGGTCTGGTTGACGTTGCAACCGCTGCCGGGATTACAAAATACGATGAAAAAGTTTTCAGCGACGCTGTCGGCCATTACGGTGTAGGCAACGGTCCTTATTTTATGGTTCCGGGATACGGTCCTTATACACTACGTGAAGTCACCGATACGGTAGACAGTATGTATGTACCACTAACCTACCTAAACATTTGGGCGAGTCTTGGTAAATGGGCTTTCGAAGGTATGGAAAAACGCGCGTTGCTTGTTTCTCAGGAAGCGCAGTTAGACAACTCGCCGGACCCTTATGTTTTGACTCGTGATATTTATATCCAGCGCCAAAACTTTAAAGCAGAAGTGGAGACTGTCAAAGAAGTCGACGCAGAAGAAGAAGCTTATCTGGACGAATATTTAGAAGACTTTTAAACCTCTCTAGGTTTAAACAACAGATACGAAAAAGGCTTAGCAGTTGCTAAGCCTTTTTCTTCAATGATGTATTCGATTAGAAACGGTAGTTTGCCTGAAGACCAATCAACCACACATTACCGGTTGTTTCACCTACAAATTGACCTCCAACTTGCTGCGCAGCATCGTCAGAATCATAACCACGTGACTCTTTAATAGAGGCATCTTTCGCGATGATGTAGGTGAAGCCTGCATCTAAGCTGAAATCTTTCGTCCAGTCATACGTTGCACCGATGCTCAGCCAGGTACGATCGGTTTCTGGGATAGTGATGGTACGATTTTTATCGCTAACGGCTGATGTGTCGTACGCAATACCTGTTCTTAACGCCAGTTTTGGCTGTAGCTGGTAAGTCGCACCTAAAGCAAAGCGGTAGTTATCTTCCCAGTTTTCAACTTTAACCATGTGCGTACCTGCGGTATCAAGGTGCGCTTCTAATTTCTCGAATGAGCTCCAGTCAGTCCAGTTAAAGCTTGCGTGCAGGGCAAGCTGCTCAGTAATCTGGTGGTAGCTGGCTAGTTCCGCTGTCGCTGGAAGTGTTAGGTACATGTAACCGTTGTCGCGAGTTTGCGGCAACTGAGTACCGAAGCCAAAACCAAGACCTTCAGCATGACCCTGCAACTTTAGTTCTACTTCTGATTTGTATGCAAAGCCGATACGGTGGTTATCGTTGATCTGCCATGAAGTACCTACCTGCCAACCCCAAGCTGTATCATCACCTTCCATGTATTTCAGCGTAGTATCTTGAGGGAGACCCAATGCGTTATTTGCTGGTGTGGTTGCGCCAAAGCTACCTTCACCAAGAATATAGCGAACGCCACCGCCAATACTTACCGCGCTATTAATCTTGTAGGCTGCATTGAGGTTTGCTTCCATGGTGGTCACGCTGGCTTCGTTACCGAAGTGTGATGCCGCAAAGCCAGTACCAAGATCCGTTTCCATGCCGTAGTTTGTTCCCAGTGCCAAGCCGACCGCGAACTTATCGCTGTATTGGTGCGATAAGTAGAAGTTAGGAATGATGGCATCGTGAGCGAAGTCATCTGAAGACGCTGGAATATTCTTGCCATAGAAATCGACGTCACCGTCTACATCAAGATTTGGATTCACATAGATAGCACCAACAGAAACTTGTGTGCCTTCCAAGTAAGTGAGCATGGCTGGGTTTCGCCATTGCGCACTCGCATTATCTGCCATTGCTGCTTCACCAGCGTATGCACGGCCTAAGCCTGTTGCAGAGAATTCCGCAAGTTGGAAACCGGCTGCGTAAGTCGCGCTTGCAGTGCCCAGTAGACTTAGTGCTACTGTCATAGAAAGAAGGGTCTTGTTGGTTTTCATTTTGTGTTCGCTGAATTATTTAAAACGTGGGATAAAATTTTAAAGATAGAGCTTTTGCTTTAGAAATGAAAATCCGGAAAGGGAACGTTTTTGGTATTAAATGCTAATCAAGTATCTTATGGTAGATTAAAAGCCTGGCTGTAAAAGAGTTGTGAAAGAGATTCAGCGAACAGCTGTGCGTCCTAACGTCTTTATTTAGATACACGTGTTCACTGAAATAGAGCGTAGAATAACTCGTAGGTAAGAAAAAGGCTGGAAATCCAGCCTTTTACATAAAGAGCGTTAGCAATAACGACAAGCGCGTCAATTAGAAGCTACGGCTGTATTGTAAGCCGACCAGAATTGCGTCTGCTTTTGTTGTTGCGGTTACAGAAGTCGCGGCGAATCCGTTATTGGTGATGGATTCTTCAACTTTCGTATCTTCACCAATCAAATAAGTGAAACCAAAGTCGATATTAGCTTTGCTGTCGATATGGTAAGTGAAACCAGTCGAGAACCACTGACGATCGGAATCTGGTACAGAAATTGACGTTAAACTGTCTTGTGCACTGGTGTCGTACATGTAACCTGCACGAAGTGTCCAGTCATTGCTCAGGTAGTAAGTACCTCCAATCGCATAGTGCCAGCCGTCTTGCCATTCGTATTTCTTATCGTATGAACCGTTGCCGCTAAGAGTACCAATAGGTGAAGAGGCAGTGTCTAGATTACGGAAATCGATTTGATCAAACGCTTTCCAGCCAATGTATTGCACACTGTAGTGAACCGCGAACTTAGTGTCTTCGATTTTGTGGTAACCAGAGAACTCTGCTATGTCTGGTAGCGGTAGCGTGATTTTCTGGCCTTTATCGTCTTCTGCTTCAAACTCTGGGCTGTAGTGATAAGCAAAACCAAAACGGTTATTTTCGTCTAGCTCGTAAACTGTACCAAGGTTAAAGCCAACTGCAAAACCATCTGCTTTATCAACATTTAATGCGTAAGGAGCGGCACCGAATAAACCCGGGTTTCCACGTTTCATAGTACCTTGGCCGTAGATTAGGTCTAAACCTGCACCAAAGCTCCATTGATCGTTTAGACGGTAAGAGCCTGCTAAGCCAAAGTTAAGACTCTTAACGTCGGTAAGACCGCCGTATTCAGTAGCAATATAGTCATCGGCGAATTCGGTTTTTGTACCGAAGTTAGAGTAGGCATTGACACCCCAGGCAAACTTGTCGTTTACCGGCACAATTAGGTGAATATTTGGCGCAATTGAAGTATCACCCACGTCATTGGTGTCAGGAACCTTTGCAATGATTGGAGCCCCACCACTTAGCACTGGTAGGTTGTTTTGATATGTGGCATTTTTCACTTCGATCAGTGATGTAATGGATTCAAAACCTAAAGACAGTTCCATTTTATCAAACAGAGCCATTGCTGCTGGGTTGCGCGCCATTACTGATGCGTTATCTGCGATTACTGCATCACCAGCAAACGCGCGGCCAAGACCTGTGGCCGATTGGGCATTAAGTTGGAAACCTGCTGCCATCGATTGACCTGAGGCAAAAGCTACCGTTACTGCTAAGAGAGTCTTTTTGAACAGACGCTTATTATAAGTCATGTTTTTTCCTTATTAGATTCGTCTCTTTGGACGATAATTCGAGCTTTTGCTCAGTGGCGCAGATAGTAGTCACAAGAGTGTTTTTAACAAATCCGACCATTGGATAAAATATAGGAAAAATTGCAGAAATGATGCTAAATGCAGGGAAATGGCATCTAAACTGCAATAATTAGAGTTTATGCTCTAATATGGCTGGGGCGTTTGAACGTTTGCGCCCGAAAGGGAAGAAATTGCCGCTTAGTTATCCCACTAGGCGGCAGTTGGCGGATGTTAAGTTAATTCTGTTTCAATTTATTACATAGGCTGGATAAGAGGAGTTAGTTCACTGGCGATAGCGTTAATATCCTCGCCTTGTTGACCCACCAAGATCATACTTGCGCTACCAATAGGTTGAACGGTACCACTCATGCCTTCTTTGTTGAAGTCGACGGCTTGCTCGCTTGGGATTCTGGTAATGAACATGGTGACTTTACCTTTTACACCCTGAAAAACCATATGCACGGCATTAGACTCTCCGAATCCACAGTGATTTAAGTAATAGACGTGGTAAGGAAAGTTTTTGTTAAACTGAAAATTCAGCGGAGACATTTTGGCGTTAATGAATGTGCTTGGCACATCTTCATTCAAGTGGCGAACAAAAGGCTCTTCATCTATGACGTGTTGGATTGCTGTATCCGCCAACGTAGCATGTGCTGGTGAGACGATGATATTGCTCCAGTTGATTTGACCAACCAACAAACCAGCAGTAAATGCCACCGATGCGGCCAAAGCCATTACTTTTCTGGCAAAGGTTGGACGAACAACGTTTTGTTCCAGTGAGCTTGAGCTTTGACTGAACAAAATTTTATCAGCTAGAGCTTCAGGCACCTCGACATTCATAGCCTGCTTAATTTTTTCATCGAGATCCAAAACGTCTTCAACAAACTTATGGTTGGCGCTATTCTCGGCCAAAGCTTGCAGTATCTCTTCATCCTTCTGTTTTGGATCCGACAAAATACGACGACGAAATTCTAAATCATCCATTTTTTTGTCCTCTCTTTGTATCTTGAGAATCCAACATCTCTTTAAGTTGATTACGAGCACGAAATAGTCGTGTCATTACGGTGTTTTTGTTCAGTTCCAAAATATCGCCGATCTCTTCTCCACTGAAACCGCCTACGACTTGTAGAAATAAAGGTTCACGATATTCGACGTCTAGTTTCATGATCTGTGCCTGAAGCCACTCTTGCTGGTGATGGGGGTCGTCGCTGACCTTCGCATCATTGCCGTAGTCATCGATATCAACTAAATCAAATTGTTTACGTTCGAACCGGCGTGCATTTTCTCGTCTTAATATGGTAATAAGCCAAGACTTAGCCGCTTTTTCGTCCAATAGGCTATCCAGAGATTTCCATGCGCGAAGACAGGTTTCTTGAACCAAATCTTCAGCAACGGCTTTATCTTTACTTAGCCAGTAAGCATAGCGATATAAATCACGATGGTAGCCCCGAACGAGCGATTCATATTTTCTTTGTTTGTCCATATCAGAGTTGACCGGACTGTTGGAATTTTTCTTTCCAAACATTTTTAACATGGCTGCAAGAGCCTCCATTTTTATTAAACTAGTACAGTGTGAACATTTGGATAGACATACAAAGTTTAGCAGCATCAACGGTTTTGTCTTACTACTGTCAAATCCAGAGTCAATGATTTAGATTCATATAGAAAATCAGTAGCCACACTATTTATTTGGATGATTGAAGAAAATAGATCGCTTGATAAGCGTTAAATCAATATAAAATTGATCTATTTCAAAAACTCGATCAGTGAAGCAGTTATAGTTACTCCTGTCATCTCGTTAGTCCTTGTGACTAACATGTTGAGCAAGATGACACTTCCTTTTGAAGGCTGACTTTACTTTCTCCTAATCAGGAAACTGATTAATGTTCAATTGGCGTAAGTTAATTGTTTTATAGATATTCCGACCACACAGTTCTGTGTGGTTTTTTTTTGCATCAATTTCGCTTTTCTAACCTGGTTATTATTCAGCTATGTTCATAGTCAGTTAATAGCGCAGTCAGCATAATGTATTTCATACCAATCAAAGCCAAAGACCAATATTTATCTGGGCATCAAGTGTTTAATCAATCTTTATTACAACTAGCTAAAAGTTTACTTAAATCCATACATTAGGTGACCTAAAGTTAGTGTAACGTCTTAAAATCGCTATTGGCGGTCGTTTAGAGTAATTGATCTACTTGCTTCACGTTTATCTAAACGCACCTTTGATAAATTTAACAAGTTGATTACAATGCATCAGGTCAGACCTCTTGTTAATTAAGGAGAAACAATGGGCAAGCAGGAAGTAAAGACGCGTCATGGTGAACGCGTTGCTATTGTCGCGGGGCTTCGAACTCCCTTTGCTCGTCAAAGCACGGAATTTAGCCAAGTGCCAGCAGTCGATTTAGGGAAGATGGTAGTAAGCGAAATGCTTGCTCGAACCGATCTTGATCCGAAATTAATACAACAAGTGGTATTTGGACAGGTTGTACAAATGCCTGAAGCTCCCAATATCGCCCGTGAAATCGTATTGGGGACGGGAATGAGTGTCCATACCGATGCCTACAGCGTGACGCGCGCATGTGCCACTAGTTTTCAAGCCGCCGTTAACGTTGCGGAAAGTATTATGGCTGGCACGATTGATATTGGTATTGCTGGTGGCGCTGATTCATCATCGGTATTGCCGATTGGCGTTTCTAAAAAACTGGCAGCCAACCTTCTGGCTCTGAGCAAGACCAAAACCCTTGGTCAGAAGCTCGGTATTCTCAAAAACATCAGTTTCAAAGATTTAATGCCAGTTCCTCCTGCCGTTGCTGAGTATTCTACTGGTTTGTCGATGGGACAAACAGCGGAACAGATGGCGAAAACTCACGGCATTTCGCGCGCAGAGCAAGATGCCCTGGCACATCGTTCCCATACTCTAGCGTCGCAGGCTTGGAAAGAAGGCAAGATTCAAGGCGAAGTCATGACCGCTTTCCCTGAACCATACAAAAAGTGGATTTCAGAAGACAATAACGTGCGCCATGATTCAACGCTAGAGGGGTACGCAAAACTTCGTCCGGCATTTGACCGCCAATATGGCAGTGTGACGGCAGCAAACAGTACGCCCCTGACTGATGGTGGCGCGGCTGTAATGCTAATGCGCGAAGGTAAAGCGAAAGAGCTTGGAATGGAAATCCTAGGCTACATTCGTGGCTATGCTTTCTCTGCTATTGGCGTAGAGACCGACATGTTAATGGGCCCTTCTTACGCGACGGCAAAGGTACTGGAAAATACAGGGCTGGAATTGTCGGATCTGACTCTGATTGATATGCATGAAGCGTTTGCAGCACAAGCATTGGCTAATGTGAAAATGTTTGCCTCTGATAAGTTTGCTCAAGAAAACCTGGGCCGCTCTAAAGCCATTGGTGAAATTGACATGGATAAGTTCAACGTACTTGGTGGCTCAATTGCTTATGGTCACCCGTTTGCGGCGACGGGCGCACGTATGATGACGCAAACACTGCGCGAGCTAAAACGTCGAGGTGGTGGTATTGCATTGAACACCGCATGTGCGGCGGGTGGTCTTGGTGCGGCAATGATTCTGGAGGTTGAGTAATGAGCGAGCAAAAAGCATTTAGTCTGAAGATTGACGAGCAGAATATCGCTTGGTTGGCAATTGACGTGCCTAATGAAAAGATGAACACGCTACAGGCGGCTTTTGTTGAAGATATGCAGGAAATCTTCGCGCAGCTAAAAGACTCAACTGGAGTCAAAGGGGTGATTATTCATTCTCTGAAGCCAGATAACTTTGTTGCGGGTGCCGATGTACGCATGCTTGACGCATGTACTACCGCAAGCGAAGCGGAAGCGTTGGCAAAACAAGGACAAGAACTCTTCCAACAATTGTCTGACCTGCCTTATCCGGTTGTGGCTGCTATTCATGGCCCATGTTTAGGTGGCGGTTTAGAGTTGGCTCTGGCGTGTGATTACCGTGTTTGTACAGAAGCAGACATCACACGTTTAGGTCTACCAGAAGTGCAATTGGGTTTGCTTCCTGGTTCTGGCGGTACTCAGCGCTTGCCTCGTTTAATTGGCGTATTGCCATCACTCGATTTGATTTTAACGGGTAAACAGCTTCGCGCTAAAAAAGCCAAGAAACTGGGCGTTGTAGATGCTTGTGTCCCTGAAACTATTTTGCTTGATGTCGCTAAACAGTTTATCGACAAAGGTAAAAATAAAGGTAAGAAAAAGCTGTCGACCAAAGAAAAGCTGGTGTCGGGCAGCGGGTTAGGGCGCAAGTTTGTGTTTGAGCAAGCGGCGAAAAAAACCAACGAAAAAACCCGAGGCAATTATCCGGCTGCAGTGGCGATTCTGGAGGTGATTCAGAATGGTCTGGAGAAGGGGTTCGTTAAAGGTCAGGAGTTAGAAGCGAAGCGCTTTGGTGAACTGGTAATGAGCCCAGAATCGAAAGCGCTGCGTTCAATCTTCTTTGCGACCACGGAAATGAAGAAAGAACACGGCACTGATGCCAAACCAGCCGCTGTGAAAAAGGTCGGTGTACTTGGTGGCGGCTTAATGGGCGCTGGTATCAGCCACGTATCCGTTGCGAAAGCCAAAGTGCCAGTTCGCATTAAAGATGTTAGCAATGACGGTGTCTTAAATGCGCTGAACTACAACTACAAGTTGTTCGACAAGCAACGTAAGCGTCGCATTCTCTCTAAAGCGGATCTTCAGGCTAAAATGATGCAGCTTTCGGGTGGCGTAGACTTCATCAGTTTCAACCAGATTGATGTGGTCATTGAGGCGGTTTTTGAAGATCTCGATTTGAAACAGCAGATGGTTGCGGATATTGAAGCAAACGCGAAACCGGATACCATTTTTGCGACCAACACGTCGTCGTTGCCAATTCATAAGATAGCTGAGAAAGCAGATCGTCCAGAAAACATTGTTGGCCTACATTATTTCAGTCCGGTGGAGAAAATGCCGCTAGTGGAGGTTATCCCACATGAAACTACGTCAGACGAGACCATCTCTACGGTGGTGGCGCTAGCCAAGAAACAAGGCAAAACGCCAATCGTAGTCAAGGACAAAGCTGGCTTTTATGTAAACCGCATTCTTGCTCCTTATATGAATGAAGCGGCGCATATCTTGTTAGCAAACGAACCGATTGAAAAAATAGATAATGCGTTACTTGATTTTGGTTTCCCGGTTGGGCCGATCACATTGCTTGATGAAGTAGGTGTGGATATTGGTGCGAAGATCATGCCGATTCTGGTTGATGAGCTGGGCGAGCGATTCAAAGGTCCAGATGTATTCGATACCCTTCTTAACGACGGTCGCAAAGGCCGTAAGAGTGGCAAAGGCTTCTACACGTACAAGGGTAAGAAGAAAGAGGTCGATAAGTCTGTTTATAAGCTATTGAAACTTGATCCGGAGTCTAAGCTCAGCGATAACGATATTGCACTACGCTGTGTACTGCCAATGTTGAATGAAGCTGTGCGCTGTTTAGATGACGGTATTATTCGCTCGCCACGTGATGGTGATATAGGTGCGATTTTTGGTATCGGTTTCCCACCCTTCTTAGGGGGACCTTTCCGCTATATGGATCAATATGGTTTGAAAGAGCTGGTCGAGAAAATGAATGAGTTTGCGTCGAAATATGGTGATCGTTATGCACCCTGTGACGGCTTATTGACTCGAGCGGGTGAAGAGCGCACGTTCTACTAAGCTCTGAAATCCGATAAAAAATAAAAAGGCTTGCATATCGCAAGCCTTTCTAATCGAGAAGAGATTATTTCTTTTTGTCTTTTTTATCTTTATGGCCTTGACCTGGGTTGTCATCACCATGAATGCTGGCGTTACCCTTCTTGTCCTTATCCCAATTCTTAGAAGTACAGTCATCCGACTTGATAGAGACATTGTCACCGCTTAAGCGAACACAGTCTTTACTTAGTTCAAAGTCATCACCTTTAACAGTAATTTCTGCATGAGCTGATGCGAATGGAAGTAGAACTGCAGCAATTAATAGGAGTTTTTTCATAGTTGCCTCATATGCAAGTTGTTGTAATTTGAATATAAGCTCATTGGAGCATAAGCCCATTAGAGCATAAGCTGCAATGACGTTATATCAAATTTCTGCCAATTTTATTCGAAACCATAGCCTTTTATCCTAATCCGCAATCTTTTGGTCGCAGCTGAAACTCTTCAATTGATCCTATTTCTTGACCTAAATGAATACGAGGTTCATCGATGTGAGCCAGACCTTGCGAATGCATAACTAATCGGTTTGCTGTTCTAGGTTTTAGTTCATTTACGACAAAACGGATCATATCTGCGCGAGTAAGCTTTTTGAGTTCTGCCAGCACTTTTTCTCGCTGATTAAATCCAGTGTCTTTGTTCCCTATTGCAACCCAAAGGCGTTGAGCTCGTCCACGCAGTGTGGTGTCCGGTGTTGCTATTTGATTCCATAAGCCCCGCTTACTGGTGTGCCACTGGTAATCATTAAGCTCTAAAAGCACCATGTAAAACGCATTTAAAAACTCATCAATAGAAGTAACGAGCTCGGCAGGTGCTGCATTTGGTGATTGGACATAAAGAACGATACCTGGGTGGCGGTTGAGAGGCATGTTCCCCGTGCCTACCATATAGCCTAATTGCTGCTTGGTGCGGATTTCGTGGAAGAAGGTTGCCGACATCAAATGGTTTGCCAAAGAGTAAAGCGCGATATTACGTGGCTCAATATCTTCACATTGGTGATAAATGACGACCGCAGAATCCTGTTGGTTACAGTTCACCTCACGTTGAAAGCTGCCGTTTTGACCTAGCATCACCAATGGTCGTAATGCTTCTTCATAGCGTTGTTCTTGTACGCGCAGCGCGTCTTTCAGTGTGGTTGCCATGTCGTGCGCCTGCTGACGTTGCCAGTCGCCGTAGACGAACATTTCTACATGCAGTTCAGCGAGAATCGATTCTACAAATACTGATAACTCGTCTACTTCAATCTGCTCAAGTGCCTCGGCAAGCGTCGCAAACGGTGGATTGTTCGGCTGTAATAATCCAGTTAATGAGTTGAACAGCTGAGAAATTGGACGATCTTGCGCTGAATTTCGCCAGTTTCTGAGTAGTTGCTGTTTGATGGTATCAAATCGAGCTTGGCTAAACTCGCGGGCAGCGAAGCGGCGCAAAATCATGTCTAACAATTGGGGAAGCTTCTGACTAAACCCGGATAAAGTAAGCGTCACGCCACCTTGATGGGCATACATGTTGTAACCCATGCCTGCGATTTCTGCCTGATAAGTTTCTTGCGCGAGTGAATCGAGAAACATCTCAACGCAGAGGCGGGTTTTTACGATGTTTTTTGGTGAAGCGACGGCATGAGAACTGTCTATTGCCACATATACCACACCCTTCGGAACACGGAACTCATCATCTTGTAAATGCCAAAGGCGGAAACCTTCTAAGTCTTCAATTAGCTCAGGAAGAGAATTGCCTTTTTCCAGAGGCATAGGATCAAGGTTGTAGCATATATACGGGTTCTTTTCGGGTAACACAAATTGCCAACGCGGATCAATTTGATGGAAGAAGCGTTTTTGCTCGTTGGTAAATGGCGTCACAGAGTAAGGGGTGAAATACCACTCTGCGGTACGATCGTATTCTAACCCCTTGGCAATGAGCGTCACTCTTACATTGTCGATGCTTAAATAATTCAACAAATCGCGTTGCAGCGCTTCGTCGTAGCCCGCCATTTTGTAATCGCCGTATATGGTATCGTCCGGCTGATAGTGCTGCATATTGACCACAAGGTGGCTAACAAAATCAAGCGGCCTTGACGGTTCCTGAAAACGAAATGCAGATTCGAGCACCGCCTGTTTCTCTAGGTAGCGCCATTCGTCCATCCCTTCTTGACGAATCAAGGTTAAATATTGGAAGACCGCCTGAACGACGTCATCGACGTGGTCAAGGCCTGTCGGTGTGAGTGTACAGCTTACGGTGAAGTCACGATAATTGCTGCCGCTTGCTCCGCCACCAGCAGAAAGAGAAGTGATCCATCCCTTACTCTTGAGCTGAAGCATTAAGCTGCCTTCCCCTTCATAACCCAGTAGATGAGCAAAATAAGAGAGAGGTTTTGTGCCGTAATACTCGTCCATCCCTGGCATTGGAAAGGTCAAAATTAACTTGCGGAACTCTTTGATAGGCTCTATCTGAACAAATATTCCGGTGCTGCCGTCCGTCCCAATTGGCACATCAATCGATTTGCCTCTTAATTGATGATTAGGAATATTTGCAAACATACGTTCTACCCACGCTTGCTGCTCATCAAGGGATTGAGGGCCAAACAGCGTGAGTGTCATTAAGTCAGCAGAATATCTAGAACGATGAAATTCGACAATTTCGTCACGAATAGACTTACCGTCTCTGTCGCCGAGCGTATCAAGATTACCAACAGAGAACTTTGAAAATGGATGCTCGGGGTTGATAACTTCTTTATTGACCTGATACAGACGACGAGAATCATCATTCAATTTTAGCTTGTATTCTGAATCTACCGCCTGACGTTCTTTGTCTAACGCTTCCTCATTAAACAATGGCGCGGTAAAGAATTGACTAAAGCGATCTAGCGCTTTTTCAAAGGCATTTGGGGTGACATCGAAAAAGAAACAGGTGTGCTCTGTTCCAGTCCAAGCGTTGTTTGTACCACCATGTTGGCTAATATAGCTTTGAAATTCGCCTACTTTAGGGTATTTTTCCGTACCCAAAAAAAGCATGTGTTCTAAATAGTGCGCTAAACCTTGTCGATCATCAGGATCGTCAAAGTGTCCAACGTTCACTGCCAGAGCGGCAGCAGACTGTTGAGCTGTATCGGAATGAATCACCAACACGCGCAAATCATTACTCAGCGTAATGTAGCGGTATTGATTTGAATCGTTAGGACTTAGGTGCACGATGCGTCTCCAGGTTTCGCATTACAGTAATTATGAACCCTGAGTGGGGCAGCGCAAATGTTGCGCTTCGACAAATACTGCTCCCTGCGTTTTTGTTATTCGTAAGACTACTGCATAGGCCCATCGCTTTTGCGTATGGGGTAGGGCTGTTTGAAGGAATGCACTGAGTTCATGGCGTAGCAAAAGCGGTGATGAACTGAGTATATTCTTTTTTAATAGATTGTTAAGAAAGTCGCTATCTTCGGCAAGCTAATTGGTATAATGAACAGACAATTATATCAGTATTTATGTTTCGACATTATTAAAATTAGCCCCGAATATCTTGTAAAGATAGCAGTCAACCTTTTGGTAGCGTTAGCTATCCATAGGAAATAACATGAAAATATTCATTATGCGTCATGGCGAAGCCGAACACTTTGCGGATTCTGACGCAGCTAGACAACTGACCCAAAGAGGCAGAGAAGAGTCAGAGGCTGTCGCCCGAGCGTGCAAAGAACAAGGTTGTGCTCACTTCGACAAAGTACTCGTGAGCCCGTACATTCGTGCCCAACAAACCTGGCAAGAAGTCAGTGCGCATTTTTCGGCTCAAAGCATTGAGACCAATGAAGATATCACGCCATACGGACAATCTGAATGCGTGTACGACTTTGCCAACGCACTTATCGAAGTCGAAAAACTTGAGTCGTTGCTGTTTGTTTCCCATTTACCCTTAGTTGGATATTTGACGGCAGAGTTTGTGAGAGACATGGCACCACCAATGTTCCCGACATCTGGGTTGGTTTGTGTCGAATACGATCCTCAAACCCAGCAGGGTGAGGTGCTATGGAATATCACGCCATAAGCGTTTAGCCAAATTTGAGCAAAAGGCAGGGGTATCCTGCCTTTGTTGTTATAGAACGAATCTTTTACTTCTCGGGAATTGAGAGAAGGACGAGCAGTGCTCCGTCACCACCAAACTCTAAAGGCGCTTGGTGAAAAGCCATTACATCAGGGTGTTGAGCTAGCCATAACGGTGTTTTTTGTTTGAGAATGTGCTTGCCAATACCGTGCTGAACACAAGCACAGTGAATTTCGTTCTTTACGCAGTAAGCGATCATCGCGCCCAATTCGCGTTTTGCTTCCTGCTGAGTCATACCATGCATGTCTAGGAATACGTCTGGCACATAGACGCCACGACGTAGACGTTTTACTTCATAAGTGGAAACGTCATCACGTGCATAGCGAGTGGGCCCTTCTTCATTGAGAAGAGGGACAAACTCATCAGAAAAGTAAAATTCAGAATCACTTGCTTCGCGGTTTGAGCGCTTGATTTCTTTTTGCTTAGTATTCTTTTTTGGTTGCTGGATTATGGTATCCTGTCGCAACTTTTTTACGCCCTGTACTGCTTCCTGAAACAAGGCGAAATCGTCATCGTGTTCGGTGTCTTTTTTGCTCATTAGGTAAACAATTTCATTAATAAACTTTTATTGGCAGTATTGTAGCGCTTTTCGGAGGCAATTTTGGATAAGATTTTTGTAGAAGAAGCGGTATCTGAGCTACATACCCTTCAAGATATGATTCGTTGGACGGTCAGTCGCTTTAATGCCGCGAACCTGTTTTACGGTCACGGTACTGATAACGCGTGGGATGAAGCCGTTCAGCTTATCTTACCAACGTTATACTTACCGATCGATGTGCCTCCACACGTATTGAACTCTCGTCTGACAACCAGTGAGCGTATGCGAATTGTAGAGCGAGTAGTAAAACGCATCAACGAGCGTACGCCTACCGCGTACCTGACCAACAAAGCATGGTTCTGTGGTCTAGAGTTCTTCGTGGATGAACGTGTACTTGTGCCGCGTTCTCCAATCGGTGAACTGATTCAAGCGGAATTCCAACCTTGGTTAGTGGAAGAGCCTGTTCGTATCATGGATATGTGTACGGGTAGTGGTTGTATCGCGATTGCTTGTGCTCATGCCTTCCCAGAAGCTGAAGTTGATGCTGTCGATATTTCGACTGACGCACTGCAAGTGGCTGAGCAAAACGTTCAGGATCACGGTATGGAACAGCAAGTATTCCCAATGCGTTCGGACTTGTTCCGTGACTTGCCAAAAGAGAAGTACAATCTGATTGTGTCGAACCCACCGTACGTGGACGAAGAAGACATGAACAGCTTACCTGACGAGTTCACGCATGAGCCAGAGCTTGGCCTAGCTGCGGGTACTGACGGCCTGAAACTGGTTCGCCGTATTCTGGCTAATGCGCCTGATTACCTAACGGACAATGGCATCCTGATTTGTGAAGTTGGTAACTCAATGATTCATATGATGGAACAATACCCAGAGATTCCATTTACTTGGATTGAGTTTGAAAACGGTGGCCACGGCGTATTTATGCTTACGCGTGATCAATTGGTTGAGTGTGCGGAAGAGTTCAAACTGTACAAAGACTAATATCATTCCCGCTATAAACCTTTAAAACACCGAGCTTAGTGCTCGGTGTTTTTTTATGCGTAATTCATCAGGATTAAGTGAATATTTACTCTTTACATCAAAACGTAATAGAGCCACTATGAATCCACGAAGAATTGATAAGCAGTTGCGCCTCGATTTGAGAAGGCGTGGCGACAATAACTTGAGGAAGTAATGGCAGGAAACAGTATCGGACAACATTTCCGAGTGACGACATTCGGGGAAAGTCACGGTATCGCACTGGGATGTATCGTAGACGGATGCCCGCCGGGGTTAGAAATTACAGAAGCAGATCTGCAAATCGATCTAGACCGTCGTCGTCCTGGCACATCACGTTACACTACACAGCGTCGTGAGCCGGATGAAGTAAAAATTCTTTCAGGCGTGTTCGAAGGCAAAACAACAGGCACATCGATCGGCCTGTTGATCGAGAACACGGACCAACGTTCGAAAGACTATTCTGAGATTAAAGATAAGTTCCGTCCGGGGCACGCAGATTACACTTACCATCAGAAATATGGCATTCGCGATTACCGTGGTGGCGGCCGTTCGTCAGCTCGTGAAACCGCAATGCGTGTTGCGGCAGGTGCGATTGCGAAAAAATACCTGAAGGACGAATTCGGCGTAGAAATCCGCGCTTACCTATCACAAATGGGTGATGTGTCTATCGACAAAGTGGACTGGGATGAAATTGAAAACAACGCATTCTTCTGTCCTGATGTTGATAAAGTTGAGGCGTTTGACCAGCTTATCCGTGATCTGAAAAAAGAAGGCGATTCAATTGGTGCGAAGATTCAGGTTGTCGCAACCAATGTGCCTGTTGGTCTTGGTGAGCCAGTCTTTGATCGTTTGGATGCCGATATTGCGCATGCGCTAATGAGCATAAACGCAGTGAAAGGCGTTGAAGTTGGTGATGGTTTTGATGTCGTAAACCAACGCGGCAGCCAGCACCGTGACACGCTTTCTCCACAAGGTTTTGGTAGTAACCATGCTGGCGGTATTCTTGGTGGCATTTCTACTGGCCAAGATATTGTGGCAAATATTGCGCTTAAGCCAACCTCTAGTATCACGGTTCCGGGTGATACAATCACCAAACAAGGCGAGCCAACTCAGTTGATCACCAAAGGTCGTCATGACCCCTGCGTTGGTATCCGTGCGGTACCGATTGCTGAAGCGATGCTGGCGATTGTTGTGATGGATCATTTGCTTCGTCACCGTGGTCAGAACTTTGGTGTGACGACAGAGACGCCACAGATTTAATGATAATACCAATCGTAGTAAATAACCGGTCATTCTAGCTTGTTAAAATGCTCGAGCACCGCGTTGTCAATTTTGATTGTAGAGTCACTACTTATCGAAATTTTCCGCCTTGTCCTCAAGCATTTTTCCTACGCTATTTCTGAACACTTACTTACTGTGATTGGTATATCGATAACAAAAAAGGTTGCCTCATTGGGCAACCTTTTCTTTTTAATCTTGCATGTTTAGTGAAGCGAGCTTTCGGTTTCCAAATGGAAGGATGGCAAGCGCCATTTAAATCGAACCGCTGCCATACGTAACACATAGCCAATCACCAGCGTAACGATGGTTGCAGTGACATCCGGCACGTTAAACTCTAATAATACTAAGTACAGCCCAGAAGCAATTAAGGCTACTGATGCGTAAAGCTCTTCATGCAGCACTAACGGAGTCTGACGACAAATCAGGTCACGAAGTAGCCCGCCAAATACGCCAGTTACTAATGCAGACACCATACAGATACCAGGGTGCAGCCCCATATCTAGCGCGATTTTAGTTCCGATGATACTAAAGACGATCAAGCCTAGCGCATCGAGACGAATAAACAGACCTTTTAACTTGATCACCCACTTCGCTAGCCCTGTCGTTAGGATCCCAGCAAGACAAGTGATGGCAAGAAACTCTGGGTTTTTTACCCAGCCGAGCGGGTAGTGCCCAAGCAAGATGTCACGCACGGTACCACCACCGATTGCAGTTGCACTCGCAACCAACATAACTCCAAACCAATCCATTTTTCTTCGTCCGGCACTTAACGCACCAGTCATGGCTTCAGCCGTGATACCAATGACATACAACACACTTAGCAGCATAAGGGACACTCAACATCAAATACCAACAAGGTTTGAAACAATGGGGAACGGCGTCAAACCTATCACTATGCTCTAATCATCTGAGAGCATAAAATATTGCGAGAGTGTAGTGGGAAATGTGATCTGTGGCGAATGAGAAATTGTATGGAGAAGTATGGTTTCAGATTAATCCAGCTAATAACCAAAGCTGTTGTGTGGCTTTACGTGCTGGATAAAAATAGCGACAATACGCAGTGTATCCTAGGATGAACGACAGAATCGATGATGACCCACGACTATCAAGACCTTATCACCTTATTTAACAACACATTCCTTGCGCCTTTTAATACGAAACTAGAGTTGGGTGGTGATGAGCCCATTTACCTTCCTGCTGATGACGAGCACCCGCACCATCGGATTATTTTTGCTCGTGGTTTCTATGCGTCTGCGCTCCATGAAATCTCGCATTGGTGTGTGGCTGGCCCTGAGCGTCGTTTGTTGGAAGATTTTGGTTATTGGTACGAGCCGGATGGCCGAACCGCTGAGGTTCAGGCTGAGTTTGAGAAAGTAGAAGTTCGTCCTCAGGCATATGAGTGGATATTGTCTAAAAGTGCTGGCTTCCCTTTTACTGTCAGTTGTGACAATCTACACGGCGATTTTGAACCAGATAGACTTGGTTTTATGCATAAAGTGCATAACGAAGTGTTAGGTATTCTGGAAACCGGATTGCCGCTACGAGTGAAAATGCTGTCTGAAACGCTACGCTCTTTTTATCAAACTAAGCCGCTGGAAGCGTCTGACTTTATCGTTAAATAACCTCAGAGATACACCATGATTATTGAATTTGAAGAAAAACTACTGGAACTGATTGATGCTCGAATTGAAACAGCATCAGATGATGAGCTGTTTGCTGGTGGTTATCTGCGTGGTCACATCTCTCTATCTGCTGCATCGTGTGAAGACGAAGGCATCAATGATATTGAAGAGCTGAAAGCTCGCATCGCCAACAGTTTAGATGAAGCTCGTACTGAGTTAAGCCCATCAGATCGCATTATTGTTAACGATCTATGGCAAGAGCTACAGGTTCAAGCTTAATTATTCCCACCTCATTTCTGTTTGTTTCGAAGTAGGTCTACGTATCTACTTCGAAAAATTTGAATCTCTGCGTAAAATTTTTGTGGTTGTTGGCAAACTGTTTAACTTTTATTCTGATTGGCATAAAGAGTGAACAAAAGGATACAACCATGAAAATTGTCGCATTTGGCGCTTCTACCAGCTCAACGTCAATCAACAAAGTACTTGCTACTTACGCAGCCAAACAAGTCGAAGGCGCGCAGGTGAATGTATTGGACCTGAACAACTATCAAGTTCCGATGTTTAGCGAAGACACAGAGAAAGAGATCGGTCAGGCAGAGGGAGCAATTGCTTTCCTTAGAGAATTAGAGCAAGCGGATGCCATCGTCGTTTCATTCGCTGAGCACAATGGCTCATATACTGCAGCGTATAAAAACCTGTTTGACTGGGCTACGCGTATCGAGCGTAATGTATTTCAAAACAAGCCAGTTGTTTATCTAGCCACATCCCCAGGGCCTGGTGGCGCGCAAAGCGTACTGGCAGCGGCGACAGGTTCTGCTCAGTTCTTTGGTGCAGATGTTAAAGCGTCTTTGTCAGTGCCAAGCTTCTACGAAAATTTTGACGTAGAAACGGGGGTGAGCCTAAATGCAGAAATCGCAGAGCTAGTGAAACACGCGGTTGCTCAATTGGCATAAAGCCGCCTACGTCTCTTGTTCCGATTTAAGTCATTCTCGGGAATGGCACACGTGTTTGGGGAGTGGTATGAGCCCCCACTACTCGCTAAGCACGGCCATTCCTTTGAGATAAGCGTAGGCAGGGAGACTCTAATAACACGTCGTTATTATAAGCTCCCGTACCACGCTTTTTGTCTCTACCACAACTTAACTAAAGTTCGGTAATCGCCTTACCTTTACGCAGCTTACGAACCCACATCCGACTTGGATGCAATTCAGCTAACACGTCCACAGGCAATGGCAGTGGGTCACCACAAATTTGTGAAGCCAGCAGTTCAGCCATCAGTGGTGCAGAGCTTAGCCCGCGAGAGCCTAATCCCAAGAAGCAGAACAGGTTAGGGTAGTGGTGAATCGCTTCGACTTCTTCTTCCTTCTTACCTTGCAAGTCTGTGTACTGCTTTTTAATCGCCTCAAAATCCCCCACGTTCCCTATGAATGGCAGATGATCACGACTTACACAACGAATACCTTGGCGTGAAAAGTTGCCAGTTGTGTCGACGTCGTTTACCCATGCCTGATTGGGTACGCACTTGATTAGCTTGCCTGCATTGTCTTGTTGTGCTTGGGGATCAAACTCGTAATCCAAGTGGCTGCGATCGTAACTCGCTCCAATACAAAGTTGCTGATTTTTTGGGTTTACAGGCGTCATGTAGCCGTCGTAACAAAGCACGGTTTTCAGTTTAGATAGCGTTTCTGTTGCTGGCGCGTGGCTTACCTGGCCTTTAACTTGTCCCAGCGGCAGATCGGCGGTTTGGCTCAAAGTCTGGAACTCATGACCATTAGCAATCACGACTGCCGAATGCTCAAACGTTTGACCATTCGATGTCAGTGTCCAGCTTTGGGTGTCTTCATTCCAAGTGAGAGCTTCTATTTTGTGCTCAAACTTGGCTTCGAAGTTTCCATTTTTTTCAAGCTGTGCGATCAGTCCACGCGTTAACTCGGCAGGACATAGCCAACCTCCCAAGGGGTAACGCACTGAAGGCATATCGATAGGTAAGCCAATGTTTTCAGACGTTTCTTCTGCTGAAAGCTTCTGGATGAGATCGGGGGTGAAGCTGCCTTCCAATATCCTTTCTAACTTGGCTGTGGATTTTTCATCCCACATCAGTTGGGTTACGCCACACCAGTCATGGTCAAAGTTGATCTCTTCCGCCGCTTGCTCGACAAACTGACGCGCAAATAGAAATGCCGGCGCAAAAACACGAGAAACGCCAGTATGTGGGCCATTAAGTAGTGGATAAACGGCGCCTTGGCGGTTGCCCGATGCACCTTCTGCTGGTCGAGCATCTTGGCAATACAGTGTGACGTTTTGACCACGATGGCTCAGCGCTTTTGCTAGGGCTGCGCTGGCAATGCCGCCACCAATGATCGCAATTGAATCGGACTTGCTTGCAGCTGTTCTGTTAAACCATGGTAAGTGATTTGAGTGCGCTTGACGCTGTTCCATTGCGCCAGCAATCATTTCGCGCTTGGTACCAAAACCTTTTACTTTCGACATGGTGAAGCCAGCTTCGATCAACCCGCGACGTACAAAACCCGCCGCAGTAAATGTCGCAACAGTACAATCTTGTTTAGCCAGTTTTGCCATGCCGTTGAACAAATTCTGATTCCACATCTCTGGGTTTTTACTTGGTGCAAAACCATCCAGGAACCAAGCGTCGATCAGGCCAGGTTCACCATAAGGCACTTGTGGCATGCAGTCTTTGATATCACCAAACCAAAGGTCGAGTGTGATTGCGCCATCTTCTAATACGATTCGGTGGCACTCTGGTACCGCTGCTGGGTAATGCTTTTGCAGCTTCTCGGCATACTCTGCCAGTTCTGGCCACGCTTGATGGGCTTTTTTAAGATCAGTCTGACTAAGGGGATACTTTTCAAAGCTGACAAAATGCAGCTCTTTTAATGTCGCTTCAGGGTTTTCACGACGAAATTCATTAAACCACTGCCATACCGCTAGGAAGTTTAATCCAGTACCAAATCCGGTTTCACCGATGACAAAGCGTCTTTGGTCAAATTCCTGCCATCTTTCTGGGAGATGATTTTTTTTGAGGAAAACGTAGCGCGTTTCTTCAAGACCGTTTACGTTAGAGAAGTAAACATCATCAAATTGGTCAGAAACTGGCGTACCAGATTCGTTCCAGCCCAGTTCTGCGTTTTTTATTGAAGTCATATTGGTTGCAATTTTGTGATTTGGCACGGTAACAATAGGACGATTGTACGAATTTATAGGAAAGCTGACCACTTTTGTTGACTATCTTAGTTATTATCTAGCGGATTTTTGAATTATAGGAATGTCATAATGAAACGAGTCGTAATCACCGGTATGGGTATTGTTTCAAGTATCGGTAACAACGTCGAAGAAGTTCTAGCGTCTCTTAAAGCGGGCAAATCTGGCATCACTGCATCTGAGCAGTTCAAAGAACACGGTCTTCGTTCGCAAGTATGGGGTGATCTGAAGATCAACCCTGCGGAACACATCGACCGTAAACAGATGCGCTTTATGGGTGATGCGGCTGCTTATGCATACCTATCAATGCAGCAGGCAATTGAAGACGCTGGCCTATCTGACGATCAGGTTTCAAACGATCGTACTGGTATTGTTGCTGGTTCTGGTGGTGCTTCTGCGTTAAACCAAACACTAGCAACAGATACAATGCGTGAGAAAGGCGTGAAGCGCATTGGTCCATACATGGTTCCACGTACTATGTCTTCTACTGTTTCTGCGTGTCTTGCTACACCGTTTAAGATTCGTGGTGTGAACTACACAATGAGTTCAGCTTGTGCGACTTCTGCACACTGTATCGGCCACGCTATGGAGCTTATCCAGCTTGGTAAACAAGATATCGTATTTGCAGGCGGTGGCGAAGAGCTAGATTGGTCTCAAACTATGATGTTTGATGCAATGGGCGCACTATCTACCAAGTACAACGACACACCAGAAAAAGCATCTCGTACTTACGATGCGGACCGTGACGGTTTCGTTATCTCTGGTGGCGGCGGTATGTTGGTTATCGAAGAACTAGAGCATGCACTAGCTCGTGGCGCGAAAATCTACGGTGAGATCGTAGGTTACGGTGCGACTTCTGATGGCTACGACATGGTAGCACCATCAGGTGAAGGTGCTGTTCGTTGTATGAAGATGGCAATGCAAGGCGTTGACCACATCGATTACATCAACACACACGGTACATCTACACCGGTTGGTGACGTGAAAGAGCTTGGTGCGATTCAAGAGCTATTTGGTGAAAACAGCCCTGCAATCTCAGCGACAAAAGCGATGACTGGCCACGCATTGGGTGCAGCTGGGGTTCACGAAGCGATTTACTCAACGCTAATGCTAGACAACAACTTCATTGCTCCAAGCATCAACATTGAAAACTTGGACGAAGCAGCGAAAGGTCTGGATATTGTGACTGAAACTCGTGATGCTGAGATTGATACGGTAATGTCAAACAGCTTTGGCTTTGGCGGTACTAACGCAACGCTAGTTATCAAGAAATACCAAGGTTAGTCAGAACACCAGCTAATCGACATTGTTGGGGCCTTTCGTCAGAAAAAGTTATGTCCCAACAAACCAGTTTCCAGAGCTTGACCAGTTTAACTGGTCGAACAGACGCAGACTTTATCCCAAGGAGAGCGGGATAAGATCCTTTTGTTCTGGAACTTTGCCCGGCTTAATGCCGGGCTTTTTATTTTATGCCCAAACAACGACGAGTCGTTTAGTTCTGAAAACTCAGGTAGTGCCTCCTGCGATAGGGGGTTTGAAGTCATTTGGGTATATTTCTTGAGATTTCTCGGGAAAAAGGCACAATCACTGCAATTTTAAAAAATGGATCTTAAAAACGCTGGCGCTATGAAAATTATTGTTGATGAAAACATGCCGTACGCTGAAGAACTGTTCAGCCAGATCGGTGAAGTGATTCTAAAACCGGGCCGTTCACTGACGGCTGATGATCTGATTGATGTCGATGCACTCATGATTCGCTCAGTGACCAAGGTCAATGCTGAGCTGATCAGTAAAGCAAACAAACTGAAATTTGTTGGTACCGCGACTGCGGGCATGGACCATGTTGATCAATCACTTCTGCAAGAAAAAAGTATTTTCTTTACTGCAGCGCCGGGCTGTAACAAAGTCGGCGTTGCAGAGTATGTGTTCAGCGTAATGATGGTATTGGCACAGCAACAAGGCTTCTCTGTCTTTGATAAAACAGTAGGGATTATCGGTGCAGGACAGGTAGGAAGCTACTTGGAAAAATGCTTAAAGGGCATGGGTATCAATGTCCTGCTTAACGATCCGTTCAAGCAGGAAGAGGGTGACTCGCGCAGTTTTACGCCACTTACAGAGCTGATTGAAACATCAGATATTATCACCTTGCACACGCCGATTACTAAAGATGGTAAATATCCAACGCATCATATGTTTGATGAAACCGTATTAACCGATCTACGAGCGGATCAAATTCTTATCAATGCAGCGCGAGGTCCAATTGTTGACAACAGCGCATTAAAGCGTCGATTACAGAAAAATGATGGCTTCACTGCGGCTCTGGATGTATTTGAATTTGAGCCAGAGGTTGATATGGAGCTTCTGCCTCTGCTAGCATTCGCCACCCCTCACGTTGCAGGCTACGGTCTGGAAGGGAAAGCTCGCGGTACGACAATGATTTTCAATAGCTACTGTGAGTTCTTAAATAACGAATTACGCGCGCATGCCAGTGATTTATTGCCAACCGCCCCTGTGCCTAAACTGTTTTTGGATAGAGCATGGGATGAAGCAACACTGCATAACATCACACAGTTAATCTATGATGTGCGTAAAGATGACGCTCTTTTCCGTCGCGAAATCAGTAAGCCGGGTGCTTTTGACCTGATGCGTAAAAATTACTGGGATCGTCGAGAATACAGTGCCGTCACGCTAATGGGTGATGAAACATGTAATCTTTCACCATTAGCAGAACTAGGTTTTCAGATTGAGGTAAGTCAATGAGCCAACAATATAATGTTGCCATTTTAGGCGCGACCGGCGCTGTCGGTGAAACAATTTTAGAAGTACTTCAAGAACGTAAATTCCCAGTAGGTGAAATTTACCTGTTGGCGAGTGAGCGTAGCGAAGGCAAGACCTACCGTTTCAATGGTAAAACCGTACGCGTACAAAATGTAGAAGAGTTTGACTGGTCGCAAGCACACATCGGTTTATTCTCAGCTGGTGGTGATCTGTCAGCAAAATGGGCACCCATTGCTGCTGATGAAGGTGTTATTGTTATCGATAACACATCACACTTCCGTTACGAGTACGATATTCCTTTGGTGGTTCCAGAAGTAAACCCTGAAGCCATTGCTGAGTTCCGAAACCGTAACATTATCGCTAACCCTAACTGTTCTACTATCCAAATGCTGGTGGCGCTAAAGCCGATCCATGACGCAGTGGGTATTGAGCGTATTAACGTTTCTACTTACCAATCTGTGTCAGGTGCTGGTAAAGCGGGTATTGATGAGCTTGCAGGCCAAACCGCTAAACTACTGAATGGTGTACCAGCTGAAACCAAACAGTTTTCACAACAGATCGCGTTTAACTGTATTCCACAGATCGATCAGATGATGGAAAACGGTTACACCAAAGAAGAAATGAAAATGGTGTGGGAAACGCAAAAAATCTTCAATGATCCAAGTATTACCGTAAACCCAACTTGTGTACGTGTACCAGTGTTCTACGGCCACGCAGAAGCGGTTCACGTTGAGACTCGTTCGCCAATCGACGCGCAAGAAGTGATCAATCTACTTGAGCAAACTGAGGGTGTTGAAGTGTTCCACGGAGAAGATTTCCCGACTCAAGTTCGTGATGCGGGTGGTAAGGATCACGTTATGGTTGGTCGTATTCGTAACGATATCAGCCATCACAGCGGGATTAACTTATGGGTGGTTGCGGACAACGTACGCAAAGGCGCAGCAACTAACGCAGTACAAATCGCAGAAGTACTTATCCGCGATTACTACTAAGCTTTCTGAGTTATCGATCCTAGGGCCTCGCATATTGCGGGGCTTTTTTGTTCTATCATCGAGTAATTGTGTGAGATTAGTACGAATATGGTTAACGTCACACATTTTTTACACCTAAAGCTATAGTTTTGCTTGATATATCCGATATATTTAACTGATCACCATTTCAAATTGTATCAAGCACAAAACTGAGCCTTCTATGCGTCAAATTTATAAGCGTTTGTTAACAACATTAGTGTTAATAAGCGCGACTCAGACATCGTCAGTGGTTCAAGCCGAAGGAATTCGTCTTGTTGGACCTTCAGGTGAAGTGCAATCATCTCCTAGCTATGCTGAAGAGATTGAACGAGCATTATCCGCTCCTCCTGCAAATTCTCAGCCTTCTCGTTTTATAGGGCCTACAGGAGAAAATCAAACTTTATGGTCGATTGCGTCTCAAGTGCGGCCATCACGCAGTGTGACAGTTCAACAAACGTTGCTTGCCATTTATCGAATCAACCCTCAGGCGTTTGAAAATCAAAATATTCACGAATTGATCCCAGGAAGCCGACTTCGTCTTCCTTCCTTGGAGCAAGTACAAAGTGCGAGCACAGAGCAAGCTGTAGCTATCATGAAGGCGCATGAGGCGAAGCTCAAACAGCTCAAGCCAGTTACGGTTCAGCGCGTGGCGCAACAACCAACCCCGAAAATTGAGGAAGAACAGGTTTCAACTAAATCAAAAGTGGTTGTGCCTGAGGAAGTCGAATCGGTTAAAACAATTGAGCCAGCTGCTCCCGTTCCACCTGTAAACACTTCCCCACAAGGTGAGCAGCAGGTCACTGAACTAAAAAGCAAACTGCAAGGTTCTCAAAGCGAACTTGCTTCGCTGGAAGAGAAAAATCATCGTTTACGTCTGATGCTGTCAGAAGTACAAAACGAAGTTGAGACGCTGAAAAGTGAGCTCAACGATGAAGAGCGTATCCGCTCCGAAGTAGAAAGACTGTTGGAAGAAGAGCGCCAGCGAGCTGATGAGCAGCAACGCATGCAGCCAACGCCATTAGATAAATTTTTATCTAATGGCTGGCTTGTGGGACTGGCAGCCCTTATTCCGGGCGCGTTACTTGCGTTCTTGGTGGTGATGCTACTTAGTCGTCGCAACAAAGAAGAAGAGCCTATTGTGGAACAGCAACCACCCGCTGTCGATCCACTTGCTGCACCAATCGGTTTATCCGCTGCGGATGAGCTCGAAGAAGAATTGAACCTGGATGACGATCTCTTTGCCGATGACGAAAGCGACAGTTTGTCTGAGCAAAAGAGTGTTCCCGAGTTAGAGGACGATGTATTCGCTGGCCTAGAAGATGAAGAGCTTGATTTCAATTTAGAAGGTGATGATGGCCAAGACCCATTTGCGGGTATCGGTGACGATGGCGACCTTGATGTTGGATTTGATGAATTTGATTCGTCGACGAACGGCATAAAGGTCAATGGCGAAGAGAAAGCGCTTGGTCTTGAGGAAATGGAGCGAGCGCTAGACGGAGCGTCACCTGAGCTCGAAGTCTTTGATGAGCCAGATTTTGACCTGTCGGATGATGAAAGTGAGGAGCTTGAAAGAGAGGATATCTTCGCAGAATCTTTAGCTGACAATGCTCCTGAAGACGAAACTGGCAGCGCACAAATAGATCAAGCGACGCTGGACGAGTTGTTAGAGGAACTCGATAGTACTGGTCTTGACCTGAGTGTCGATTCATCAACGGTTTCAGAGGATGCTTTTGTTGTTGGTGAAGCATCTGATGATGAAATAGATAAGATGCTGGCACAGTATGAACAATCTGAAACGCAAATCTCTGATCTAGCAGTGGAGCCATCGCTTGAGTTCGATGATCAGGAGCGTGTGACAAAGACTGATGAAGTCGGCTCTCTTGATCTGGACGACAGTACTTTTGATTTGTCCGATAGTACGACCGATATAGATGAAAACAGCACGGATTTGTTGGATGAACTTATCGATTTTGATGACGAAGAGTCAGAAGGCGAGTTTGATCCACTTGACGAACTGGAATCATTGTCAGGCTTTGGTGGTGAAGAATTCGAAGAGTTGGACGCTGACAGTGTCGACTTACTTGATGAGTTGCTCGACGATGACGTTACTCATGAGTTAGAAGATGAAGTCGCTCGCGACCTCGATCCTTTTGATGAATTAATTCGTGCAGATGAAGAGGCGGAAAGTGGGCTAAACCAGCGAGAAGAGGAAGATTTACTCGCATCACTGGGTTTCGATGACTTAGATGATTCGCAATCAGAAAATGCGCAGGATGTGCCTTTATCAGCTCAACCTATGCAAGCAGCTCCAGAACGAACTGGAGAGGCTGATTTTGAGCTTGAGTCGAACTTAGATATTGATGCACTTCTTAATGAAAATCAGCTTGAGCTGGTGCAAGAGCCTGACAATCAAGACCCTGAAGAGCAAGAGAGTGAAGCATCCGTTGGCGATGAATTGCTAGAAGATATTGAGGATATCTCACTCGAATACGATCCTTTGATGCGTGAGTTGGATGAGCTATTTGCGCCAAGTCACGGCGACATTAACGCCGAAGAACACGATAACAAAGAAGCGTTTTCTGATTTAGATACATTGTCTGGCGAGCAAGAAAAATCGGTAAACTCTGACTCTTTAGCTCAGACGGATAAGTCAGAGCAAAGTGAAGAGGTCACTTCAGAGGAATCTCTTGCAGACCCGGTTGTCGAGAAATTTATAGTTTCCGCGGAAGAGACCGAAGCAGAGCCTGAATTTACACCAACACCAAATACCGTTGAAAATGAATTTGGAGTACCGCTGGAAGAAGACTGGTTGCTGGATGACGTTGAGCCAGTGCCTGATATAAAACAGGAGCAAGAGCCTGTTGCAGCAACTTCCGATGAAAGTGATGAAGACGAATTTCATTTTGATGAGCTAGACCTACCAGAATTCAGCGAAGAAGACGCTTTGGCATCAATGGTGGATGAGCCCGAGCTGGCAGAGTCTGAAAGCGAAGCGCCTGCAGTGAGTTCAGAAGCTGAGGGTGAGTTCGAATTTGATGAATTGGAACTCCCAGAATTCAGCGAAGAAGATGCTTTGGCTTCAATGGCGGGTGAGCCGGAACTGCACCAACCTGAAAGTGAAGTTACTGAACCTGCTTCTGAAGAAGACACAATCAGTTTCGATGATTCAGAGCTTCCCGAGTTTACAGAAGATGATGCACTTTCTTTTGTGCCCAATAGCCCTGAGTCGGAGTCAGAACAACCAACTAGCTCAAAAATGACCCTTAAAGCAGACAACGATCATGATGCGTTGTTTGAACTGTTTGCTCAGCAGAGTAGCTTTGAGGCAGAGCCGGAACAGGCTCAAGTCATGCAAGAACCAGGCATTACTGGTTTAGCTGAGTCCGATATGGAAAGCCTATTATCTGAAAAGGGCGAATCTGAGGCTTTTGAAGGCCACTTAGATCGCGACACTATAGATAGTGCCGGTATGGACTTCGAGACCATGTTTGATGTAGGTGATGATTGGGATGGTTTCAAAACACCGACTGATAATATGCCATCGTCTGACACCGATAATGTGCCTGAAGACCAGCGCGATATTTGGAGCTCACAGGAGGCGTTGAGTCAACCAGAGATTACCGAAGAAAACTGGGAACAGCAAACGACCCTTGAAGATTTTGACCCTAAGAAAAGTCAATTCATGACTATTGATGAATTGATGGCGCAGGTCGATAACGAGAGTGGGGAGTTTGAAGAAGAGGACTTGAATCTGGACGTGGGTTTAAACGAGTTTCCGGATGTGATTGGCGATATCACTGATGTGGATGTTGATTCCGATGCTGAAGGTGCAGGTAAACTGGATTTGGCTAAGATCTACCTAGAAATGAACGATCCTAAAGGGGCGATCAAATTGCTGGAAGAGGCCATTGTGTTCGGTGAAGATGACATTCGCCGTGAAGCGAAGAGCCTCATCGACACCATTAATGGTCGATAAATCAATCAGGGTGGCGCGGGCCGCCCTTTTTGTATCTGAAAGCCAAGTCATTCTCGCTGAAACTGGCAACTAGACGCTACTTGGGTATATACTTCCCGCCCCATTTTAGAGTTCGAAGGTTAAGATGAGAATCGCATTAGGTATCGAGTATAACGGTACAAACTACTTTGGTTGGCAACGCCAGAGAGACGTAAAAAGCGTCCAAGAAGAGCTAGAAAAAGCCTTGTCCATCGTTGCAAACCACCCTGTAGAAGTTCAATGCGCAGGTCGTACTGATGCAGGCGTGCACGGCACGGGACAAGTTGTTCACTTTGATACCAACGTAAACCGAAAAATGGTGGCTTGGACGATGGGCGCAAACGCGAACATGCCAGGTGATATCGCAGTTCGCTGGGCAAAGGAAGTATCGGACGATTTCCATGCTCGATTCTCAGCGACAGCGCGTCGTTACCGCTACATCATTTTCAATCACGCGTTACGTCCGGGTATTTTAAATTCTGGTGTCAGTCACTATCACGGGGCGCTGGATGAGCAAAAAATGCATCAAGCAGGGCAGTATTTGTTGGGAGAAAATGATTTCTCATCATTCCGGGCCGCTCACTGCCAGTCTCTCAGTCCGTTTCGTAACATGATGCATCTGAACGTGACTCGCCATGGTGATTATGTCGTCATTGATATTAAAGCAAACGCGTTTGTTCATCATATGGTGCGCAATATTACAGGCAGTCTGATAAAAGTTGGACGTGGCGAAGAAAACCCCGAGTGGATTGAGTGGTTGTTAGAGGCAAAAGATCGCAAGCTTGCCGGCGCGACAGCAAAAGCAGAAGGCCTATATTTGGTCGATGTGGATTATCCACAAGAGTTTGATTTACCTCGTGTACCGATCGGCCCGTTATTTTTACCAGATAATTTGAACTAAATTTACAAACTTGCTTCAAAATATCGGTAGTTTACACTGAATGTGTACAGAAACTATGCGCTATTTATGATAACAAAAATAGGTACAACCAGTTTTTTATCTACAGTAGCGACAAGATATGGTTTAATCCGTCGGTGTTATTTCGAATTTATATCTTTCGCAATGAAGCGGAAGAGTTGAGAGAAAAGGTCTTCCATGAGTTGGCTTGAAAAGATTTTAGAAAAAAGCAATCTTGTAAGTTCACGTAAAGCTTCTATCCCAGAAGGCGTGTGGACTAAATGTACCTCTTGTGAGCAGGTTCTTTACCATGCTGAACTGGAGCGTAACTTAGAAGTATGTCCTAAGTGTAACCATCACATGCGCATGAAAGCGCGTCGTCGTTTGGAAACATTCCTGGATGAAGGTAACCGTGTTGAACTTGGTTCTGAGCTTGAGCCTCAAGACAAGCTGAAGTTTAAAGACTCTAAGCGTTACAAAGAGCGTATTTCAGCAGCTCAAAAGAGCAGCGGTGAGAAAGACGCATTGGTTGTAATGCAGGGTGAACTACTAGGTATGCCCCTGGTTGCTTGTGCGTTTGAGTTCTCATTTATGGGTGGCTCAATGGGCTCTGTAGTGGGTGCTCGCTTTGTTAAAGCAGTAGAAGCTGCAATCGAGAACAACTGTGCACTTGTTTGTTTCTCAGCAAGTGGTGGCGCACGTATGCAAGAGGCATTGATGTCTCTAATGCAAATGGCAAAAACCAGTGCAGCACTTGAGCGTCTATCTGAAAAAGGTCTGCCGTTCTTCTCGATCCTGACTGACCCAACAATGGGTGGCGTATCAGCAAGTTTGGCAATGTTGGGCGACATCAACATTGGTGAGCCTAAAGCGTTGATTGGTTTCGCTGGTCGTCGCGTAATCGAGCAAACTGTACGTGAAGACCTTCCAGAAGGCTTCCAACGCAGCGAATTCCTGCTTGATCATGGTGCTATTGATATGATCGTTGATCGTCGTGAAATGCGTCAGCGAGTGGGTGGTCTTATTGCTAAGATGACTAACCACAAATCTCCTTTGGTGGTTTCGGTTAACGAATCTCCAAATGAAGAGTCATATTCTGTACCAGAAGCGGACGAAAAAGGGTAAAGTAACAACTAACATAAAACCAAAGAAATTAATGGTTAAAGTTAGATGACCCAAAACCCAATTCCTCAAGCCACATCCTCTCTAGAGATGTGGCTTGATTATTTAGCAAATATTCATTCCTCAGCAATCGACCTTGGCTTAGACCGCGTTCAAGCGGTAGCAAATAAAGCCAACCTCACTAAACCTGCTCCAACGGTTATCACTGTTGCCGGAACCAATGGTAAAGGCTCAACGTGTGCGTTAATGGAAGCGATTTTATTAGACGCCGGTTATTCAGTAGGTGTTTACAGTTCACCCCACCTGATTCGTTACAACGAACGTGTACGTATTAATGGCGTAGACGTAGAAGACGCGAAACATTGTCAAGCGTTCGACTATGTAGAAAAGCAGCGCGGTGATATCACGTTAAGCCTGTTTGAATTCGGGACCCTTGCCGCATTACGTATTTTCCAGACAGAAAAGGTAGATATCGTCCTGCTAGAAGTTGGTTTAGGCGGCCGTTTGGATGCAACCAACGTTGTGGATCACGATGTCTCTGTCATCACCAGCTTAGCCGTTGACCATGTGGATTGGCTTGGTGATGACATTAATGTTATTGGATTTGAAAAAGCAGGCATCTACCGCTCCGGTAAACCAGCCATTTGTGGTCAGCCTTTACCTCCTGCAACTGTGGCAGCGCACGCGGACGATATCGGTGCAGAGTTTTTCCAGGTTGGAATCCAGTTTGATTATCAACTGACCGAGAAAGGCTGGAAGTGGACAAGTGGCGCATTTGACCTTGAAGACTTACCTGTCCCGTCACTGCCTTTGCCAAACGCAGCAACAGCACTCATGGCGCTTGGCGCTTCAGAATTGCAAATCACTGACATAAACCTCGTCAATGGCTTGAATAATGCTCGACTCGCAGGTCGAATGCAGGTGTTACAGAGCGGGCCAGAAATCATACTTGATGTTGCTCACAATCCACATTCTGCTGAATATTTAGTAGAAAAAGTGAAGCATCAGTATGCGGGTAAGCACATCCATGTCGTGATTGCTATGCTGCACGATAAGGACATAAAAGCCACCATTGAAGCTCTGGCTCCTATTGCCACCCAATGGTATCCAGCATCGCTTACCGGCCCTCGTGCTGCGACCGCAGAGGAATTGTGTCAATACTTACCTCAGGGGCAGGTTCAGTTCCAGGCACCCGTAGAAGCGTTTGAAAGTGCGAAAGCGAGCGCACAACAGGATGACGTTGTTTTGGTGGTTGGCTCTTTCCATACCGTGGGTGAGGTGTTGGATCATTGGCAAGCAAGTAATTAAGTAAGCAAAGATAACAAGCAGCAAAGGTAATTTGATGGCAAGTAAATTTCAGAGTCGTTTAGTCGGCACTATCATTCTGGTGGCAGTGGGAGTGATTGTGCTCCCAGATGTACTAGATGGTAAAAAACTTCACTACAAGGAAGAATTTGCCAGCATTCCTATCAAACCTGAGCTTGATAGTGATGTGGAAAATTTCGAAATACTCGAGCCTGTCGAAGATGACATTGTACTGCCTGACTCTCCCGTAGAAGCAGTGGTGCAGGAGTCAGAAGAGCCTCAGGTTGCCGTTTCAAAACCGCAATCTGTCCCTGAACTGGTAGCTCAGCCAGAAGAGACTCAACAACCAGAGCAAGTTGAAGTTGCTCCTCGTCCGGTTGTTGAGAAAAATCAATATGAAGATTCTGCATGGATCATTCAATTGATGGCGCTGAAGAATCATGACAATGCGGTAGCGTTAGTTGCCGATTTACAAAAGCGTGGTTATCAAGCTCACACGAAACAAGAAAATGAATTTACGCGTGTCATTGTTGGCCCTGATGTGTCAAAAAGTAAACTGGAACGACAAGTTCAAGAATTACAAAAAATTACTGGCTCAAAAGGTCAATTGCTTAAATTTAAGCCGTTAAATCCATAAGAAAACGTTTGCGTCAGCATTTTTTCTGTTAAAATGCGCGCCAACTTAAGATGAAGAAAATATGAATTGGTTAGATTTTGTCATTTTAGGGGTGATCGGCTTTTCAGCTTTGATCAGTTTAGTTCGTGGTTTTGCTAAAGAAGCGTTGTCTTTGGTGATTTGGTTTGGAGCGTTTTTTATCTCCAGTAACTACTACGCCAAATTGGCGGTGTATTTTTCCAATATCGAAGACGACATGTTCCGAAACGGAGCTGCGATAGCGGCATTATTTGTCGCAACATTAATTGTTGGTGCAGTGGTGAACTACGTCATTGGCCAACTGGTACAAAAAACAGGGCTATCAGGTACGGATCGAATCCTTGGTGTTGTATTTGGTGGTTTACGCGGAGTCTTGATAGTTTCTGCGGTGCTGTTTTTTATGGATGCGTTTACCGCATTCCCAAGCTCGGATTGGTGGAAAGATTCACAGTTGATCCCTGAGTTCAGCCGTATCATCGCCCCATTCTTCGAGCATTTACAAGCAACATCAAGTTTTCTGTCTGGCACTATCTAGTAGTGCCAGCTACTGTCGCAAATCGAGGATTAGGACATGTGTGGTATTGTTGGAATCGTGGGCACAACCCCTGTAAACCAGTCTATTTATGACGCGTTAACGGTGTTACAGCATCGTGGCCAAGATGCAGCGGGTATTTGTACCATAGAAAGCAATCGTTTTCGTCTGCGTAAGGCGAACGGTTTAGTCAAGGATGTGTTCGAAGCAAAACATATGCAGCGCTTGCAAGGTGAAGTTGGTATCGGTCATGTTCGCTACCCAACTGCTGGTAGTTCAAGTGCCTCAGAAGCTCAGCCTTTCTACGTAAACTCTCCTTTCGGTATTACACTTGCCCACAACGGTAACTTAACGAACGCTCACGAAGTTCGCCAAAAGCTGTTTGAAAAAGACCGCCGCCACATCAACACAACATCAGACTCAGAAGTGTTGCTGAACGTGCTTGCTCACGAAATTGATTCTGTTAAAGGTAATGTCACGACAGAAGACGTATTTCGCGCGGTTACCAACGTTCATCGTACGATTCGCGGCGCATACGCAGTAACAGCAATGATCATTGGCCACGGTATGATTGCATTCCGTGACCCGAATGGCATTCGCCCTCTTTGTTTGGGTAAACGTGAAGCAAATGGTCGTACTGAATACATGGTGGCATCGGAGTCTGTTGCTCTTGATGCAGTAGGTTTTGACTTTGTTCGAGATGTAGCGCCAGGTGAAGCGGTTTACGCGACTTTTGATGGTGAGTTGTACACTAAGCAATGTGCGGATAATCCGAAGTTAAATCCATGTATCTTTGAGTTTGTTTACTTTGCTCGTCCTGATTCATTTATTGACAAAATTTCTGTCTATAGCGCTCGCGTTGAAATGGGCAAAAAGCTAGGCGAACGCATCAGTGAAGACTACGCTGATCTGGATATCGACGTTGTTATCCCAATTCCAGAAACCTCGTGTGATATTGCGCTGCAAATTGCACAAGCGATCGACAAGCCATACCGTCAAGGCTTCGTGAAAAACCGCTATGTAGGCCGTACGTTCATCATGCCGGGCCAACAACAGCGTAAGAAGTCTGTGCGCCGTAAACTGAATGCGATTCGTTCTGAATTTAAAGACAAGAATGTACTTTTGGTTGATGATTCTATCGTTCGTGGTACTACGTCAGAGCAGATCATTGAGATGGCTCGTGATTCTGGTGCGAAGCGAGTATACATGGTTTCAGCTGCTCCAGAAGTACGTTTCCCGAACGTTTACGGCATCGACATGCCAAGTGCTACCGAGTTAATCGCTCACGGTCGTGACAATGAGACTATCTGTAAGCACATTGGCGCAGATGCATTGATCTACCAAAAGCTTGAGGATTTAGTTGAAGCCGTTGGCCTTGGTAACCAAGACATTACACAGTTTGATACATCGGTATTTAACGGCGAGTATGTGACGGGTGACATCGACCAGCAGTATCTGGACTTCCTTGATGGCTTGCGTAACGATGATGCAAAAACTCAACGTGAGATTCAGCAAGATTTAGCGAACCTAGAACTTCATAACGAAGGCGCATAACGTCCAGTGATCATCCGGGATGAGTCCGGTTGTTCCTAAATGAATACAGCTAAGAGATATTAAGCACTGAACGTGAATACGTTCAGTGCTTGTTTATTTGGAGCATATAAATATCCCCACCAAATGTACGAAAGGGATATTACGTATTCAATTGGTGGCGAATATTAAGCCGATTTAAAAACCTCGTACGGACTCCAGCCACCCATCATAGTAAATATGGTCCAGAACATTTAGACGCAGGGTTTGTGCAAACGTAAAATCAAAACTACACTCCAATCCTTTATCGGTAATAAACTGACCATCCGTTACCACCTTAGCATCGACGTAAATGCCTTCTTCAACCAGGCCTTCCTGCCCGCAGCAAGCAATAAAATGTTTTCCTTTTAGTAATCCGTGTCGACCAAGTCCCCTCACTGGGGAAGAGTCTAGGGCACAGAGATATTTACCATTGTCGATATGACCCGTAGCGAATTCCAGCACCTGAGGGTTGGCCGATAGGTTGTCGGTCTAAGTCGGCTGCCCGGCATCATGATTGCGTCATAACCTTGATCGAGCTTGTCGCCGAGCATGTAAGCTCTCTCGATACGAAGCTGACATTGAAGAGAGAAGAATGGTAATTAATCTTGTCAAACCGTTTCTTATCAATGTTTTACACAAATGAAACAATTGATATTTAAATAATAAAACTGGTTTTATTATTATTTTTTTGTTTTTGATATTGCTCTCAACGTTACTAAAACAACGTTTCATTAATGTTGTTATCCTTTCTATTATTAGTGGCGCAATAAGCGATACAGCGATGAAACGCTGTGTGTAATAACTAGAAAGGAATGAACGTGAGAACATTTAAATACTCGCTATTAGCTATGTCACTGATGGCGGTGACTGGTTGTTTAGAAAATACCTCGTCCCCTAGCAATAACCAAGCATCACAAGAAGCGGTTCAGGAAGCTGTCCAGGCAACAGCTGAAGACTTTGAAACCCTGAAAAACCGCGTAATCCCTGATTTCGTTGCCAGTGCAAAATCTACAGCAACGAAAAAGGGAACTACCCTAGAAGCATTGGCCGCAGAATATCTTCAGCTCGAGAGAGAAATTGAGCGGGAAGATGGCACTAAAGTGAAGGAAAAGTACTGGAACCCAGAAGGTTACTGGCATGATGTCAATTACAAACAAATAGAAAAACCAGGTTGGTCGCCAAAAGATCACTTGGATCGCTTGGTTATTCTGGCAGCGACATACAATGAAAACCCGGATCCTGAGCTGGGTACTGCGATCAGCAACGCTCTGATCTATTGGTTAGATGCGGATCCGCAAAGCTGGAACTGGTGGTGGCATGATATCGGGATTCCAAAACGAATCGGTTACAGTGCCGTAATGGCAAAAGATGCGCTGAGTGAAGCATTAAGTAAGAGAGTAGCTGCTTATCTGCCGAGCGTTCCGAATTACTCTCCGAACAACCCGAACAGCCCAATTCCAAAAGCGGCTAACCGTACCGATATCGCATTGGCCGTATTGAATCACGGTATACTGGCTGATGATGCAGAGATGGTCGGTAAAGCGATTGCTGACATCGAAGCTACTATTGGGGTCAGCACCGGAGCGGGCGTTCAGCACGATTATTCATTCCATCAGCACGGTCCTCAGTTGTATACCTCGGGCTATGGACCGGTGTGGTTTACTTCTGCGGCGAAATGGGCGAACTTTGTTCAAGGTCTGCCTTGGGCATTCGGCCAGGATAAAATCGATGTTCTGGTCGCTTATATGTTGGATGGCCAGCGCTGGTCAAAACGTCATGGTCAATGGGACTACAACACCATGAGCCGCGGGATCAGCCGCACTAAGAACACCGAGTTTACACCTAATAATACGGACATACTGCCGGAAAACACGCCGATAGATATCGTTGCAGGGTGGGCTCCAGAACGAGCTGAAGAGGCAGAAGCATTTAAACGCCATGAGTTTGGTGGTGAAGGTTCGGGTCTGAACGGCTTTAAGCACTTCTGGCGCAGTGATTATTCAGTGAAAGCTGCCGACGGCCATATGTTCAGTATTGGTATGAACTCCCAACGAGTGGAGCCAGCAGAAGCGGGTAATGGTGAAAACCTGAAAGGCTTCTGGCTTAGTTTCGGCAGCACCTTCCTGCTACAGCGTGGTAACGAATACCATAACATTTTCCCTGTATGGGACTGGAAACTGGTTCCGGGCGTAACTGCACCTGAATATGTAGCTCAGGGTGCGGATTGGGGACGTATTATGCAGCAGGATGTTTCGTTTGTTGGTGGCGTCACCAACGATCGCTACGGTGTTTCTGTGATGGATATGGATATCACTATTCGCCACTCACAAACTGCTCACTCAACTAAGCCGGGTTTCTATGAATTCGGTGAAGGCAAAGGTCGAACTCAGGCTAAGAAAGCGTGGTTCAGCTTTGCAGATGAAGTTGTCGCGCTGGGTGCGGGTATTAACTCGACCCATCAAGAACCAGTTAATACTTCGGTGAACCAGGTACTGCTTAATGGAGAGGTGACCGTTGACGGCCAGGTAGTTCAGATGGGTAGCCGCTTGGTAACGGACGCTAAGTGGGTACACCACGATAATGTGGGTTATGTATTCCCGGACAACTGGAAGGGTACTCTATCCAACCAGACGCAAACGGGGACTTGGAAATCGATCCGTCGAACTAGCGGTGCGGAAGAGATCAGCAAAGATGTATTTACTCTGTCTATGGCGCATGGCTCACAACCTAACGGGGCGAAGTACCAGTATGTGATTGCACCGGGTAAGAGCGCCGAACAAACGGCAGAGTATGCGAAGGTATTGCCGGTAGAAGTATTGCAGAACAACAATCAAGTTCAGGCAGTACGTCACAGCGAACTGAGTGTGACAGGTATTGTGTTCCATGAAGCGGGCAGCATTAAGCTTGGCGGTGATGTAATGATTACAGTTAACCTGCCGAGTGTTGTTTTACTTGATGAAAGCGGTAAGCAGCCAACAGTCAGTATTTCTACTCCTGGAGCAGAATATGCTGACCTAGAGCTGGTGTTACAGTCGGCTACTCATGGCAACGTGACTCACCGAGTACTTACGCCGGGAGGTGCTGCTGAGCTGGGTAAGAGTGTGACCTTTAACTGGAACGAAGGACCAGATAACAGTGAACGAGAGGCTGCACAGGAAGCACAGAAGCAGGCTGAACAGGAAGCTGCGAGTCAGCCAGAACTGACACTGCTTGCAGTAGCGGATACTGAGCTACAGGGCGGCAAATACGCTGATGAAAACTTCGACGTTGTATCACGTTGGGATCTGTGGGCTGGTCAGATTGCTGATAAAGAAGCAACTGAAGAAGGCGTGACTAAAACAGTGAAATCGGTGCTGAAGTTTGACCTGAACCAGCTGCGCGATACGGCAGTAGAGAAAGCAACTCTGAAGCTGCATGTGCGCAATGTCGGCGGGGATTCGTCACAGACGGTGAATGTATCCGTACTGGCAGACAATGACTGGAGTGAAACTGGTATTACCTGGAATACGTTACCAGCCAGCACGCCTAGCAACGCTGCATTTACAGTAAGCAGTCAGCAGAAGAAGCAGTGGGTTGAGCTGGATGTAACAGAGTTGGTTAACAATGCTCGTCCTGAAGGCGCTATTAGCTTGCTGCTGGAAAACTCAGGCCAGGGTTTTGTCGCGTTCGGCTCTGATGAAACCGATCAGATTCCTGAGTTGGATATCAAACGTGCACTCTAACGGTGGGTGAATCCTGAATAAATATGCTCGTTAATACTCAACGGCGACCGCATCGGGTCGCCGTTTTTTATTAATGAAGAACCTAAACTGAGCTATAGGTACTGGATGACTTAGTGAATGTTATAAGCAATCACGTAGTCGATGAAGAGTCGTACCTTTTCTGGCAAATGATCTTTATGGTTATAAAGCATGTAAATGTCGCGAGGGTTAGCGCTCCAGTCTGGTAAGACGCGAATTAAATCCCCACGTTCAATGTACTCTTTGACCATGACATTCGGCATCAAGGTAATACCTAGCCCTTCAGAGCAGGAACTGCGAACCACATTTAGGGCATTGGCCTGAAAGCGACCACGTTCAACGTTGACCACAGACTCACCTTTACTGTTATTTAGTGTCCACTTTATTAACGGGTAGCCTTTTAGCAAAGAGTGCTTAGAGAGCTCTTCAGCGTGCTCTGGAGCTGGGTTTGCCTTCAGGTAATCAGGACTGGCCACTAAAATATCTTTTACCTCGCCAACCTTGCGAGCGATCAAGCTAGAGTCACGTTGTGGACCAACGCGGAAGATGACATCCCATTCCGTCGGATCAAGTTTATCCGCATTATTCTCTGTCGTTAGCTCAATATTGATACCAGGGTACTGTTTCATAAAGCCATTGAACATCGGCATCATCATACGTTTAGTCAGATTGTACGGAGCTGATATTTTGATTCGCCCGGAGGCGCCACGACAGTCGTCAGTAATTTCCTCGGCGGTAGATGTCAGGCTTTGCAGTAGTGGTGAGCATTCTTTGTAAAAACGTTCACCAGCTTCGGTGAGAGAAAGCTTACGTGCATGGCGGTTCAGTAGTCTAAGATTGACGGAGTCTTCTAGCGCTTGAATGCGTCGGGTGATGGTTGCAACCGGAATCATAGTTTTCCGTGAAGTTGCTGTATAGCTCCCATTTTCGACAACCAATCGAAATAGGTTTAAATCATCTAATTTCATATTTCCAGACACATTAAGTTACTAATCAACGCTAATTTATAATTAACTTTGGTATTAAAGATTGCTTTAAGTCAACATGTTGCACTATTTCACCACAGCAGGTCTCTATGAGCAAACATTGATATAGCAACGTTATATCAACGAATATTTGTATAAACGCTTTTTTCGGACTACTTTTTATAACGAGGTGAGACCACCTAAGCCTTTAATTGGCAGGGGATCCCACGATAAAAGCACAATAATAATAACGACTTAATAAAAACTTGTTTTTGACTGACCAATGTGAGGTGTAAAGGTATGTTTAAGGCTCACAGTCAAACGGCAATGGTCTCGGCGGAGGAAGCGGTTCATCATAAACTTATTATGTTAGTGGATGATGACGCCATTTTTCGTAACATAACCAATGCCTATTTAGAAAGTCAGGGTTTTGAGGTAGTAGAAGCTGAAAATGGCTTAGACGCACTTCAACAACTTAGGGAATGCCAACCCGATCTTGTCTTATGTGATCTATCTATGCCGTTGTTAGATGGTATAGAGTTTGTCGAAGAAGTCAGCCTGGAATATCCATCGTTGCCGCTCATTGTGGTGTCTGGCACTGATGAAATGTCAGATGTCGCAAAGGCGTTGCGTTTTGGTATTAAAGACTTTCTTCCCAAACCGATAGGTAACTATAAGCACTTATCTCAAGCAATCGATAATACGCTTGAAGATTGTGACTGTCATTTTTCTGAACAACGTGATTTTTCAAGTCAGTGGTTCAGAGTCGATGATGGTGGAGAGATACCAGATGAGCAAGAGCTTCACTGGCATTTAGAGTATTTGCAACAAAACCCAAACGCGGCAAGAGATTTGCTTCATGCTTTATTACCAGATAAAGATGCGTCTCAAGGAGACTGGCGTTGCTCATACCGTTTACTTCAATCAACAGACGTCATGCCATTAGTGTTTGATTATCGATGGTTGATAAATGGGCAGTTTGCTTTCTACTTGGTTGACTCTGCTTCTCAGGATAACTGTGGAGTAGGGACAACATTACTAGTCAGAGCTTTATTTGATGATTACCTACGTAATTTACAGAGTTTTAGTGCAGACCTTAAAGATATCGTAGCTATCCTTGAGAAGGGAATTGAATGTTCTGAATGCGCCGGGCCGGTAAATGCTGTGTTTGGCGTCGCGGATCTGGCTTCATCCACAGTTTCTATTTTGCCTGCGGGTTTAGATAGTCAATGGTCAAATGGTGTCTCTAATCAGCATATCGCGGCAGGAAATAGCCTAGGTGATGGCAGTTTGAAAAACTTCATTACTAGAGACTTACCGTTAAACACGACCGGACAATTGTCTATCGGGTGTCTCGGCTCTTCAAGTTTTAGCTTAAATATATCTCGCCACAGTTGACACAAGTCTAAAAAATAAAAAGCAGCTGAGAAAGCTGCTTTTTTTATGCTGGTGTTGAGCAAATAAAACGAGTTGGCGGATAAATAACCTTACTTTTTGTTTGTGTTTATCGTTGGTTGTATAAGGTATAGTTTGCGCCCAAACAATATTGACCCATTTGTGTAACGTGCGGTTAACGTTGCTGCATGGGAGAAGCAAAGTCAAATAGTGAGAAGAAACATCATGGCAGACAAAGAGTTTAAAGAGCCTTATAATATTTTGTACTTTTTAGGTTTCGTTGCAGTACTTATGATCCCAACATTACCTGCAACGCTAACTTGGCTGCGCGTGCTTAACGGTTACGCGGGCTAATGAACTAGCTATCGTATTCTGGAGTTCACCATTCGTATTAAGCGTAACTTTTTCAATATCGTTGGTGGACTCTGCATTTTGTTCGGCATAGCCGGAATTGTCCTTCCTCTCTTACCAACTACTCCGTTTATCTTGCTCGCCAGCGCGTGTTTTATGCGAGGCAGCCCGACATTTCACCATTGGTTACACAATCACAACACCTTTGGCCCTATTTTGTATAACTGGAATCAAAATAAAGCCGTCGAGTCTAAAGTAAAACAACGTGGAGTGATTTTTATTGTACTCAGCTTTACGATTTCAATTGTCGTTGTCCCTGTCATTTGGGTGAAAATTGCACTTTTAGGAATGGCAATCGTTTTACTTAGCTGGTTTATACGTCTGCCTGTGATTGAGCTGGTTGCTGACCGAGAAGAAAATCACTAATATTGTAGGGAATAGTGTGCCCGCTCTTCGAGTGGGCGTTTGTATTTTCAGCACCTGTGAGTTTACGAATATAAACACATAGTGATGAAAACCTATTGTTCGTTACCCTCGTGATACAGAGATAGTGAGAGGGTGATGAGCCAATCTAAGTAAATCGGTATTATGACTACAGAAACAATTTCACTGATCAAATCTAGCATCAAAAGCATCCAAGATTACCCAAAACCAGGCATCCTTTTCCGTGATGTGACCAGTCTTCTAGAAGACGCAAAAGCGTATCAGGCAACTATTGGCCTTTTGGTTGAACGTTACAAAGCGATGGGATTCACAAAAGTTGTGGGTACAGAAGCGCGAGGCTTCCTGTTTGGTGCACCATTAGCGCTTGAGCTAGGTGTGGGTTTTGTTCCAGTGCGTAAGCCAGGAAAACTGCCACGTCCAACGATTGCTCAGTCCTATGAGTTGGAGTACGGTATGGATACATTAGAAATCCATACTGATGCGATCGTAGAAGGTGACAAAGTACTTGTTGTCGACGATTTGCTAGCAACAGGCGGTACTATTGAAGCAACGACTAAGCTGATTCGCCAATTAGGTGGAAAAGTGGAACATGCAGCATTCGTTATCAATCTACCTGAAATCGGTGGTGACAAGCGTTTAGAAGCTTTAGGTCTAAATGTATACAGCATCTGCGATTTTGAAGGACATTAATACATTCAATGAGTTATTTAGCTTTAGCGCGAAAATGGCGTCCTAATAAGTTTGACCAAGTCGTGGGACAAAAACATGTTCTTACGGCATTGGAGAATGCGTTAGCGCAAAATCGCCTCCATCATGCGTATTTGTTTAGTGGTACTCGTGGTGTTGGTAAGACGAGTATCGGCCGTTTGTTCGCCAAAGGGCTGAACTGTGAAACCGGCATTACCGCAACACCTTGTGGTCAATGCGATACTTGCCGCGAAATTGATGAGGGTCGATTTGTTGACCTGCTAGAAATTGATGCGGCTTCACGTACTAAAGTTGAAGACACTCGAGAACTGTTAGACAACGTTCAATATAAGCCAGCTCGAGGACGCTTTAAGGTGTATCTCATTGATGAGGTGCACATGTTGTCACGTCACTCTTTCAATGCGCTATTGAAAACATTGGAAGAGCCGCCGGAATACGTCAAGTTCTTACTGGCGACAACAGACCCACAAAAGCTACCTGTGACGATTTTGTCTCGTTGTCTACAGTTCCACCTGAAGCCAATCAGTGTCGATGAGATTCACCAGCAGCTTGACTATATCCTCGAGCAAGAGCAGGTCACAGCAGAGTCTAAAGCTTTGGGTATGATCTCTCACGCGGCTGATGGAAGTATGCGTGATGCTCTGAGTCTGACTGATCAAGCGATTGCTTTAGGTAATGGAGTGGTACAAGCGGATACCGTCAGCCATATGCTAGGCACTATTGATACCGATCAGGCTATTCACTTACTTGAGTCGATCAGTAGTAAGCAGCCTCAACAAGCCATAGAAAAAATCCAACAACTGGCGTCAAATGGCGTTGAGTGGGACGGCTTGTTACAACAGTTGGCAGCCCAATTACATCGAATTGCCATGTATCAAGCTTTGCCATCTACCTTAGATCAAGCTCAGCCTGATGCAGAAAAAATTGAGCTATTGAGTAGAGCTCTTAGCCCGCAAGACGTGCAGCTTTACTATCAAGTTGCGATTAAAGGCCGCGAAGACCTCGCGTTGTCACCAAACGGCCGAGTTGGCATGGAAATGATCGTATTGCGCATGATGGCATTTCGCCCGTCAGCAAATAACGGTGCTAACATTATTTCTACTGCTACTCAATCGCAATCGGCGTCAGCGCCAAGTTCTGGTCAGGTAAATGTTGCGCCAGTACAAGCAACACCAAATCAGCAAACGTCGGTTCAACAACCGCAGCAGCGCCCAGCGCATATGCCGCCACAGCAGCCGGTTTCTCAACCAGCTACCCAGAACAATTCAGCTCCGACATACCAAGAGCCTCAGTACCAGCCTGGATACCAACCAGCCGAGTACGAAACGCCACCAGCACAATATGACATGGCACCACCAATAAGTGAGAACCCGGCGCCTCAGCATCAGGCTCAGTCTCAGCAAGAACCAGAAAGTACTCCAGTAGCCCCTGCTCGTGGAGGGTTAAGTGGCTTGCGTCATCAACTCCGTTCTCAGCGTCAGGGCTTACAACAAAACGCCCCGCAGCAAAGTGGTGGTCCAAAAAAGCCTAAAGCGACATCTGCTAAGCCAGAGTCGGTTCTTGATCGTGTAGCGCAAAGACACGGCAGTTCCGCGCAGGTGTCGCCAAGCTCTATTTCTCAAGCTGAAGAGCAAGTCGTTGAAGAAGCGTATCGCTGGCGTCCAAGTAAACCTGCTGAGACAAAAGTTAATACGAAACTGACACCTACGCAGCTCAAGCAAGCGCTTGAGCACGAGAAAACACCTGAAATGGCGCAAAAGCTGGTTGATGAATCTCTAGAGCAAAATGAGTGGGCAAAGCTAATCAGTCTAATGAATATGCCTAAGCTGGTGGAGCAACTTGCGCTAAACTCACATTATAGTAAAGAAGGTTCCACGGTTTCTTTGCAACTGAGAAGTAGCCAGGCACATTTAAATACAGATAGAGCACAAGGTGAATTGCTCAAAGCCCTAAATACACTTTTGGATGAAGATTGCCATTTAACAGTTGAAATTAGTGATGCTGGTGAGACACCTTTAGAGTTGCGAGATCGACTCTATCAAGAAAAATTACAACAAGCACTGAATAGTCTGGAAAACGATCCAAACGTTCACTTTATCGAACGTCGATTTGCTGCAGAGCTTGTGAAAGATAGTGTGCGTCCTATCTAATAATCGAACGGAGTGGGGTTGAAAACATTAAGTCATAACCCCATTAATTGATGCAACACCCAATTAAACCAGAGAGATAAACATGTTTGGTAAAGGCGGTATGGGCAACCTAATGAAGCAAGCCCAACAAATGCAAGATCGCATGCAAAAGCTTCAAGAAGAAATCGCGAATATGGAAGTAACTGGCGAGTCTGGTGCTGGTCTAGTTAAAATTACAATCACTGGTAGCCACAATGTGCGTCGTGTTGACATCGATGAAAGCTTGATGGAAGACGACAAAGAAATGCTGGAAGATTTGATTGCGGCTGCATTCAACGATGCTGCTCGTCGTGTTGAAGAAACTCAAAAAGAGAAAATGGCTTCTGTAACTGGCGGTATGCAACTACCACCAGGTATGAAAATGCCATTCTAATCTGCTGAAATCTAATTAAGCGGATTTTCAATGCGTACCAGTCATATGCTGGAACAATTGATGGAGGCCTTACGTTGTCTACCTGGGGTTGGTCCCAAGTCGGCGCAGCGTATGGCCTTTCATTTGTTACAGCGAGATAGAAAAGGCGGCTTACAACTCGCCGATGCACTTAGTCAAGCCATGACGGAAATTGGCCATTGTTCCGAGTGCCGTACTTTTACTGAAGAAGAAGTTTGCCACATTTGTACTAACCCAAAACGCCAGGAAAACGGCCAAATTTGCGTAGTAGAAAGCCCGGCAGACATTGCAGCGGTAGAGGCGACGGGCCAGTACTCTGGGCGATACTTTGTCTTGATGGGACATTTATCTCCGCTTGATGGTATCGGTCCAAGTGATATTGGTTTAGATGTACTCGATTATCGTCTTCGTAGAGGTGATATCGCTGAAGTGATTCTTGCTACCAACCCAACGGTAGAAGGGGAAGCAACAGCACATTACATTGCGGAATTGTGTAAAGAACATCAAGTCGAGGCAAGCAGAATCGCACATGGCGTTCCAGTCGGCGGTGAACTTGAGCTTGTTGATGGAACAACGTTGTCACACTCACTCTTAGGTCGACACAAGTTATAATGGAAAGCCGCTGAGTTTAGCGGCTTTTTTCTTTCAATTTATCGATTGATATTGTTGCCTTATTGATGCTCATAAGAGGGTTAGTCGTCTGAGTCTGAAGCCAATAGGTTTTTATAGATAACCGCACCTAAAACGCCACCAATGATTGGCGCAATCCAGAAAAGCCATAATTGAGAGATAGCCCAGTCACCGACATAAATAGCCACAGCAGTACTACGTGCAGGGTTCACCGAAGTGTTTGTAACAGGAATACTGATTAAATGAATAAGCGTTAAGCACAAACCGATAGCAATAGGCCCAAACCCTTCAGGTGCACGTTTGTCCGTTGCACCCATAATGACAATCAAGAACATCATGGTCATGACAATCTCTGTTATTAAAGCAGCCAACATAGAGTACTGGCCTGGTGAGTGTTCACCGTAACCATTAGATGCAAATCCTGAGGCGACAATATCAAAACCCATTTGACCCGATGCAATCACATAAAGTGTGCTACCCGCAATTAAACCGCCGACAACCTGAGCGATGATGTAAGGCAAAACTTCTTTTATGTCAAAACGACCACCTGCCCAAAGACCAATTGTCACGGCAGGGTTCAAGTGGCAGCCCGAAATATGGCCAATAGCAAAAGCCATGGTAAGAACGGTTAAACCAAATGCCAGCGCCACACCTAACAGTCCGATGCCGACTTCAGGAAACCCTGCTGCTAATACTGCACTGCCACAACCACCTAGTACTAACCAGAACGTACCAAAAGCCTCAGCCAAATACTTATTCATATAACTTCCTATTTTGTATTCAATAACTTGCTGAACATAGTTGAGAACTGTCAGCTAAGTGTGAGGCAAAACACGAAAATACAAGAATAGTAATGGTATATGCGACAGTGTCTCAGAGGTGAAACCGAAAGAGCAAAGACTGCTCGACAGAGCTGTGGGGATTAAAGAGAAGGATAAGGCCTACGTTAAATGCTCTAATTCAGTAATATTCGTCAGGGCTTCTTGGTTGGTCTTTCCACAAACCACTGGGCATGGTTTGAAGTCATGGCACACTTTTGGTCGCTCTGGCTGACCAAAAAGCTTACAAAGGTTGTTATCGTTAAGTTGTACGCAACGAACACCAGCGGGCTTACCGTTTGGCATGCCGGGAATCGGTGAAGAGATACTTGGGGCGATACAACATGCGCCACAGCCTAATCGACAATCCATAATGTAAACCTCTTAAAATTTGAGGTGGCAATTATGGTCATTTTGGCGTGGATTGGAAGGGGGAACCGAATAAAAAAGTACAAGTAGATACACAACACTTGTACTTTTTTGAACTTGCTAAAATGATCACTTTAGAAAACGGTTATAGACAAATAAGATAATAAACGCCCCAAGAGTGGCGGTAATAATACTACCGACGTTGATACCTGTTGCGCCGCCTTGTCCCAGAAAACTTCCCAAGAAGCCACCAACAAATGCGCCAGCGATTCCCAAAAATATAGTGGCAATCCAGCCGCCGCCATCATTCCCTGGCATTAACCATTTTGCCAATGCTCCTGCAATCAAGCCTAATATAATCCAAGAAATGATGCCCATAGACGATCCTCATAGTCTTATCAAGATTCTAACCAAGTTACACTGGTATAAGGATAGAGCATGACAACAGAAAGTATCCAATTGCCCAAGCTGACATGTTCACTATGACGATAATTGCTGAATACTTGAACTTTTGTGTTGAGACAGGTATAAATCGCCCCTAATTCCCTTGGCGAGACCGAAACTATGAGCACTCCATTTTGGCAAAGTAAAACGTTAGAGCAGATGACCGAAGAGGAGTGGGAGTCTCTGTGTGATGGATGTGGTAAATGCTGTCTTCACAAGCTCATGGACGAAGACTCTGACGAAATTTATTACACTAACGTGGCATGTAGCTGGTTAAACAGCAAAACTTGCTCATGCAAAGATTATCCAAATCGCTTCACGTCTGGTGAAGAATGTACAAAGCTAACCCGTGAAGACATCGATGATTTTACTTGGTTACCACATACTTGCGCGTACCGCCTTTTAGCTGAAGGTCAATCGTTACCAGAATGGCACCCACTTATCACTGGCTCAAAGTCAGCGATGCACGCAGCAGGTGAAAGTGTACGTAATAAAGTGGTGTACGAAATCGATGTTGTCGACTGGGAAGACCACATTCAAAACTTACCTGATAGACTAAAACCTCATAATTAACTTTCAAAGTTGAGAATGCTGTATATGCTGATTGTATGTACAGTATGAGGTTTAGTATGTCAGATAAAGATGCAAATCAGAAAAAGGTCATACGAAAAGAAGTAGAAATTTCGACTATACCTAACTTCGTTTACGAGAAACCATTGGTATCTATTGATGAGAATGGCGAGCCTCAGATTACCTACCGTGCCAATGGCAATAAAGCCCTCATCAAAAAACTCCCTTTACTCCATATTGCTGAGTATGACGAGAAAGACAAACTAATCAGCTATCAATCATTAGACATGGTTAACGAGTTCTTATTGTCGAAAGCAATCGATTATGGCGTGCTTGAGCTTGGCACTGATGCACAGGGGCTTGCTCATTACTTTAGTTTTGTATTGGACAAGCAGGCTGAGTGGGATGCCGAAAACGATGAAGAGGACTTTGACCCTCTCTATGATGATCCTCGCCCAGAATGGAGTATCTTTCCTCGCTACAAACAAGAACGGTTAACCTACCAATACCGAGATGGAATAAAGCAGCTCGCTATTAATGGCGTATTGGCTAAAACAACGGCTAGGCAATATGTGAGCAGTGTCGTAGGATTCTATAAACACTGTCTTCGCCAAGGTATTCGTTTCAATAACCCTCCCTTCCAATTTGAGACAGTGAATATACATTTCGAGGCGTCTGCATCCAGTATGAAAGCTTACCAACGTAAGCAGGTGCACACGACGGATATGCGGATTAAATTTTCCAAGTCATCTCGCAGTGGCGGCACAAATCTCAGCAACCTGCGCCGTGACCTAAAACCGTTCACCAATAGTGAATGGAACATCCTGCAAAACATATTAATGAAGTCCCGTAGGGTGGTTCGTCATGGTGACAGCAATAAACTGCACTCTCTGCCGATTGAGTTTTGCCTACATCCAATGATTTGCCGTAGTACCGGATTGCGTCGTGAGGAAGCCGCTAGTCTTCACTTGGGACAGATTGTTAATCCCGAAACTATGATTCAGGACGGCAAAGAAGTGTTTAAAAAGCCAGTGATTGATTTGGGTGTCGGTGATAAGTACCAATCACTTACAAAGACGGCGGAGGGTTCTGCTGAGAAGAATAAAAGCCGCGTTACCATTATTCCCGCCACATTGATGAAGATACTTTACGATTACTCGCAATCTGATAGGTATCAAAAGCGTCTTGAGAAGTTTAAAACTTGGTGCAAGGAGCAGACTAAGACAGGTAACACGCATTTCTTTGAGGGTGATGATGCGATTAACCCTGAGCTTGAGTACTTGTTTATTTCCCAGTCTGGGAAACCTATGTTTACGCGGCTACAAGACTTCACTGGCCGCTGGGTTGAAATACGTAACACTGCGAATCTAACCCAAGCTCTTGACTACCCTATTGTTGGCTCCATACATAATCTACGCTCAACGTTTGCCGTGAATATTTTCCGACACCTCCTAAATAAAAAGGATGAGTATGGTAACCCCTCGATCACACCTGATGAGGCATTAGATAGGGTGTCAGCGCTGCTAGGCCATGAAGATAGAGCGACAACCATCGAATACTTAAAAATTGCACAAGATATGCCCTCAGCCGATGAAATCTACGAAGACGTGCTGGACTACATTGGTGCTTTTGATGATTTAGAGGTTTCATTATGACTCAGGGACGTAGACGCACTCAAATTGCGATAGAGAAAGCCAGTGCACCTATTGCTCAATTACACTTTGAGGATATGGTTTTATTCGCAGATAATGGAGCTAAATCTTTCATTTATCGCTTGCGTTACCTTCACGTCCCAACAGTGAAGCAGATCAAATCAGGTAATGTTGTGTTGGCTAACCGGGATAATATCGTTCGGGAGATACATCAAAGGTTGAACAGTTTACCTGAAAGCCAATCAAGGCCATTATATTTTTGCGGACTAGTTAGTTACTTCCGATATCTTGATGGCATACATTATCAAGGGGATCTTTTTAGCAACGTTATCATGAGAGATTGTATTAAGCATTTCAGTCGATTGCGTAATAAAGGTGAGCAGGTAAATAAAGTCACAAATATTAAAAGCAGCTTATCTATTTTGTTAAGGCTATGGGGTAGAGAATCGGATTTTTATACACTGCCAGAGATTCCAATAAAACCTCCTGCTGCGAATAAAGCGTTTCATGTGGACACAGAGCTGAAACTATTATCAAAGGTATTGGTTAAAGGCGCATTGGCCTTTCAGGAAGCGATTGAGAAAAATGAGCTGTTAGATGTTCATCCGTTCTTTGATGAAGAGCTATTTTATGAGCAAGCAAGGATTCAGGGGTGGACAAACAAAAAAATTGGAGTTTGCAGAAATGGCTTTAAGACATGTTTGAAAATCGTTAAAGGGAGAATAAAGAATAGTCCTCATTCACTTGAGCGACTTAATCGACAGGTTTTTTATAATCAGGCGTCACGTAATTGGTTTTTCGTGTTCTCAATGCTGACAGGCATGAACAGAACGGTACTCGCAAATATTAGACATAAAGACATCTCATTTAAAAGTATTGGTAGTGGCCGGTTTGTTTTAGAAGGTGAAAAGTTCAGGGCAGGATATAAAAACTTAGATAATAGCTGTGGTTTTAGCCTGCGAACCAAAGAGCTGGTAACTAGGTGGCTTCGAACATCCAAAATGATGTACCAATCACTGGGTATCCCGCTTTCAAATGAGCTACCACTCTGTCCTTACTTTAATTCTCGCGGTGATGTTCTGACTTTTAGTATCCACGGTTCCAGTATTGACGTTATCAATTTGCAGCTTGAGAAAATAACCGGGTTAAAGGTTAATGTAAGCCGATTCAGGGCGACAAAATCCGATGTGCTGATGCGGGTGACTGAGGATATTTTTCTTGTGTCACAGGGGCTAAATAATACCGTGAATGTTGTTCGCAAAAAGTACTCTAGTGGAGTAGAGGCAGACCACGAAAATAATCTAAATGCCACGTTTAGCGCGCTGAGTGCTAGTGTCAAGGGTGAAAAGGTTGGTAAAGCGATTGAGAATGCAAAAGCAATGTTCAGTGATATTTTATCAGACTATGATTATAAACATTTGCGTCACTGTAAAAGCAAAGAAAAACCATTAATGGCAACACCTAGTGGCATCAGGTGTGCAGGGGCAACAAAAGAGAAGCTCGCTGCTGAGGCGAGACGTATGAAGCAATTAGATGTTAATTTTTCAGCAGATACTGGTCGTTGCACAGATTTCCTTGCGTGTTTTGATTGTGGCAGTCATAAGTTGGTCGCGTCAGAAAATGATATCTGGTTGATGTTGTCATTTTTAGAACAAATTGAGGGTCTAAAAGAGATGGTGGCTAGCAACTCCACACCTCAGGATGAGTATTTCATGGTGGAGGGCATGTTAAAAAAAGTTCTTGCTAGGTTAAAACAAAAAGCCCCTAAAAATTACGCGTCAGCAAAACAAAAAGTGGATAACGGGGATTGTCACTGGCATTACCAAAACCGAGCCAGCGCAAGCCAATTTTTTAAGGGATAATTTTATGTCTGAAAATCTTATACAGTTTCGCCAAGACGCTGAAGAAAATCCGTATGTGACGTTTTCCTCTAACGGGGATGGGCTATCCCGTGTTTTTGATGTCGACTGGTATTTTTATGCCTTGAACCAGAACCAAAAAAAAATCACTTTTGGGCATATTGATGAAAAGTACCGCAAAGACATCCAGTTTTACCTTTATGCGCTGATGCAATGGCAAAAGAAAACCTCAAGCTCAGGGTCACATGCAGCTGTTAGCTCGTTGATAAGAGCTAGGAGTAGTTTATTCAGCCTGGCAACAAGTTGGGGAAAGAGTGATTTCAGCGCACTTTCAAGCGAGCGAGAATGGAAAACATGTTTCAAAAAATTATATGGGCTTGGCGCTGAAGTATCGTGTAGAAAAATGGCCTCTACTATTAATGCGCTAAATAAAGCAGGCCTTGTAAGGCGTTATGTCCATAAAAATGAGTATATCAAGTGGGTTAGACCTGAAATTATTGAACGTCAAGCTATCGCATTTCCTGAAGCGATTCACGTCAGTATTTTGAAGACGGTTGTTGAGTTTGTGGAAACTTATCATCCATATCGCCACCAAATCTCAGAGGCGATGGAAAAGCTTTACACCTATCAGGACGATATGTTGGATATCGAGCTAAAAGCATTGGGTGTGAGTGTTCTAAGCGAGAGGCAAATGAAAACGCTCATTGTAAGAATGTCTCGTACAACAAGGAAATGGCCTGAACGAAAAACCATTCCTAATTTTTCATTTGACCGAAAGGGAAGTTGGTTAGGGACGTTGCTCAGGATGTGCTTTATTTGCGTGGGTTTATTCACTGCAGCTCGCAAGGAAGAGTTGCTGTCCATGAATAAAGGGAGCTATGACGACTCACTAGTTGCTGTACCCAAGGTTTCAGGATTTTCTACAAAAGGAAATAAGGGCGAAAAGATATATACGACATGGAACACCGCCCCTATATCAAAACTGGCACTGGAGTTAGCTTTTGATGCCACGCAAGCTGCGAGAAAATATTCGTTAAAGCGGTTAGGTGATGGTTATCAAAATGGTCAGCTAACTCAAGACCAATATAATGCTAAGCGGCAAGACCTCGAAAGTGCTTTCATTTCACCTGATATCCCTAATGACAGTAAAGTGCTCATAAATAAAGCATCGTTAAGATACACGATTGACGGCGCTCGTGATGCATTGAACATGAATGAGTTCAATATTACTGCAACTGCTGAAGACGTTGAAGAATTCGATCTGTTAAATCCAAATCGAGTAGGAACCTTAGAGGTCGGAGGAGGTTTACCAAAGCTTAGCCCTCATGATCTACGGCGGAGTTTTGTAGTCTTTATGGTTAAGAACAGACTAGGCAACGCGCTCACAGTAAAATATCAGCTTAAACACCGCAATATTAATATGTCCAACTGGTATGCGAACTATACCGAACTGGCGCGTACCAACCAGTTGCTGATGGATGCTCAGCTAATGAGTGAGTTTGAGGAGGCCATTGAAAGTTCGGCAGTGGACGCATGGGATGAGATTTACAATGTATCCGATACTTTAAGTGGTGCAGAAGGTGAGCGCATATCTCTGAACAAAGCAGAGAAGCTAGCGCAGGGTGAAAAAATAGTTATGTCCCGAAGTGAATTGCTCGCTTTAGTAAGGTCTGGTGACAAGTCTATTGTGTTGCTTCCTACAGGGGGGTACTGCACGAACCGTAATTGTGAGCGCCTTTGTTCACTGATAGATATTGTTGAAGCCCCCTGTGAGCATAAGATTGTTACTGATAAGGCGGCCAAAAGGCTTTCAAGAGAGCGGGACAATCTCATTGCTTCATTCAGGGCAATCAATGATATGGGGGATTATGCCAATGAATTGATTTTAGATGCCAGAAAAAAGAAGATTCAGTCTATTGAACCAACTCTAGCCAAACATAGCATCCCATTTGATAGCTTCAATGACGATATTAAGGCGGTGTGGTCATGAAAGTAGAGTATAAGGCAACTAGTAAGGCCGAGGGGTTACTGGTCAATGCATTTCAGCGACTATTAGATGGTAAGCCTCTTCATGTTAAGGCGACGGGCAAGCTCACGTTGAACCGAATCAATAATGAAGCTCGGCTTGGCAATAGCTATGTCCATAAGTTCAAGGAGTTCGTGACCTACGCCAAACCTGTGATCGACGAATACAACCTCAACCGCGATAAGGCGATGGCAACAGGTTTAGATATTGAGCTAGATGTCCCTTTGTCTGAGCTTGATAGGCTCAAACACGAATTAAAAAAAACCAATGAGTTGAAAGATAAGTATAGGATTGAACGAAACAATGCAATTGAAGCCCGAAAGCAGTTAGAGGCTGAGAATGCTAGGCTCCGCTTTAGGGTGTTTGACCTCCAACAAGAGTTATTAGATGAAAATTCGGTTGTGATGCCAATTCAGTCTTGAATTGGTAGTATGGTGCGAGGGCAGCAGTACGCTTTGGGACAAGAGCGACTTACGTTGATTGCTCTAACGTTTATTATGCCCAGCTTCGTGCCTGCAAGACCTATGATGACTCTCACAGTCACCTTGTACGCTCTAGTCGTGACTAACCAGCGGGAGAGTAAGATAGAATATGAATTACTACGCCTAACTATCTTCGGAACCGCTCAACTTATCGATAAGCTCTTGCCTCTCCTCTTCGCTCAATTTTGCAATCAAGCAAGCTAACTTGGCGGAGCTTTCTTCCTCACAAAAGAAATAGTTCAAAGGAACGCCTAGCTCGTCAGCTATGAGCTTTAGTGTCTGAATGTCAGGAGCGTGTTTCGCTTTCTCATACTGATTCATTCTGGCGCTTGCCGAGCCTTCATCCATACCTATTCGCACCCCCAAGGCTTTCTGGGAGAGTTTGGCTTTTTTGCGCGCTTCTTTAAGTCGCGCCGGGATTGGGCTAGTAAATGACATTTTCGGTTCATGTGTGAAAACCTACAGTAACTAAGATTTTCTTAGTTTTATCGATTTCTGTATACTAAGCAATCCTTAGTTTTTTTGTTCTACAAGAGTTGTAAATGAAACGTTCGACGAAAATCAGTGCGATTATGCACAAGTTATTGATTGAAACAGGTATGGATGGTTTTTCGGTTATTGAACTACGCGACGCCTCTCTTTCTATAAATGATCTTAGTAAGGAGCCCGATGAGGCAAGAAAAAGACTCTACAGACAGATTCTTCGTTTCGTCAGAAAGGGTTGGCTTGAAAGTGAGGGAGAGGGACGAGATAAAAGATACTTTCAAACGGATTTGTTTCGCTCTCTTAATGTGAAGCCCAAAGTGGAACGGAAGAATACACCCTATCCAGTGAAACCCACTCCAGATTACTCGGTATTGAGCCATGAGCGAAACCAGTACAAAGCTGAGTTAGAGATTGTTCTGGGTGAGATCGACGAGTACCAATCGCTCTATCGTCGTTTCCCCGAACTGGAACAGAGGCTCAATCCTATGTTGCAACAAGCGAGAGAGCGTTCAGCACGTCTATTTGGCAAAGTGAACGTACTAACCAACGTGATTAACACCATCTCTTCGGATGTCGTCGAATGTTGAGAAAATGGCAGCAAGAGTGCTCTGAAAGAGCGTTACAAAACTACAAAAACAGTCAGCACCACTTTTTTTGCCAAGCTACTCCGGGGGCTGGAAAAACAGTATTTGCGGCAACTATTGCTTCAAGGTTGTTGAAGGATGACATGGTTGATCTTGTTTTGTGTTTTTCACCATCTTTAACGGTATCAGATGGGATAAAAAGAACCTTTTCAGAAGTTCTCAATAGCACTTTTAATGGTGGTTTGGGTTCGATTGGGCAGTCGCTTACCTACCAATCTATTCAGTTTCTAAGCGAAGAGTTTTGGCAGACACTACGTAGTTATCGAGTGTTTGTTGTATTCGATGAGATACACCATTGCTCTGGTTCTGAGTATAAAAAAGCGAACGTTTGGGGACAACAGATCCTTACCAAGATTCAGGGACTGGCTACCTACACCCTAGCGCTTTCAGGTACACCTTGGCGTTCAGATGCATTACCGATAGTGATGGCGCAGTATAGCGACCCTGACGGGCAGCTCTTGGTTGATTATCAATACACTCTCAAGCAAGCCGTCGCTGACCATGTTTGTAGAGCACCACGAATTGTACTCGTAGACAATGAACACTTGTCGATAACCAGCGATGGAAAAGCAGAATCGTTCTCATCGATTCTTGAGATGCTAAAGCAAACTAAAGCTTCCTATCAGAGCGTAATACATAATCAAGAGGCCATGGAATACCTTCTTGGACTTGGTTGTCGAAAGCTTGCGGAGATACGCTCTCAAAATCCGTATGCAGGCGGGCTAGTTGTTGCCTCTTCTGTTCAACATGCTCAAGAGATTAAAGAGGTGCTTTTACAAAAGCATCAACAAACGGTTTCTATCGTGACCTATCGACATGAAGAGCCTTTGGCTGAGATTGAACGCTATCGGAAAGATAGTACTCAGTGGATAGTCAGTGTTGGGATGATTAGTGAGGGTACAGATATTCCCAGGCTTCAAGTATGCTGCCATATGAGTTCAGTTAAGACAGAGCTTTACTTTAGGCAAGTACTAGGGCGAATTCTGCGAGTAAATAATGCCTTGAACCAACAGGCTTGGTTATTCACTTTCGCAGAGCAGAGTTTGATAGAGTTTTCCGAGCGAATAGAACAAGATATTCCAGAATCTTGTATGTTTATTAGGGCAGATACTCCTGAAACATTTGCAGCGAGTGAATCAGGACGAAAGGAAGCTGCTAAAGGCTTCAATATTGATCTCGTAGGCAGCATCGCTGATTTGAGATGGAAAAGCGCCGCTGACCTTGGTGATATGGTAGGTGGTGTTCCTAGCCTTTCTAATGAGGTTCAGTTTGGCGGGTTCAAGCAGCGTATTATTTCAGCATTTCAAACAGTTTGATACTGCATTGCTGTTTAGATATTTAATCGCACCTTCTTTAAGGACTTGAAAAACGAGCACCAATCTTTCTTAGATTGGTGCTCGTTAGTATTATAGGAAGTATCCTAATAAAGTTTGATCGTTTTTGAGCAATGTCAGAGGGTATGGGGCGGACAAGTAAAAGCATTTTTTCCCCAAAGCTTGTTACGTATGGTTGCTTCCCCATATATGCGTATTATCTGTTGACCTAGTTTTTTAATTGAAAAGTATTTGCTAGTACAGGTACCACTAGTATTCATTTACCAATACCTTTGATAACTAGGGCTATCGGATAGCGGTGGTTGTTCAGGTTTGTGTACTTGGATTGTCAGAGGAATAGGGAAGTCAACTCCAACAACAGCTAACTCACCTTGTTTCAAGTTTGGCAAAAATTCAATCATCGATTTATCTACCTCTCCACACGCTCGTTCAACAAGTTCACGATCATTACTGTTAGTTAGGCGGTGCACAAGCAATGTACCCATTTGGCTTATTACTCCCTCGGTAATATCCCTAGGGCGCTGAGTGGTAAGACAAATATTCAGACCGTACTTTCTCCCTTCTTTTGCAATAATTTCGAAAGCATCGAGACGAATCGCATATTCTTCAAAACCTACTTTTTTACCAAGGAAATTGTGGGCTTCATCTACTACTGTCAGTAAGGGTCTATTGGTAAATTGTTCACTTCGTGCGTATGACAGTAATTTACGCCCGATCACGTTGGCAAGAATCTCCCTAGCATTGAACTCATAACTTGTAGCACTTAAACAAAGACGCAGAACACGACTGGATGAATCAAGAAACTCATCTAAAACCTTACTTAATGAATCGGCCTGCGTTTCTTCAAAGACAACCTCGAACGACGGTGACTTGAGCACAGACTGGATCCTCGTAAATAGAGAAGAACAATAGCCCAGATCATTTGTTGGACTCCCCCAAGAATCATTATTGGACCAACAACACTCTTGCTCGATTTGGCGAATGAGTTTTTTTACGTCGAACGGCTGTGAAGGTACGTCAACCAGCGCAGAAAAAGGTAGGTTAGTAGCTGGGTCGCGCTTTCGCATTGAAGCCCTGAAGGCTTCCTTGTTCCTATTGACCTTCATTAAAATACCATTTTCAGACACTGAGGGATCTAAGTGAACAAGCCTTAAACTCCTTATTGCCTCCCTTAGTTTGGGACCTTGCACCTTTCCTGATGGTTCAAAGAGTGTAAGAAAATCAGATTCAACAAAATCCGTTGGGGGAATTCTAAAAGAAGTTGAAGTTTCGTTTACATTCAGCGGCTTACCTAAATGACGGTGCATAGTGTAAATGGCTGGTAGGCTTCGGTATTCTCCTGTTGCATCAAGAACAATAACTTTAGAGTTCGTAAACTTTGCACACTCCTGAATAAGCCTCGATGTTGTCCAACTCTTACCGCCTCCAGTGGAGCCGAGGATTGCACAATGCCTACCAAAAAGCTTTTCAGGGCTAATCGCAACATCACTTGTAATACCATCAGTTATGGCCCCTAAATTAACCAGTCTCGGCTGATCATCGGATATGTTCCGATCAGAGAGTTCAGGTAGTTTTGCTATAAATTCAACTGGAGCAGAATAAACGCCATCTCCAATTCTTGGATATGTAGTAACTCCAGCAGAAACAGCTAGTGAACTAAGACAAACTGAGCCTAGTACCTGCATGTAGCCAATAGCATCTATTCCATCACCGCAATTTACATTAGCTAAACCTTGCCGTTCTTTTTCAGGTAGTCTGACATCTAAAATTTTACCTAGCGTCAGGCCAGTTTGTCCCTCGATTAGAACAATCTCACCGACCTCCCCTCGACCATACCGGCCGCCATTGTGATAACTGGCTGACTTCAAACCAGCTTTTGTAAGGTTAAGCGTTATTCCTTTAGCGTTTACACCAGCTATCACCCCGATCTTAAGCGAAGGATTCAGCACTCCAGAACTTAGCGACATCATCACTCTGTATCTCCCAATAACAAGCGCTGGACATCTTTTCCAAGCTGTTCTGCAGGACTAAGTGCTGTTAAGTTGGGTATCAATTCAGCTAACTGTTTAAAAGATGCATTAATAAAGGTCACATCGGCTCCACTAGAAGCTAAGTCTTGCCAATAATGGCTACCCGCACCGTTAATTTGATCGTATGCAGCGTAATCAGAAACAATTAACTTCAGGCTTGGGTTGCTCTTAATTGCAGATAGAATTGGTTCAGATAAATGATCGTCATTAAAGCCAAATCCACTCACAACTAGGCAAGCATTGGGAAGCCGCAGAAACTCTAAATAACGCGATAAAAGCTCTAGGTGGGGTTGTATGAATGCTTGTTGGTATTTGCCTTTAGCCGGGTAAATCAAACAGGCTAATTCTGGCGATGGCTCCTGAACTTCATAGACCTCACTTCCTTGGTACTCCCAACTTACAGATCCATGTAGCTTGTACAACTGGATCACACCTTGAATGAAGGATAGATCTTCACTAGCCCTATTAACCACATCATAGTTAAAGTATTGGCCATTAAATCGACGTTTCCTCGTATAAGAAAAGCCATCAACAACCATCATTCCTAAGTCAGACGAAGCTGTTTCAAAACACATGTCGTAGTTAGTTGTGAATACTTTCAATCTAGCGTCTCGTGTACGTCGTCTTGCCAGTTTTCTGAGTGTTTCTGTATAAGCGGAAATATCAACATTTTCTGCTGTCAGAAACTCAGAGCAAGCTTTAAGGATTTTAGCTTTACAAGATGTTAAGAAAGGCTTAACGGTCTGATCTTCTGGATAAACCGTAAGGAATGCATCGCAGGCAGATAAAAAATGTTCGATGTTTGGCGATTCAAGGTCTGTATAACGAACTGTTTCACAAATAGTCTTAGCTGATTCATGAAGTTGTTCAGTAGCTGAATCGTTTCGGTTGTCCTCTTCTCCTACAAACATGCATTTTGCCCATAAGTCCCACATGGATGGACCTTTAGGGTCACCTAATGATGTACCACTACCAGCAAATAAAGCTATGTTAGGAAGCTGAAGAGACTTTGAAAGTAAATTAGAAGCTTGCTGTTGATGGTGCTCAAGGCGATGGCGAATATCATCACTAAGAAAAGCTGGTTGGTGATGAACTCTTCTCATAGTCTTTTCATCTAATGGTAACCAATGAGATGAACCAGAGAATTTTATTGCCAATTCTCCTTTTTTAATATCAGTTAAAGGTGGGATTGGATCTTTGGACCCAAAAACTTGAGCCGCAAGGTCGTCATGCGAAGTTTCGTTTGGCATTGTGAGCATCCAGTTCAATAAGCAACTAGTTGATTCTAATCTAAACAGTCGATATAAACCAAGATATTGCTTCCTCATAAACAAAGCACTTAAGTCGAATCATGGTGTTTCAGCTCTTTTTTCACCATAATTTTCGTAATCCCAAGATCTTAAACTAGTACAAAGAACCTAAACGATTTCTGTCCAGAATCTTCACAGTTGGCACTTCGTAACTCAGAAGTGCCCCATTCCGTGTTGACGTAATAGCTAAGTGGCAGCTTGCACCAGTAGATTTTCCCTATTTTTCTTTATATCAGACTTTAAGTAGGGGATGCTTGAATTCTTTCAGAACTATGCAGAAAAAGGCATCGTCATATCCACATTTATATGATGCGCTGTAATGCCTAGCTACTTGAGGATACATTTCAGAAATGGATAAAAAATGAGTTAGAGAATTGACTCCAACTCATTCGTTTCATAATTTCTTTTTACTTCTTAGTTGTCAAAGAAAGCAGAGTGATAAGCAACTTCGCCAGTCGGAATATTGTTGGCTAGCGATATAGCTAGGAAATACTCTGATGGGACACCTGGAAATGTAAGGTTTGGCTGTGACTCAAAGCCAAATCGGCCATAATATTTTGGTTCGCCGAGTAATACTACACCCTCAATACCTTGTGTTTTAAGCTGTGATAATACTTTTGCATCACGTAGTTTATTGACGATCAAGTGTTCTGTTGGTTTAGCACCTGGTTCATGGTGTGGATGGTTCTCAAACGCTCGATAAGTATGTTCGAAAATGCTATTTTGAACATGAATTAACGAATCAATATAAGGTTTCATTTTTTTAAACGTATAGCTATCATAATCCATATCACACATCACTAAATATAGAGAAAAGTCATCGGATAACCCGTCTTTCAACGAAAAATTTATTAATGTATTTGAGGGTAACTGAATCAAAGCTTCACCCTCGATCACGATGACGCATCCCGGGTATGAGATAGCCCCGAAAAAACCAGTAAGTTTAATTATGTGTTTTGACTTAGATACAAAACTTCCGGTATCTTTTGTATTTAAATTTATTTTTATCTTTCTTATCTTAAACATGTTCTTTATTCATTATGTTCATCTTTCTTTTTAGCTGTGTCCAGCTTACTGGGGGAGAATAAAAGTATCCTTGAACCAGAACATCAAGGTTCTTAACGACGTCGTGTTGAAAAGATGTTTCGACACCCTCTAAAATAATACCTTTTTTTGAGTAAGGGGATATTACTCTCAACAGGTAGTTTATTATATCAATGTCATCACAGTAATGATGAAGGAAAGACTTGTCTACTTTAATGTAATCCCAATCAATAAATCCTAATGATATGTTTGCAGTGTCGTTCTTATGATAATAATCATCTAATAACAATCCTATACCAGAGCGTTTTAATAACCTGATACTACTTTGCAAGCGGCCGCAATTTACATCACAGTCGATATCTGTAATTTCAATATAAAATTTAACGTCACGTTCATTTAAGAGACTCTGCAAAAAAAAACGATCCTTTAAACATGACAAAGTGATATTAACAGTTATAGGAGTATGGAGTTTTAGATCACTACAGAACTTAATTTGAGCTAGCGCGACCATTTTTATGAACTCTTGATCAATTTCAGAGAAAAACGTTTCGTTGTAAAAAAGTTCACCTGAATCGCTAAAAACTTTAGATAGGATTTCAAGATGCTTTACTTGTCTCTGCTTCAAATCGATTATTGGTTGAAACAGAAACTCAAGCTTAACAAATGATACATCGCTTCTTACGATGACTCCACTGTCCGTGTAGTTATATTCGTACATATTATTCTTCAATGGACTCATATTGCTTTTCCTATCATCTATATGCATCAATTTTCTTTCTACTAAGCGCGTTGATCTTACAAAAGATTGAGTTGATATTTTTATTGTTAACTTGGCGTCATAATCCTGACGCGCAAGAGTCACTGAAATAACAAAACGTCATGCTGTTTACTTGTTGTCTTTTCAGTAGTCAGACTCATACGATTGAAGTATGATTTCGGTTCAGGGATTTAGTTAAAAAATTTCTTTTGCTTGATAATATTCTCTATTTGTTATTTTCGTCAATTTGGCGCTAAACCAAATAGAACTCCTTGCTCCGCTGCGACACTGCGAAAACGAGTACTGAAAGATGGAGGAATGCAGAGCATTGACCCTATTGTCGATATTTATAATGCCATCAGTATTCGATACGCCATACCCGTAGGTGGTGAAGATA
>JAAEZQ010000040.1 GCA_018222805.1 Vibrionaceae bacterium
AAGACGCTCTGGGAAGGATGGCTTAAATTACAAGCCATCCTAGAAGGCTACGAACTCGCTCTGTCTCTTGAACAGGAGTTGTGATCAAGAGACAGCCTTATTTAGGGTGGCTTTATTATTGCTTTATTTCTTAATTACTTACTCGAACAAATACTTCGCATGGAAGTTCAAATGGTCATCAATAAAGCTCGAAATGAAGTAGTAACTGTGATCATAACCAGGTTGCATTCGAAGCGTTAATTCTGAACCATGCTTGTTTGCTGCCGCGACAAGGACTTCAGGTTTAAGCTGTTCACTCAGGAACCCGTCTGCGTCTCCCTGATCAACCAGAATAGCCAAAGGTGAAGGACCTTGTTTCAGTAACTCACTTGCATCATATTGTTTCCAGTTTTCAATATCAGTACCCAAATAAGCAGTAAAGGCTTTTTGGCCCCAAGGACATTGAACAGGGTTACTGATAGGGCTAAAGGCTGAAATCGAGCGATATTGATCTGCATTTTTTAACCCGATAGTCAGTGCACCATGCCCGCCCATGCTGTGGCCAGAAATAGACTTAACATCAGAAACTGGGAAATTGTTCTCAATGATTGCTGGTAGTTCTTTCGTGATGTAGTCATACATGAAGTAGTGCTGTGACCAAGGAGCTTGAGTTGCATTAAGATAAAAACCCGCACCCTGACCGAGGTCATAATTTTCATTATCTGCCACACCTTCTCCGCGAGGGCTGGTGTCTGGGGCAACAATGGCGATGCCAAGTTCTGCGGCCATGCGGAAGGCGCCAGCTTTCTGCATAAAGTTTTCATCGCTACAGGTGAGTCCGGATAGCCAGTAAAGTACTGGGACCGGGTGGGATTTTGTCGCATTTGGCGGCAGGAAAATAGCGAAGCGCATTTGGCAATTAAGCGAACTGGATTCGTGTGTGTATTGTTTGTGCCAGCCACCAAAAACTTTGGCCTGACTCACGTTTTCAATCATCATGAATAAGCTCTCAAACAGCAGAAATTAGATTCAACGGCAGGACACCGTTAGTACAATAAAGCTCTCCCTAGGGAGAGCCTGCAGAGACATTATTTGTCCATGTGAATCACGCTACGGATACTCTTACCTTCATGCATCAGGTCGAACGCCTCATTGACGTCTTCAAGTCCCATTGTGTGAGTAATGAATTCTTGTAAACCGAATTCACCTGCCATGTATTTTTCTACAATTTCTGGAAGTTCAGAGCGGCCTTTCACGCCACCGAATGCACTGCCTCTCCATACGCGGCCAGTTACCAGTTGGAATGGACGGGTAGAGATCTCTTGACCTGCGCCAGCTACACCGATGATTACCGATTCGCCCCAGCCTTTGTGACAGCACTCAAGAGCCTGACGCATCACGTTGACGTTACCGATGCATTCAAACGAGAAATCAACGCCGCCATCCGTCATTTCTACAATGACTTCCTGAATTGGCTTGTCGAATTTCTGAGGGTTAATCACATCTGTTGCGCCAAGCTGTTTCGCAAGATCGAATTTGCTCTCATTGATATCGATACCGATGATACGACTAGCACCAGCCATGCGTGCACCTATGATTGCAGACAGACCGATACCGCCCAAACCGAAGATAGCTACTGTGTCACCTTCTTGAACTTTTGCTGTGTTCAGTACTGCACCCATACCTGTAGTTACACCACAGCCAAGCAGACAAACTTCTTCTAGCGGAGCTGCTTTGTTTACTTTCGCTAGGGAAATTTCTGGCAGTACTGTGTACTCAGAGAACGTCGAGCAACCCATGTAGTGGAAAATGGTTTCGCCATTAATAGAGAAACGGCTCGTGCCGTCCGGCATTAGACCTTTACCTTGCGTTTCACGTACTGCCTGACAAAGGTTAGTTTTACCTGATTTACAGAACTTACACTCGCCACATTCTGCTGTGTATAGAGGAATAACGTGATCACCCACTTCAACGCTAGTCACACCTTCACCGACCATTTCAACGATACCGCCACCTTCGTGGCCAAGAATCGCTGGGAAGATGCCCTCTGGATCGTCACCAGATAGCGTAAAGGCGTCAGTATGACATACACCTGTTGCCACGATACGTACTAAAACTTCACCTTTTTTAGGTAGTTGTACATCCACTTCTTCCATTTTTAGTGGCTCACCTGCCGCCCATGCGACAGCCGCTTTAGATTTGATCGATGTTTGACCTGGTTTTATTTCAAGTGCCATTGGGTTTCCCTTATCTAATCAATAGGTAGGCGTAGTGATTAAGCCTAGCTGAGCTTTTGTTTTTCGCCTGATGTTTTTCTTTGTATTCATTTTATCTATTTCATTAGAAATGATAATCCATCGTTTGTGAAAATGATTTTTACATATGTGTAATAATAGGTGTATTACATCAATTAAGAAGATAAAGGGGTTTTTAGTGGCAACAGGCGTTAATTAGGCAAACAAAAAAGCGCTTATCATGCCCATGATTAAGCGCTTTCTTCGTTTATTGTTTAGCCTTTGTCGCGTAGATCGATTCGGTCGAGCAGCAGCGCTGGTCATACGATGGAACCATCTATTCACTGCCTCAGTTATTAAGGTGACAACCTTATATTCAGTAGGAATGAGTTCGCTTCCACCCGATTGTGCTTGTTCATTCTGATGTCTCACTTGTGGATTCGCTCATTATCAAAGCATATTTGTTATTTATTGAATGTAAATGTCTTTGCATTTGATTAATTCTTGGGTATTGAGGCGTGAAGCTTAAGGGAAGTTTCTCCCAGTCAGCGTTTGTGTGACAATGTTGTCGTTAATTAGCTTGACGGGAAAAGAGAAATGGCGAATTGGGAAGGGGTAACTGAATTTGTCGCAGTCGCAGAGGCAAACAGTTTCACCGGCGCTGCAAATAAACTTAAAACATCGGTTGCACAGATCAGTCGTCGAGTTTCTGCACTTGAACAACGTTTGGCCGTGAAGTTGCTGCATCGCACCACACGTAAAGTTTCGCTTTCTGAGGCAGGCCAGCTTTATTACCAGCAATGTAAACACCTGTTAGAAGGATTAGAGCTTGCCGAGCTTGCCGTGACCCAAATGCAGGCTGAACCAAAAGGCGTGTTACGGGTGACCGCACCAGTAACCTATGGCGAGATGAACCTTGCGCCGCTATTGCATCAGTTTTTGGAGAGGCATCCTCAGGTGAATCTGGACTTGATTCTGACCAACCAAAGGCTCGATTTGATTGAGAAAGGGGTGGATGTTGCGATTCGCCTTGGACGCTTACAAGACTCGAGTATGATCGCCAAACGTCTCTCTTCACGCCAAATGTATGTCTGTGCGAGCCCTAACTATTTAGAACGATTTGGTGAACCACATACACTCTCTGAGTTAGGTCGTCACCAGTGTTTGGTTGGTTCCGTCGACTATTGGCACTTTAAGGAGCAAAATAGACAGAAGTCGTTGCGAGTATCTGGACGGATTAAATGCAACAGTGGTTTCGCTTTAGTGGATGCAGCAAAGCGCGGGCTTGGTTTAGTTCAGTTACCTGATTATTACGTTCAAGAGGCGCTAGATTGCGGTGAGTTGGTCGAAGTGCTTAGTGACTACCGAGATGACCGTGAAGGCATTTGGGCGCTGTATCCACCAAGTCATAACTTGTCGCCTAAAGTCAGATTGCTCATCGACTTTTTGGCGAAAGAGTTGGCGTGATCAGCGCATCAACTGACGAAGTGTTACATAAGATAAATCGCTCAACTGAATCGACCTTTCAACATTAACAAAGTCGGCAACAAAGCAGCTTTCTAGCTGCTTTCCAGACTAAGAGGGGTAGTTATGATAACCCAATTGCTCGGAAATATTTTTGCCTGCCTGATGCAATAAGCCAACATACTCTTCCATTCTCTCTTCTTCAAAGCGAATAACAGGGAACGAAATAGAAAGACCTGCAATGATTCGACCAAAGCGATCATAAACCGGAGCTGCGATACAGCGAAGGCCTGGTTCTTGCTCTTCGTTATCTTCTGCAAAGTGTTGAACGCGTACTTGTGCTAATTCTTCTAGCACCTGTTCAGTGTTCTCTAGTGTCTTTTCAGTGTGCTTAATAAATTCCACACCGCTTAACACATCACGGATGAAGCTTTCATCGCGCTCAGAAAGTAATACTTTACCAATGGCTGTACTGTAAAGAGGGTTGCGACGGCCAATACGCGATTGCATGCGTAGGTTGTAGCCAGAATCAATTTTGTGGATGTAAATGATGGCATTTTCATCCAGAGCACCTAAGTGCAGAGCTTCATTCGTTTGTTCTGAAATATGACGCATTTCTTTATCGGCCAGTTCAATCAGATCCACATACTCGAGCGATTTCGCACCCAACTCAAATAGCTTAAGCGTTAGTGAGTACTTATCGTCTTCACCTTCTTGCGATACATAACCTAGGGACTTCATTGTTTGCAAAAAACGATATGTCGTTGCTTTCGACATCATTAGTCGTTGGGAAAGATCGGATACGCCGATGGATTTTTGCTCCCCCAGAGCTTGGAGTATATGAAACACTTTCAATACTGATGAAACTGCTTCAGGTTGATTTGAGGCTTTCATTGTTATCCCTGTGAATTTTTTGTTTGCTTTATTATATCTTATAAAACCTGTAGCACTAGTATTTTTAAAATACCTTTTCAATAATTTGGAATCAAGCTAGATTCCGGATCAGAAAAATTGGATCGTTATCTATTTTTTGAAACGTCTTTTCAAAAATAATTGAAAGCAATTTCTTTTTTGTACAGTATATGAGTGTAGAAAGTGACATGGCCAGCCGCCAAATCACGAATTATCTAATATTGAGGAAAAAGACATGCTTCTTGATTCATTTAGCCTTGAAGGCAAAGTAGCCATTGTTACTGGTTGTGACACTGGCCTTGGCCAAGCGATGGCGCTTGGTTTAGCAAAAGCCGGCTGTGATATCGTGGGCGTAAACATCACTGAACCGACAGAAACCATTGAGAAAGTTGAGGCCCAAGGCCGTAAATTTATTGATGTCCGCGCTAACCTAATGATGTTGGATGACATCCCATCAATCGTTGATCGCGCGGTAACAGAGCTGGGCCGTATCGATATTCTGGTAAACAATGCGGGTATCATCCGCCGCGATGATGCGATTGAGTTTTCTGAGCAAGACTGGGATGACGTAATGAACATCAACATCAAATCGGTGTTCTTTATGTCTCAAGCAGTTGCAAAACAGTTTATCGCTCAAGGTGAAGGTGGCAAGATCATCAACATCGCATCTATGCTGTCTTTCCAAGGCGGTATCCGCGTTCCTTCGTACACCGCCTCTAAAAGCGGCGTTATGGGTGTTACGCGCCTATTGGCGAACGAATGGGCAAGTCACGGCATTAACGTGAACGCGATTGCACCGGGTTACATGGCAACAAACAACACGGCGGCCTTGCGTGCCGATGAGCAACGTAATAAAGAAATCGTCGATCGTATTCCTGCTGCTCGTTGGGGTGAGCCTGAAGATTTAGCTGGCCCTTGTGTATTTTTGGCATCAAAAGCGGCTGACTACATCAATGGTTACACGATCGCCGTTGACGGTGGGTGGTTAGCTCGCTAATCGATTTGTGAGAAGTTGATTGTGGATACTGCAACATTAGCGCAAGTATTAGGGTTTATTAGTTTTGGTTTGGGGTTCTCCGTCTTTTACCAAAAAACTGATAAGCGCCTAAAAATCTTGATGCTGATTTTTAATCTCAATCATCTTCTCCATTTCTTATTGCTCGGTTCAATGGTCTCAGCGCTTGGTGCGTTGTTGTCGACAATAAGAACGACTACGGCAATATTTATATCGTCGAAACGAATCGCTGCTGCATTTATTGTTATCAGTTTAGTGAGTGGTTTTTGGGCAGCAGAACAGTGGCGTGACTTTTGGCCTATTCTTGGAACGGTTATCGGGACCTACTCCGTATTCTGTTTGTCGGGAATTCGGATGCGCGTGGGCTTTTTGCTCGGTGCGGCTTGTTGGCTGACCAACAATATTCTGGTGGGTTCTATAGGAGGAACGCTACTGGAAATGACCGTGATCATAATGAATTCCATGACAATCTATCGTTTGTATCGTCAGCGATCTGAACCGAAGCTAAATCAATCAGCTATTGGGTGAACCTTGCCCTTGTCTAACGGAAAATCGGCCCGAAAAGTCAACAGGCCCTAAGAATTTTGTTTAAGAAACTTTTTGAATGCGGTTTGCCCCGCAGGAGTAATACATGAAAATTGCATTAATGATGGAAAACAGCCAAGCCGCGAAAAACGCAATGGTGGCTGGTGAACTAAACTCTGTAGCTGGTGGCCTTGGTCACGATGTATTCAACGTAGGTATGACAGATGAAAACGATCATCACCTAACGTACGTTCACTTAGGTATCATGGCGAGCATCCTACTGAACTCAAAAGCAGTAGATTTTGTGGTAACGGGCTGTGGTACTGGCCAAGGCGCACTAATGTCAAGCAACCTACATCCAGGAGTGGTATGTGGCTACTGCCTGGAGCCATCAGATGCATTCCTGTTCAACCAAATCAACAACGGCAACGCTATTTCTCTGGCATTTGCGAAAGGCTTTGGTTGGGCTGGTGAACTGAACGTGCGTTACATCTTCGAAAAAGCGTTCACTGGAAATCGTGGCGAAGGTTACCCTATCGAGCGAGCTGCGCCCCAGCAAGCCAACGCTGCGATCCTGAATGATGTGAAAGCCGCCGTTTCTAAAGATGTGGTTGAAGGCTTACGTGCAATCGATCAAGAGCTAGTGAAAACTGCCGTAGGTAGCGTGCAATTCCAAGAGTGCTTCTTCGCACACTGCCAAGTGCCTGAAATCGCTGAGTACGTGAAGTCTCTACTGGACTAATTACTTAATTTATCGGGAAATTAAGTACAAGCCGGCCATTGTGCTGGCTTATTTTTTTACCACTTAGGAGGCTCCCATGAACCCAATCAGTCGCGTCGCTATCATCGGTGAATGTATGGTGGAGCTTAGTAAACATCATGGCGCGCTACAGCAAGGCTTTGGTGGTGATACACTCAATACTGCTGTTTACCTGTCTCGGTTAACCCAACAACATGGCGTCGAAACATCCTATGTGACCGGGTTAGGACATGATCCGTTTAGCCGCGAAATGCTGACCGCTTGGCAAGACGAAGGTATTAACACGGGCATGGTCTACTTTTCTGAAGATAAATTGCCGGGCATTTACGCCATTGAAACCGCAGACGATGGTGAACGGAGTTTCTTTTACTGGCGCGATGACGCTGCTGCGAAATACTGGCTACGAGAGCGTGACTTTGAGTCTTTGGTAAAAGAGCTGTGCCAACATCAAATGATTTATCTGAGCGGTGTTAGCTTAGCTATCATCGCTGATGAACACCGTCAAACGCTGATCGACTTGCTGACCATCTGCCGGAAAGAGGGCGTCACCATAGCGTTTGATAACAATTTCCGGCCAAAACTTTGGCCGAATGTAGAGTTAGCTCGTAATTTCTACTCAAAAATTCTCAGTGTTACCGATATGGCATTTTTGACTTTTGATGATGAAGTCATGCTATGGGGTGACAAAGATGAATCCGAAGCAATTAACCGTACCAAAAACTTTGGCGTGAAAGAGATCATTGTGAAGCGTGGCGCAGACGACTGTTTTGTTGTGACACAAGACCAACATCATACGGTCGCGGCATTGAAAGTCGATGCTGTGTTAGATACTACGGCAGCGGGAGACTCTTTCAGTGCGGGTTATCTTGCAAAACGTATTCTAGGCGGAGACGTTGCTGAGTCTGCGCTGGCTGGACACAAAGTGGCTGGTTCCGTTATCCAACATCGCGGTGCAATCATTCCAAGCGAATCGATGCCGACTATTTAAGGAACGATGAAATGAAAGACCTAAATCAACAACTTTCTGAAATTAAAGTAGTCCCTGTTATTGCAATTAAAGACGCAAGCAAGGCAGTAAAATTGGCTCAGGTATTGGTTGAAAACGGCCTACCGTGCGCTGAAGTCACGTTTCGTACCGACGATGCAGCACTTGCGATCAAAAATATGCGCGACGCGTACCCAGAGATGTTAATTGGCGCGGGCACTGTCCTTACCAGTGATCAGGTGGATGAAGCGATTGAATCTGGTGTCGATTTTATTGTGAGCCCAGGCTTTAACCCAACAACCGTTAAATATTGTCAGCAGCGTAATATCGCTATCGTACCTGGTGTAAATAATCCAAGTCTGGTTGAACAAGCAATGGAAATGGGGCTTCGTACCCTCAAGTTTTTCCCAGCAGAGCCATCTGGTGGCACGGCAATGCTTAAAGCACTATCAGCGGTATACCCAGTTAAATTCATGCCGACAGGCGGTGTAAGCCCGAGTAACGTAAAAGATTACTTGGCAATTTCGTCTGTCTTAGCGTGTGGTGGTACCTGGATGGTGCCTGGCGATTTGATTGACAACGAGCAATGGGACGAACTGGCGATGCTGATTCGTGAAGTTGCAAAAATTATTGAATAATTTTTACCCTGCCAAGCCTTGAAAACTATCGTTGATAGTCGAACAAGCTTTTAGGCTCTTTGCCCACGCCCGGCTCCACCGGGCGTATTTTTAAACGTGAAATGCTATTGATTGGATTCGGCGTCTTCGCGCTTGATCACTTTATGCCCATCTTCTGAAACGCCTTGTTTCCAATAGCTGCTGATGTAGATGTTTTCACGCTCGACTTCCTTCTCATTGCGGAAGTATTGGCGTAATGCGCGCATTGAATCAAACTCACAAGCACACCAAACCGCGGCATCACCTTTTAACCATTCTAATTCACGAACGGCTTCTGCCAGGTTTTGCCCTTCAGTCAGCCAAAGCAATTCCATTCCGGCTGGCGCGTGCAGAGGTTGGATGTCTGCTGCGGAGATAACGCTAATAACCGCATAGCCTTTTGCTTCTTCAGGCAAAGTTCGGATTTTGGCCGATAAAGCAGGGAGGGCAGTCATATCTGCTGCCATGAAAAACCAATCTGCGCCAGTGTTTAGATTAGATATGCTACCCGGACCAACGATGTTAATTGTGTCTCCTTTTTGTGCTGCCATCGCCCAGCGAGCGGCGAATCCACATTGCAGCTCTTGAGTAATATGACGAACAAAGTCGACTTCAATACGGCATGTTTCTGGATGGTAACGACGAATGGTATAGGTACGCATCAATGGGCGATGATCTTCCGACATCGCTTGTAAATCAGTACCGCCCATTTCATTAAACAGCAGCTTAATGTAGCTACCCTCACAGTCAGCCGGGAATTGGCCGAGGGCTTCACCCTGTAAAGTAAGGCGCTGCATGTTTGGAGTAATCGTTTCAGTGTGCGTCACGACAAGTTCTTTAGGCTCAGGTTTCTTTTTCATATTCACTGTTCTCGATAATTATTCTCTTTCTCATTTAAGAATATCAATATCTCTCTTGAGAGAGTAGTGTCTTTAAACAAATTTACACTGTGAATTGACACTGAAACCTAAGCTAGAAATTTCGCTTCTTCGATGATTATCCCTCAAACATAAAAAAAACCTCCGCAGAGGTTTTTATTGGCATTCATTTATATCATTGGAATAGTTGATAAAAGAAGTAACGCTGCCATGCCATAATTAAACCCTTTTATACGTTTAGGCGTGGTTAGCCAGCGCTGTAGCTGTATCCCCGCAGCTGTCCAAAAGGTGACTGAGGGTAGGTTCGCCAAGCAGAAGATGCCTGCAATAAACGTCAGCTCTAACCATGCGGCACCCGAGCTGTACACGGTCACAGCAGTGAGCGCCATTGACCAACCTTTTGGATTAACCCACTGAAATGCGGCAGCACCGATAAATGACATTGGCTTAAAATCATTTTTTGTTTCCGCTCTACCACTGGTGGCGATTTTATAAGTCAGATACAGCAGGTAGCTTAAACTCAGAGCTTTTAATATCGTATGGGTAACCGGATACGCGTGAAACAAGCCCATTAAGCCAATACCAACCAGAATTAGCATCGCACCAAAGCCAAAAGTAATACCTAGCATGTGTGGAATAGTACGTTTAAACCCGACGTTCGCGCCTGATGTCATCAGCATGATGTTGTTCGGACCCGGAGTAAATGTCGATACAAAAGCAAACAGTGCCAGCGCGCTTAATTGATGGTATTCCATAGTTTTTTCCTTACACCAATACTCGTCCTAACTGGACGTCATCTATCAAACAACTATAAGTAGAAACGTTATCAATATTGTGCTTTTATTGACCTTGTATGGACTAATTAAGCAATAAAAAATCACTATGGATAAATTTGACGAAAGAATATTGCAAGAGCTTAAGTTGGAGGGAAGAATCTCCAATGTCGAGCTGTCTGAGAGAGTTGGGTTGTCGCCTTCTGCGACGTTACGTCGTGTACAGGAGCTAGAGCGACAAGGTGTGATTAAAGGCTATCGAGCGGTGCTGGACAGTCAGCAACTTGGTGTCGGCTTTGTCGCGTATGTTTCGATAGGTCTGGCCTCTCACTCAAAACAGGCGCAGCATGCTTTTGAAGATCACGTACGTTTTGTGAAAGAAGTCGTTGAGTGTCATAACATTACTGGTGCAAACGAATATTTGCTGAGAGTAGAGACGCGAGACTTGGCTGCCTATAAAGCGTTTCATGCAGGGGTTCTGGGAGAGTGTGAACACGTTCAAGGGATTACGACTATGGTGGTGATGGATACACCAAAAGACGAGCGTTGATAGTGACGCAGGTAATATCTACTCGTCTGCTTCCCAATTTTTCCAGTTGAGCATAGCGTGATCGGCGAGCTTTAGCATCGGGATGTCTTCATGGGTATCGCCGTAAGCATAAACCGACGCAAAATCACTTAAGTTAAATGATGCTTTTACCCGCCTCACTTTTGTTTCTAAACTGCAATCACCTTGCTGATACCGTCCGCTGATTGTTGGCGCGTCGGAAACCAGTTCGCTACATAGTAGATGGTATCCGTTCGTTTCACACCAAGGCTGTAAATACGCGTTTAAGGACGCTGAAACCACGACAATGGTATCGCCATTTTTCTGATGCCATTCCAGTTTATCTGTGGCTTCTGGTCTGACGTATTGGGGGATGATGTCGTTGGCGAACTGAGCACCGATGACGTTAACTTGTTGAGTCTGTTTACCAGCAAAAGCAATAAAACTCGCAATAGGACGCATAAAGTGCGCAGGTAATATTCCGATTTTGTACAGCAAGTAAAATGGCGTGAGTACGATCTTGCCAACGCTCTTTCGCTTGCCAGACGCTGAATAGTGCAAGAACAGGCTGTACATATCCTGATTCGTAATGGTGCCATCAAAATCAAACAGTGCCAAAGAAGGCTTTTTCACATCGCTCACTATAAGTGTCTACTTGTTTTCATTTTTACCAAGGTAACTTGATTTTGGATTATAGGTAAAATATCGCTAACCAAATCGTTTCCTGATTGGGATCGGTCCAACTTACTTTGTGTTTGGTGTGCGCTGGGATATTTACGTGGTCACCAGCTTCAAGGTGTTTTACCGAGCCATTTTCGAAGGTCAATTCTCCCGCCCCTTTTAAGACTAATACCCACTCGTGTTCTGTTTGATCGTACCAACCATGTTCAGGTGAGTTTTGTCCGTGAGAAACAATGCGTTCAATGCGCAGATTTTCGTGACACAGTAAATCTTCAAACGTTTCTTCACTGACATCATTGGGTAAATCTTTAAACAGGTTCATCTTAGTTCCTGGGTCTGTTTCAAACTTGCAAGCTATTGCCAATGTTGACCATTGACGATCATAACACCAAACAGAGACACGAGATGCCATTAAAATCCAATATCCGCCCAATAAAGAATGGTTTAAATAGCCTGGCTTTTCTTCTCACACGCACATTTTGCATTACAAGAGTGTAACTCATTTGCATGATTTGTTGATCGGTTTGGCGTTTTCTCATACAGATTTGCTATATTTTTTACAAATTGATTTCCGTCAAAATTGTAAGGTTTTTATGTGCTAGATTGCGCGCAGTTAACAAATATAAATACCTGAGTTCGTTAAATCTCTGACTTTCCAATGGATATTTCAGAGTGTCATAAATACGTGATTGGGTACAAAAACGAAGCCCTATAAAAGGAAATAAAAATGAAAAAAACAATCTGCAGTTTGGCAGTGGTTGCTGCGCTCGTGTCACCAAGTGTTTTCGCTCATAAACAAGGTGACTTCGTTCTTCGTGTTGGTGCAGCGTCTGTTGTGCCCAATGATAGCAGCGACAAAATTCTAGGTACTTCAGAAGAGCTGGAGGTGGACTCCAACACCCAGCTTGGCCTGACGTTTGGCTACATGTTTACGGACAATATTAGTTTCGAAGTGTTAGCAGCAACGCCATTTAGCCATGATATTTCTACAGATTTAGGCAATCTTGGCAATATCGCTGATACCAAACACTTACCGCCAACTTTCATGGTTCAGTACTACTTTGGCGAGCCACAAAGCAAGTTCCGTCCTTATGTAGGTGCTGGTCTGAACTACACCATTTTCTTTGATGAAGGCTTTAATAATAAAGGTAAAGTTAATGGCCTGTCGGATCTGAAATTGGATGATTCATTTGGTTTAGCTGCAAACGTTGGTGTGGACTACATGATTAACGAACAATGGTTCCTAAACGCCTCTGCGTGGTATGCAAACATTGAAACAGAAGCAACCTATAAAGCAGGTGGCGTCAAACAAAAGACCGACGTAGAGATTAATCCTTGGGTATTTATGATCAGCGGTGGTTACAAGTTTTAAACAATAACCAGTAATTTTCAGGTCTTATGACCGTTAGCAATATTTACAACGCGAAAGGCTATGGGCCCTAGCATATTACAGTTTTGGCGTGACTTTAGGGGCGGTATTCGGGCACTGCCCCTCTTTTTTACTTTCATCTTCAATTCATAATAATTTAATCAAAAGTGACTTCGGTGAAGTGTGGATTTGCTTTCAGTGCTCGCATCGTGAGAAGTTGTTCGGTCGGGAAGGCAATATGTTCGCCGTCAACATCAAGAAACAAACATTCCTGGCGCTGCATATCAAAACCGGTATCAAACGCTCTACCCTGATGGCTTTCACCATTCTTTAGTGTGATTTCAACGGGTAGCTCAAACATACAGGCTATTTCAATAAAATCGTATTGATTGCAGGTCACCATCGTTGTTCTCCTTTTGCACTAATTCTATTTTTTAAAGTATACCTTCTACAAACTGTTTGGTTTGAGATTCCACTCCCGGGGAATAGTTTCCACTGAAACCTAATCTTCACCTTACGCCACAAATTGGTCATAAAACAGACATGTAAGCCGGCTTTACTAAAACTATCGTCGAGCAAACGAAGATAAGAGATGTCTGAAACGACCCTGAAGAGCAGTTTCCTGAACCGTGAGCGTAAATTAGGCTCACTGATTAAGCCGCAAACTTATACTGCGCAGCTCGCGCATCGTATTCATCACTCTCCTCAGTTCGAAAATGGTCGAGTTAAAAATGCCATGCCGAATGTGCCAAGTCATCAGTCATTCTGGCAGGTGTGTTGGAGTTATCTGGGAGGCCGAGCGCCATTGTGTCCCAATGGACACTTACCGTACTCCCCAATTGATCCAGTCCAATTTTCACATCGCGTTGATTCAATGCGGGTGACTTGGCTGGGACACTCAACCATGCTGGTGGAAGTGGATGGGATTCGTATTCTGACTGATCCGGTTTTTGACTATGCTTCGCCACTGATCGCGAAAGCGTGGTTTGAGCGGAATATCCCCAACACACACGCTCGAGAGAGTTTACCGATTCCCGACATTATCGTGATCTCGCACGATCACTATGATCACCTAGAGGCTTCTAGCATCCGCTTTCATGCTGATAAATCAGTGACGTTTTATGTGCCGCTTGGTGTCGGAAAGCATCTGATCAAGTGGGGAGTGTGTACTGATGACATTGTCGAATTCGATTGGTGGGAGAGTATACAGTACGCAAATGTCGAACTTATATGTACGCCCGCTAACCATAATTCGGGACGAACTTATCTCGATAAAAACACAACATTGTGGGCTTCATGGGTCATTAAAGGGCGGAGCGAGACGCTGTACTTTAGTGGTGACAGTGCTTATGACCAGCACTTTGTCGACATCGCGCAACGGTGCGGACCAATCGACATTGCCTGTTTAGAAGTTGCGGCAGATGTGAAGGAAAATCAAGGTTATCCAGTAGAAAATTGGGGCCATATGCAAGCGCACCATACTGTTCAGGCATTCAAGGATCTGCAGGCGAAAAAGCTATTGCCTATCCACTGGGCGACCTATGAGTTGTTTACACATAAATGGGATGAGCCAATTGAAGATTTGATTAGCCACTGCCAAAACGAGAGCATAATGTTAATCACGCCTATGCCAGGAGAGAGTTTTCACGTTCAGCATGAATATAGAAACCGCACTTGGTGGCAGAAGGCGGTTAGTGAAGAGTCCGTGAGAGGGGTGGAGGTGTGAGGTATTTTTGCATTTACGCTTATTTGCCCCGCTGCGTGGTTAAGTCTTTTACTCATGATTAAAGAGTTGGTTTATTGATAGGTAGCAAGAGCTTGTTGCCAAACCCTTAGCATCTCATCGCCAAACAGATAAAAACGCATCTGTAACGAGTGGTATTCAGGGCGCTGACAGACTGATAATGCCACTTCGGCTGCTTCATGCGGAGGATAACCATACACACCACATGAGATGGCTGGTAGCGCGACTGTTTTGCAGTCATTTGCTAGCGCCAGATTAAGCGCGCTTTTATAGGCCGACTCTAATACTGCTCGAGGGTTGGAAAATTTATCGTAGATCGGACCAACCGCATGGATAACGTAACGTGCGCTTAAATTACCAGCCGAAGTAATACGTGCGTAACCAAAAGGGCAGCGAATGCCATCGATATCTTTCACTGCTAAACACGCATCGTACAAGGTGTGACCTGCGGCACTGTGAATTGCACCATCGACGCCACCTCCACCGAGCATTCTCGGATTGGCGGCATTGACGATAGCATCGACTTTCGCAGTGGTAATGTCTCCGTTAATTAGTGAGATAGCGTTCATCTGGTTGCCTTATCGAAACTATGTTGAAATAGGTGAAACTCACTCGTTTACTACCTGAGGTTTTAGCTCGACAACATTCCCCTCAGGATCATTAATATAGAGCGAACGTCCAAAGCCCTGCGCGCCGTAACGCTCTGCGAAATCCTCAGTCTGAATATCGTGGGTGTGCAGATATTGGAGGAGTTCAGCTTCTTCAAACGGTGCAAATTGCAGACAAAAGTGATCGACATTTCTGCCGTTTTGGACTGGAGGTTTTCCACCCAGTTTACCCAACTCACTGTCTACCGTGACGATATCAATCAATGCCGTTCCTGCTCTGAGCTGCGTTAATCCCAATTCGGCGAGCTCCCTTTCTACTGGGCAACCGAGTATGTCTCGATAAAAGTACAACATGGCATCGAGGTTAGTGGTTCTTAAAACAATGTGATCGAGTGCTTTGATTTCGATGGGGTTGTTTTTAGGCATGCATTCCTCCTCTCTACTTGCTATTGAGAATAGCATATGGAGGAAGAGTGCTTGTATGTTAGTAAGGGAACTGGGCAGTAGTGATAAAATAGGGAGAGGAACGTAAAGCTGAACGTATTAACTGGCCAATGCGGAAACGGCCTGCTGTACGCTAGTGAAATGAATTTTGATGATGCACCTTTGAGCCTGACTAAATTCATGAGATTGAACAAGCGTGGTGACTTCTTCGACAGAAAGTGTTTTGTCTTCTGGGAACAGCACAATTTGCTTGTAACTACCGTACTGCAAGCCGAAGGTGTGACCTTGAGAGTCAATCACGTAGTCATCTTGTCCCCAAATAAGCGCTTGGCACTCCGTTTGTAAGTTCGAGTTCGAGTGCAGATAGATGAGCTCGTCATCGCCGTCTAGTTTCAATAAGCATGGCCACAATACGGTGTTTAGCGTCATTCTATTGTCTCGTTGTTCACTGGCCTTAAAAGCCTGAATTTGGTGTTTTCAAAAACTCAACTTCCTCTGGGGTGTTTGTTCTTCCCAATATCGCATTGCGATGTGGATAGCGCCCAAATTGGTCGATGATTGCTTTGTGTTTTAGCTCAAAATCGTAGTTATTTTCAAGCCCCGCTGCTCGAAACAGTTTTTCCGCTTCCACATGGATGATACGAGATTCACTGTGCATGAACGGCATGTACAAAAAGCTACGCTGCTCGGGGTTGAGCGTTTTATCAAGACCGAGTCGAATTGCTTCTTGCGCTAGCGAGAGTGCGAGTGGATCTTGCGCAAACGCTCTGGGTGTATTGCGGTACACATTACGTGAGAACTGGTCGAGCACGATAATTTCAGCTAAGCGCCCTTGTGCGCTGTCGCGCCAGTTAAAAAGTTCGCAGCAAGCTGCTTGTTCTAACACGGACGCAAACCGAGACTTAATGTGTTTGTCCAGTTCAGGATTGCTTTCAAACCAGTTTTGAGGGGTCAGTTCTTCAAACCAGAACTTGATGATCGACTGATGCATAGTGCTCCCTTTTTGTTACCAGTAGCAAAGAGCCAGAAGTGTAGATTCTGGCTCTCAGTTTGACTATCGACCGTACGTTTCTACGATGAAACGTTCAAAATCGTCACACATTTGCTCATCGGAAATGGTGTTGTTCGCGAGTGCTTTACTGCCGTCGACGACTTTAATGGTCGCATTAAGCGAAGCTACCGGTGTTCGTTCACGCGTTTCAAGTGCTTTGATTTTCTGCTGCTGAACTTCCCAAGCTTGCTCTGGCGACAGGTTACACACATCTGCCAGGTACTTGGCATTAAACCCTTCACCAGTCAAACTGACAATGGTTTCGTTGTGCGATAAGTTGTTGCCTTCATGCCAGTAGTGTTTTGCCAGCAGTGGGCCAATTTCTGGGTTGTCGGTCAGGTAGCCAAACTTACCCAGGAAGTAAGCTCGGGTTTGATAAACCGCCATGTGCGCGAGTAGGTAACCTTGATAAGCACAAGCGGCTTCGTCAGATAGCAGGTGCGGAATTGCCATTAGCGGGCGAGGGCTGCATTCCAAACCAAGGACCTGCTTCTCACAATCTCGTGCTAGCTTAGTGATGCGTTCTGGCGTCAATTCTTCATCGCTTAGCTGATACAGCGCGCGCTCAAAATATGGCACAACTAAGATACTGCGCTCTTCGTAGGCTTTGAATGGCTGACGGCTATTGATCATGGCTTGAATGATCTCATCAGGGACTGAGTTACCTTCATCATCCAGTGCGTACTGTTTTAGCCAATCTGCATCGGTCAGCAGGCTGTCACAGAACATGGATTGAGTTTCTGCATAAGCCATCGAAGTCGGAGCAAACTCCTGCGAAAAACAAGGCGCATTCATTTTAACGTTGGCAAAGTGCGCAGCGTGACCGCCTTCGTGGAAAAGCGTATTGATACCATCGTAGCCGCTGCCCACTTGGTCTGGTTTGGCGTTGCTGGTGAAGTTAACCTGCGCAGCAACCCACTCGCCTTGGTTGTAAAAAGAAGGGATAGGCCCATGGCAGAATCCGTTTGGGTATTTGCCTTTGCGATCGAGTAAGTCCAGAGTCAGCGTTGCGCCTGAGTAATCAATATTTAAACGACCGAAGGATTCCACCCAGCGTCTCAGAGATTTTGAAAAAGGCACGTATGGATCAAGGTCACGCATCACATCACCCGCGAACGAGTAGATAAAGTTGTGGCCTGTCAGCGCATTCTGACCTTTCTCTTTCGCTAGGTTTTCTAAACTATTTAGGTGAGCATCTCGAGTGCGTTGTTCGAAATCTCCCAGAATCTCGAACAGTTGTTCAGAGGTCATCTTCTCCGTTTTTAGTACTGAGTAATCAAAGAAGGTTGCATAACCGAGTGAACGCGCGAATTGATTACGGAGCTTGATCAACTCAATAAAGCCATTTTTCAGCAACCATTGCTCAAGGTTCAGTAACGCTTGATGAGCGGATTGACGCACTTCTTCATGATTATTGGTTCGAATGGTAGAACTCAATACTGGAAGTGAGCCTTCTGTTTGTTTGCCGTTTTCATCGGTAAACGTTTGTACGTGGTTCTGCTTTTTTTCAAATAATTCGGCTTCAAAGGCAATTAATTGATTTTTCAATGCTTGCGCTTTTTCACCTTCGATCGCATGCGATTCAAACATCGCAAGCCAGCCTGACAAACCAGTGATGGTTTGCTGTTTTTCTTGCGGATCAGAAATTGAATCAGCGGCTTCAAGCTGTTGTTTGATTACTGTAATTTGTTCCGCGTTGCTTAAAAAGCTTGTCCATGCTGTTTGTGCCTTAGTCGAGCCATCATGGTCGTCGCTGATCCCCATGTAAGTTTCCCAAAAGAAATCTTCTTTAGTGCGATGAATAGCGAGATAGCGTTGATTGAGGTCGTTAAGGTAATCCGTTGCGGTCATTTTGATCCTTCAAATAGTTGAGTTATGTATACGGTTGATTATTACACGCTTGGATGCAAGAAAGGAGTAGGCGCGTTATTTACTGCCTTTTCAGTTCGTAAACGAGGTTTTACTATTCTTTTATATTTTAATGAGTTAGTGACTGCTTTGTCCTTAAATTAACCGGAAAATCAAAACCTAATTGGCTAAACGGTGGACGGTTACGTGCTCAGTCTCGTCTTTGATCACGACATTTAGCATCAAAGTCATACAGAGATAGTATTTGCGTATATAGTCTATGCATTCTTTTTCAGCAACGATAAACAACATAAAAATGACAACGAAAACAATTACAACCCTACTCACACTAGGTTGGATTTTGACAGGGTGCTCATCGGTCACATCACCACAAAAGGATTCCGTGAGTAGTATCCAAGAGAAATGTGCGCTCATTCTTAGTAGCCATGTGTCAGAGGCCCAGCGTTGGCAGGTCTATAATGATTTGCTGCAAGAGTACGCAACGCATGCGGTACACAGTCAGGCTGATGGCGACCGATTCAATGCTTTTATGCAGGCTGTGCAATGGGATGAAACCAAACAGTTAAGGACGGAGTTGATTGAAGTGACTGATTGGGGATGCGCCAATGGTAACTATCTCGAAGAGATGGCGATGTTTATTGAAGAAGTGACAAAATAAACCGAGCGTTTGGCGCTCGGTTTTGGGTCCGTTATCCTGCCGGAGTAATGAATCGTTTGGTCAACAGTGGAGACTAACTACTCTTCAGGGTATTCACCCATGCCTTGAGTTTTACCTTCTGCTTTCCAATGCTCACTTGGATCAAATGCTTCATCACATAAGTCAACGGTGTAGCCCATTTCGGTAATTTCTTTCAATGTGAGGTTGTCAGCAATTTTTGCAACTTCGCCGGCCTTATTATGTAATTCCATAACTTTTCTCCCTTACCTTCAGCTTTTTTGCCAAGTGACTTCAACGTGCTGCTCCAAGTACATCGAAGTGCCTTTGGTTTAAGTATATATGCCAGACGTGATAATGACGTATAAACCCCTACTTTTTATGCATCTAATAAAACGATGGTAAGAGCCAAGTATTCAAAGCTGCACGATGACGATAAAACTCAAGTGATTATTCATTGGCTGTGTTTAAAATAAGTTCCGACAAACAGTGAATTTGCTGCGCGATGGGTTTACCCGGAGCGGGTGAGCCAGCAGCGTTAAACCAAATGGTATTTAATCCCGCTTCCATCGCTGGGTAGATATCTTTGTTCGGTAGGTCACCAATCATGGTCAACTCTCCTTCGTGGACACCCAGTTTTTTCGCCACAGCTTGATAGAACTCGGCGCGGCTTTTTTCAATGCCAATATTAGAAAAGCAGAAATAACCGTTGATGTATTGGTCTAAATCAACTCGCTGGAAAGCCTTCTGGATATCTTCCATTGCTGAATCCGACGCACTGGTCGCGATGTAAATTTGATGACTTTTGGAGAGTGTTGCCAAAACCTCTTTGGCCTGTGGGATCGCTTCCACTTTATTCCAATCACACATTTTTCCCTGTGCGTGAGGAAAATCGACCATTAATGTGTTTCCCCAGTCGAATAGATATATCATGTTTTAGTCTCCAGTCTTCCTGAACTGTACTTAATGAACTTTCTTAGATTTCCAGAGTGTAGATCTTGTCTGCGAAACGAACACCTCTGATTTCATAAGCATCCGGGATGACGTTCATTAAGGTAAAACCGCATTTTTCCAACACACGTTCAGAGGCGATATTCCCCTCAGTTACCGGAGCCGAAAACACATTGAGCTGATGCTGCGTATGTGCCCAGTTTATTACTGCACCTCGTTGGGCGCATCGAAACAGAGAGAGATGATATCCCTATCGGTATGAAGACGGTGAAATAATGCCCAGTCGCTTTCTCCGATAGGGGTCATTATTGTTCTGGGAGTGGTTAAGTGAATCGACATACGCTTCCTATTTACATTGGTCCGGGTACTTTGCTTCCAAGTGCCGAAAATATCCTTTATACAGGGAACTTACTCCATCAAACTAAGTAAGTACTCGCAAGCCAGTTTGGGGTCGTCGGCATGACAGATAGCCGATACCAGTGCCAAACCGTGTACGCTGGTCGCGCTTAGCGCTGGGATGGTGGATTCGTTAATTCCGCCAATTGCGACGATTGGGAGCGATGTGGTATTGAGTGCCATTTTTAAACCATCTATGCCCCAGTGTTTTAGGGTATTAGTTTTGGTAGATGTTGCATAGATAGCGCTTAAGCCTATGTAATTGATCGGCAATGTGTCTACTTCGGCGAGCTGTTGTTCATCTTCGATGGATAAACCGAGGATCTTGTTTGGACCAATCAGTTCGCGCGCAATGTTCGCTGGCATGTCCGATTGGCCGAGATGCACGCCATCAGCATCGACCGCGAGTGCAACATCGACTCGGTCGTTGATGATCAAAGGTATGTTGGTATCGGTGAGGATCGCTTTTACCGCTTGTGCTCGTTCGATGAAAGCACGTACGTCACCATGTTTCTCACGAACTTGCACCATGGTTACGCCACCTTCCACTGCTCTACGAACAACGTGCTTGAGCGTGGCAAGATCTTGTTGGTCATCGGTGACCAAATACAAACGATAGGCGTTCATTTTGTTTCCTTTATGCCTCCGACCCTTTGTATGAGCAGGAGGCATCTATTTTTAGTTACTCTTGGATGAATTGAAACTTTAGTCGATTAGCTAATGTTTGTTCGTCAAGCTGATATAACTCGTCCAGCAAGGTTAATTGTAAGCTACCTGGACCGCGCGCTTGTTCGGCGGCGACTTCACCCGCTACACCAAGTACGGCAGCGGCTGCCAAACCTGTATCATCACCCACCGCGGCAAATGCGCCAGTTAATGCAGATAACGTACAACCCATTCCTGTTACGTATGGCATCATTTCGTGGCCATTGCCGAGTGTTACGGTCTGCGATTTCGTCACGATGTAATCTGTCTCGCCAGAAATCACAACGTTTGCACCATATTCTGCAACCAAAAACTCAGCCGCACCTAAAGCAGCATCGCTGCTATCCAGAGAATCGACCCCTTTGCTCTGAGCCTGCTCGCCAGCTAGGGCAATGATTTCCGACGCATTACCACGAATGATGAGTTTGTCTGCCAGACGTGCAATTTGACGTGACGTTTCGGTACGTAGTGTGCTGGCACCGCAGCCGACAGGGTCGAGGACAACGATTTTACCATTGGCATTGGCTTGTTCTACCGCGAAGCTCATTCGTGGTGTCCAATCGCTATCGAGTGTGCCAATGTTGATCACCAGCGCGCCAGCAAATGACATCATTTCTGCCATCTCTTGTTTAGAGTGCGCCATGATTGGAGATGCGCCGACGGCTAGTAGAGCGTTTGCTGTGTTGTTCATTACCACGTAGTTAGTGATGTTCACAACCAAAGGCTTTTGTTGACGTACAGCGGTTAATGCTTGAGTGATTTGTTCAATTAACATGGGCTTCTCCAATTAATCTTGATGAGCATTCAAGCCTTGTTGCCAGAAAGCGACTTCCATACGTGTTGCTGTTTTGAATACCTGAATCAGGTTCTGGCCGCGCTGGCTGTTGATGTCGATTTCAGCCAAAAGCTCGTTAAAGTGCTCAGCACCATCTGCGACACCAGACTGGAACTCTTCACCGCCATACAGGGTGATCCAACTTGCGTAAGGGTTACCTTCGATGAGGGTGTTTTCATCGTCCATCAACATTTTGCCAATAACCGCGTAGCCGATAGAGCAAGGCGCTAATGCCGCATACAGGTCAACCAAATCACCCGTCATACCAGCATCTAGTACATAGCGTGTGTAGGCGACGGTGCCAGAATCTTCAGGTTCGTTTTCCAGATCGGATTCAGTTAAGCCCCATTGACCACAGTAAGTCACATGATGAGCGATTTCTGAATCCAACAACGCATGAACGCTCGGTAGTGCACGACGCATGTCATACAAAGTCCGTGCTTTATAAATCGCTAATGCATAAGCGCGCGCGTATTGCTTGAGAAATAAAAAGTCCTGTTTCAAATAATGCAGAAAACAAGGCTGAGCGAGCGTACCTTGCGCTAATTGCTGAACGAAGAGGTGCTGTGTGTATTCCTGCCAGTCTTGACGGCAAGCGTCGATCAAATCTTGGTATTTCATAACGGGATCACCTCAGAATTAGTCAAAGCTAGGCACGTAATCTTTCGCTTTTGGTAGCGTTTCGATGATTTTTTGTGAGTACATGAACTCGGCGTAATCATCGTAGCGTTTTAGATCAACCGCGGATGGGCGAAGCGCAAAACGAGTCAAGGTGTCATTCCAGGCGCGTTGGTTCAGCTCGTTGTTCAGCGTGTCTGGTGAGTAAGCAACGAACTCTTTCCAAGATTGTTTTGGATGGTTCACGATGTAAGTGGTGGCTTGCTCTAGCGCTTTGTTGAAGGCTTTGATGGCCTCTTTGTCATAGCTGTTTGCATTCGCGACAAACACAAGTTCGTCATACGCAGGCACGCCGTGTTCTTCTGGGAAGAAGGCTTTGGCTTGGTAACCTTCTAACGCAAGTTGGTTAGTTTCGAAGTTACGTAGACCACCCCAAATCGCATCCACTTTGCCTGATGCCAGAGATGAAGATAGTGCCCAACCTACGTTGATGATTTGCACGTCAGAAAACTTCACATTCTCTTGTGCCAACATGGTGCCGATGGTCGCTTCTTCGTTCCCTGCGATAGCAATACCAATCTTCTTGCCCTTTAGATCGGCAAGGCTGTCGTTCTTACCGTTGTCCAGCACCATCATGGTATTCAGCGGAGTTGCGATGAGCGTTGCTGAGCGGATAAGTGGTAAACCTGCGGCAACATCAATCGTCAGACTTGGTTGATATGAAATTGCCATATCCACTTTGCCAGCGGCGACCAGTTTAGGTGGCGTGCTTGGGTCGGCAGGCTCTTGAATATTGACTTGCAACCCTTGCTCTTTAAAGTAGCCACGCTCTTTTGCAATCACGATAGGGCCGTGGTTCGGGTTCACAAACCAATCCAACATCAACGTCAGTTCTTTTTCAGCCGCCAGTACATTAGTTGAGGCAATCGCAGTAAGCAGGGCCGCTGCACTCATTAGTTTGTTTTTATTCATGAGGTATCTTCCTTTTAGTAATCTCTATTTGTTGTATCTATTTGCTTTCCCAAGGGATGGCTTTTTTCAATAATTTGTCAGTAATGAAGTAGAGCGCGATGGACAGCACGGCGAGGATAAACAGCGCCGCAAACATCTCGTCGATGATCATACGCGCGTTGGCTTGTAGCATCAGATAACCCAAACCTTCACTGGAACCGACCCACTCACCAACGACCGCTCCTATGGGGGCGATAACTACCGCGACACGAATGCCAGAGGCCAATGTTGGTAGTGCCGCGGGCAACTGAATGTGACGCAATAGTTGCCATTTCGAAGCGCCCATGGTTTTGGCCAAATCCACGTATCCGCTTGGGGTATTGCGTAAACCGTCGTAACAACACGTTGTAACAGGGAAAAAGATGATGATCGCTGCCATCACGACTTTTGAAGCGATGCCGTAACCAAGCCAAAGCATCAGCACGGGTGCGATGGCAAATACTGGGATCGCTTGGCTTGCAATCAGAATGGGTAACAGCCAGCGTTTTAGCGGTTCGTACAGCAACATTTGCAGCGCGAACAGTAAGCCCATCGACAAACCAAGCCCAAGACCCAGTAAGATCTCCTGCGCTGTGACCCAGGTATGTTTGAGCAACATATCGTAACGGGCGATCAGTCTGTGAAGAACATCAACTGGTGCAGGCAAAATGAAGCTGGGCATATTGAACGCTATGACAATCAGTTGCCACAGACCTAAGATGACTGCTGTGCTGATCACCAAGCGCAGAACTGGATGGGCGACTCGTTCTTTTTTACTGATTCGTGTCGAGACGGAGCTGTATTGAGTCATATCACTCATAATCTTTCTCCAACTGATCCAAAATCGCTTGTTGCAAGGCAGCGCACTCGCCATCAAGAATTCGAGGGGGGAGAGATTGTGGTACCAGCAGATGCTTAGCCTGTGCTGGTGTGCCTTGCAGTACATACAGTTGGTGGGCAAGACGGACCGCTTCTTGTGGATCGTGAGTAATTAGCACCACTGTCCTTTCTTTGAGCAGCGTGGCTGATAAGGTTTGCAGTTTATGACGAGTCACGGCATCGAGCGCAGAGAAGGGCTCGTCCATCAAGACCAGAGGCTTGTCCTGCATCAGTGTACGAGCAAGAGCAACACGCTGGCGCATACCTCCGGAAAGTTGTGCTGGCTTAGCGTAGGCGTAGTCAGCTAATCCAACTTGTTTGAGTAATTGAATCGCGCGCTGCTTCTCACCTGCTGAATTTGAGTTGGCGTGAGAAAAGCGAGAACTCAAACAGACGTTGTCCAGCACATTGAGCCAAGGAAGCAACAAATCTTGCTGTGCCATATACGCAATACGGTCGTGTATGGCTATTCCATCAGTGGTAGTCAGTTCACCTTGCCACTTCACCTGATCATCAAGTAAACCGGCGAGGTAACGCAAAATGGTAGTTTTACCGCAGCCGCTTCGCCCTAGTAACACGGTCCACTGCCCTGCAGGAATGGTCATGTTTACCCCTGCTAGTGTAGGTGTCTGGCTGTCGTTGTATTGCAAACTGGCGTCACTAAACTGAATACCAAGCGCATTAGCGTACATATGTGTGGCCTGCAAAGAAGTGGTGAACCGGGCCGTGACCTTTACCCACTTCCAGCTCATCAGCATGGGAGATAGCTTGAGAAATATATTGCTTACCTAAATGCACCGCTTTGTGCAGGTTATTGCCTTGTCCAAGATAAGAGGCAATCGCCGAAGAAAGGGTACAGCCCGTACCGTGAGTATTCTTGGTGGGGAAACGCTTCGCGCTAATGAGTTCAGAAGAGTCTTGCATGATCAGTAGGTCGTTACTGTTTTCATCTTTATCCAGGTGACCGCCTTTCAACAACACCGCTTTTGCGCCGAGAGCACGCAAATCTGCAATCATCTCATTCATTTCAGCTTCGGATTCCGGTGCTGCTTTTCCGGTTAATGCTGCACCTTCAGGAAGATTAGGGGTGATGATGTCCGCGAGAGGGATGAGTTCTTCTTTTAGCGTGCTAATCGCGGAGTGCTCCAGCAATAAATCACCGCTGGTGGCGACCATTACCGGGTCAATGACCAGATGCTTCGGTTGGTATTGTTTAATCTTGTTCGCAACTACTTTGATGATGTTGGAATCGGCCAGCATGCCGACTTTAACCGCCACGATATTAAGATCAGTAAACACCGCATCGAGTTGGCTTTCTACGTGCTCAAGTGGGATAGGAAAAATGGCGGAAACGCCTTGAGTGTTTTGTGAAGTAATGGCGGTAATGACAGAGCATGCAAAACTGCCTGTTGCAGACATGGCTTTAATGTCTGCCTGAATACCAGCGCCGCCACCGCTATCTGAACCAGCGATCGTCAAAACGATAGGCGTGCTTGAAGATGGCGTCTTGTGTGAATAAGGCTGTGATTGCTGCGTCATGGTCGCTCCTATTACAAGACGTATAGGAACTGACTTTGACCACGGTGGGCAGATCGATTTTCGTATCCGCTGCAGCGTGCCTAGTAAGTTAGGCGAAAGGCAAAGTACTCATAGTTCCCTACGTCAGTGCTAACTGAATCAGGTTCAACGGGTCTCGAATTTCGATCTCAGCCAACGCGTAATGCGTGGCCCCCCGACTATTTCGCTAGGATGATAGCAGGACAGTTCCTCAAGGGATACTTTTTTGAGTATTCACTTGTGTGTCGTGAGTGATAGAGTAAGGTTTAGTCTGTTTTGTAGCGCAAAATTTACCAGTGTAACTATCTGGTTTGTGTGCAAATACTGGAATATTAAATAAACAATCGTGGTCTCACTTAGCAAGGATTAGCACAAAAAAAGGTTAAAAAACTGTTAAAATTTGACGCGTTGCCAATTTAACTTTACTGAATTAACAGTAAGTTATTTAACCTGAGCTTGGAATAAGGAAGTCAGCAACTATTTGATTATTTCGAGAACAGGTTAATTTGGAAGGCTAAGACGATCATCGAGCAAGGAGACTTCATGCTTAATTCTGTAACAGCGAAGTCAGTGATCGATCATGCTCTTTTTTTAGGGGCTGATTTCGCTGAGCTATTCGTTGAACATCATCAAACTAACACCGTCCAGATCGCTTCTGGTGAGGTGGATAAAGTGAATTCAGGTATCGATTTCGGTATCGGTATTCGCCTCTTTTTTGGCCATAAAGTGCTTTATGGTTACACCAACAGCACAGACGAAGCGGAACTTAAACGCGTGACCTCGTTGTTAGCAGCGAAAGACAAACGTGAGCAAATTGCATCAGCCGGCTCTCTTAATTTGAATCGCTATCCAGTTCAGCACGGTTGTCGTTTGCCACTGAGCAAAGACGCTAATCTGGATTCTAAAATTGCGTTCCTTTTAAAAGTTGACCAAGCGGCACGAGCAGAAAGTGAATACATCAGCCAGTTTATTGGTAGCGTGCTACAGCGAGAGCAGCAGGTAACGATCTTCAACTCGGAAGGCTTACACGTTGACGATACTCGTCATTACATTCGCGTTGCAGGTAACACCGTCGCGCAAAAAGGTAATGAACAATCTTCTGGTATGGAAGGCCCGGGAGCATTGGCTGGCTGGGAGTTTAGTGAACAACTGGATGCTAAAGAACTAGGCCAAACTATCGCACAACAAGCTTTGGTTAAGCTTGGCGCGGATGTGTGTCCATCTGGCGAAATGCCTGTCGTTATCGGTAATGGTTTTGGTGGTGTTATCTTCCACGAAGCGTGTGGTCACTTGCTTGAAACCACATCGGTTGCGAAGAAGGCGTCAGTATTCCACGACAAGATGGGCGAAATGATTGCTCATACTGCTGTGAGCGCGGTCGATGATGGCACCATGATCAATGAGTGGGGTTCAATTCATGTCGATGATGAAGGTATGTCTACTCAGCGCACTCAACTTATCAAAGATGGTAAGTTAACCAGCTTTATGGTCGACAAAATGGGCGCGATGAAAACGGGTTATGAGCCAACGGGTTCTGGCCGTCGCCAAAACTACAAGTTTGCTCCGACTTCTCGTATGCGTAACACCTTTATTGAAGAAGGTGAGCACTCACTCGATGATATGCTAGCAGGTGTTGAGCGTGGTATTTATGCCAAGAAAATGGGCGGCGGTTCTGTTCAGCCGGGTACGGGCGAGTTCAACTTTGCAGTACGCGAAGCTTATCTTATAGAAAACGGCAAAATTACAAAACCACTCAAAGCAGCAACGCTGATCAGCACGGGACCTAAAGTTCTGAAAGAAATCAGCATGGTGGGCAAGGATATGGCGCTTGCATCGGGTATGTGTGGGTCAGTGAGTGGTGCAGTACCAACAAGTGTAGGTCAACCTTCGCTGAAAGTAGATAACATTCTGGTAGGAGGTGGTAACTAATGAGCCAAGAACAACAACTTCTTAATGCCGT
>JAAEZQ010000089.1 GCA_018222805.1 Vibrionaceae bacterium
GTTCGGCTCAATGAATACTGACTTCAAAACTACTAATGTAATTTTAAAGCTATTACCATTCCAACAGAACGATAATGAATTGACTGTGCCAAGATTAAACAAGTTAATCTCGATTGGTCACTCAGTTCATTGAAACCTAATTTGAAACCGAAGTTTCTAATTGGATTATCATCAACGAGTGCCCACACAGATTGATAGGTTCTTATTTTTAAAGAGCTACTCTTCTTTGTAATTCACATCACTTCGGAAGAGGCGGCCATTCTAGCGAGATAATTTTCTGTGTCAAACACTTTTTGCTTTTTATTTTACTTTTTAAAAGTAAAGGCAATTAACTATTTCGCTTTTCTTTTTGACCTTGTCGACTTCGCTTGAACCCTTATGAGCGCTTGCCCTGTCGACGAGGTGGCATTATAGAGATCGCGCTCACGTTGGCAAGCGTTATTTTGCAAAATTTGCAAAAATAATGGTTAAACGACGACTTTTCACTCAAAGCCTTATTTATCCAACTTTACCCCTAGCAACCAAACAGGTTATCCACAGAGTTATCCTTAAATGCCTGTTTTTGCCTCCTGCTTTTTGCTTCTAGAAGTAAAAAAGAGAGCTGCTTTACAGCAGCTCTCTTTATATATAGAAACCAATTCCTAACTCTAGCTATATACCCGAACCATCTTGTTCAGAGCCATCATCTTCATGAAGGCCACATTCACGCTTCAAACCAAAGAATCGAGTTTCCTCCTCTGACATTCCTGGCTCCCACTTTTGGGTCGTATGTGTATCGCCTACAGAGAGGTAGCCTTCATCCCAAAGAGGATGGTATTTCAGTCCGTGCTGCTCCAAGTAATAATGGACATCTTTATTAGTCCAATCGATCACCGGCAAAAACTTAAATACACCATTCTGAATGGATAGTATTGGTAAACCCGCTCGAGATTTACTTTGTTCTCTACGTAGGCCAGAAAACCAAGTTCCAACATTAAGCTCTTTCAATGCACGACGCATTGGTTCAACTTTATTGAGTTTGTTGTACTTCTCGATCCCTTCAACACCCTGCTCCCACAGTTTTCCATAACGAGCTTCTTGCCATTGAGCACTTTCTACTGCTCGGTAAACTTTCAGGTTGAGGTTCAGTTTCTCTGTTAACTCATCAATAAAGCGATACGTTTCTGCAAACAAATACCCGGTATCCGTCAGGATAATTGGGATGTCTGGTTTTTCTTGAGTCACAAGATGGAGCATAACTGCGGCTTGGATACCAAAACTAGATGAGACAGCAAACTCTCCATCTAAATTTTCCAGAGCCCATTTAACTCGCTCTTGTGCCGAAAGCTGTTCAAGTTCGACATTGATTTGAGCAAGACGGAGGATTTGCTCCGTCTTCGTTAATGTCAGCAACTCTGCCAGCTCCGGTTTGGAAGCTACAGAATCAAGCATGCAAGTCCCTCTTAGATACTTTGACTTCTTGAATGATGCCAGCACGGATTGCAAAATCACCAAATCCTTCGCCAGCCTCACGCTCTGTGGCCCAACGACCTACGAGCTGATCAATCTCTTCTAGTATCTGTTTGTCAGTGATGTTCTCTTTATACATCTTCGGAATACGCGTACCCGCTCGGTTACCACCCAGGTGAAGGTTGTAACGACCCGGCGCTTTACCTACTAAACCAATTTCAGCCAGCATTGCGCGGCCACAACCGTTGGGACACCCCGTGACACGCAGGATGATGTTGTCTTCTTCAGGTAAGCCGTGTTTTTCCAGGATACCTTCTACATCAGTAACAAACTGAGGTAGGAAACGTTCGGCTTCAGCCATTGCAAGCGGACAAGTCGGGAATGCCACACACGCCATTGAGTTTTTACGCTGTTCACTGACGCTATCGTCAACTAGGCCATGCTCACGAGCGATCTTCTCAATCAACTCTTTTTGATCAGCAGGTACACCTGCAACAATCAGGTTTTGGTTTGCTGTCATGCGGAAATCACCTTGGTGAATTTTCGCGATTTCAGCGACACCTGTTTTTAGTGGCTTACCTGGGTAATCCAATAAACGACCATTCTCGATAAACAGCGCTAAGTGGTGCTTACCATCAATGCCTTCGACCCAACCAATGCGATCGCCGCGTTCGGTAAACTCGTATGGGCGGCTTGCTTCAAACTGAATGCCTGCACGCTTTTCTACTTCCGCTTTAAAAACATCAATACCAACACGATCTAATGTGTACTTAGTTTTAGCGTTCTTACGGTTTGAACGGTTACCCCAATCACGCTGAGTTGTTACGACTGCAGCTGCAACATCGAGTGTCTTTTCTAGTGGCACAAAACCAAAGTCGTCTGCACGGCGAGCGTAGGTTGATGTATCACCATGCGTCATCGCCAGGCCGCCACCAACAAGCACGTTGAATCCAACCAGCTTGCCGTTATCTGCAATCGCGACGAAGTTCAGGTCGTTCGCGTGTACATCCACATCATTTTGCGGTGGGATCACAACGGTCGTTTTGAACTTACGTGGTAAGTATGTTTTACCCAGGATCGGTTCGTCTTCTTCTGTAGATTCGACTTTCTCACCGTCTAGCCAGATTTCAGCATAAGCGCGCGTTTTGGGTAGAAGATGCTCACTGATCTTCTTCGCCCACTCGTACGCTTCTTGATGCAGCTCAGACTCTACCGGGTTGGTGGTACACAATACGTTGCGGTTAACATCACCTGCCGTTGCGATTGAATCAATACCAATGCTGTTCAACGTTTGGTGCATCAACTTGATGTTTGGCTTCAGTACACCGTGGAACTGGAACGTTTGACGTGTCGTCAGACGAATACTTCCATATAGAGAGTGCTCTGTTGCAAATTTATCAATCGCTAACCACTGCGTTGGGGTAATGATGCCGCCAGGCATACGAGCACGAAGCATCACGTTATGAAGAGGCTCAAGCTTTTGCTTGGTACGCTCGTTACGGATATCGCGATCGTCTTGCTGATACATACCGTGGAAACGAATTAACTGGAAGTTGTCTGCGGTAAAGCCACCAGTAATACGATCCTGTAGGTCTTGCTCAATGGTGCCACGTAATAAGTTACTTTCTCTTTTCAGGCGCTCGTTATCAGATAGTGGTCCTAGCTCTTCGCCCAATACAACCTGCTTATTATTCTCAGTCGAAAAAGTCATTAGTACACATCCCTCTGATAACGTTTCGCTTTACGTAAGTCATTAATAAATTGTTCTGCTTCATCGCGAGCCAGTTTACCTTCTTGCTCAGCAACAATGACAAGTGCGTCATGAACATCTTTTGCCATGCGAGTGGCATCGCCACATACATAGATGTAAGCGCCTTCTTGAATCCACTGCCAAACTTGCTCAGCGTTTTCTAGAATACGATGTTGTACATAAACCTTTTCTACTTGGTCACGGCTAAACGCCACATCCAAGCGACTTAGTGCACCCGACTTAAGGTATTTTTGCCATTCAACTTGGTACAAGAAATCTTGTGTGAATGTGCGGTCACCGAAGAACAACCAGTTTTTACCCTCTGCATCACGGTTTTCGCGCTCTTGAATAAAGCTACGGAATGGAGCAATACCAGTACCCGGGCCTACCATGATGATTGGTGTATTGTCGTCTTCTGGCAGTTTGAAGTTGTTGTTGTGTTC
>JAAEZQ010000041.1 GCA_018222805.1 Vibrionaceae bacterium
CTTCTCTCTGCTGCACTTGTCGTGGGCTTGCGCCCCCCAGGCGTTACCTGGCACCTTGCTCTATGAAGCCCGGACTTTCCTCCCCTTTGTCAGTCTCCCGAAGGACGTCAACGTCAGTTTCCCGAAGGACCTCAACGTCAGTCTCCCGAAGGACATCAACAAAGCAGCGACTACCCAGTCAGCTCCGGAGCGGATTGTATAGAGTTCTCACTTCAGAGTCTAGTTAGATCACAGATATGATGTACGGAATGCATCAAATGGTGTTTTTTTGCTCAATTAACGCCCCGCAATGATGTCAAGTCAGCACAAAAAGAAAGGGCTAATGAAAATCATCAGCCCAAATCTATTTTGCTTGGTAAACCCGTTTAGGCAGAGGTCGCCTTATTAATCCAGGTTTTCTAAGCCCCATTTATACAAAGCATTCTTTTTAAGGTTATGAATTTCTGCCACCAACGCCGCCGCCTTCTTAAGTGGCAATTCTTTGGTCAAAATGCCCAATGTACGCAACGCGTCGTCAGGCAACGAGTCATCCGCCGTTTCACGATGGCCATGAACAAGCAACACCATTTCACCGCGCTGTTGGTTATCATCACTTTTCACCCACTCGATCAACTCTCCAAGTGGCATTCCTTGAATAGTTTCAAACGTTTTGGTTAGCTCTCGCGCCAAAACAACTTCTCGTTCAGGGCCAAGAACGTCTAACATATCTTGTAGAGAGTCCAAAATACGGTGCGGAGATTCATAGAAGATACAAGTGCGCTCTACCGATGCAATTTCTAAAAGCTTGTCTTTACGCCCTTTGCTTTTATGCGGTAAAAATCCTTCAAAACTGAAGCGATCAGACGGCAAGCCAGAAGCACTTAATGCTGTAATAACCGCACATGCACCAGGAAGAGGCACAACTCTTACGCCCGCTTGACGACATTTTGTCACCAGATGGTATCCTGGATCGCTAATTAGAGGTGTACCCGCGTCAGAAACCAGAGCAATGGACTGACCTGAAAGTAGCTTTTCTACCAAAACCTGTGCTTTTTGCTGTTCGTTGTGATCATGCAGCGCAAAAGTTTTGGTTTGAATATTGAAGTGAGACAGTAATTTACCCGTATGTCGGGTATCCTCAGCAGCAATGATGTCCACATTCGACAGAACTTCGATAGCACGTTGGGTGATATCTGCTAAATTTCCGATTGGAGTCGGTACGATATAGAGAGTTGGCCCCTCATTCGGCAAATTATTTTTATCTGTCATTTGTTTACCATCACTTCAACGATTAATATAAAGACAATTTTGTACAAAATTATAGAGAACTCACGGCAATGATTAACCATAAGAGACTCAGTGTACCACGCATACTTACTCCTGTTGCACTAGCAATTACACTCGCTGCCTGTTCTTCAGGTCCGAGACAACCCGTTGGTGTAGATGTCACACTTGAGCCCACCCAGTCAGTGCAGAACTACATGACTCAAGCTGACAGCTCGGAAGGCAGCGTACAAAACGACTGGTTGATTATGGCAGCCAAAGCCGCAATTCAAGCCAACCAATTTGATCAGGCCGATCTGCTGATCACGCGACTTTCTCGCCAGCAATTATCAGAAGTACAACAGGCAGAGTGGCAACTGGCGCGAGGAACCATACAGCAAAAGCAAGGTAATTACTCTCAGTTACTTCAGCTACTGAACTTTAAGCCTTGGTGGAAACTGCCGAACGATCAATGGAAGGATTACTACGCGTTACGTGCAGACGCTTACCAGAGCCTAAACCAACCATTTGAAGCAAACCGCGAGCTGGTCATGCTTGGTCATTACTCTTCCTCGCCAGAACAACGAGAGATATCCAGCCGTATTTGGATGAACTTTGGCAGTTACTCAGAAGCAGAACTGTCCTCACTGCATACCGAACCAAGCGAAGAAGTATTGAATGGTTGGTTACAGCTGGCTATCTACTCCAAGGCAATGTCAGGCAACCTCTCTCAGCTAAGAAATACGCTGGAACGTTGGTTAGCGGAAAACCCATCACACCCGGCCGCACTTTACACGCCTCAAGAAATTCAAAATATTTTGTCGCTCAGCATCGTTAAGCCAAATAATACGGCGTTGCTTCTTCCACTAACGGGTAGATTCGCTCCTCAGGCACAGTTGATCCGTGAAGGTTTCATGTTTGCCATGATGAATGATGAGAATCGTGACGAGAGTACGAGCTTAACCGTTATTGATACGCACGCGTACAGCGCTGACCAAATCAAGCAACGCCTGATCAATGAGAATATCGACTTTGTTGTCGGCCCGCTGCAAAAAGAAAATGTTGAGCTGTTACAAACCTCCATTGATGGTTCTGCTACTGGCCCAACAATTCCAGCCTTAGCCTTGAATATCCCGGAAGAAGTCCAACTAGGTAGTAATATCTGCTACCTGGCACTTTCACCGGAGCAAGAAGTGGCACAAGCGGCGAAGTACCTGTTCAACCAAGGCTACAATTTCCCGCTAATCCTTGCTCCTCAAGGCAGTTACGGCCAACGAGTTGTTGAAGCGTTTAATGAAGAGTGGAGTAAATACAGCTCAAACAAAGTGGCAACCAGCTACTTTGGCGATAAACGCCAGCTGCAAAAAGACATCAATGATGTGTTCGGTCTTCAGGAAAGTAAGCAGCGTATTGCTCAGATGCAATCGCTGATGAACATTGAACTTGAGGCTCAACCACGTAGCCGTCGCGACGTAGATGCGGTATACATTGTAGCTAGAAGTTCTGAACTGACTTTGATTAAACCGTTTATCGAAGTAGCAATTAATCCAGATGCTAAGCCGCCACAAATTTTCTCGAACTCTCGTAGCAATAGCGGTGGCGCGACCTACGATGATTTGACAGGCATTATTTACAGCGACATCCCGCTGCTGATTGACCCAGATCCGACTGTTGCCGCCGAAATGAAAGAGTTATGGGCAGAACAATCTAATATGGAAGTCCGCCTGAAAGCGCTCGGTATGGATGCATACAAGTTGATTAATGAACTGCCACAGATGAAGCTTGTTCCAGGGCTATCTATTCGAGGTCAGACTGGTGTGTTAAGCCTCGACAATAACTGTGTTGTACAACGTGAACTAAGCTGGACTGAGCGTGGGGCTCTTCAGTAAACGTCAGATAGGAAATCAATATGAGATCCTGGCGAAGCAATATCTGCTTCGCCAGGGTTTGCGCTTTGTTGAGAAAAATTTTCTGACAAAAGTCGGCGAAATTGATTTAATCTTCCAACAAGGTGAAACTATCGTCTTCGTCGAAGTCAAATATCGTAACAATGATCGTTTTGGCTCGGCAGCGGAAATGGTCACTCACGCAAAAATGCGCAAGCTGATCAAAACCGCAAATATTTGGCTAAGCCGCCAGAAACAGTCCATACATACAATCGATTACCGGTTCGATGTTATCGCCATTCACGACAGTGGCCGAGATATTAACTGGATACAAAACGCAATATCTGAAGGATAAGCGATGCTAGATAGCATTAAAGACAGCTTTACAGAAAGTATTCAAATTCAAATTGCAGCTGCTGAAGCACTGCCAGACGCTATTACTCATGCTGCTCAAGCCATGGTTTCTAGCTTACTGAACGGCAATAAAATCCTATGCTGTGGAAACGGTGGAAGTGCTGCCAATTCACAACAATTTGTTTCTTGCCTTTTAAATCGCTTTGAGACAGAGCGTCCAAGCCTACCAGCCATGGCTCTGACTGCTGACAACACAACGCTTACAGCTGTTGCCAACGACTACCATTATCAGGAAATATTCTCTAAGCAAGTCCGAGCATTTGGCCAACCGGGCGACATTCTTCTTGCCCTGTCGACCAGTGGTAATAGCAAGAACATCATCAAAGCGATGGAAGCGGCAGTAACTCGCGACATGACCATTATTGCACTGACAGGCAAAGATGGTGGTGAGATGGCTGGTCTACTGGGTGAAAATGACGTGGAGATTCGAATCCCGTCTCATCGTACAGCACGCATCCATGAAGTCCACATGGTGACCCTACATTGCTTATGTGACTTGATTGACCAAGTACTTTTCCCTGCTCACGAAGAATAACTCAGATTGAGAGTCAGAATTATGTTACGCAGCCTCATCATTTTATTTACAGTGCTTAATCTCAGTGGTTGTGCTGGTTTGTTCATTGCAGGTGCTGCAACGACAGCCAATATCGTCACTGACACCCGTACTACCAAACAGATTTGGCAAGACAACAACATTGAGTTTGAAGTCGCCGCGATTGGTAATAAACAGCCATTCAAAGGTCAGGCTCGTGTTTTCGCCAGCTCATACAATGGCACTGTGGTACTGATGGGGCAGGCTCCAACTCAAGCCTTAATTAGTGACCTTGAGAAAAGAACCCGTGAACTCTCAGGTGTGAAAGTCATTCACAACCAAATGAAGCAAAAAGCGCCGCTAACGGTTACACAAATCAGTAATGACAGCTGGATAACCACGAAAGTAAAATCCTCATTACTCACTGATGAGCAGCTAAATGCTGTGAAAGTAAAAGTGATTACTGAAGATAGTGAAGTATTTCTGTTTGGCTATGTCACAGAAGCACAGAGCCAAAGAGCGATAGAAATCGCACGTAACGTCTCTGGGGTGAAGCAAGTGATTAATGGATTCCAGTACGGAAAGACAGAGTCCGTTAACGTTGATTTGCCTAACAATAGTGCAAAATCGGTACAAAGTGACACAAACGATGATGGTGAAGCGAACGTTGAGGCATTCACTATAAGCAATTGATAAATAAAGCATTACCAAATCAAGAGACCAAAAAAAAGCAGCGTAATCGCTGCTTTCTTTATTTAATAACTCTTAAGCTTGGTTTGCCTTTCGGACGAGGTGCTTCACTTTCGTTATCACCAGACTCCGAGTCCGCAGCTTGAGGTGTGTCGTCACTTACTGTTGTAAACGATGGGGACTGCTCTTCTTCCATCGTCTCTTCTTCGATATGAGTATAAGCCTCTTCCGGTTCAAACATAGTGCCTGCACCATTTTCACGTGCATAAATAGCTTGAACCGCATAAACAGGCACAATTACCGAGTGCGGACGACCGCTAAAACGAGCATGGAAGGTAATCGCATCATTACCCAACTCAAGGTTACCAACGGCACGAGGGGCAATATTCAGGATAATCTGACCATCTTGAATAAACTCAACAGGTACACGTACACCAGGCATGGTTGCGTCAACAACCAAGTGAGGAGTTAAGTCATTGTCTACCAACCAGTCATAAAACGCACGAAGCATGTAAGGACGGCGGGCAGTCATTTTTGCAATATCCATAATGTATCTAAAATCGCTTAACGAACTAGACGCATTTCACGTTCAGCTTCAGTCAAAGAAGCAAGGAATGAATCACGTTCAAATACGCGGTTCATGTAAACCTTGATCTCTTTAGAGCCAGGGCCAACAAGCTCGATACCAAGTTGAGGTAAACGCCACAACAACGGTGCTAAGTAGCAATCGATCAGGCTGAATTCTTCACTCATGAAGTAATCATATTCAGCAAAGATTGGCGCTAGAGTCAGAAGATCGTTACGAAGTTTCGTACGCGCTTTTTCTGATTCTTCAGCGTTACCTTTCATTACTTTTTCAGCTAGAGAGTACCAATTGCGTTCGATACGGTACATCATCAAACGGCTGTTACCACGGGCAACAGGGTAAACCGGCATTAGAGGTGGATGAGGAAAACGCTCGTCCAAGTACTCCATGATAATTTTTGAATCGTAAAGCGCAAGCTCACGATCCACAAGAGTTGGCACTGATTTATATGGGTTTAGCTCGATAAGTTCAGCAGGAAGATTCGCTTCATCAACAAGCTCAACTTCAACACTTACACCTTTTTCAGCCAGTACAATGCGAACCTGATGGCTATACAAATCTGATGCACTTGAGAAAAGAGTCATCACAGAACGTTTATTGGCAGCTACAGCCATGGAGCCCTCCAGTACACTTACAAATAAAAACAATGGAGGCTAAGCCTCCATTGTACAGTCAATTAAAATTGGGAATTAGCACGACATATTAGCACAATTAATGCACATCACGCCAATACTCTTTCTTAAGCAACACAACGATAATAGTCAGGATGACTAAGAAGCCCATCACCCACCAACCAAGTGCATGGCGTTCTAGCTGTACAGGATCACCTGAATAAACGAGAAAGTTAACTAGATCACCTACCGCTTTATCGTATTCACCAGAACTTAATTCACCAGTACCATCTGTTTCAGTACCAACGACAACCTGTACTTCTTCACCATCAACGTGTTTCGTACCGTAAACTGGAGTCGGAATACCTTGCAGCTCTTCTAGAACATGCGGCATACCAACACTTGGGAATACAATGTTGTTCACACCAAATGGACGTGACGGGTCTGCGTAGAAAGAACGCAAATAAGTGTATAACCAATCCGCACCACGAACTCGAGCAACCAGAGTCAAATCTGGCGGCGGAGCACCAAACCAGCTTGCCGCTTGCTTAGGTGGCATAGAGTTAACCATAAGATCACCGATTTTCGCTTCTGGGTTGAAAATCAGGTTCTCTTTCATTAAGTCTGTTGGGATTTCCAAATCTGTCGCGACACGCTCATAACGCTGGTATTGCGTAGAGTGACAGCCGAAACAGTAGTTCATGAATAGCTTCGCACCGTTTTGCAGCGAAGCTTTATCCGATAGGTCCACAGGTGCTTTATCAAGCGGCACACTGGCACCCGCTGCCATCGCTAGAGATGGCAACATAGCAAATAGAATTACAATCCACTTCTTCATTTGAATGTCACCCTCTCTGGTAATGGTTTAGTTGCTTCATTTTTGCTGTAGAAGAACAACAGTACAAAGAACATGAAGTAACCCAAACTAAAGATTTGTGCTAGTAGTGTGTATGTTGGGGTGGCAGGTAATGCCCCCAAAATACCCAGCGCAATGAAGCTGATAGTGAATTGGATAATATTCAACAAGTGAAGTTTGCTACGGTAACGGTAAGAACGCACTTTACAACGGTCCAACCACGGTAGAACAAACAGCACTGCAATCGAGGCACCCATAAGGATTACACCCAACAGTTTGTCTGGAACCGCACGCAAGATTGCATAAAACGGTGTGAAGTACCATACCGGAGCAATGTGCGCAGGCGTTTTAAGCGGGTTTGCAGCTTCAAAGTTAGGCGGCTCTAGGAAGTAACCACCCATTTCTGGGTTGAAGAACAGCACATAACAGAAGAGGAACAAGAAACCAGCTACACCGACTAAATCTTTTACCGTACCGTATGGGTGGAACGGAATAGAGTCGATGATGTCGTACTTCTTCGCGTAGTAATCGTGGAACTTGAATTGCGTTTTGTAATCATCGCCCATCGTGCCCTTCGGTAACTTAGTCTCGATACCGTCAGGGTTGTTTGAACCTACCTCGTGCAGTGCCAATACGTGAAGCACGATAAGTAGAAGAAGTACGATTGGTAGCGCAATAACGTGAAGAGCGAAGAAGCGGTTCAACGTTGCACCAGAGATGATGTAGTCACCACGGATCCAAAGTGTTAAGTCATCGCCGATAACGGGAATCGCACCAAACAGAGAAATGATTACCTGTGCACCCCAGTATGACATCTGACCCCATGGTAGTAGGTAACCCATGAAAGCTTCAGCCATAAGAACCAAGAAGATCAACATACCGAAGATCCACAGTAGCTCACGAGGCTTTTGGTAAGAGCCGTAGATCAGACCACGGAACATATGCAGGTATACAACAACGAAGAATGCTGAAGCGCCGGTAGAGTGCATATAGCGCAGCAACCAACCGTACTCAACATCACGCATGATGTATTCGATAGACGCAAACGCACCTTCGCCAGAAGGGACATAGTTCATCGTTAACCAAATACCGGTTAGGATTTGGTTAACAAGAACCAGCATTGCCAGAGAACCGAAAAGGTACCAAAAGTTGAAGTTCTTCGGCATTGGGTATTCTGATAAATGCTTTTTATAAGCATTCATGGCTGGAATACGTTTTTCCACCCAGTCTAACATTGCTTGCATTATGCATCCCCCTCATCAACACCAACTATGAGCTTTGTGTCACTCAGATACATGTGCTTAGGAATCACAAGGTTCAACGGCGCAGGAACACCCTGGAACACTCGACCAGCCATATCAAACTTAGAACCGTGACAAGGACAGAAGAAGCCAGATTTAACACCCTGAACTTGCTCTGAGAAAGAGTCCGGTAGATAGGTCGGTGAACAGCCTAAGTGAGTACAGAAACCAACAGCAACAAAGAACTCTGGCTTAATTGAACGGTACTCGTTCTGAGCGTAAGCAGGTTGCTGCTCCATTTCAGATTGTGGATCACGAAGCTGATCGTCGATAGTTTTCAGGTTGTCTATCACTTGTTGAGTACGGCGTACTATCCATACAGGTTTACCCTGCCACTCAACACGGACCAATTGGCCCGGTTCGATTTTACTGATATCCACTTCCACCGGTGCACCAGCAGCTTTTGCTTTGGCACTCGGATTCCATGATTTTATAAAAGGAACGGCGACGGCAGCTGCCCCTAACCCACCCACAACTGCCGTTGTAGCGGTTAGAAAACGCCTGCGACCGTTATTTAAAGGCGCGTTGCTCATCCAAACATTCTCCCATTTGCTCCCTTGGATAGTTATTATTCCGCTTATAAGAGCATGGCTAACACATAATGAATTTCGTTATATTTATTGGGAGGAAATGATAAAGAAAACCCCACTTTTTGACAAGATAAAGCTACCTTTTTGTAACATTTGTGAGGTAAATCGCCCGTGTCGTCACAAAAGCAGGAAAATAATAAATGTTTGATGTGATTTATAACAACAAAGCGAGAGTAAGAGGCACGGAATAACGAGGTTTATCCCTTTTATATCGGTTGTTTTCAGTAAATTAAGTCTGCTGAGGAAAAAATAAAATAGGCAGGCTACTGACAAAAGTTATTATAACTTTGTAGCACATAAAATTAAGATAAAACTTAGTAAAGGTTCAAAGAAATGTTGCGTGGCTATTAAGGAAGATCTGAGAGAATAATATCAAATGAGCATCGTACTTTTTCAATCAAATAAAAACAAAAAGCCCGGCATATAGCCGAGCTTTTGGTGCACAGTATCCAGAATAACTCTGGAAAGCATAATTTCCAATAAGAGGAAATTAACGCTTAGAGAACTGTGGACGACGACGTGCTTTACGTAGACCAACTTTCTTACGTTCAACGCAACGAGCGTCACGAGTAACGTAACCAGCTGCACGTAGAGCAGGACGTAGAGACTCATCGTATTCCATAAGCGCGCGAGTGATACCGTGACGGATAGCACCAGCTTGACCAGAAATACCGCCGCCTTTTACTGTTACGTAAAGGTCTAGCTTGTCAGTTAGTTCAACTAGCTCTAGAGGTTGTTGTACAACCATACGTGCTGTTGGACGACCGAAGTATTCGTCAAGGTTACGCTTGTTTACTACAATGTTACCGCTGCCTGGTTTGATGAAAACACGTGCAGCTGAGCTTTTGCGACGGCCAGTGCCGTAGTATTGATTCTCTGCCATTTTCGAAATCCCCAATTAGATGTCTAGTACTTGTGGTTGTTGAGCAACATGGTTGTGCTCAGCGCCCGCGTAAACTTTAAGCTTACGGTACATAGCACGGCCTAGAGGACCACGAGGAAGCATGCCTTTAACTGCAAGCTCAAGAGCCATCTCAGGTTTACGATCGATCAACTTTTCAAAAGTGATAGATTTTAGACCACCTGGGAATTCAGAGTGACGGTAGTACACTTTGTCTTTAGCTTTGTTACCAGTTACAGCAACTTTCTCAGCGTTGATAACGATGATGTAATCACCAGTGTCAACGTGAGGAGTGTATTCAGCTTTGTGTTTGCCACGTAGGCGAGATGCAATTTCACTTGCTAGACGGCCAAGAGTTTTACCTTCAGCGTCTACAACGTACCAGTCGCGTTTTACAGTTTCTGGTTTAGCAACGAAAGTTTTCATGCTAATAATAACCCGTTAATTAAATTTTAAACTTTAAAGGAACACCCTCTTGGTGCTCCCACACTGTCTAAGAGCCCAGTCATCACCCCTTCGAGTCGTTGGTACTCTCGACCTTCAATGTCGAAATAACTTCGATAATCAGGTCTGCAGTAACGGTGGGTCGCAGGATTATAGAGAAGACCGAAGAAAAAATCACCTTTTTTTGCGCCAAATCACTAATTTTTTCTTCAGTTTTTTTTGAAACAGGCAGATTTAGGCCAAATGCTCTTTAGCAAGATACTCATGACTCTGCATCTCAGTCAGACGAGATAGACAACGCTTGAACTCAAATTCAAGCTGGCCCTGAGTATATAAGCTATCCATCGGTACTTCCGCAGAAATAATGAGCTTCACATGGCGCTCGTAAAATTCATCGACCAATGCAATAAAACGTCGTGCCGCATCGTCTATTTTGCCACTCATCTGCTCAACATCGGCCAGCAATACCGTGTGATAAATGCGTGAAAGCTCAATGTAATCATTCTGGCTTCGGGTGGTTTGGCATAGCTGGGCAAATGAAGCATGCAATACACCGTCGCTGGCTTCAATGACATCGATATTTCGGTGGTTAATTTCTATCTGATGCACCACGTGCTGCCGCTCGCCGGTCAGTTGCTGGTAATACTTGTTGAGGTTGATTGTCGCCTGCTCGTCAAGCGGATGATGATAGATCTCTGCCTGTTCAAGGGTTCGTAAGCGGTAATCTACCCCGCTATCAACATTCAATACATCACAGCGAGCCAAAATCATATCAATAGCGGGTAAGAATCGCGCTCTCTGTAGACCATTACGATATAGGTTTTGTGGTTCAATATTAGAAGTCGCGACTAGGACCATTTGACGCTTAAACATCTCTTGCAGCAATGTCGCCAGAATCATGGCATCCGTAATATCAGAGACAAAAAATTCATCAAAGCAAACCACGTCCGCTTCTTTTTTGAACTTGTCGGCCACTTTTGATAAAGGGTTTTCAACCTCGCCCAGTAGCTTTAATTCATCGTGTACTCGGTACATAAACCGATGAAAATGCACCCGCATCTTTCTATCTGTCGGTAACGCATCAAAAAAAGCATCCATTAAATAGGTTTTACCACGACCGACGCCTCCCCAAAAGTACAGACCTTTTGGTGGCTCAGGCAATTCAACCTTTTTACCCATGAGTTTTTGCCATTTAGACAGTTGAGGCGCTGGCGCAGACTGAAACTCAACAATAGCATGGTAAAGCTTATCCAAAGCATTGACCGCTTGATGTTGGGCTTCATCACGCTGGAATCCATGTTCTGCTATATCTTTTTGATATTGTTCTAGTGGTGTCATCGCATTAAGTCGTTTTAGAGGTACAAGGAAAGTGTCACCTCGGGGGCAATGTCTAATTACAGAGAATTAATGATCAGTCCCCGAAGACATACTGCTATTTTTCTTTATCGGCTGTTCAAGCCATAGTAACATGGACGAGCACCGCGTGTAACTAAGTAGTAAAAGACTTGTTAAAACAAATATAAGGAGCAGTTATGCCTTGGATTCATGCCATTGTGGGTTTGCTGGTCGGTACAATAGTAGGCGTAGTCATTAGTAGACTAACCACCCCTGAATACAAAAAACAGAAGTCTGTACAGAAAGAACTTGAGTCGGCGAAGTTTGAACTAGAACAACAGCGCCAAGAGCTCGTTGACCACTTTGCCCAAACCGCAGAAATGCTGGATACTTTAGGTAAAGATTACACCAAGCTATATCAGCATTTAGCTAAGACGTCTTCTGAGCTTCTGCCTAATTTACCTGAACAAGACAACCCGTTTGATAAGAAGACAGCGATAGCTTCTGAGCAAATCAAAGAAGATCAGCCAGATATGAGCGAGCAGCCAAAAGACTACGCCAATGGTGCAACTGGTCTTTTAAAGGATCAAGAGAAAGAAGTTATTAGCGCTCCTGAAGCGATCACTGCCAAAGCATCATAACGCTGCTTTCCTACCTATCAGGTCGATACAAAACTCATTTTGTATCGACCCTTTTTGAACTTTTCTTAAACAGCCACCTCTAACTTACTTGTGAACTGCTTACCCCTTTTGATTATCCCAACTAATCCCTATATTACTAACAGTTAGGATATTTCTTTTTGGCAGACATGTTTCAAGAGGAGTTATTGGATGAAAAAACCACTGCTTGCATTGACCGTTCTTTCTCTAAGTTTGAGTACTATCATCACGCCAATCCAGGCGACGGCAGCATTGCCCCTCAGCATGGATGGTCAGCAATTACCAAGTCTCGCACCAATGCTGGAAAAAGTGACCCCAGCGGTAGTCAGCATTGCGGTAGAAGGCAAACAAGTGCAAACCAGCCGCATTCCAGAACAATTTCAATTTTTCTTTGGCCCCGACTTTCCTACAGAACAAACGCGTGAACGTCCTTTCCGCGGTTTAGGTTCTGGTGTCATCATTGATGCGAAAAAAGGTCATATCGTAACGAATTATCACGTAATAAAAGGGGCGGATGAAATTCGAGTGCGTTTGTATGACGGACGAGAGTATGACGCCGAGTTAATCGGTGGCGATGAGATGGCCGATGTAGCACTGCTTAAATTGGAAAAAGCTAAGAACCTGACACAAATTAACATAGCAGACTCAGACAAGCTTCGCGTCGGTGATTTTACTGTTGCGATTGGTAACCCATTTGGTCTTGGTCAAACCGTCACTTCAGGCATCGTTTCTGCTCTTGGCCGAAGCGGCTTGAATGTCGAAAATTTCGAAAACTTTATTCAAACCGATGCGGCGATTAACAGCGGCAACTCTGGTGGTGCATTGGTCAACTTAAATGGTGAACTGATCGGCATCAACACCGCAATTTTGGGTCCAAATGGCGGCAACGTCGGGATAGGCTTTGCGATTCCTTCCAACATGATGAAAAACCTTACCGAGCAAATATTAGAGTTTGGTGAAGTCAAACGCGGTATGTTGGGCGTTCAAGGTGGCGAAGTAACATCTGAGTTAGCTGAAGCACTCGGCTACGAGTCCAGCAAAGGAGCATTTATTGGTCAGGTAGTTCCAGACAGTGCTGCTGATAAAGCTGGATTAAAAGCAGGTGATATCATCGTGTCAGTGAATGGTAAGTCTATTAATACCTTCTCTGAATTACGTGCAAAAGTCGCAACACTAGGCGCAGGTAAAAAGATCACCTTAGGGGTAGTGCGTGATGGTAAAGACAAAACCTTCGACGTTACGCTTGGTGCATCAACCAACATCAAAGCGAAAGCGGAAACGCTGCATGATGGTCTGAAAGGAGCTGAATTAAGTAACACAAACCAGAGTGATTCAGTTCAAGGGGTAAAAGTGACCAGTGTCATTGAAAACTCACCAGCAGCTCAGTACCAGCTGCAAGAAGGTGACATCATTATCGGTGTGAACCGTCAGCGCGTTAAAAACCTTGCTGAACTTCGTGCCACTGTAGAGAAGCACAAAGGCGTACTAGCTCTCAATATTCAACGCGGTGATCGCACCATTTATCTGGTCATCCGGTAACAGTATTCGCCCAAAGGTGAGCAGGTAAATGTACTTTGGATACACCACATTCGGTGACAGAGCTCTAATACTTTGACGAACTTTTAATCGGACAATTAAAAGGACAGCACAATCATGTGCTGTCCTTTTGTTATTTTTCAATGTAATGCTATTCTTCACCTTCCGATGCCACTTTGGTGTTCACACATGGAGAGGATATGCTTAGCTTTTTATTACGTTCTGTCTTTTTAGGCTTAGCAACCGCCGCCGTTGTGCTACTTGCGGTTCCATCTTTACGTAATAACGTAATTCCAGCTGCGCTTGATCCACAACCAAGCAATATCGCCTCTCTTGAACTCTCTTTCAATCAGGCTGTCAGAAAAGCCGCTCCAGCCGTGGTGAATATTTACAGTCGCAAGTATGTTGAAAATGATCGTAGCAAGCTTTCCACACAAGGACTGGGTTCTGGTGTGATTGTCAGTGAAAAAGGTTACATCATTACGAACTACCATGTGGTCGCGCAGGCTGACCAAATCGTCGTAGCGTTACAAGATGGCAGAGCGGCCGCGGCACAACTTGTCGGTACCGACAAACGCACCGATATCGCGGTACTACGCGTTGAGGGTACGAATTTGCCCGTGATACCACTTAACTCAGAATATAAACCTCAAGTTGGAGATGTGGTACTGGCCATTGGCAACCCATACAACTTAGGACAAACCACGACCTTTGGTATTATCTCCGCGACAGGACGATCTTCTATCAGCGACGGGCGCCAAGCCTTCATTCAAACGGATGCGGCAATCAACGAAGGTAACTCTGGCGGTGCACTGGTTAATACCCAAGGTGAGTTAGTCGGCATCAACACCGCTTCCTTCCAGCAAGCAACCGATTTGGAAACCTACGGAATTTCATTCGCGATTCCGGCTCCGCTAGCGAGTAAGATCATGCAAAAGATCATTGCTGATGGCCGTGTGATTCGCGGCTATATAGGCATTGATGGTCAAGACATTAATGCTGTCACCGCTCGCTTACTCGGTAATGAACATATTGGCGGCATTGTTGTGCTCGGCATCGACCCTAATGGCCCAGCAAGTGCTGCTGGTTTCGAGAAACAAGATGTTATTATCAGTATTGATGGTAATAAAGTTCAGGGACGTCAAAGCGTAATGGATATTGTCACCGATTTACGTCCTGGTACCACGGTCGACGTAGGTATTATTCGTAAAGGCAAAGAAATAACGTTAAAAGTCACTATTGCCGAAGATAAACAAGAAGCATAAAAAATCCCAGCCATTGGCTGGGATTTTTGTTTATATTTCTATTCGCTTTCACTCGATTCTTCAGTGCAGCTCGACTCGCCGAGCTCAACTTCGATTCGTGTCACTCGCTGTAACCCTCTTGGCAGCAGACTGCCTCGACGACCACGCTCACCACGGAAGTTATCCAAGTCGGTTGGTTTTAAGCCCAGCTTTCGCTTACCAGCGTAAAGCGTCAGAGAGGCTCCCTGTGGTAGAGCCATCAGATGTGACAAGACTTCTTCACGCTCTTTCGCTTTCGCAGCAGGAATGTTGATGATCTTATTCCCCTTACCTTTCGCCAATTGCGGCAGGTCTTTAATTGGGAACAACAACATACGTCCTTGGTTAGTGATCGCCAGAATTTCATCAGAGTCTAAATCTTCAACCTCTTTTGGCGTCATCACTTCAGAATTCGCCGGTAAGGTCACCAGAGCTTTACCGCTGCGGTTCTTCGACAATAAGTCAGAGCCTTTACATACAAAGCCGTAACCCGCGTCAGACCCCACCAGCCATAGCTGATCTTCTTCACCCATAATAACTTGACGAATGCTGCTACCTGCGGTGATGTTCAGGCGACCGGTGATTGGCTCACCTTGGCTACGCGCAGATGGCAACGAGTGCGATTCAAGCGAGTAGCTTCGACCATCACTGCCAAGGAAGACGGCAGGTTGGTTACTCTTGCCTCGAGCATGCGCCAGATATTTATCGCCAGACTTGTAGTTCAAGCCTTCCGCTTCAACCTCGTGGCCTTTAGCATGGCGAATCCAGCCTTTTTCCGACAAGACAACCGTAATCGGTTCACTTGGTACCAGATCACGCTCAGTCAGTGCTTTCGCTTCGGCACGTTCCACCAGTGGTGAACGACGGTCGTCACCGTACTTTTCTGCATCCGCTTTGATCTCTTTCTTAAGAAGAGTATTCAGACGACGTTCAGAGCCTAATAGTTGCTCTAGCTTCTCACGCTCTTTTTCCAGTTCTTCTTGCTCACCACGGATCTTCATCTCTTCCAGCTTGGCAAGGTGACGAAGTTTGGTATCCAGAATCGCGTCAGCTTGAATGTCAGTGATACCGAAGCGTTCCATCAGCACGGCTTTTGGATCGTCTTCAGTACGGATGATCTCAATGACTTCATCCAGATTCAGGTAAGCGACTAACAAACCTTCTAAGACGTGCAAGCGAGCCATCACTTTATCTAAACGATGCTGTAAACGACGGCGAACCGTAGTGCGGCGGAACTCAATCCACTCCGATAGAATCTGAACCAGACCTTTCACTTGAGGACGGTTATCCAGACCAATCATGTTCAGGTTAACGCGGTAGCTTCGCTCAAGATCAGTAGAAGCGAACAAGTGATTCATCAACATATCACAATCGACTCGGTTAGAACGAGGAACGATAACGATACGAGTTGGATTCTCGTGGTCCGATTCATCACGAAGATCTTCGACCATTGGTAGCTTCTTCGCACGCATTTGGTTCGCGATCTGCTCAAGTAGCTTAGCACCAGACACTTGATGTGGAATCGACGTAATGACGATTTCTGAGCCTTCTTTATGCCAGACTGCTCGCATCTTAATGCTGCCGCGTCCGTTGCGATAGATCTTTTCAATTTCCGCTTGTGGTGAAATGATCTCAGCTTCCGTTGGGTAATCCGGACCTTTGACGTACTGCATTACGTCCGGCAGTTCCGCTTTAGGGTTATCGATCAGATGGATTGTTGCGTCAGCTACCTCACGTACGTTATGCGGAGGAATATCAGTCGCCATACCAACCGCGATACCCGTTACGCCGTTAAGCAGGATATGAGGCAAACGTGCAGGCAACATTTGCGGCTCTTTCATCGTGCCATCAAAGTTAGGTTGCCATTCGACCGTACCCTGACCTAATTCGCCCAGTAGTACTTCAGCAAACTTAGACAATTTTGCTTCGGTATAACGCATCGCAGCGAAGGATTTTGGATCATCCGGCGCACCCCAGTTACCCTGACCATCAACCAGTGGATAACGGTAAGAGAACGGCTGCGCCATCAATACCATCGCTTCGTAACACGCAGAGTCACCGTGTGGATGGTATTTACCCAACACGTCACCAACAGTACGTGCTGATTTTTTGTATTTTGCTGATGCCGAGAGACCTAGCTCCGACATCGCGTAAATGATACGTCGTTGAACCGGCTTCAAACCATCGCCAATGTATGGCAAAGCTCGGTCCATAATGACGTACATCGAGTAGTTCAGATAAGCGTCTTCGGTGAACTTGCGCATTGGCAACTGTTCAACGCCATCGTAAGTAATTTCTGTAGACATTCGTTAAACCTCTGCCAAATCGCCGTTGTTTTGTAGCCAAGAGCGACGGTCATCTGCACGCTTCTTACCAAGCAACATGTCCATCATTTCCATGGTCGCCGCAGAGTCGTCAATGGTTAACTGAACCAGACGACGCGTATTCGGATCCATGGTGGTTTCACGCAGCTGTAATGGGTTCATCTCACCCAATCCTTTGAATCGCTGTACGTTGATTTTGGCTTTCTTCTTCGACAAACGCTCTAGAACGCCATCTTTTTCATCGTCATCGAGTGCGTAGAACACTTCTTTACCACAGTCGATGCGATACAGTGGCGGCATGGCAACGTAGATATGACCCGCTTCAACCAGTGCACGGAAGTGACGAGTGAACAGTGCACACAGCAGCGTCGCGATATGAAGACCATCCGAGTCCGCATCGGCAAGAATACAGATCTTACCGTAACGCAGACCGTCTAGGTTGTCGTTATCAGGGTCGATACCTAACGCAACAGAGATGTCGTGCACTTCTTGAGACGCCAGAACTTGGTCAGCAGACACTTCCCAAGTATTCAGAATCTTACCGCGTAGCGGCATCACCGCTTGGAACTCACGGTCACGCGCCTGTTTTGCAGAACCGCCCGCCGAGTCCCCCTCGACAAAGAAGATTTCTGTGCGATTTAAGTCTTGCACAGAACAGTCGGTCAATTTACCTGGCAAAGCTGGGCCTGACGCGACTTTCTTACGCACGACTTTTTTGCTTGCACGCATACGACGATGCGCGTTAGCAATACAAACTTCAGCCAATTGTTCTGCCAGTTGCGGCTTTTCGTTCAACCATAGGCTGAAGGCATCTTTCACCACGCCTGATACGAATGCAGCCGTTTGACGAGATGAAAGACGCTCTTTGGTTTGACCGGCAAATTGCGGATCTTGAATCTTCACCGATAGCACGTATGAACAGCGGTCGAAAACATCATCACCAGTCAGTTTGACGCCACGAGGCAACAAGTTGCGGAATTCGCAGAACTCGCGCATTGCGTCCAACAAACCTTGGCGCAGGCCGTTTACGTGTGTACCGCCCTGAGCAGTAGGGATCAGGTTGACGTAACTTTCAGTGATCATCTCGCCGCCTTCTGGCTGCCAAATCACCGCCCAGTTTGCCGCTTCAGTTTCTGCTGAGAATTCACCAGTAAAGGGGTCTTCTGGCAGAACCGTGTAGCCTTTAACACCTTCAACCAGATAGTCTTTCAGGCCGTCTTCATAGTGCCACTTATAGTCTTTGTTATTAACCTTATCAGTAAAGGTAATTTCTAAGCCCGGGCAAAGTACCGCCTTCGCACGTAGGTTATTGACCAAGCGCGTCACAGAGAAGTTTGCAGAATCAAAGTACTTCGCTTCTGGCCAAAAGTGCACGCTGGTACCACGATTACGGCGGCCACATGTGCCTGTTACGGTAAGATCAGAGACTTTATCACCATGCTCAAACGCAATCTCATAGACTTGGCCATCGCGACGAACCGTTACTTCAACACGCTTAGACAGCGCGTTTACTACCGAAATACCAACACCGTGAAGACCACCGGAGAACTGGTAGTTTTTGTTCGAGAATTTACCACCCGCGTGAAGCTTACATAAGATCAGCTCAACACCAGAGACTTTCTCTTCTGGGTGGATATCAACAGGCATGCCTCGACCATCATCGATCACTTCCAGTGATTGGTCAGCATGTAGGATGACTTGTACTTTAGAGGCATGTCCGGCTAGCGCTTCATCGACACTGTTATCGATAACTTCTTGGCCCAGGTGGTTCGGGCGCGCTGTATCCGTATACATCCCAGGTCGGCGACGTACTGGCTCTAAGCCATTCAGTACTTCAATGGCCCCAGCATTATATTGTTCAGTCATAATACGGAATTGTTCTCAAAGTTTATTTGTTACCTGAAAAACACGAATCAGAATGTGTTTACTCAGGAAACGAAAAAGCCACCCTGTTAGTATCTTTAAATTTTTTTAAATCTGATACATAACAAAGCAGCCAGAGTCTGTGACCCTTAAGATCTTTCAGCAAAATATAGTCGGAAAGCAAACCGCCTATGTCAAGCAACGGTTGGATATATCAGCAAAAACTATGAGCGTATTCCAATCGTTCCTATCGATTACAGTTCTAGAAATTCGATAATCTTTGCAGGATAACGCTCAAAACCTACAAAACTGTGATCACCGCCTTGTTCTACCGTTTGCTTCGATTGTGCAAACTTACTTACCGCCTGGCGATAGTCTAGAACCTCGTCTTCGGTTTGCTGTAGTAGCCAAAACGAATCTGGCGATGCGATGCTTTGTACATCAAGAGCTTTCAACTCGTCAATATGGCAAGTTTCAAGTGTATAAGTTTCGTTCGTGTATGGGTTAGTTTGTTCACCCAAATAATCGACTAACAACTCATAAGGTTTGACGGCCGGATTAACAACCACCGCTTTGAACCCAAATTGACTGTTCAACCAAGTGGACATAAAGCCCCCTAACGAACTGCCTACTAATCCGATTCGGTAATCGTTTTGATACTGCTCGACGGTCTCCAATAAGAGTTGAGCGGCCAGTTGAGGAAAACATGGCAACTGCGGAATGATCACTTTAATGTCCGGACGATGCTGCTGACAATACTCTCTCATCAGATTCGCTTTCATTGAGAGTGGTGAGCTATTAAAACCGTGGATATACAGTAATAGAGAAGGTTTCGTCATAAAAGTCTCACATAAAAGAAAGCCCGAACATAATGTTCGGGCAGGATTAGTATCCGTTCGAGGAGAAATCGGGTTGGAACTGACCTTCTGGCAGTCGATTGACTTGGGTCGTAATCTCACCACTCGCATGCAGTTCTAACTCTCGCCAGCCAGGTGAAGTGGTATCTAGCGCAAAGTCATCTGAGTTAGGCTTGAATTGCACACACGTAGAAGGTGTTGCCATTACTCGAACACCTTGATTAAGCACATTCATATCTTGATGAACATGACCGCACAAAACCCCTTTAACACCATCAAAACGCTCGACAATCTGCCAAAATGCTTCTGCATCTTTCAAAGTGTGTTGGTCTAGCCACGCGCTACCAACAAGAAGTGGGTGGTGATGCAATAATACCAGCGTATAACGCTCAGGATACTCGACTAATTTATCTTCAAGCAATGCCAACTGCTGATCGCTTAAACGACCATGTGGGACACCGACGACTTGCGAATCAAGCAGGATCACTTGCCACTTGTCCCCAAGCAACACATGTTCCGTGGTCTTGATTTGCTCTGATGGAAGCACACTTCCCATATTGGGTTTGTAATCATGATTGCCCGGCAGCCAGAAACAATCTTTCTTGAGCGGCGCAATACCTGCTGCGAATCGTTGATAAGATCCCGCACTATGATCTTGCGAAATATCCCCGGTCGCTAAAATGTAATCAAACCCCACTTTACGGCGTAAAACCTCATCAACCACAGCAGAAAAGCTGTCGGCAGTTTTTACGCTCAGCAAACTTCCCTCATCGGCGTCAAACAGATGAGTATCCGTGATTTGTAAAAGTTTGATGCTGTCACTAGATGATTGCAAAATGAAAACCTGATTCGTCCACTATATTGTTATTTGTTATTTTCCTTTAATGACGCGACTAGCAATTGAAGGCAAGTGGTGTTCTACTGATTCCACTTCTTAAACAAAACGTCAGCCATTCACCAAGGAACGTGTTTAGTTGATGCTTTTCATCTCTTTGCATCAATTTGTCGTTGGGATAATCATATTTAGCTTTAATGCGAGAGAAGTCTCCGCTTGAGCACACTTCCGCTACTCTTGCATCGTGATAAAGCCTGACAGACATCGTCGGTAAAGGAAACACTGGTGTTTCATCACTCTGACATATCTCAACAACTGTGGTGTATTTTGTGACTTCATTCACGGTCAGTTGATAAACCATATGCGCAGCTTGATAGCAGCGCACGTCACCAACCTCGGCAGATACAGGCAGTAAGGCATTTAATTTAGCGTAATTGGTCTCATAGGTTCTCATTAGACCCGCCAAATCAACATGATATCGCTGTTTTTCAGCTACCTGCGCCATTACTTTTTCTCCACCATTAGAGGGCTCCCCCATTGTGACTTCAACTCTAAATGGTTTAATTGCAACCACTGTACTGCAATAATTGAGGCAGCATTTTCAAGTTTTCCATCTTTCACCCATTGATATGCTTCTTCACGGCTGATGACGTGAACGCGAATATCTTCATCTTCATAGTCTAAACCATGAATGCCGTGCGCTTTAGAAGCATCGACTTCTCCGACAAAAATATCCAACTTTTCTGAGCACCCGCCCGAAGAGGGGTAGTAGGAAGACACCGGTATAACACGCTCAACACCAAGACCGGCCTCTTCTTGAGCTTCTCGGCGGATCACATCTTCTACGGACTCATCCCGATCAATCATGCCAGCAACAATTTCAAGCTGCCAAGGATGATCATGTTCTAATGCACCAACGCGTATTTGTTCAATGATAACGACCTGATCCTGTATTGGATCATAAGGCAACATCGCCGCAGCGTGTCCACGTTCGAACATTTCTCGCTCGACAACATTACTCCAGCCACCAGCAAAAAGCCGGTGTTTGAAACGGTACTTCACCATTTTAAAGAAGCCTTTGAATAAGGTTTCTTTGGAGATGATTTCCACATCTTGCGAAGTAAACTCGTCTTGTCGCTTGTCACACTGTTGCATTAAACACCTCTCTGAGTGAATCTTGTAGTGTACTCATTGTTAATCATTAGCTCAAAGGACTTGGCTCAACTTTTTGTATAATTGTTATAATTTATTTTAAGTATTATACAAATTTTTATTGCACAACTGGATAATTACGTGTAAAAAATGGAAAGTTTTGAGTAAATATCGTCCAAATTGGGTTAAACTACTGAGAATTAACCAATATATTGACCGCGGGAATAGAAAATGAAAAAATTGCTTCCACTATTTATCAGTGCAGCGCTAGGTAGCATAAGTGCATCGGCTTATGCAGACTCATTAGCTGACATCTATGACTTAGCAAAACAGAATGACCCACAATTGCTTAGCGTAGCAGCGCAGCGTGACCAAGCTTTCGAAGCAATCACTTCAAGCCGTAGTGCTCTTCTACCACAAATCAATTTAACTGCGGGTTACAACCTCACTCGTGGCGATCTTGAATATGATTCTAGTGCTGATGTATCCAATGACTCCAATGCTCTAACTGCTGGCATTAATTTTTCACAAGAATTGTACAACCGCGCGTCTTGGATCTCATTAGACACCGCAGAGAAGACCGCTCGTCAGGCCGACGCGACTTATGCCGCTACGCAACAAAGCTTGATCCTTCGTGTATCGCAGGCTTACTTTGAAGTACTACGAGCTAAAGATAACCTTGTGTTTGTTCGTGCAGAAAAAGCCGCAGTTGGCCGTCAACTTGAGCAAACCAAACAACGCTTTGAAGTCGGCCTTTCTGCAATCACCGACGTACATGATGCACAAGCTCAATATGATGCTGTGCTTGCTGATGAAGTATTAGCAGAAAACGACCTGATCAACAGCTACGAATCATTGCGTGAAATAACAGGTCAAGAACATAAAAACCTAGATGTGCTAGATACCGCTCGTTTCTCTGCAAGCCGCTCGGATAGCCCTGCTGAAGAACTAATTGAAGTCGCAAAAGAGAAAAACCTAAGCTTGCTGTCTTCTCGTATTTCACAGGATATCGCTCGTGACAACATTTCTCTGGCAAGTTCAGGTCACCTGCCAACGCTGTCGTTAGATGGCGGTTACAACTACGGTGATACTTCTCACAGTGATCGCGATTACACCACTGATAACTTCAATATCGGCGTTAACCTAGCGCTGCCTTTATACACGGGTGGTAACGTCACGTCGCAAACTAAACAAGCCGAGTATGCTTATGTTGCAGCAAGTGAAGATCTTGAAGCTCAGTACCGCAGCGTAGTGAAAGATGTTCGCGCTCAAAACAACAACATCAACGCATCGATCGGTGCATTGAAAGCTTACGAGCAGTCGGTGGTATCAGCGAAATCAGCTTTAGAAGCGACTGAAGCAGGTTTTGATGTAGGTACTCGTACGATTGTTGACGTACTTGACGCGACTCGCCGTTTATACGATGCAAACCGTAACCTATCTAATGCTCGATACGACTACATTATCAGTGGTCTGCAACTGCGTCAGGCGGTAGGCACACTGAGTGAGCAAGATATCTTAAATATCGATGCTGGTCTGAAAGCCGTAAACTAATCAGTTAACAAGACACGCAAAACGCCAGTTGAGAATAAACAACTGGCGTTTTTTATTACCTGCAAAAAACAAACGTAAAAATAGGCATCGCAGGCCGGTGCAAAAAAGGCCACCCACAGGCAGCCTTTTCATTACGATTTCATTGAGATGATAAAAGACTTACCCTTTACCACCTTTAATCGCGTTGATGATTTCACTGGTTGAACAACCGTCTTCAAAGTTAAGTACACGGACTTCCCCACCAGCGGCAATCACTTCTTTACCACCCGCAATCTCTTCTGGTTTATAGTCGCCACCTTTCACCAACAAGCTTGGCAGAACCTCTGAGATCAGACGCTGCGGCGTATCTTCACTAAATGGCACAACCCAATCAACCGCCCCCAAACCAGCCAATACAGCCATACGACGATCAGTAGGATTCACTGGACGGCCAGGACCTTTAAGGCGCTTAACTGACTCATCGGTATTCACCGCAACGATAAGGCGATCGCCCAGTTCAGCTGCATGGTTAAGGTAAGACACATGACCTGCGTGAAGAATATCAAAGCAACCATTGGTCATCACAACCTTCTCGCCTTTAGCGCGCGCTTTTTTCACCGCTGCGATCAGTGCGTTTTCTGAAATCACACCAAAGTCAGTATCTTTACTGCCATGTACCGCTTCAGCTAATTCGATTTCTGACAGGGTCGATGTACCCAGTTTGCCAACAACAACACCAGCAGCTGCATTTGCCAAGGCACACGCTTCTTCGAAAGATTTGCCCGCAGCGAATGAGGCCGCTAATACAGAAATAACCGTATCGCCTGCACCAGTTACATCATAAACTTCTTTTGCTTGTGTTGGCAGGTGGAACGGTTCCTGGCCACGACGAATCAAGGTCATACCATGTTCACTGCGGGTAACCAGTAGTGCTTCAAAGTCAAACTCTTCCACAAGTGCCAAGGCTTTTTCCACCAGTTCTTGATCTGATTTCACTTTGCCGACAACATCTTCAAACTCTTTCATGTTTGGCGTCAGAAGAGTCGCACCACGGTAGCGTTCAAAGTCCGCACCTTTTGGATCGATAAAGACAGGAACGTTTGCTGCACGCGCTTTCTGAATGTATTCCTGAACATGCTCAAGCGATCCTTTGGCGTAATCTGACATGATCACCGCTTTAACATTAGGCAGAGCGGCGTCCATACGCGTGAGCACGGGTTCTGCATCGGTATTTTCGAACTTGTCTTCGAAATCCAGACGGATCAACTGCTGACCGCGGCTCATTACGCGTAGCTTGGTGATCGTTGGGTACTCTGGCAACGCCACAAAGTCGCATTTTACTTTGAGCGAGTTTAGAGTTTCTGTCAGAACTTTTGCGGGTTCATCCATACCAGTCAGACCAACAATGTGAGCATGACCACCCAATGACGCGATGTTCATCGCAACGTTTGCAGCACCGCCCGGACGCTCTTCATTGTTTTCTACTTTTACAACAGGGACTGGCGCTTCAGGTGAGATACGTCCAGTTGGGCCATACCAGTAACGATCTAGCATGACATCACCGATGATAAGCACACCAGCGCTGTTGTAATCAGGTAGAATTGGTTTCATTATTGGTCTCCAAAAATTAAATCGTGCAGAGTTTACCACAGCCCTTGTCGTGGCTAAATATTTCGCCTTAACTGAACCACTGATTCCATGCCTGCGTCACCCACTCTCTTTCAGCGACAAATTTGTCCTCGACAACATCTGCGTCTAGGTTGAGTAGGTTTCTGTGATGTATCTCGTTCCGCATTGAGGTATAGGCGCTTATCAGCTGCATCGCTTGGTCTTCGTCCATCACCCCTTGCGCTATAAGCGTTTCAAAAATACGTACGTTATCACACCAACGCGTTAGTTTAGGTTTAGTATGGCTGTAGTTGAGCACCAGATACTGAGCAAGGAACTCAATGTCGGTAATTCCTCCAACATCTTGTTTAAGCATAAAACGCCCGGCTTTTTTTCCGCCAAGATGATCGCGCATTTTCTCGCGCATCTCGACCACCTCTTTTTTGAGCGTCTCTTGCTCTCGCGCTTTACACAGCACATCATGTCTAGTGTTATGGAAAGCAATGGCTAGCGGCTCATCACCATAGATCATTCGCGCACGAACCAAAGCTTGGTGTTCCCAAGTCCAGGCTTCCTGATGCTGATATTCGTCAAAGGCGTCAGTTGGACTCACAAGTAACCCCGAGGCACCCGACGGGCGTAAGCGAGTATCCACTTCATACAGAATCCCTGATGCGGTGCGGGTGGAGAAAATATGGATGATGCGCTGCGCTAAGCGAAGATAGAACTGGCGGCCATCAATTTCTTTCTTACCGTCAGTGTACACGTTGACCGGACAGTCATGCATAAACACAATATCCAAATCAGAGTTGTAACCCAGCTCCCAACCGCCAACTTTGCCATAGCCAATAACCGCAAAGCCTCTGCCTGCACGGTCTTTGACATGGGTAGGTTCGCCGTACTTTTCTGATACCTGCAACCAAGCCTGACTGACAACCGCTTCTACGATGGCTTCTGCCAGATAAGTTAAGTGGTCACTCACTTTCATTACGGGCAAAGCACCAGCAATGTCTGCGGCAGCAATACGCAGAATACAAATTTGCTTGAACTGGCGCAGTGCTTCCATCTGCTGTTCCATGTCGTCTTCTGGAATTCGCGCCAGAAAATCGCGCAACTCAACTCGATAGCTTTCTAAAGGTATAGGATTGTACAGCTGCTGCGGGTCAATCAGTTCATCAAGCAAGATTGGATAGCGTGACAACTGCTCAGAAATCATCGGACTCGCTGTACAAAGTCTCACGAGTTGCACCAGCGCTGCCGGGTGTTCGTCTAAAAGCTCTAAGTAAGTGGTTCGAGTACAGATCTTGTGCAACAAGTGCAGTACTCTTGGTAAACCAAATTGCGCATCGGGGTGAGCGAATACAGCATCGAACACTTTAGGCATTAGTCTGGTGAGCACTTCTCGCCCGCGAGGACCCAATGTTTTCTTAGCAAGATCTTGCTTGAACTCAATAATGCTTTTCGCGCAGGATGCATAATCTTCCATCTGAATATCTTGTTGCAGGATATGTTCAATCACATCTTGCTTTTTCGCCATATCCCACAATTCATGGAAATGGCGCGCGACACTACTGCCTTCGTCTTCATCATCATCGCCAATCAGCGAATCAAACACTTGATGAACATTACCCATGTGCTGCTGAATACGAGTGTTCAACTGCTCCCAAGAATCGCATTGCATCGCGGTCGCCAGTTTCACACGCTCAATGTCGCAGTCTGGCAGTGTCTGAGTCTGCTTATCCGCCATGGCTTGCAGTAAGTTCTCTAATTGGCGCAAATACTTATATGCCGCTTCCAGGTTTTGAACTTCTTGCGACGTCAACAAAGTAAGTTCTTCAATGCCTTGCAGGGTTTCCAGCAAGCCTCGATTACGCAAAGAGGGCTCCCGTCCACCTCGGATCAGCTGGAATACCTGAGCGATAAACTCAATTTCACGAATGCCGCCCGCACCAAGCTTGATGTTGTTATTCAACCCACGACGACGCACTTCGCTGCTGATCATCGACTTCATACGGCGTAAGGACTGAATCGCACTGAAGTCGATGTAACGTCGAAACACAAATGGACGCAGCATCTTGCGCAGCTCTTGGTACTGGGGATACATTTCACACCCCATCACACGAGCCTTGACCATTGCGTAGCGTTCCCAGTCCCGGCCTTGCTCCTGATAATAATCTTCCAGTGCCGCATAGCTCATTACCAGTGGACCACTTTCACCAAATGGACGTAAACGCATGTCAACGCGGTAGCAGAAACCATCAAAGGTCTGCTGGTCGAGTGCTTTGATAATTCGCTGACCAAGACGGGTAAAGAACTGTGCATTGGCAATGCTGCGGCGAGCACCCTGAGTTTCGCCGTTTTCTGGATAGGTAAAAATCAGGTCAATATCAGAAGAGAAGTTCAGCTCGCCACCACCAAGCTTACCCATACCAATAACCAACATCGGCTGTGCTTCACCTTCAGCATTGGTTGGTGTCCCCCACTCTTTACAGCAAGCCTGATATTGCCATTGGTAAGTTTCGAAGATCAGCGCCTCAGCCAATTGAGATAAATGACGCAATGACTCTTCCAGAGTCCAGGCATGAAGAAAATCCTTCCACGCAATATAAACCATCTCGCGATTACGGAACTGACGTAATACGCGATGACCTGACATCTCATCCTGACAATCTGCCAATAGTGCTGCCAGTCTTGTTCGGTAGGAGTCTTGGCGACTAGGCTCCGCCATAATCTCAGGCAAGTCCTGAGCGAGCTTTTCATCTCGATGAATGGTTTCGGTAATGAACTGGCTCAGGCCAGAGACATAATGAAATTGCTCTGCGATTTCACTTGGCCACAATTGAAAGTAGCCAGCTTGCTGAGCA
>JAAEZQ010000010.1 GCA_018222805.1 Vibrionaceae bacterium
CGCATCTGGTTTGGGACCAGAGGGTCGGGGGTTCGAATCCCTCTTCACCGACCACCATTCGAAAGCCTCGACAGAAATGTTGAGGCTTTTTTGCATTCTGAGTTTAGTCATTGTTTGCAAAGGGCCGGGGGCTGGAGCGCCAGTCCGATCGAACCCCTCTTCATCGACCACCATTCGAAAGTCCCGATAGAAATATCGGGGCTTTTTTACGTCTTTAGCTCGTGACTAGCGCAGCTTGGTCGCGCATCTCATTCTTTGAAATATAGCGGACCAGAGGGTCGGGGGTTCGCCTGACGTTCAGATTCTCGCTCTTCACCGGCCACCATTCGAAGGCCTCGACTAGCCGTCCGCAACAGAAATATAGGGGCCTTTTTGCATGCTGGGTTTTATGCATTGATTGAAAAAGGTCGGGGGCTGGACGCCCAGTCGCCGAAGACTCGAACGTATCAAATCCCTCTTCATCGACCATCATTCAAAAAGTCTTAACTGTCAGGCCAAAGTGCTTTTGACCACCAGTAACCCAAAAGCTTTTTTAGCAGATAAAACAAACCCCAGCGCAGTGGCTGGGGTTTTGTGTTTCTGCAATCCAATCTGTATTTTATTGGGCGAGCGTTTTGAGGATTTCTTTTAGCTCTACAGTGTCTTTTACTTCGTAGTCAGGTTCAATATCCGTCGGATTATCGGTACCTTTTGGGTTAACCCAAACGCTAAGAATACCCATATCGTTAGCACCTGCAATGTCTGCTGCTAAGGAGTCACCGATGTGAAGAGCTTCTTCTGGTTTAGCATCTGCTAGCTTTAGAGCCTTGTGGAAGATGCTTGCAGCTGGTTTTTCTTCTGGCTCTTCGCCACCGACAATAATGTGATCGACCCACTCACTCATGTTTGTCGCGGCTAATTTCGGATGTTGAGAGAAGATTGGGCCGTTAGTGATCACGACGAGAGTGTAGTGTTGGCGCAGCTCAACCAGCATCTCCTTTACCCCTGGTAGGAAGGAAAAGGCATTCATGCGTGCTGAATCAAAAAAGCTTTGGGCTTGTTGGGCCTGTTCTGCACTTATTTCGATACCTTGCTCTGCGAGTATGGTTTTTATCAGGCCACAACGGAATGCATTTTCATCCGGTAGCAAGACCACAAGCTGGGGAAACTCTGCATTTAGCTTTTTATACACGCCTTGTAAGTAGCGCTGTAAGAAGGCATTAGAATCCGCTAGCTGAGGATAGGTTTCTTGCATCCAAGTTGCAAACTCTTGCCCTGCTACCTTATCGGCCTGAGATGTGCCACATAAAGTCTCGTCCATATCAAAAAAAATCGCTTTAAGCACAGGGGCTCCTATCATTTACAACTTTACTACTGGGGCTTTTATTCAATCTATTATCTCATGCTTACTAGTATCGTAAAGCCTTAATACCAGAGCATGATAGAGCCTGCTGATCTAAATCAACTCAAACCTTAGTAGACGATTTTCAGTGCCAATCGTTGTACGTTTGGCCACCAGAACCGAACAACTGACCTAAAATAGAATATCAATCTTTTTTGCAGAACCGCTCACGTTTTACTTCAACCTGGCGCTGTTGAGGCTTGGTTTTTTATCTTTCTCAACTATTTTTAGATGAAACTTTATGCCTAAGATAACGATTTCATGCCAGATATTGTTTGCTAAATGTTAAGCATTTCCTGTGAATAATGTGGCTATATCTGATGTTGATTTTTTGCATAAACTTAGAGCATTTTCCTGCTTTTATTGGTGCATGGCGCACAAAAATAGGTCGATATGAAAGAGGTTAAATACTTGTTAATGCATTTTTATTCGCCAAATGTGCGTTTAATTAACATTTTTATGGCGGAATATACTTTAATTGTTGCTTTTTTGTGTGATTTTTGCCACATTGTGTCCGCATTGAAATTTCAGAGTATTATTCTGAATTTGAACGGATTCATTCAGGTGATGAATGACGCCCTGGGTGGGCGTCATTCAATACCACACAGACAAGGTAGTAGAGGTCTGAAATGTCACTATTAGAAGTGAAAAACCTTCGTATTGAATATCCATCCCGACACGGTGTTCACGCAGCCGTGAAATCTCTTTCGTTCCAAATTGAACGTGGCGAGATTGTGGGTGTTGTCGGCGAATCAGGTGCGGGTAAATCCACCGTTGGTAACGCTGTTATTGATTTGCTTAGTCCTCCGGGTCGCGTTGCTAGTGGCGATGTATTTCTGGATGGTGAAAAGATTTCCGGTTTATCTCCGGAAGCGATGCGTAAGGTTCGTGGTTCGAAGATAGGCTTTATTTTCCAAGACCCAATGACCTCTCTTAACCCTTTGTTTACGGTTGAGCAGCAGCTTAAAGAAACCATTCATGCCAACATGAAAGTGTCGGATGAAGAAGCGTATCAACGTGCACTTTCTCTGATGCAGCAAGTGGGCATTCCTCAACCGGAAAACCGTCTCAAACAATATCCTCACCAATTCTCAGGTGGTATGCGCCAGCGTGTGGTTATTGCCATCGCTCTGGCTGGTGAACCTGATCTGATCATTGCGGATGAGCCGACGACGGCATTGGACGTCTCAATCCAAGACCAAATCCTCCAGCTGATTCGTGAATTGTGCGTCAAGAACAACGTCGGTTGTATGCTGGTGACGCACGATATGGGGGTGGTTTCAAACGTCACTGACCGTGTGGCAGTCATGTACCGTGGTGACCTTGTTGAATTTGGCCCAACAGCAAAAGTGCTGGGTAACCCAGACCACCCATACACTCGCAGCTTGATCTCAGCGGTTCCTCGCTCCGACAGAAAGCTCGATCGCTTCCCTCTGGTGAGTTACATCGAAGAAGCGACAGAAATGAAGTCGTTAGACATTAAGAACCACTGGTTAGGACAAAGTCAGGATCAACGTGAGTACACTGGCCCGTTGTTGGACGTGAAAAACGTAAACTTAAGATTCGTGACCAAAGACTCTCTGTTTGAAAACCGCCGTGAGTACGTACAAGCGTCGAATAATGTCAGCTTTGAAGTCCATGAAGGTGAGACATTTGGTCTGGTGGGTGAATCTGGCTCTGGTAAGTCGACAATCGCACGCGTGATTGCGGGCTTGTATGAACCAAACTCTGGTCAGGTGAAATTTGAAGGCCTCGATCTGACAGCAATGAAGTCAGAAAAAGAGCGTCGCCCAGTTCGCCGTCAAATGCAGATGGTATTCCAGAACCCTTATACGTCGATGAACCCTCGTATGAAGGTAGCGGATATCATTGCTGAGCCTATTCGTTTCCATAAGCTGACTAAAAACGAAACAGAAACACGTCAAATCGTGAATGACTTGCTTGATCACGTTGGTTTGGGGCGTATGGCTGGTCTTAAGTATCCACATGAATTCTCAGGTGGTCAGCGTCAGCGTATCTCTATTGCGCGTGCACTGGCAACCCGACCTCGCCTTTTGATCTGTGACGAACCAACATCAGCGTTGGATGTTTCGGTACAGGCACAGATTCTCAACTTGCTGAAAGATCTGCAAAGTGAGCTGAACTTGACTATGTTATTTATCAGTCACGACTTACCGGTAATTCGTCAGATGTGTGATCGAGTTGGTGTAATGCAGATGGGTACGCTACTTGAAGTGGCACCAACTGAGCAGCTGTTTACCGCTCCTCAGCATGAATACAGTAAGAAACTGATCTCTCTAATGCCAGAATTTACCGGACTAAGAGAAGAGATTAAATCGGCATAAACCAAGTTTTTCGCTTGGCTGATCTTGAAATAACAACAGACGCAAACACAAAAACAAGGGACTTTGATCCCAGCATGAAGGAGTTATGCAAATGAAAACCATGAAAAGCAAATTAGCAGTGGCGCTAATCGCTGCGGGACTAAGTTTTAACTCGTTGGCAGCAGACATTAAAGTTGGCTACGCTGCTGACCCGGTATCGCTTGACCCGCACGAGCAGCTATCTGGTGGTACACTGCAAATGTCACACATGGTATTTGACCCACTGGTTCGTTTCACTCAGGAAATGGACTTTGAGCCTCGCCTGGCAGAAAGCTGGGAGCGTATTAACGATACAACCGTACGTTTCAAACTGCGTGAAGGTGTGAAGTTCCACTCTGGCAACACAATGACTGCAGATGACGTTGTATGGACATTTGAGCGTCTGCAAAACTCTCCAGACTTTAAATCTATCTTCGAACCGTACGAAAAAATCGTTAAAGTTGATGACAACACCTTTGATCTTGTGACTAAAGGTCCTTACCCACTTGTGCTGCAAACGGCTACGTACATCTTCCCGATGGACAGCAAGTTCTATACTGGTAAGACTGAAGATGGCAAAGACAAATCTGAGCTAGTGAAGCACGGTAACTCATTTGCATCAACTCACGTTTCTGGTACAGGTCCATTCATCGTGACATCACGTGAACAGGGCGTAAAAGTAGAATTTGAACGCTTCAAAGATTACTGGGACAAAGAGTCAAAAGGCAACGTTGATAAGCTAACCCTAGTACCAATCAAAGAAGATGCGACTCGTGTTGCAGCACTACTTTCTGGCGGCGTAGATATGATTCACCCAGTAGCGCCAAACGATCACCAACGTGTGAAAGATGCTGAAGGTATCGATCTGGTAACTCTGCCTGGTACTCGTATCATCACGCTACAAATGAACCAAAACAGCAACGAAGCGCTGAAAGATGTTCGCGTTCGTCAGGCGATTGTGCATGCAATCAACAACGAAGGCATCGTGAAGAAAATCATGAAAGGCTTCGCAACGGCTGCAGGTCAGCAAAGCCCAGTAGGTTACGTTGGTCATAACGAAAAATTGGTACCTCGCTACGATCTGAAAAAAGCGAAAGAGCTGATGAAAGAAGCGGGCTACGAAGACGGCTTGACGCTAACCATGATTGCGCCAAACAACCGTTACGTGAACGATGCGAAAGTAGCACAAGCTGCGGCGGCTATGTTGTCTAAGATCGGTATCAAGGTCGATCTGAAGACAATGCCTAAAGCGCAATACTGGCCTGAGTTTGATTTATGTTCAGCAGACATGTTGATGATTGGCTGGCACTCAGACACAGAAGATTCTGCGAACTTCAACGAATTCCTAACCATGACTCGTAACGAAGAAACTGGTCGTGGTCAGTACAACTGTGGTCACTACTCAAACCCAGAAATGGACAAAGTAGTTGAAGCGGCTAACGTTGAAACGGATCCTGCGAAACGTGCAGAAATGCTACAAGGTGTAGAAGCAACGCTTTACAACGACGCAGCATTTGTACCGCTACACTGGCAAAGTGAAGCATGGGGCGCGAAGTCTAACGTGAAAGCAGTAGACATCGTGAACCCAATGGTTATGCCTTACTTTGGCGACCTTGTGGTTGAATAATCACATTGAGTAGTTATCAGGAGGGAATTCGTTCCCTCCTGAATGAGCCCTATGACAAGTGAATTATTGTGGGGCTCGATAGCAGGCTCAGTTTTATTTCAGTCGGATTGAGCTGGTTTACAGACTGAATTTTCTCTCTAAATTTAGAGATCTATGGATAGTTAAGGGGCAAGGAATGTTTTCGTTTCTGGTCAAGCGCCTGTTTCAGGCACTGATAGTGATGTTTGTGATCAGTTTGGTGGCGTTTGCCATTCAGGACAACCTGGGTGACCCGCTGCGTGAGCTTGTAGGTCAGTCGGTTTCGGACTCGGAGCGTCAAGCGCTGCGTGATGAACTAGGCCTGAACGATCCCTTTATCACAAAGTACACTCGCTTTGTTGGTAATGCACTGCAAGGTGATTTAGGTACATCATACTTTTTCAAGCGCCCAGCGGTTGAGGTTATTCTTGATAAGCTGGTTGCAACACTCGAGCTCGTGTTTGGCGCGACGCTCATCATTATTGCTTTCTCAATACCACTTGGGGTGTATTCCGCAATTCACCCGAAAAGTATCTTTACCAAATTTGTCATGGCGATGAGTAGTGTCGGCATTTCGATTCCAGTTTTCCTGACTGCAATCATGCTGATGTACGTCTTCTCCATTGAGCTCGGCTGGTTGCCTTCCTACGGACGGGGTGAAACATCGAATCTGCTAGGCTGGGAATCGGGCTTCTTTACCCTTGATGGTATCAAGCACCTGATCCTGCCATGTATTGCGCTGGCTTCTATCATGCTGCCTCTGTTCATTCGTCTGGTTCGTTCAGAAATGCTGGAAGTATTGAGCTCTGAGTACATCAAGTTCGCAAAAGCGAAAGGCTTGAACTTACAAAAGATTTATTACCAACATGCACTAAAAAATACCATGCTGCCAGTCTTGACGGTTGGTGGTGTGCAAATTGGTACAATGGTGGCATACACCATCCTAACCGAAACTGTATTCCAATGGCCGGGTACGGGTTTCCTTTTCCTAGAGGCGATTAACCGTGTAGATACACCGCTAATCACTGCCTACGTTATCTTTGTTGGTCTGATCTTCGTGGTAACCAATACCATCGTTGATTTACTGTACGGTATCATCAACCCAACTGTGAACCTAACTGGAAAAGGAGCTTAATCATGAGCCAATCAAATGCAGCGGCAGCTCCTTCTGCATGGGAGCGTTTTAAAAACTCGGATTTCTTGTACTACTTTAAGCGCGACAAAGTCGCGATGGCGAGTTTCACGGTATTTATGGTGTTCTTGGTGTTGGCACTTGCTGCGCCAATTCTGGCACCAACCGATCCGTATGACCTAACGTCTATCGACATTATGGACTCGGAATTGCCACCATCGTGGATGGAAGACGGCGATGAACGCTTTGTTTTGGGTACCGATGAGCAAGGTCGTGACATTTTATCGACAATCCTTTATGGCTCTCGCTTATCCCTGACCATCGGTTTTCTGGCTGTTGGTCTACAGTTGATTCTAGGGATCATCATTGGCCTGTCTGCTGGTTACTTTGGCGGCCGTATCGACAGCTTCCTAATGCGTTTTGCTGATGTTCAGCTTTCGTTCTCAACTATGATGGTAGCCATCATTGTTTCGGCGATTTTCAAAGCCAGCTTTGGTAGTGACTTCTATAGTCAATATGCGGTGGTCATGCTGGTGGTTATCATCGGCGTGGCTGAATGGCCACAGTATGCACGTACTATCCGCGCATCTGTTCTGGCTGAGAAGAAAAAAGAATACGTAGAAGCGGCACGCGTGATGGGCTTTAAAGCGCCACGTATTATGTTCCGTCATATTTTGCCTAACTGTCTGTCGCCAATCTTGGTTATTTCGACAGTTCAGGTAGCAAACGCAATCATGTCGGAAGCGGCGCTGTCATTCCTTGGCTTAGGTCTACCAGTTGATCAGCCGTCTCTAGGTGCGCTGATCAGTATCGGCTTTAACTACATCTTCTCTGGCGCTTGGTGGATTACCGCTTTCCCAGGTATTGTGTTGGTTACATTGGTACTGGTTATCAACCTATTGGGTGACTGGTTACGTGATGTATTTAACCCGAAACTGTATAAAGGTTAAGAATCTAGACATTAGGTGTTGTTAATACGCTTAATTCCTTCCTAAACTAAGAGCCGGATGAATTTCCGGCTCTTTTTTTGCTAGTTATTCCTTGTTCACCGATTTTTGGCGGTCTTCCGCCATAATGACCTTACCCACTAGTTTAGAGTGAAGCGTATGGAATTGAAGAAGGCACAACACTCATCTCGACGTATCCAATTAAGCCTCAGCCTAGGTTTGGTCTTAGGTTGCGCCCAGTTTTCTTCAGCTGTGTTGGCTGATGAATTTCTTTGTCAGGCGACTCAGGCCAGCGACAAAGCGTTGCCAAGACTTGAACAAACCTGCCCTATTGGCAAAGGGGTATGGGGAAAGAAAGTGCCGCAGGGTGGCAGTGATTTCTATTGGATTCAATGTGGTTTGTTGCCAAAACCGATGTCACTTGCCAAATCAAAGCCCCTCTATAATCAAATCACCACCGATGTTTGGATGAAAGCAGAACCTAGCGGTTATCGCTGTCTGATTGGTCCGTACAAGGACCCCGCGAAAGCCGTGGCTGATTTGCGTGGAGTAAAAACCTTACCGAGTTACAGAGAAGCGTTTATTCGTGTGGTTGGGAAGGGGGGCTCCTCAGCTTCGAAACCAACCAAGACAGTGACGAAGCCAATGGTTGGGACAACACCAGCCGCATCGGCTCCGAATGTTCGACCTCACACCGATGCATTTAAACCTTCAACCACGACTTCTCAACCAAAGCCTGCCGCAGCTAAACAAGTTAACGCGAGACCTATCGCTAGAGCTCAGCCAGAAAACAGAATCTCCAACCAAGATGGCATTGTTGTTCGCTTAAAAACTGCACTTCAGGGCAAAACTTATGTCGTGCCATATCTGATAGAGAATCATAACCAGTTTTACATGGAATATGGCAAACCGTGGAACCGCCTAAACTATAAAAACGCAGCACAGGTATGCCTGCAATTAGACATGTCGTTGGCAACGTCTGAAGAGTTTAAGACGCTAAGAGCCTCTGGTTTGATGGAAAAGAATAGCTGGCCACTGCAACTCCCGTACTGGGGTAAAGGCAAGAAAGGTTTGTTTACCGATCGCGAGCCTAACCAATTGACGGGCACCTCGTTACTGAATGTGATGTGTGTGAAGTGATTGGCGAGCAATAAACTCATTATTGCGTCTATTATCGTAGCAACCTTACGCTTTATTCTTTAGAGGTTACCCATGACAACACTTGAACAACGATTAAAAGAAATCAAAATCGTCCCAGTGATCGCTATTAACGATGCAGCTCACGCGCTTCCTCTGGCGAAAGTATTAGTAGAGAACGGCCTTCCATGTGCCGAAGTGACTTTCCGCACTGAAGCTGCGGCAGAATCGATCCGTATAATGCGTGAAGCTTATCCGGAATTGTTGATTGGAGCGGGCACTGTGCTAACGACAGAGCAAGTGGATATTGCTATCGATGCAGGTGTAGATTTCATCGTCAGCCCGGGCTTTAACCCAACTACAGTGAAATACTGTCAGCAGCGTAATATTGCGATTGTACCGGGTGTGAACAACCCAAGCTTGGTTGAGCAGGCAATGGAAATGGGCTTGCGTACTCTGAAGTTTTTCCCCGCAGAGCCATCTGGTGGTGTGAACATGCTAAAAGCTCTCACGGCAGTTTACCCAGTCAACTTCATGCCAACAGGCGGCGTAAGCCCTGCTAACGTAGAAGATTACCTAGCACTTAAGTCAGTTATCGCGTGTGGTGGTACCTGGATGGTGCCAACGACATTGATGGACAATGGCGACTGGGACGGTCTCGCTGAGCTGGTTCGTGCGGTTAAATCATAAGCGAGCTTCGTTCTATCACTCCCTCAGCGGTGTATTGGTAATATGAAAAGGGCCTTGAGTGGCCCTTTTTATCAAACCTCTCCTCGACAAGCTCTTTCTCTCAAAACCACTCTTTCTCTGCCATGGCGGCTGTCCGGGATCATTAAACCACGACAGTATTAGCTGAATCTGCAAACATAACGACGCTTTACTATTTTCTCTTTCCGATTAATCAACTTCTTAAGTTCGTTATAATTGAAATATAATGATACTGAATGTTATTTGTGTTTATATTTGTGACGGTTATTATGCCGGGTGGTTTTGTATTGAAATTTATCAATTGAGTATTCATTACTCCTTTGAGTGTTATTGAATATCGAGAAGTAATTAGGAATAAACATGTACACCACTTGTTCTGAAGCAGAAGTAAAACAAAAAGTAGCCGCCGCACTGTTGGAAGATGCAACAACCCCGGTATCAAGTATGTCTCAACAACTGGGTTTGAATGAAGGAGCGATTACGTTTGCATTACCTGAAGAGATGGTCACACGCGTTGCTGGCGAACATGCTCAAGCCATTTTAGAACAGTTACCGGAATGGGGGATCGTGACTACGATTGTTCACTCCTTCGGTTCAATATTTGAAACCAAAGCTAAGTTCCCTAAAGGCAAAGAAGCACACGGTTACTATAATTTGATGGGCAGAGAGGGTGAACTACATGGTCATTTGCGTTTGGATCTAGTGGAACATATCGCATTTGTTAGTACGTCATTCCGTGGTATGGAAAGTCACTATATTGGCTTCTTTAATGTGGAAGGTAATTGTGTTTTTAAAGCGTATCTAGGAAGAGATAAAAAACGGCAACTTTTCCCACACCAGGTAGAAGCGTTTATGCAAATCAAAAAGGAGTTTGCCGCGTGAAAACAGCAAGTCAGTCACAAGAAAATACTCAACGAGAAAAAGTGCGTCGTGAACGACTACAAGGGCATTTAGAGACTGAGGTTCGCGAATTCCGTGACTCCCGAAAAACCTTACAACTGGCAACCATTAATGAAGCGAGCTGCCCGAACTCTACTTACGCGCCTTTCGCTTTTGATAGCAAAGCGTATTACATCCTTGTGAGTGACATTGCCGCTCATGGAAAAAATTTAAAAACCAATCGCAATGTTTCGATTTTAATGATCGAGGACGAAAGCGAATGTAAAAACATCTACGCACGTAAACGACTTACGTTTGATACTCGTGCGGAACTGGTTGAAAAGCAAACCCAAGGTTGGGAGCTGGGCATCGCTGCTTTACAAGCTCGTTTTGGTGAAATTATTGATAATTTAAGCCAGCTTGGTGACTTTAACCTTTACCGTTTGGTACCAGACTCGGGCCGTTATGTAAAAGGGTTTGGGCAAGCGTATGTGATTACAGGTGAGGACTTGCTCGACTTTGTTCATTTAACCGAAGGGCATGTTAAAGCGGAAGAATAGAGAGGCTCTCAGATTAACGCCTATTTAAGAGCTAACGTTCTAACTAATTACCCCCGAGCTTGCTCGGGGGTAATGGTATAAGGAACAGGTGATACACGAGGCTTTTAGACTGCCTCATGCTTTACACTACCTCATTGTAACGAACTCTTCTGAGCCCGTTGGGTGGATAGCGACAACAGAGTCGAAGTCTGCTTTAGTTGCCCCCATCTTCATTGCTACGCCGAAACCTTGAATCATTTCGTCTACCGTGAAGCCGATACCGTGCAGACCAACCACAGTCTCGTCTTCGCCAGCACATACTAACTTCATCTTACATGGTTGACGGTGCTTAGTGACTGCGGTGTACATTGCGGTGAAGCCTGAAGTGTAGACTTTCACGTTGTCTTCGCCGAACTTCGCAATCGCTTCTGGCTCAGTCAGACCGATGGTGCCAATTGGTGGGTGGCTGAATACCACGGTTGGTACTAGGTCGTAATCCATCTTCGCGTTTGGTTTGTTGTTAAACAGACGCTCAGAAAGCTGGCGACCCGCTTTAACCGCGACTGGTGTTAGCTCAATACCACCTTCCATGATGTCACCTACACAGTAGATGCCTTTCACGTTGGTTTCTTGGTATTCGTCTACCTTGATGTAGCCTTTGTCGGTGGTAGCAACGCCAGTTGAAGCCAGGTTGATGGCGTCTGTTGTTGGGTGACGACCAATTGCCCAGATGAGCTGGTCAACGTTTTGGCTTTCACCATTTTCCAAATGCAGAGTCAGAGTGCCATCTGCTTCTTTAATGATTTCTTTTGGTACTGAGTGGGTGTGTAGTTTTGGACCTTCAGCGTCCATGACTTCAACCAATGTCTCGATGATCATTGGATCGAAGCTACGCAGTGGTGACTCTTTACGTACGAACAGGTGCGTTTCCGTACCTAGTGCGTGTAGTACGCCCGCGATTTCAACCGCGATGTAGCCTGCACCAACAACCGCTACGCGTTTTGGTTGCTCAGCCAGATCGAAGAAGCCGTTTGAATCGATGCCGTATTCAGCGCCCGGAATATTAGGGATAGTTGGACGACCACCAACGGCGATCAGGATATGATCGGCGGTGTAGTGTTCACCGTTTACTTCCACCGTTTTCTCGTCAACAAACTTAGCAAAGCCTTTGATGACGTTGACTTTGTTGTTGCCCAATACGCGGTCGTAAGATTGGTGAATACGACCAATGTACGCCTGACGACTCTCTACCAGCTTGCTCCAGTCGAAACCTTTCACGTCGACATCAAACCCGTAATCTTCCGCGTACAGGTTCATTGCTTCTGCGATTTGCGCGCCATGCCACATCACTTTCTTTGGTACACAACCTACGTTGACACAGGTGCCGCCAAGGTCTTGTGCTTCAATTAGCGCTACTTTCGCGCCGTACATGGCTGCACGATTTGCAGATGCGATGCCGCCACTGCCGCCACCGATACAGATATAGTCAAAATGAGTCGCCATTACTTTCTCCAAGAGCGTATGAATTTCTGGTTAACAAATACATTGGGGTGATGAGATGTTAACTCAATATCGCCGCAACATTTTGTTAAGAAGTCTGCCTATGATAAATCGAATCTGACCAATACCTAAATGGGAAAAAGTGACAATGCTTATGACAAATAGCGATGAGAGGCACAAAAACGAGGATTTATGCGTTGCGAGGAGGAAAAGACAAGCGCAACGAGGTCGTCGTTGCGCTGAGAGGTTTTTGAGTAGAGTCGCTTACTCTGGCACAATCCAGTCGACTTTCCAGTGACCAGTCGCAGGCGCAATGGCTTCTTGCAGGAACGGCAGAATCTCTTTCATCTGGTTTTCCAGTTTCCATGGCGGGTTAATCACGATCATGCCCGAGGCAGTCATGCCGCGCTCATTGGTGTCAGGAGAGACGCCAAGTTCAATTTGCAGAATCTTACGAATACCTAGCGCTTCCAATCCTTCGATCATGTCATCAATGTCGATGCGGTTAACCACCGGATACCAGATAGCGTAGATGCCAGTCGCCCAACGCTTGTGACTCTGGTGAATAGCTCGCACTACATCGCGATACTCTTTGGCGAGCTCATACGGCGGGTCAATCAGCACCAAGCCACGACGTTCTTGCGGCGGTAAGCTTGCTTTAAGGCGCTGAAAGCCATCTTCTTTGTAGATGCTTACCTGACGATCGCGATGGAATTCTTGCTCCAAAAGAGGGTGATCCGCAGGGTGTAGCTCTGTTAAGACCATGCGGTCTTGCTCGCGGATTTGGGCACGTGCCACGCGAGGTGAACCCGGGTAGTAACGTAGCTTCTCACCATTGTTCAGTGCTTTGATGGACTCGATGTAGCTCTTAATGTCTTCAGGAATGTTCGGGTTATCCCAAATTCGAGCGATGCCTTGTTTGTATTCGCCCGTTTTTTCAGACCACTCATGAGTCAGATCGTAACGGCCCACACCCGAGTGGGTATCGTGGTAAACGAATGGCTTATCTTTCTGTTTTAGCGAATCAAGAATAAGGCTTTGAACAATGTGTTTGACCACGTCAGCATGGTTGCCAGCGTGGAAGCTGTGGCGGTAACTTAACAAATTAAACTCTCGAAACACTCTGTAACTGAGTGTGGTCTGTGATTTCAGATGCAATAAATTTTGCAATGTTGGAGGTATTATACCCAACAACCTTAAAGATGCAGAACATCCATTCGGTATTGCTCAATTATTAATTTCATCACTATTGAAATTTCTTTAAGTCACCCATACTTACTAAACATATTGAACCTAAATGAGAGTGCGAACTCCAATAGGCGATACTCCTATAGAGTAAGCCTCATTTAGGCATAACTACGCTCAAGGACAGAGTCGCTCTCGTTGACCCAAGAGGTTATCGCTGCATAGAGAAAGAGAACGGATATCTCTCCATCCATGTTGTTGGCTTTCCTGTACCTTGAGCTGACCTATTTTATAGGTAGTCACAAAGCCAAAACACAAAAGGAATTATTCATGTCTAATCCACTTCTTACGTTTACGGATCTGCCTCCGTTTTCGCAAATTAAACCAGAACATATCAAACCTGCGGTGGAGCAGGCGATAGCGGATTGCCGCGCCAAAGTTGAAGAGGTGCTAAAAGAAAAGACGCACCCAACTTGGGACAGCATTATTGCGCCGATGGAAGAAACGGATGACCGTTTAAGCCGTATCTGGTCACCTGTTAGCCACATGAATTCAGTGGTAAACAGCGAAGCACTGCGTGAAGCGTACGAAAGTTGTCTGCCAATCTTGTCGGAATACGGCACTTGGGTGGGTCAACACAAAGGCCTGTACGAAGCGTACAAAGCGATCAAAGCCAGCGACGAATTTGCCACACTGACTCGTGCCCAGCAAAAAACCATTACCGATGCACTGCGCGATTTTGAACTCTCCGGTATTGGCCTGCCATCGGATGAGCAGCACCGCTACGGTGAAATCAGCAAGCGTATGTCGGAGCTGAGCTCTAAATTCTCTAACAACGTGCTAGATGCGACCATGGGCTGGACCAAGCATATTAGCGATGAAAATGACTTAGCAGGCATGCCGGAGTCTGCATTGGCAGCCGCTAAAGCCGCGGCAGAAGCGAAAGAGCTCGAAGGCTACCTGATCACGCTGGATATTCCATCTTACCTGCCTGTGATGACCTACTGTGACAATCAGGAACTGCGCAGAGAAGTGTACGAAGCGTACGTGACTCGTGCGTCGGATCGTGGTCCAAATGCAGGCCAGTGGGATAACACCGAAATCATTTCTGAGCAGCTGAAACTGCGCCATGAAGTTGCACGTATGTTGGGGTTCAACACCTTTAGTGAGAAGTCGCTGGCAACCAAAATGGCAGAAACACCAGAGCAGGTGTTAGGCTTCCTGAACGATTTGGCCACTCGTGCTAAACCACAAGGTGAGCGTGAGGTGGAAGAGCTTCGCCAATTCACGAAAAGTGAGTTTGGTGTTGAAGAGCTAAACGTGTGGGACATCCCGTACTACAGTGAGAAACAAAAACAGCACCTGTTCCAAATCTCAGATGAAGAGCTGCGTCCTTACTTCCCAGAATCTAAGGTCGTAAGTGGTCTGTTTGAAGTGCTAAACCGTGTGTTTGGTATGAAAGTCGAAGAACGTGAAGGTGTGGATAGCTGGCATGAATCGGTTCGCTTCTTCGATATCTTCGATGCACAAGGCACACTACGTGGCAGCTTCTACCTTGACCTTTACGCGCGTGAACACAAACGTGGCGGCGCTTGGATGGATGATTGCCGTGGCCGTCGCATTACGCTGTCTGGCGAACTGCAAACGCCAGTCGCTTACCTGACTTGTAACTTCAACCGTCCGGTTGGCGATAAGCCAGCACTGTTTACTCACAATGAAGTCGTGACGTTATTCCACGAATTTGGTCATGGTATTCACCACATGTTGACGCAAGTGGACACTGGTGCGGTATCTGGCATCAACGGTGTGCCTTGGGATGCCGTTGAGTTGCCTAGCCAATTCCTGGAGAACTGGTGTTGGGAAGAAGAAGCGCTGGCATTTATTTCTGGTCATTACGAAACGGGTGAACCACTACCAAAAGCGATGCTGGATAAGATGCTGGCGGCGAAGAACTTCCAGTCGGCGATGGGCATTCTACGTCAGCTTGAGTTCGGTCTGTTCGACTTCACGCTACATACAGAATACGATCCGGAAGTGGGTGCTCGTTTGCTGGAAACCTTAGCGGAAGTGAAGCAGAAAGTGGCGGTTGTTCCTGCGGTAGAGTGGGCGCGTTTCTCACACAGTTTTGCGCACATCTTTGCTGGTGGTTACAGCGCAGGCTACTACAGCTACCTGTGGGCAGAAGTGCTGTCTTCGGATGCATTTTCACGTTTTGAAGAAGAAGGCATCTTTAACCAAGACACGGGCCAAAGCTTCCTGAACAACATCCTTGAGATGGGCGGCAGTGAAGAGCCGATGGAGCTGTTTAAACGCTTCCGTGGTCGTGAACCACAAATTGATGCGCTTTTGCGTCACTCAGGTATTGCCGCGTAAACGCAAAAACTAACATTCAGGCCAACCACTAGGTTGGCCTTTTTTGTGCGGAAATATTAATGTTAATTAAGGATTTACGTTGCGGTTGATCGGGTTTTGCAGCGAGATTAACGTCTCTGTGGACTGAACTTCATCAATCGCCTGTAGCTTATCGATAAGGACAAATTGCAGTTCCTCAATCGACTTACACATCAGTTTGACGAAAATATTGTATGCCCCTGTGGTGTAGTAAGCTTCAACCACTTCGTCTAGCGCGTTGAGTTTCTCTAGTGCTGAGTGGTAGTCACGAGCTGCATTAAGGTTGATACCGATAAAACAACACACGTCGTAGCCAAGCTTCTTGGTGTTGACGATCACCTCGGTGCCCTCAATGATGTCTGCTGATTTCATTTTTTCAATCCGCACGTGAATCGTGGCGGGGCTGACATCGAACTGCTTTGCCATTTCCGCATAAGGCGTTCTGGCATCGGCCATCAGGGTTTTTAAAATTGCGCGATCGAGGTCATCGAGTTTCGGCATGCTCGTATTCATACGATTCGTTCCATGGTTTTTGTTATGGGTTTATTTTAACCAGCTTCCCAGTTACTGCAAGAAAGCCAGTAGTGAGGTAAACTCAGCGCCAGTTACCGCGATTTTTTATTGGAGCCTCCTTTTGCAACTGCAATTGATTTGTGAAGACCCGTCTCAACAGCCCCATCTTGATGAGCTTGCTGCTCGCTGGCAGTTGTCTCATTCTGATGACAGTGACTTTGCTTTGGTACTGACTGCCGAACGCTTGGAGCTGCGTAAAGTGGATGAGCCTAAGTTAGGCGCGATTTTTGTCGATTTGATTGGTGGAGCGGTCGGGCATCGTCGTAAATTCGGTGGCGGCAAAGGTCAGGCAATCGCAAAAGCTGCTGGCTTAAACAAAGGCGCAACGCCAACGGTTCTGGATGGAACAGCCGGTTTAGGGCGAGATGCGTTCGTTCTGGCATCTCTGGGCTGCAAGGTTCAGATGGTAGAGCGCCATCCTGTGGTTGCCGCTTTGCTGGATGATGGCTTAGCTCGTGCGAAACAAGATCCAGAAATCGGCGTCTGGGTGTCTGAGCGAATGTCGTTAATTCATGCTTCCAGTCATGATGCACTAGAAAAACTGGCGCAAGACACTGATTTTGTGAAACCCGATGTAGTCTACCTTGACCCTATGTACCCACATCCGGAAAACAAAAAAAAATCCGCACTAGTGAAAAAAGAGATGCGCGTATTCCAATCTTTGGTTGGCGCTGATTTAGATGCGGACGATTTGCTAGAGCCCGCAATGGCATTGGCTACCAAGCGTGTCGTGGTGAAGCGTCCGGATTACGCCAATTGGCTTAACGACGAAAAACCAAGCATGGCGATAGAAACGAAAAAGAACCGCTTCGACGTTTATGTTAAAGCTTCTATGGCGTAACTTTCTGACTCCCAAATCTTTCTGCTCACAGCGCGAATTTTCGCGCTGTGATCCAGCTTTTCTTTCGTGACAACGAACGAGATTTTCCACTTGCTAATTCGGCAGTCTGACGGTATATCTAAGTAAGAATTATTATTATTTCATGTATCAATGAAGTAATAGTTGGCTATTTGGAGTCGTCGTATGGCTAAACGTTTATGTAAAATGAATCGCAAACAGATCGCGACCAATCTTGGTGATATCCACCGGTTGGTGGTAGCACCAAAATTTGTCTGTCGCTCGTGCGCGCGCTCTTCTGCTTCTAAAAATACCTTGTGTAAGCCAGCGGCTATTCCGCCGCAAGCATGCCAAGATAAGCCACTTCACGAGCAGCAAGCCTGTGGTCTGCTGGCTGAAGCGCTTCCAGCAGAATCTATTGCGGTAACTCCAAAGCAAAGCGCAGAAAAAGCGGCGATTGTTAAACGTGTGGTCGAAAGAGTAAAAGAGAAAAAACTGGCTGCTAAAGTGGCACCTTCGGTCACTCTTAAAGCGCCAGACCTATTTGATTTAGCAGATAAAAAAGCGCTCAAGAAAGCCAAAAAGACGCTTAAAAAGCATTACAAGCAACAGAAGAAGCTACTTAAATTAGCCAAGAAGCAGCAAAAATTGCTCAAACGCCAACGTAAGTTAGAGGCACGCAATGCCAAGTTGGAAGTTATGTTGCCAACGCCACAAGCGCTCATGAGTGAAAGCTTGCAGGCCAAAGTGCATTAATCGAATCAATAAAAAACGCTCTCCATGTGGAGAGCGTTTTTTATGGTCTGTCGTAAGTTACTTATTTGCGTAACTCATCTCAACGCGTTTTTTCACCCAAGTCTCGTTCACCCACAGTGAGAACATGATAATAGCACCGCCAATGGCCAAGCGAGTAATGTCAACGTCGCGGTTCCAAATTACAATGTTGACAATCAAGCCTGCTGGAACCAGCGCATTATTCATTACAGCAAGCGCACCGGCATTCACTAGAGTAGCGCCTTTATTCCATGCAAAGTAACCAAAGCCAGATGCAATCAAACCAAGGTAGGTCAAAATGCCCCACTGGGTAGCGGTGGTAGGCAGTTTGTCTAGGTTACCCATTAATGCAAATGCGACTGTTGCGACGCACAGAGCACCCAAGTAGAAATAACCAAATATAGTATGCTGTGGCAGGTCGACTGGCTCACTTTCCATAATGTACTTGTAACCCACCTGACCGATGGCAAAACACAGGTTAGCCCCTTGGACGACCAAAAAGCCTAATAGAAAGTTTTCGTTGATGCCTGCAAACTTAATCCATGCCGCTCCCAAAACAGCAATCAATGCCGTGACCAAATACCAAGGCGAAAAGCGACCTTTGAGTAAATCGTAAATCAGCGTAACGTAGATAGGTGTGAATACCGTGAACAGCAGAACTTCTGGTACAGAAAGGAGTAGGAAGGACTGATAGTAGAAGCAGTACATCAAACCGAGCTGGAAGCCGCCAACGATCATCAATTTGGCGATCAGGGATTTAGGTACGCCACGGAATTTCAGAAACGGAACAAATACGATGCTGGCGAGCGCCACACGCATAAATACCGAAAACCAAGAATCAACCTGACCGGCAAGATATACACCGATCAGGCTAAATGAAAATGCCCAGAGCAGGGTGACTGCAGATAGATAAGCCATGGATGAGAACTTTTATCAATAACAAATGTGCCTGCAGTCTAACCAAGTTTTCTCAAAGCGCCAATCAGTCTTTTAGCGGTATGACCAGCATATCGACTGGCGAGCGGTTAATCAGCTGTCGTGTCGCAGACAAAATCTTACTCCAGAAATCCTGATGATGACCACAAACAACCAAATCAATGTCGAAGTCCTGAATGGTGTCGCATAGCTCATTACTTAAATCCCCACTGCCGACTAAAGTATGGGTGATCGGATACTCTGCGTATTCCGTGAAATTCGCTAATTGAGTACGCGAGGCTTCCATGGCTTGGTGTTGTGCTTCAGCCATGTTGATATCAATAAGCCCGGTGTAGAGCTCGGCATAGTTCACATCGATGTGAATGAAAGAGACTTTCGCATCCAGAGGTTTAGCCAGAGATACGGCTTTCTTAATTAACACTTTACTGTCGTCTGACAGGTCAACTGCCACAAGTATGTGTTTGTAACTCATATTGCTATCTCCTTGTAAGGTCATATACCCAAGTAACCTCGAACTGACCTATTGCTTAGCCTTTGACTTCTGCATCTTGAAGTCACTTGGGTATAGTTTCAGATTAGCACTAACCTCCAATAAATTTTGCTAAAGTGATCCCATATCAATAGTGTAGGTACAAAGTCTTAATGTGTTAATCATGTTATAGTTGTATGAAATGCAGGAATATAAACAGGAGCTAACATGCTGTCTCAGACTATGGTCGAACAACTGAATGATCAAATTAATCTAGAATTTTTCTCATCCAATCTATACTTACAAATGAGTGCTTGGTGTGAAGACAAAGGTTTTGAAGGCGCAGCTGAATTTCTACGTAAGCACGCAGTAGAAGAGATGGAGCACATGCAACGCCTATTCACTTATGTAAGTGAAACTGGCTCAATGCCAATTCTAGGTGCGATTGAAGCTCCGAAGCATGATTTTGCAAGCTTGGGTGATGTTTTCCGTGAGACTTATGAACATGAACAAATGATCACTGAAAAAATTAATAAGTTGGCTCATGGAGCGTTTACAAGCCAAGATTACTCAACGTTTAACTTCCTACAGTGGTACGTAGCTGAACAGCACGAAGAAGAGAAGTTGTTTAAAGGGATCTTAGATAAGATCGAACTCGTTGGTGAAGATGGTAAAGCGTTGTTCTTCATCGATAAAGATCTAGCACAAATGGCGAAAGAAGGTTCATCTTCAATCATGGATGCTCCAGCTGCATAAAGCGTTTCCCAGCGCGATAAGTAGCGATTAAAAGACATAGTAGTGATCGTCTTTTTCTCTTGAGCATTGTTGAAGATGTAGGGAGGAAAAGATGATCAGTGGAGACACAATCTTATTTGCGCTAATGGTAGTAACCGGAGTTAATATGATCCGGTATCTGACCACACTTCGTTCTTTAATTCACATCATGCGTGAAGCCCATCCGTTGTTGTATCAGCAGGTGGATGGTAATGGTTTTTTTACTACCCATGGAAATGTCACTAAACAAGTGCGTTTATTCCACTACATCAAGAGTAAAGAGTACCATCATCACCATGATGAGGTATTTACAAGTAAGTGTGAGCGTGTGCGTGAGCTGTTCGTCCTTTCAACAGCGTTACTTGGCGTCACGCTGCTTGCGGCTTTTATCCTATAAATCGGATACGTAAAGCTTTTCGTTCGGTGCTTGGAATTTAAGCGCTTTTCCCAGTAAACATTTCTCGGTAGAATGTCGCCCGAACAAAGCAAGGATGTGCATTGAGCACATCCTTTTTTTATTGTTTTGGATTTTGGATAGAGCCTAAGAGTTACCGATGAGTAAGAAATTTGATGTAGTAGTAATTGGCGCAGGTGCTGCGGGTTTGATGTGTGCTGCAGAAGCCGGTAAGCGAGGCCGCAGTGTATTAGTGCTCGACCATGCGAAAAAACCTGGCCGTAAAATTCTTATTTCTGGCGGTGGCCGTTGTAACTTCACGAACTATGACGTGTCGGCAAATAATTACCTATGCCAAAACCCTCATTTCGTAAAATCTGCATTGTCTCAATACACCAATTGGGATTTCATCGCTATGGTCAGCAAGCACGGTATCGAGTTTGAAGAGCGTGACCATGGGCAGCTGTTCTGTGTGGATGCATTCACGGCGAAAGACATCGTAAAAATGTTACTCGCAGAATGCGATATGCCAAATATTCAACAGCGTTATCAATGTGATGTCCACTCTATCGAAAAAATGGACACTGGCTTTAGATTGCATGCAGGTACCGAAGTGGTTGAGTGTGACTCTTTGGTTATCGCGACGGGCGGTCTATCGATGCCCAAACTGGGTGCGACGCCGTTTGGCTATAAGGTCGCACAGCAGTTCGGTCTTCCTGTCATCTCAACCACAGCAGGCTTAGTGCCATTTACTCTGCACAAAGAAGACAAAGAGGATTTTGCTGATCTGTCTGGTATTGCTGTGCCGGCAGAAATCACAGCTGAAGATGGCACCATGTTCAAAGAAGCGCTGCTTTTCACTCACCGAGGCTTGTCAGGTCCTTCTGTTTTGCAGATTTCTTCATTTTGGCGAGCAGGGCAAAAGGTTTCGATCAATCTGGTGCCTAATGATGATGTTGCTGTTCTGCTGGAGCGTAGCCGCGAGAAGCACCCAAATCAATCACTAAAGAATACGCTAGCCAAAGTACTGCCAAAACGCTTGGTGGAAGTGTTGATTGAACGTAAAGAGTTAACCGATAAACCGCTTAAGCAATTTAATTCCAAAGAACTGGCTGACATTGTCGAGCATCTCGAAAACTGGAATGTAGCGCCGAATGGCACTGAAGGTTATCGAACTGCGGAAGTGACACTAGGTGGTGTGGATACTGACTATCTATCTTCTAAAACGATGGAGTGTAAAAGCATCAAAGGATTGTTCTTCATCGGCGAAGTCATGGACGTGACGGGTTGGTTAGGCGGCTATAACTTCCAGTGGTGTTGGAGCTCGGGCTTTGTTGCCGGGCAGTGGGTCTAGCGCTACGGACATTTTAGAACTGCGCTATCCGTCGTCTTCTACTCAAGACGACGGATAGCAGATGTTAATTTAGAGCGGCTTATTTCTTACCAGTCGTAACATACCGTGTTTCTTTGCCCCGACACCAGCAGTAGTAAGTGGTGTTTCAATATGTTTAAACAATACGCTGTAGTAGTATTGAGAATAACTAGGCAGCGCTGAGTCTGTCATAATAATTAGGCTTCGGTATGCATTTCCTTGACGATATGCAATAAAACTATCAATGGTACTTTGCTCACTCTTGTCTCCCGTCCAATCTCGTTCAGTGTCAGCTAATGTGTTGATTTCATCTTCTGTTAAGCCAATTTTGTAGCTAAAAGCGGGGTAATAAGCGGGGAAACACGCTTCATTATAGATACTGAGCAACTGCTTAGTATTCGGTAAATGCCATGAGTGGTTCACCGTATCGATACGATGGTTTTCCGCCTCTACCGCTTCACTTAATAGTTTGCGTTGGTTAGGGGTTTGAGGATCGTCTGGCGTCGGGTTTTCAGGCACTAGGGGAATACCGTCACAGCTTTGTTGATCGGCACTAAGGGTTTGACCAACAAAACAGAAACTCCACTGCAAGCCTGTCGCGGCATCATTGACGACTTTGTAGTCACCAGCATCGGTGTTAATTATTTCATGGCTAAAGCGACCCTGTGGATTTAACTCGGCGTCAGGAAGGCAAACCTGCAGCGTATCGGCCATACATGGGCCAGCCATAGCAAACACTAAGCCTAAACTTAAATATTTCACATTCGATTCCTTCTTACTGTTCGATCTTGAATCCATCACTGACTAGAACCAACGGGTTGTATGAGTGATCAGAGTGGTATTGAGCGTCCAACCAAATCGGACTTAAGGCTCTGTGTTGTTGTTGATCTAGGCTTTGTGTATCCAGCCAAAAACCGTGGAACGTATCATTATCAACTCTTGGAAAGTTGAGGTGTGGGAAGAATCGGTTGTCAATATTATTGGCTCTGCTTTTACCGAAGTCGAATAGACCGTAAGCCTCAGTTAACGTTGGTAGTCGCCAGTTAGCCAGACCACAGCGTTTATCGTTATTGACCCATTTGATTTGGTTAGCCACCGTGCATTGTGCAGGGTTAGTGGAGACGATATTTAGCCCTGGAATGGTGCATGTTGCGCTAAATGAGTCAACGCCTTCTTTAGCTTGCATCACAAACATATTATCGTTGTCATAGATGCTATAAGAATCTTTTTCTTTGCGTTGGTGTTTGGTTTCCCAAATGAGCCCTGTTTGTGCATCGAGCACACATGTGAACGCGCGCTGAGTATAAGTAAGATCTTGACGAACTAACGGCTGGCCCTTGTTATCTAGTTTGACGTATCGAGCGCCTAAGATTCCGTCATGGTTGCTGTTTTGTGCCTTACCGCTGAGTGGGTCGCAAGCAGAAGTACTGTCTCTACCGCGAGAACTGTCATCGCCATCAACGCCAGTGGTTATCCTAGAGTCGGCAACATGAATTTGGCGTGGTGAATACTCTATGACTGCGCTTGGAGCTCCAATGTTGCTTTGTACACGAATGTAATATCGTGAATCTAGGTTAAGCCCTGAAATGGTCGTTCTCTGCTTGTTGGTCGGAATGTTATGCTGAGCTTCGCTAATTTGGTTAAAGCTTTGTTCATCCCAACCAAGGGTATAGCCACTGGCACCTAACTGTGAATCCCAACCAATAGTGACCCAATGTCCGTTTGAGTTTTTCCCTTTCCCTTCGATGCGCAATCCTAACAACTGATCGTCTTGCATCACATTTTGGCAAGTCATGTCCAATAAGTTGTTAGGGTAGACAGTAACCCAGCGACCAGGGCGAGTACCGTGTGGAAAGTAATAGTCGTCGACTTCTGAATCACTTAACAGCGAGAGCATGTTTTGGGTGATGTGAGAGACATTGATGTCTAGGTTTTCGAGCAACACCTGACCTATTGGATAAGTTGATGACAGTCGTTCTTGCAATGTTTCGACATCTGGGTAAGTGTTGTTGTCGGTGATGGAGCCGTATTTGCCTGACATGTCAATTTTGAGTAGTGCCAGTAAGTCATCATATAAGTTGCCGCGCTCAATCAAATCAATCGTAGAGTTGAATAGCCTACCTTTCGCCTGCAACGCGATAAATGAAGCTAAAAACTCGACTTGCTTACGAGGCATTTGTTGAAATGTTTCGATTAGTTGCTCATGCTTCCATGGTGCCAAGTAGTTGATGTTGCCGTACTTAGATGCAGAGCTTTTCATTAGTAGTGCGGCTCTAGCGGTGCTGACGTAGCCGACGTTTAAACGCTCCAGTTCCTTATATTCCAGAATCCCGTTGTTGTTACCTTTTTGCTCATCCAGTTTGGCAAGTTCACAAAACGAACCTAAAACAGAACGTAACTCTACTTTTGTTTTCTGGTCGCGAATATGGATGGTCAGCGTGTCCTGCATTTCGTCTGCGGTATACTCGTACTTATACTTACCTTCATATGGTCGTCCAGGGCGGCAACGAGAGTAAAAATTATCAGTATCACGTAGTGCAATCGTGGTAACAAAACCATTGTTCCCGCTCAGATCTAAAGAGTTCCGTCTATGGTCAGTGTCGGTGATGAGACTGAGTGGTTGGTGACGGACAGGATAGCGACCATTGTCAAAATATCCGTCCTTTTCAGGATTAAGACGACTGCCAAGCACAACTTTCAATGATGCTTGCTCCAGCTCCTTAGGAAAGCGACCACTGATACGCAAGTAACGTTCTGGTGCTAAAGCTAATATAGCTGGCTTCAGAGGGTGTTTATGGTTTGCATGGAGCAGCTTATTAACTTGGTGCTGGTGGTGGTAATGTTTCTGTAGTTCTACAGGAAGGCTGTTTTCAAGTTCTTGGTAACCCACAACTTGGCCGAATTGATCTTCATAGTGCTGCAACAGGGAGCGAGAAGGTTGGGTGCTGAGCTCAGAGAGGATACGTGCGCCGACGTCTGGTATGGAGTGACCACTGGTTGGCCACTGCATTGGCCCAACGATGAACACGTAGTTAGCTGCTTTGTCCTCCAGTGAATTTTTGTACACTTCGCGCATAACATCGGCACTAAAATGCAATGTACTCGTTTTGCCATCAGCCCTATCAAATACGCCAAGTTGTTGTTGAATATCCGCATTGACTGAAACACGATACGTGCCCTCAAAGGTGGTCGCCTCTCCGGAACCTGGGTTTAATGCATCAATCTGCTCGTCAACTTCTTGCATTGCCCAAGAACTTAGGGTGAGTTTTATGGGATCTTGTTTGCTCATCAGTGCGTACAGAGCGGCGAGTTCAAGTACAAGTTGCTGGTTATAGACGAGCTTGCCTTGTATAGAATATGTCTGCGCCGTACTAAGAGTAACTTGTTTGTTGGTGGCTTCTCGATCGTTGTCGCGGATGTGTAACGTCTTCATTTGCGCAGTATTGAGCGTGACAACCTGTGTATCCTTTGGCACATCAGGGTGACCACCGACTGACTCCCACTGCTTAGGTGTCAGTTGCAATGTATAAGAGCCATAATACCTCCGATTGTAACTTTCATCTCGTAGCGTATTTATATGATCACCTAAACTCTGCTTTTGCTCGTCATTCAACTCTATCAAGCTCGTTTTGCTGTTTTCTGAAAGGTAGTGGCGTACCTCTGCATATCGTTCAGCATAAGGCAGGTTGCTGTAGTGGCTTAACTCTTCCTGAAGCAGGTGTTTCGCAACGGTGTTGAACGCCATGGTCACGGGATCGAGCGATATTGTCGAGACTTCTGTCTCATTAACGGCTCCGTCATCATTACTATCCATCTTTAGGATATTGGCCAGGGTGTCCAATTCGGTTCTGAAATACGACGTTGACTTGTCATCCACATTCGTTTTGTTAGAGGCAGAATCTGCGTTGGCAGAAACTGCCGTCAACTTGCTGCCTTCTACAGTTACGATTTGGTCCAGTGGCCATTGCGACAACTGAAATTTGTATGCAAACCCTCCTTCCTCCATCGTACTGTGCCACTTCTCGCAAACCTGACCAGAGCAGACTTGAAATGCGTACGTATCGGTTTCCTGGCTGCCCACGACAGGCCCTGAAATAGTCAGATTTGACCGGTTGGTAGGTAGGGTTGGTGGTGTGACATTGCCACCGCTGTCTGGCTGAGTAGGAGTGCCTGGATTGGCATCTGAATCCGAGGTGGTATTGCCACCAGAACCGTTATCCACATTGGGTTTAGTTGGATCTGAGCCCGGTGGTTGGTCACTACAGCCGCTGATCGCCAGAGCGATTGTTGCAGACAAAACAAGCTGTCTAAAGAGCATGAATATTCCTTTATACGAAAATCAAAGCAAACAAGAAATAACGCAATTAGTGCAACAGTGTGCTTATTGGTTGAACCGTAAAATCGTCAGTTATTTCGCGAAGATAAAGAGGTTAATGCTAAATTAATTAATTTATACGATCTATGAATCTATGTTTTATCGGTAAATTGGCATTTATTATATAAATGATATTGATTTTTACAACGGTATTGATAATAATTCTCACATCAAAAGAAAATTGAATGATTTTTATAAGGGAATTGATCGTATGAATGGTTTTTTGTCACTAATTGAACGTTACATGCACGATGAAGAAGGGGCAACGGCGATTGAATATGGCATTCTCGCTGCTGGATTAGCGGCTGGGATACTTGCGATATTTGGTTCTGATGGCTTATTTATCAGTGCTTTAAAGGAAAAGTTTCAAACGATCATTGATGGTATGAACATGGGGTCGGGTGGCGAGTAATCATTATTTTTTGTTGCAAATTATTACGGTAGTCTTGTTGCTTGTTATTGCATTGAGTGATGTTTATCAGCGTAAAGTCCCCAATATATTTTTGCTCTTGTTATTAATCGTTTGCGCCACTGTCACGCCTTTTTCTCTTCACTCACTTTTAGTCGGAATCACGATAGTGGTCTTTGGGGTGGTGGCTTTCCACTACCGTTGGCTGGGGGCTGGAGACAGTAAGTTATTGGCAGTATGCGCCTACGCCTCTTTGGAACAATGGTATTGGTTGTTATTAAACACGGCTTTGTTAGGCGGAGTATTAAGCGCCGCGTATTTGCTGTTTAACTACTTCGCGCTAAGGGGAGTGATTGTGGCAAAACCGCAAACCACCGTGCCTTATGCGGTCGCTATATGTATTGCAGCAACCACCACTATTCACTATATGTAGTTTATACCCATCATGAAAAAGTTAATTTTTGTGCTACTCGGAGGAGCGACCTTGGTCGCAATGCTGGTGGTGGCATGGCTGAGTACAACCTCACCCCAAACAGATAAGCCAGCCGAAATGGCGGTAAAAGAAAAAGCAGTTGTACCAAAAATCTTAGTCGCGAAATACGCCATCCAAGCGGGTGCATTACTGAAAGCAGAAGATTTCCGTTGGGCACCAATGCCATCCGATAGCAACACGCAGCTTAACGACGTGTTTCTTGAAGGCTTTATCAAACCCGATGTACTGAAAGGCAGCTTGCTAACCCGTAGCTTGGCAGCCCATCAATCGCTTGCCGTCTCAGACATTATCCGCCCAGAGCAGAGTCAATACATGTCCGCTATGCTTGCACCTGGCATGCGTGGAGTCACGCTGGAGATGAGCTTAGCAGGCATGAACTATGACTTGCTGAGGCCGGGCAATTACGTTGACGTTATCTTAACCAGTGAAAATGAACATGCATCAGAGAAAGGTTTTGGCGAAATCACCAAGCATGCAACGAGCGTGATTCTCGAAAATACGCGTCTGCTCGCGATCAATAACACCCTGACAGATATTGTCAGCGGCCCAAAACACCAAAATGACAGCGACGTGTCGATGGGATCGGGGGATACCTTACCGGTCACTTTTGAGGTCACTCCAGAAGGGGCGCAACGTTTGTTGTTAGCCAAGACGTTGGGGGATTTATCTCTGATCCTTCGCGGCTATCAGCAGGACGAACGGTCATTGACGACGTCAACCATGGCCACACTTTGGGATGAAGAGTTATCGGATAACCATCACCCGGATCGTAAACCTCAGCACACCATTCGTATTTTCAGTGGCGAAGATATCCGCACCCAAGAAAAGAGCACAACGAGATAAATCATGTCCTTGCTTCGAAATTTTATACTGTACGTATCGCTTGCTTTGTCTGTCTCGCCGTGGGCGGTAGCAGCAAGTCATACGCTGAATCTCACTATCAACCAAAACCGTCTGATCACGGTCAACGATGATGTGAAAGATATTTTTGTTTCTGACCCCAATTTGGTGGTGGTTCACGCGCCTTCTAACCGTCACGTAATGGTGTCTGGTAAAGCGCTGGGTGAAACCGACATCCTAGTGCTCGGAGACAATGCCCGAACACTGGCGCACTACAAAATAGTGGTTGCCGCCGACCTGTCTGAGCTGGAGCGAGCGGTGCAACACGCGTTTCCCGATGCCCAAGTGACGTTTGCTCATAGTAAAGGGGCTATCGTCGCGATGGGTGAAGTGGCCAATGCACTTCAGGCGCACGAGATCCTTAGCATAGCGTCGGGGTTTGCTAAAGGGCTACAAGAGGGAGACGAACAAACTTTATCAGCGCCAACGAGCGAAAGTGGTAGTAGCGGCGGCCGCGGTGAAGGTATGGCCAAGCCGGGCGGTGGCATGGGCGTCTACCCATTGGTGGTTAACCAGCTTAAAACGGCAGGCAGTGCCCAAGTGAACATTTCTGTGCGTATTGTTGAAATGGAACGCTCGACCAGCGAACAACTCGGCCTGCGCTGGAGCTCGATCGGCAATATGCGTTGGGGGACATGGGACACGCTGCAAGCGGCATTGGGGGTTACTCCGGGCAATAAATTTCCTTCCAATACTTTGCCGTCGGGGAACGGTCAGCATGGCTTAAATGTCATCATTGATGCCTTGGTTGAAGACAGTTTGGTCAACGTGTTGGCAGAACCTAACTTGACGGCAAAATCGGGTGAAGCAGCAACCTTTATGTCTGGTGGCGAGTTTCCTTTCCCTGTCGACAACAGTGACGACGGTGTGAGTATCGAGTTTAAGCGCTTTGGTATTTCTTTGGAGCTGACGCCGACGGTGCTGAGTAACAAACAGATCAGTCTCACCGTTGCGCCGGAAGTCTCTACGTTAAGTCGTGAGCACAGCGTCTCTATTGCCGGTGTCGAAGTTCCAGGTATTGAAAGCCGCCGCGCCACCACAACGATTGAGTTGGCCGATGGCCAGAGCTTTGCGCTGGCAGGTCTGGTGAGAACTTATCAAGACCATAAAATCGAAGCGCTGCCGTTTCTTGGTGAAATCCCTTTCCTTGCACCACTTTTCAGTAGCAACAGCTTTAAGAACTCGGAAAGTGAGTTAGTCATCATCGCGACTGCTCACTTAGTTGAGCCAACCAGCGATCCGAGCGAACTAACTACGCCGCTAGATCGCTTCCGTCCTGCCAATCGATTCGAGCGTTTGTTCTTACGTGATATGGGTGATGACCACGACGCCAGTCAGCGTTTGTTTGGTAACTATGGATACAACTATTAAGGATGATGATGAAATTCGCGAAATTAGCTTTGAGCACATTGCCGCTTTTATTGGTGGTTGGTTGTCAGCGTCCGTACGAAACAGGCACGCATGCAACCTTTCAGGATAAAACCTCATTTAAAACCACTGCAGCCCAAATAGAGTTAGACCTGAAAAACATCCTGAGCCCAGTGAATAAACGTGAAGAGCAGGGACACATTCACCTCTCGTTACAAGGCGGTAATTTGGATCTGCAGACCCGACAAAAACTGCGCACTCAGTTGACCGAATATCTTCATTTGCCAGTGCAGATGACTTATCAGTCGGATAAGCAGAATCAGATCTCTGCTGAGCTTGAGGTGGCGCTCGTGCCAGATACCTGTCGTTACAACCGCCAGGCGTTACCTGTTTCGGCGCATGCTTGCCAGCAGCTGCGTAATCACTACCTGAGTGTGGTTAACAAATCGACATGGCGCCACGGGGAAGAGTATCAAGAGCATAACAGCGCCCTGACGACCGGGGCGGTACAACGCTTGTTCAATAATCAGCTTAAATCGGCAGAAAGACAGCCGGTGACAGGAGAGTAAGTCGTGACTGAAAGAGTATTTAATGTTGTCGCGTTTGTTCTCGATAACCATAGCCAACAAGTGCTTGAGCACCTAAAAGGTGACTTGACCACGCAAGACATTCAGGTCAACAAAGGTGATATTGAAGCAGCCAGGCTTTGGTGTGTCAAACAGGGTGCGCCTGACTTACTCATCGTTGACGGCGGTGACTGTCTGGGACTGGAAGCAGCGCTGCGTAAACTGGCGGAGTATTGCCCGCCGCAGATGAAGCTGATTGTATTGGGTAAAAAACAAGAAGTTGCGTTATACCGGAGCCTAATGTTCGCGGGTGTGAACGATTACCACACCACGCCGTTAGATGCTGATGCGATTCGATTGAGCTTACTGCACCTTCAAGGACACCAAGTTGCCAAGCCATTGCGTCAGGGGCGCGTGATTTGCGTGCTTGGCAGTACCGGTGGCTGCGGCGCGAGTACCATCGCGGCGAACTTGGGTTACTTCTTAGCCGAGCAACAACATCAGTTTGTTGCCTTGGTTGATTTTGACCTGTTCCACAGCCAACACCCGATCCTATTGGGCGCTGATTACGACCCGCATTTGGAACACATCATTGCCGACGCTGAGCGTATCGACGAAACCTTGCTTGCGCACAGTAGCCAGCAACTCACTAAGCGTCTACATCTGTTTTACGGTCAGGACAGCCAGTTGCCACACGATAACGTACTGCAACCTGCGGAGACCATTCAGGCTCTGGCGGAGCACTACGCAACGGTGATTGTGGATGTGCCAAACCTTAACCACCCGGCGATGCCCGCGATCGTCGAGCAGGCAGACAACTGTATATTCGTCACCGATTACAGCCTGAACAGTTTCCGTTATCTGGCCAAGCTGCGAGCCAATGCGCCGCTGAAACACCAGCGACAAATCTTGGTCGGCAACTTGTGTCGTCATGCCAAAGGTCGAGTGCCTAAGCAAGAAATCACCAAAGCATTGGGTTTGGAACTGAGCGTTGAGCTGCCGTTTGACGCTAAAGCGTTTGATAAAGCGGAAAGAGCAGGCAAGCCACTGTTGGCAGAGCGTTCGAAATTCAGCAAAAAGATCCATCAACTAGGGCAAGTGCTGGGTGCCGCTTCGGCGGAGCAGAAAGGGTAAGTCGATGTTTAAGCAAGATGTGTTAACCCACAAGAGCCGCAGTCACGAACTGTTGTCGATGACGGATGACGCCAAAAGTGCGTTTTACGAACTGGTCGACCCATCGATTGCCGCGAGTTTGTCCCGTGATGAACTGCTGCCGCGTGTCAAAGACGCCCTCAATGTCATTTCTGGACGGAAAATGCTGCCCTATAACCGTCAGGAGCTGGCGGTTTTAGGCTTGCAACTGGTCGATGAAATGGTCGGCATCGGGCCCATTCAACCACTGCTCGAGGACCCAGACGTGTCTGATATCTTGGTCAATGGCCCTGAAACCATCTACGTCGAGCGACGCGGCAAGCTAGAAAAAACCGACATCCGCTTCCGCGATGCCAAACATGTGCTCAACGTTGCCCAGCGGATCGTAAACGCGATTGGTCGCCGGGTCGATGAATCCAATCCGATGGTGGATGCGCGCCTAAAAGACGGCAGCCGCGTCAATGTGATCGCGCCACCTCTGGCGCTGCATGGGACCTGCATCTCGATCCGTAAGTTTCCTGCGAGCAAGTTGATGTTGTCGAATCTGGTTAACAACGACAGCCTGTCCGAGCAAATGGCGGAATTTCTCGCATTGGCGACCTACTGCCGCTGCAATATCTTAATCTCCGGTGGTACAGGTTCGGGTAAAACGACCTTGCTGAATGCGCTGAGTCGGCACATCAGTGAAGACGAACGTATTCTGACCATCGAAGATGCCGCCGAACTGTCCTTGGCGCAGCCACATTGGGTACCGCTTGAGACCCGCAATGCCAGTACGGAAGGTAACGGAGAAGTGACGGTACGCGATCTGGTCAAAAACGCACTGCGTATGCGTCCGGATAGAATCGTGTTAGGTGAGGTTCGTGGCGCAGAGGCATTCGATATGTTGCAAGCGATGAACACCGGTCACGACGGCTCCTTGTGTACCTTGCACGCCAACAATCCACAAGATGCGATCGTACGCTTAACCAATATGCTGCAAATGGGCGGAGAACGTTTGTCCGACCATATTATTCGCAGCCAGATTGTCAGTGCGATTGATTTAGTGGTGCAACTTGAACGTATGCGCGACGGTCGTCGTCGGATCACCGCCATCAGTGAAGTGGTGGGGATGAGCGGCGAACAAATTGAACTCAGTCCGGTGTTCCGTTTTGAACTGACTCGTGCAGAACAACAGCATATTTACGGCCGATTTACCGCTCAGTCGGTGTCAGCGGCTTTGCTGGATAAGGCAGCACATTTTGCCAAAGAAGACGCGTTGCGCCAGTGTGTGGAGAAGTTGCAGTGAAGTTAATGCTTGTCTTGATTGCCTTCTGGTTGGTGGCGGGCGGGCTGATCTGGCACACCATCCAACGTCAGGAGCATTGGCAACGTCAGCTTAAGCGCTACACCTTGTTGAACCTAGATATTGAGGCCGACCAACGTCAACCGTTCTGGTGTCACTGGCTTTGGTATCAAAACCTGCAAACTTTCGTTAGTCCAGACAAGTTAAGGCAATGGCAGTTCGGTTTGGCGGCGTCCTTGTTATTGGCACCAACGGTACTTTGTTTTAACGGTATGGACTGGTATGTGGCATTGCCGCTCAGCCTAAGTACAGCGTTGCTGGTGGTGTGGTTTGCGTATCAACAGTTGCAGCAGAAGGCTAAAGACCAGTTTCGCGACGAACTACCCGATGTCATTGATGGCTTAATCCGAGCGTTGCGTGTTGGTGCACCGATGGCGGATGTGTTTCAAGAGATGGCGCAACAACACCAAGGGGTGACAGCTCGCTTGTTTGAAAATATGCATGATGAGCTGAAAGTCGGTCAGACGCTGGATGAAGTGATGAAGAACGCTTCGCAACGTATGCCAATCGCAGAGTTTCGCTTTCTCACCATCGTCCTCAGCTTGCAGCAGGAAACGGGTGGCCGTTTAACCGGAGTGTTGGAGCGGTTAGGGCACACCTTGAGATCGCGCGCTGAGCTCAACGCCAGTATTCAGAGCATTACGTCTGAATCACGCAACTCCGCCAAAGTGCTCGCTGCACTACCAGTTTTGGTGTGTCTGGTGCTGTTTACTACTGGGCGAGAGCATTTTGATTTTCTGATGACCTCGAACGGCGGGCAAATCGTCATGGCGTATGTCGTTGGCAGTATTTTGGGTGGATTGTACCTGATCCGTCGTATGACTCAGTTAAAGGGATAGCTCATGGTGCAATGGTTCGTCTCGTCAACCTCACTTGCCGCTCTGTTGATCGCTGGTGTGGTGTTTATGTCTGTGTTGTTGTGGCTGTTCTTGTCCCAGCAATCTCAAAGTCGTTGGCAGGCTCAGTGTGGGCGTTACGTAAACCCTAGTAATGATAATACTGTGGTTGCGACTTCGTCGTCGCCATTTCTTGCTGGGTTAGGGGTGTTGTACCCCACTTCTGATAAAGAGAAACAGCGCCTACAGCAAATGCTGGAACACGCGGGTATTGCTTCGTCTACCGCGTTAAATACGGTGCGTGGTGCCAAGCTGTTTCTCGGTTTGTTTAGTGCCAGTGCCGCTCTAATTTGGCAGGCAGTATCTGGTGAGTTGTTCGATGCGTACACCCTAATGATGACATTAATCGGTTATGTGCTCGGCTCCAACTTGCCGGAATACTGGTTGCGCCGCCAAGCCAATCAGGCGCAACAAAAGCAGCAGCAAGTCGTCCCTGATGCCATCGACCTGATGGTGATCAGCGTTGAAGCTGGGTTGTCACTTGAGCGCGCGCTGGAGAAAGTCGGTCTTTACTTGCTTGATGTTGAGCCGATGTTGGCGCGGCAGTTATTGCGTACCCACGCTGAGATTCAGGTCCGCGGAGAATCTGCCCAGTGCCTGAAAAAGCTTGCGTGGCGCACTGGGCTGAAAGAGCTCGAACGTCTCGCCAGTACGCTAGCGATGGCCGAGCGATATGGTTCTCCGTTGGCAGAAACCATGCGCACCATCAGCGCGGATGCCAGACAGTTGCGCAAAATGGCGTTGCAGGAGCAGGCCGGTAAGCTGCCGGGACGCATTACGCTGATTCAAATGGCTTTCATTATGTTGCCACTGATGGTGCTGATCGTTGCACCGACCATGAACCTGTTGTTGGAGAGCTTAAAATGATGACGACAAACCCTATCAAATGGCTGTTGTTGGTCTGTCTCAGTCCTTTGCTATTCGGCTGTGCGACAGCGGGCAAAGTGAAAAAGCAAACCGAAGACAATACCCAAGCCCTTGCCGAAGCCGCGTTTAACTATGGTCAGTATGGCAAGGCAGAGCAGCAGTATCTGAAGTTGCTTGAACTGTCGCCGGACAATCTCAAATACCAAATGATGCTGGCTCGTAGTCAGTACCGTCAGGACAAGAAAGAAACCGCGATGGCAAAACTGCGTTACGTCTGTGCGCATCCAGAATCTATCTCGGCGCAGGCGTGTATGTACCTTGGCCGCTATTTGTTGAGTAACGGTCGAGTAACCGAAGCCACCGAAGCGTATAGGTTAGGCTTACCTAAAGCGGAAGAGCCGCAGATCGAAGCGCAACTGCATAACGGTTTAGGTATCGCGCTGTTAGACAGTGATGCCCAGCAAGCAAGAACGGCATTACAGCAAGCCATTATGCTCTCACCGGATAACCCTCATTTTCGTTCGAACTTGGCGATCAGTTATTTGCATGACAATCAGGTCGAGAAAGCACGTACAACGTTTTCTCCGTTATTGGCCTATCAACAACTACCCCAACAGGTTGAGCTGAATTTCGCGCTGCTATTACTGGCGGAAGGCAACGAAGATGAAGCTCGAGCGTTGCTTGCGCGTCATTTACCTGCGAGTGAAGTCGAACGAGATATGTCGATCTTAGCCTCTCGTCTGACTGCGATTCGGAACGCACAATGAATCCGGGTCGCTCTCGTCAGCGTGGCGTGATCAGCTTAGAAACCGCGTTGTTGTTTCCAGCAGTACTGGCGGTGTTACTGGCCTTTTTTGATATTACGCGTGTTCACTTGCAATACAGCTTGCTCGAACACGCAATGCGCAGCTCGCTACGGGTTTTATTGGCCGAAGATTGGCGTAAAAAACCGCTTAATTCGACGGTCGTTAAACGCATGATTGACGATAAGAGCTACGGTTTTATCGACAACGTGAGCGTAGACATCATTCTCTTTGAGTCGCTTGAAGAACTGCTCAACGTCAAGCAACAAGAGGAAGATAAGAGCACGGTTTTTCGTCCGAGAGATCCGGTGTTTCGTGTCACGGCGACGTTATCTACCAAAATGGAATTCAGTCCGCTGGCTACCTTGTATCCAGAGCCGCTGGTGTTTACCAGCACATTGATCGCTTCTAAGGATTTACCGTTCGATTAACTATGCCCAGATATCCCATGTTTGAATCTCGTACACACCGTTTGCGTGGCAGTGTCAGTCTCGAAGTCGCGCTCATATTGCCGATGCTGCTGACCGTTATCGTTGCTGCATCAGAAATACTGACCATTCTTCGCGTCGAACAACGGTTGGTAAATCTTAATTACAACATTCTTGAAATGGTGGGGAATCGCCGTAGCTTGACGATAGAGAACAACATTGCGCAGCTCCCCTATTTTACTGACTTTGCTGAGCAGCAGCTCTCTCACATTGCTAAGGGGGAAGTCAGCCTCTCGATTGCGATGTACAACGCCGGGACTAAAGAAACGACACCCGTTATGGTCAGTGCGCGTTGTCCGCTCAGTCAACAGTGGCCAGATTTTGAGCTAGGGAGCCTGGTGGAAGTGGCGTTGTGCTATCGACCACATAGCAGCGTGAGCGGTAATGCGATTTGGAAGCTGTGGCCGAGCGGTCGCTTTCATTCTTATATGATTAGGGAGACTAACTGATGCGAAGTCTGTCTGCCCTTCCTTTATCGTTACATGCCCAGCTTGGGGTCGTGTCGGTGTCGGCAGCGATATTTCTTGCCGGAATGCTGACCTTTTTCAGTTTTGTGTTGCTGGTGGTGGTGACCAGTACGACTGACAGTCGGTTGTCGATGTTGGCGGATGCCGTGCTTTACTCATCATCCGACAGTCGGAGTGCTCAGCAGGATGCCGAGCAGTTATTAAATGCCAATGTCAGTGATGAAAGCACGGCGCTATCAACACCACTTACTCGGCTGGATAACCGGGAAAAGATAACCAATGTCACCGTGACGGGAAAGGTTCAATCGAGCAAGCTGGTTTTGAATGATGAGCTGCATGCTGGGGATTTGAGTATTCGTCATCAAGCCAGTTCACGCTTGCACCAAACCACGTTGGAAATTGTCGTTATGCTGGATGTCTCGTCTTCTATGAAAGGCATGCCCATGGGCCTAGCAATAAAAGGGCTACGAGACTTTGCCGACATTTTATACGCTCAAGAACGACGAAATCTGAGTAAGACCATCAGCATCGTGCCAGCAACTGGCTATATCAACATAGGCTGGCGCCCCAACTTTCTTAAAACTAGCGCACTGGCTTTCCCGCGAGGTCTGCGCCCACTCGCTAAAGAACAAGGTTGGAGTAACTTATTGAGTGCCGGTGTACCAGGCCGTTGGCGTGGTGCAATGTGTATGCAACTGCCTGAAAATCAAGATGGGCTAACTCACGCAGGTGCAATTACTCCTGATTGGACTCGCCGCCTAGAACTTGGGCCCGAGCAACAAAATTTGAGGTTTAAGTTAGAAAGTCAAATTAAGCCGCCGATCGAACGGTATGAGAATGGCATGCCACTGCATGAATACTACTCAAGCGAAAATAGTGACCCATACAATCCCAAATGGAAACATTTACTCGGACTGTTTGATTCAGCCGATTGCGGTGCCAGCAGTATTCAAGCGTTTATGTCGAACCATCGCGAGTTTGTTGACGGGCTGAAAACGCTCTACCCAGAAATGAACACCAATAACGCAGAAGGGGTGATGTGGGCCTGGCGTTTACTTTCTCCAGAATGGCGTGGCTTATGGGATAAAACCAAGCGCGAATTGCCACGCGATTACGGCCTAGACACAAATAAGAAAGTCATGGTGCTGTTCACCGATGGCGACCACTTAGCTGAGCCTGTAATGCGCGACAAAAAGCAGGTTGCGCTATGCCGAGAGATGAAGCGCAAAGGCATCGAAATTATCGCGGTGGATTTTAACAACCGTTCGCCTGCAATGAAATCTTGTGCCAGTCCTGGTCAGTACTATCAAGCGACCAACCGAACCATCCGAACCGTATTACAACAAGTGGCCACCACACTGAATAAAATTGAATTGGTGGAATAATAATCATTTTGAAAGGAATTGTATGTCGTACCGAAAAGAGCAATTAGAACGTTTACCCGAAAAGATTCAGAGATTTATTCAGCAGTTTTCAACCGCTCAACTGGGTACCGTAGATGCGCAAGGCACACCGCTGGCGAGTTACGCTCCGTTTGTTCGTCAGGGCAACGACTTTGTCATGCTCTTGAGCACTGTGTCGCAACATGCTCGTAACCTGCAGCACACTCCTAGAGCGTCGTTGATGTTAGTCGAATCGGAAGATAAGGCGCGTCACTTATTTGCTCGTGAGCGATTGGTTATTGATTGCGATGTGATTTGTATCGATAAGCGCAGTGAAGAAGCCGCACCGCTCAAGCAACAAATGCAGCAAAAGTTCGGCGAGATCGTCGAGCAGTTGTGTGGCATGAAGGATTTTAGCTTCTATCGTTTTTCGCCACGCTCGGGCAACTACGTCAAAGGTTTTGGTCAGGCGTTTCGTCTTGATGAAACACTGCAACATGCAGTGCATCAGACGGAAGGTCACACCGAAGAAGAAAAGCAGTTACAACCAGCTTAAAAATTGCGAGGGCAACCTCGCATTTTTTTAGATAACAATAGCGCACAGCAGTGTCGGCTAAAGCGCAGTGACATTCAGTCCTTCATTACAACAGATAATCTACAGAATGAATTGGAACATGATTAAAAGATATACCTTTTTGACCATAGGGGTCAGCGCGACTGGGCTGGGTATGGTTGGTGTGTTTATTCCATTATTGCCTACCGTTCCTTTTGCGCTGCTGGCGCTCTATTGTTTTAGTGTCAGCTCGCCCCGCTTTCAGTCTTGGCTGTTAACTAACCGCTTGCTTGGCCCAACGCTCAGAAACATCAAAGAGAATCGCGGTCTCAGCATAAAAGAAAAGGTGCGAGTATTGATAGTGGTGTGGGGCTCGATATTGGCGACCGTCGTGTGGTTGCTCGATGAGCGCCCATCTGCGCAAATCACATTATTGGTGATTGCGCTTATCGAAACCTACGTGATTGCACGTTACAAAACGCGCTTTGCGCTAGCTGAGGAAAAATAATGATAGGTAAGATTCCTCAAACCGCTAAACCTTGGTTACTGGGAACGGTAAGCAGTGGTGTATTGGTAATTCTTGGTTTAGTTGGCCAGTACTGGCTGGTGAGTCGAGTGTTCAGTGAAAACTTTGAACATATCGCCATACAGGTGTTATTGGCGGGTATGACTCTATTAGCGTTGCGCTTTGGTGTGATTATTGTCCATCGTTACTTGGGGGCAAAAACGGCGCAGCAAGTGAAACGGTCAATACGCGCTCAATTGCTTGATAAGTTAGCCGATTTAAAGCCCGCTCAAATGAAACCTGAGCTACGTGGAAAACTCAATTACCTACTCGGTGAAGGGGTAGAAGTGCTGGACTTGTATTGGGGATTGTTTGTCCCGCAGTTTTTTATCGGTCTGCTCGGCCCTTTGTTGGTGTGCCTGTTTATTGCATTTATCGACCCTTTTTCTGGCTTGATCTTGCTGCTAATGATCCCTGTTATTCCTGCCATTTTAATGCTGGTCTTTAAACGCTTTGCCAGTGTCAGTGCGACCTATAAGCATAACTTGGCACGGCTAACCGAACTGTTTACCCAGAGTTTGCATGGCTTACCCGTATTAAAACTGTACCAGTATTCCAAGACCTGGGGAGAGGAAATTGAACAACATGGTGAGACATTACGACGCTCTACCATGTCTCTACTCAAAACCAATCAACTGGTGATCTTATTGGTTGATTTGCTGTTTTCATTGGGCACGATAGTCGCGGCCTCGCTATTAGCGATCACGCGTTATCAAGCGGGTATCCTCGATGCGGCGTCGGCAGCGTTCATTATTCTGGCTAGCGTCGAGTTGATACGCCCATTGTCTTTAATGGGGGCATTTTTCTTCGCAGGTGCGCTGGGACGCGAAGTGCAGGCGGACGTTCAGCAAATCTTGTCTTTGGACGAAAATGAACCCCACCACCTTACACCACAAAATCATCACATTGCTCTTGATATACACGGTTTAACCTTTGGTTATCCTCAGCAAGAAAAGTTGTTTCAGCGTGTCGATCTAACCGTATACAAAGGTGAACTGGTGGTGCTGCAAGGGCCAAGCGGTTGCGGAAAATCCACCTTGTTCAAACTGATCCGTGGTCAGTTGATGCCCGACGCGGGTGTGATTACCCATCAGTCGGTGGGTTACTTGCAGCAGATGTCGTACGTGTTTCACCAGACGCTGGAAGATAATTGTCGTCTAGCGGCGCCCAGCGCTTCGCAAGATGAGGTGCGTGATGCGCTAAAACAGAGTGCGCTGGACGAATGGCTTGAGCAGCCAGAAACACTTTCACTTCAGCCGGGAGAAGGCGGCAAGCACATCTCCGGTGGGCAGGCGGCTCGGCTTGGTTTATCTCGAGCATTTTTATCCGATCATGCGCTGATGTTAATTGACGAGCCCACTCGTCAGTTGGATGAGGAAAGCGAACAAAAAGTGATTGATGCACTCCATCAGCTCAAGCAGCAAGCGGGCGTATTGGTGATCAGTCATTCACCGCGAGTCATCGCTCAAGCGGATCGTGTGGTGGATATCAGCGGTTGGCGCGATGCCACCAGAGTCAGAAGCTCGGAGGCCTGGGCATGATTAATCAGTTATTACACCTTGCCAGACCACATATGATGCCGCTTGGTTTGTCATTGGTTTGTCGGATACTAAACCAGTTAGGCACCATTGCTATCCTCGTTGTGGCGGGGCAATACGCACAACACTTGTTTCTTGATCAACCTGTATCGATTTGGCCACAACTGCTTTGGCCATTGTTATGGATTGGTATCGGCAAAGCAATCTGTCGTTACATCGAGCAACTTTCAGGGCATAACGCTGCGTTTCGTATCCAAGAAGACTTGCGTAACCAAGTGTATTGGCGACTAGAGCAACAAGCGCCGGACAATATTCACGACTTGTCGACTGGTGATTTGACCGCGCGGGTGGTATCGGATATCGAGCGCATTGAGGTCTTTTATGCCCACACCATTGTGCCTGTGTTGTCAGCGCTGGTGGTGTCGCTATTGGTCACCGCTTACGGATACTGGTTAGTTGGTTCAGTGGCAATCGTCTTATGTTTGCTGTTACTGATCGTGGGTGGCGTGCTGCCTGCGTGGCACCTCAGCCGTAACGGCAAGCTGGGGCAGGAGATTCGCAGTCAATTTGGCCTGCTCAATACCTTGCTGACCGACGTGGTGTCGGGTTTCAATGAAATACAGAATTGGTCAGCAATGGCGTTTTTTCAGCGCAAAGTGTCCAAAAAAGGACGAGCGCTGCAGCGTTTGCATAACACCTTAGCGGTTCGCAATGGTATTAAAGATGCACTGACAGATTTATCCATCGGTAGTGGCTTTATCGCCATGATTGTGCTGGCTTGGTGGCAGGGTGAGTCACTATCGTTAACGGCGTTGTGTTTGTATGCAGGTGCTTTCGGTCCGGTACTCGCTTTGACGCGAACCTTTGAAGACTTGCCGCAGACGTTTCCTGCTTGTCGTCGAGTTTTGGCGATATTGGAAGCAGAGCCATCAGCAGAGCTTAGTGAGGGTAATAGCGTTCCAGCGGCAATCCACTCTGATGCTTTACTCAGCGTCGAACACTTAAGCCATCGATACGGTGCAACAACAGGCTGGTTGTTTGAGGACTTATCGCTTGCGCTTTCTGCGGGAACACATTTGGTCATCCAAGGGCAAAGCGGTAGTGGTAAGACATCACTGCTGCGTTACTTGGCGGGTATTTACCTTTCCGACACGTCGCCTTTACGCTTTAAAGGCGAAGCCATTACTCGTTTGAATCGAGAAGCGGCGTGGCAGCAAATCAGTTATGTACCTCAGCAGAGCGTGATTTTTCCTGCCTCTTTGCGCTACAACTTATCACTAGGTGGTCACTATAGTGACGAGAAACTGGTGCAAGCGCTACGGCTAGTCTGCTTAGAACCAATGTACTGTGCATTAGCCGATGGCTTAGATACGGAATTGGGGCTTAACGGTACTCGTCTTAGTGGCGGGGAAGCGCAGCGGGTTGCGTTGGCGAGAGCGTGGTTGCGTGATACTCCGGTGTATTTGTTGGACGAAGCGTTCAGTGCTTTGGATAAACAGACCGAACGAGTCATCCGTCAACGTCTTAGCCAAGATTGGCAAGGCAAGTTGGTGGTGGAAGTGGCGCACCAGCCGCAGGGGTTAAACCCGCAGTGTCAACGTTGGTTAATGAAAGAGGGTCAACTAACAGCCTTAAGCCAATAAAAGTAAATAAAAAAATGCCGGAGTTGTCCGGCATTTTAAATTGCTGACAAAGGGTGAGCATTGAGCAATTCAAGCATTTCTCTCAGAACCGAGCCTAAATATATATGGTAAGACCGAAACTGGTCTTATACGTTTTCGGCTAACTTTTTTACCTCTAAATTTGATAAGCAAGTTGTTGGAGATAGTGGCGGTTATAACCGCGTTATTAAAAACAAAGGTACCAAAATAGAGGTTTATCTCTGTATTTTATTCCCATCGTCTACTATCAATTTAGGCGAGAAAAGCCCGATGACTGGCAATATAGAGTCGGTGTGGGGGCTGGATTGGGATACCAGGATCATAATGGCGAACTTTTAATCACCAATCGGGGGCACCCTAATTACGGAAAGGTGAGAAAAGTTAATCACTCCAAACTGGGTTTATCAACTGGCATTTATGCTGAGGCTAAATATAAAAAGCATCACATAATATTTAATGGGGATCTCATTACCAATGAGCTATCTGGTGATGACTATTGGTATGTAGGAAACCATGTATCCATTACCTATCGCTATCAAATACACGCTTTTACGCTGGATTTTTAATTTCTGACGTAGTTATAAAGCCGAGTATTTCTTACTCGGCTTTTGCTGTTAATGGTGGTCCGCTATAGAAATAGCTTGTTGGGAATAACGGGAGGGCTAAATAAAAATCCCTGCCCGTAAATACATCCTTTTTCTGACAGATATTGTGCCTGTTCTTGAGTCTCAATCCCTTCTGCGACGACTTTAAGCGATAAAGTTTTGCCCATAGCAATGATCGCGTTGACGATGGCGTTGCTGTCGCTGTGACTCGGTACATCTTTCACAAATGAACGGTCGATCTTCAATTTGTTGATCGGCAGACCTTTCAGGTAAGAAAGTGAGGAATAGCCGGTGCCAAAATCATCCAAAGATATTTCAATACCGAGTTCTCGCAGTTGATTTAACGACGCAATGGCCTGTTGTGGATCGATCAACAAAAAGCTTTCGGTGATTTCGATATCTAAATGCTGCGCAGAAAAACCAGTCTCTTGGAGTATCACCTGAAGCCGGTCGATAAAGTTCGATTGCTGCAGTTGGAGGGCGGATACATTGACGGCCATTCTGCCGAAATTAATTCCAGACTCCAGCCAAGCGTGCCCCTGAATACAAGCCTGCCTGAGAACCCAATCGCCGATGCTTTGAATTAGCCCGGTTTTTTCTGCAATTGGAATAAAATCAGAAGGAGACACTAAGCCAAATTCAGGGTGCTGCCAGCGCAACAGTGCCTCCACGCCAACAATAGAGTTCTGCTCCAGGTTGTATTGGGGTTGATACTCCAAACTCAGTTGCTGTTTCTCTATTGCCTCGTGTAGCGCTGATTGAAATCGCACGTGTGAAATGGACTTGTGAGTCAGATCCGGTGAATAAAAAGCGTAGCCGTTACGGCCATTCTTTTTCGCTAAGTACATGGCAGTATCTGCATTTTTCAGCAGTGTTTCACTGTCTTGACCATCGGTTGGATACAGGGCAATACCGATACTTGCTGAGACACGCAATGATTCGTGACTAGTCAGCTTAAACGGTTGATGGAATACACCTAAGATGCTGTCCACCGTTTCGGTCAGCGCGACATCACTTTGCGCTTCTGGAAGAATAATCACAAATTCGTCGCCGCTGATTCGTGCTACATGGGCATTGAGATGCAAGGTGTCTTGCAGGCGTATTGCCAGTTTGGTCAGCAATTGATCACCGCAAAAATGCCCCATACTGTCGTTGATGTGCTTAAAGTGATCGATATCTAGGAAAAGGGTCGCAAAGCCTTGCTGGCTCTTTTGACCAGTTTCGATGTGTTGCTCGAGCAATCCAAGTAAATGAGTACGATTTGGCAGATTGGTCAACGGGTCATAAAACGCCATTCGCTGCAGCTTTTCTTCATGTGCTTTGCGCACCGAAATGTCTTCAAACACACAGATATAGTTGATCAACTGATCTTTGTCGTCCATTACCGCGCTGATGGTGGCCAATTGAGGGTAAAAGCTGCCATCTTTCTTGCGGTTGATGAACTCGCCTTTCCACTGTCCTCTCGCTTGTAGTTCAGACCATAATTGTAGATAGAAGCTGCTATCGTGGTGTCCAGAGTGAAGGATTTTCGGTGTATGACCAATCACTTCTTCTGCACTGTACCCTGTGATGTTCGTGAAGGCAGGATTGATATCGATAATGTTTGCATCACGATCGGTGATGATCATCCCTTCTTGCGAGTTATTGAAGATCTTCGACGCCAATGTTAGTTGGGTTTCTATGGTTTTTCTACGTGTGATGTTTCGTGTCATGCCCATAACACCAATCAGTTCACCTGCTTGATTGCGTATAGGTGACTTAATTGTTTCGAGCCAGGTTGGATTATTGTTCGAGTCGATTTGTCGGCACTCTTCAACAATATTCTGATTACCAGTTTCAACCACTGTAATATCAGCTTGAATGAACTTTTCAGCGCGCTGTTCGCTGAAAAGGTCAAAATCATTTTTACCAATGATTTCCTGATTGGTTTTTTGCCAGGCTTGCTCGACGCTTCGGTTAGTCATTGCATACAGGCCATCAGTGCCTTTGATCCAGATATGGTCTTCAAGGCAGTCGATAAACTCTTGTAATGTTGGGATTTGACTTTGATCTTGCTTATACCGCAGATGGCGTTGTTGTTCTTGTTGGAAATGTTGGCTCACATCAAAACTAAACCGACCAGCAAGTGCGCTCAGCCACGCTGGCACGTAATGGCTTTGTGCGTTTGTGTAAGTCAGCGTAATCGCTGCAAACAAATCACCGTTAGGTAGCCACACCGGACAGATGCTGAGGATCTGCTGCTCATAATCTGTGTTGACTGTTTCTAACTGAAAAGGGGTAAATTGAGCGGTGAACTGCTCAATCTCGGCAACAATCGCATCATGGTTCTGCTCTGAGGTCGACAACTCACTGTGTTGCCACTGTTCGTTGTCATTGAAAGCATAGACTTGTCCCTGTGCATGGTTGGCATCACAGCACTGCTGCAGGGCATCTTGCCAGTCTGCTAATAAAGAAGATGGAATATCAAAGCGAAACATAATTAGTACGGTATCCTGAATCGCCCAACGATGTGTTTATAAAAATATAGCTGAGATGGCTATTGGGCTTTGGCTGTATCGTATCCGACCATAAAATAATTCCAAGCGGTAGAAGACGCTTCAGTTCATAAAAATACGAATTGATAACATCTGCTAGTGAGAGGCATTGGCGGTTTTCTCTTTTTTGCCAAACTTGACTTGCTGAATCACCAGACCGCTGATGATCAATACCAGCCCGATCAGTGTTGAGGGATGAATGTCTTCACCAATAATAGTCGCCAATAACATCAAAGAGATAAATGGTGAAGCGAAAATCAGGTTACTGATGCGAGCCGTATTTTGTGTTGACTTAAGCGCGCTTAGCCAAAGGACAAAAGTAATCCCCATTTCGAACAGACCAACATAGGTCACTGCAGCCCAGCCTTGGGGCGATATGGAATCCCAGCTCTGTCCTTCATAGACACTTAAAGCAACAGTAAAAGGAATCGCAACGAGAAAACCAAGCAGCACGCCCACGACCGGATCCGCTTTGTTTTTGGTGTTGAGAATCCAATAGCCTGCCCATAGCAGAGTTGAAAGTAGCGCTAAACCAACACCAAGCGGGCTCTCAAAATCCATACCTAACACGTTACCCTGAGTGGCAATCACAATGACACCTAGGTAACTAAACGCGCAAGCTATCCAGTCTTTGCTACGAATTTTCTGCCCGAGGAAAACCGCCGCCATGAGTGTCAGTGTGATGGCCCAGCTGTAGTTGATGGCTTGCGCCTGAGAGGCTGGGAGCAAGTCATAAGCTTTGAACAGAATCAAGTAGTAGGCTAATGGGTTAATCAGTCCAAGTAGCAGGTAATACCAAGGATTCGACAGAAACGTATCGCTAAGTTGATTTAACTTGCCTTGAACACCACACACGATGATAAGAGCAATAGCAGAAACGACGCTGGCGATACACAGCATCTGAATCGGAGTGAACTCTGCTAATGTGAGTTTAAATGCGGTCGCGACTGTCGACCAAAGTAATACTGCTGAGAGCCCAAATCCTAGGGCGCGACGCTCATTCATGATGCCTCTGTATCGTGTTCAAAGGCTCGGCGATAAAATTTTGAGCGAGCCAAAGGATATTATTTTGAGCAGGTAGTGTATGCGAGGATTTTTCATCCAACAAACTGGACATTTATCCAGTGTCTAAATACCATTGTTATAGATATAAAACACAGGCTAACTCGCTATTATGCAATGGATTCTTGAGCATCAATCTCTCATTCTCTCTTCTCTTTGTGCCGCTGTAGTCAGCGGAGCGGCAGTCGGTTGGTGGGTAAAACAGCGTTTTATCACTCAAACTCAGCTTCTTGAGCAGCGACTTTCTGCGGAAAAACAGCTTCACCAACAACAGCTTGAGCAAGTGAGTCAGCGTCTGTCTGACGCACAACAAGAGCTGGATGAACTCGATGACGAGCGCGATAAGGCGGCATTTGAAGTGCGTCAGTCACATGGTAAGTTGATGGCTGCAATGGAGAAGCTGCGCTATTTTGAAGCCGTCAAACAAGAGCGTCAGCAGTATTTCGATGAGCTTGGAAAAATGCGTGAGCAAAAATCTCGTTTGGAAACGCAACTGCGAGAACAGCAGGCGCGCCATGAGCAAGTGAATCAGTCTAACGCTGAGAAGCTGCAAATACTGGAACAAGCAGAAGTGCGTTTGAAGCAGCAATTTGAGCACCTTGCCAACCAACTGTTTGAAGAGAAAACCGCGAAGGTGGATCTACAAAACCGTCAGAGTTTGGAAGGCTTGCTTTCTCCGCTAAGAGAACAATTGGATGGTTTCAAAAAACAAGTCAATGACAGTTTTAGTCAGGAAGCCAAAGAGCGTCATACGCTGGTGCATGAGCTAAAAAATCTGCAACGCTTAAACGAACAAATGACGCGCGAAGCGGTGAACCTGACTCAGGCTTTGAAGGGCGACAACAAGCAACAAGGTAACTGGGGCGAAGTGGTTCTCGCCCGTGTGCTGGCAGAGTCTGGGCTACGAGAAGGGCACGAATACGAGACACAGGTCAATCTGCAAAATGAAGCAGGCAAGCGTTACCAACCGGATGTGATAGTGCACCTCCCGCAAAACAAGCAAGTCGTGGTCGACTCGAAAATGGCCTTGGTGGCGTATGAGCGATACTTCAACGCAGAAACTGATGCGCAGCGAGATCAGGCGCTGAACGCTCACCTTATTGCGCTACGCGCGCACATCAAAGGTCTGAGCATGAAGGATTATCACAAACTCAAAGGCATTCAGAGCCTCGATTACGTACTGATGTTTATTCCGGTCGAACCCGCTTTTCAGGTCGCGATTCAAGCCGACCCAAGTTTGGTCAAAGACGCAATGGAGCAAAACATCATCTTGGTCAGCCCAACCACCTTGCTGGTGGCATTGCGTACCATCGATAATTTGTGGCGCAATGAACGTCAGAATGAAAACGCTAAACTGATTGCGGAGCGAGCAACCAAACTTTACGACAAACTACGTTTGTTTGTTGATGATATGGAAGGTTTAGGTGGCGCGCTGGATAAAGCCAACCAAACGTATCAAGGTGCCATGAATAAACTCGCTACTGGTCGTGGTAACGTCATCCGACAAGCGGAAAGCTTCAAGCAGCTGGGCGTGGAGATTAAGCGTCCTATTTCGTCAGATCTTGCACAGCTGGCGCAGAGTGAAGCATTTTCCGAAAATGAATCGTTACTAGAAAGACATCCGGCTGAGGATAAAGTAAACTAATCGCCCGCAGTACATTGGGCGACGATATTTGTCAGCAACCGCCCAGCAGTGAAACGTGCTGCCTAAGAGGAATTAGAATGACGGACACAAGCTTGCAATCCAATAATGCATTAGAGAACGAAACCACCCACTTTGGTTTCACTACCGTGGCGAAAGAAGAAAAAGTAACCAAAGTTGCCGAGGTTTTTCACTCCGTGGCAGCGAAGTACGACATCATGAATGACTTGATGTCTGGAGGCGTTCACCGCTTATGGAAGCGTTTCACCATTGATTGCAGTGGCGCTCGTCCGGGGCAGCGAATTCTGGATCTTGGCGGTGGTACGGGTGACCTGACAGCAAAATTTTCGCGCATAGTCGGCGATCAAGGTCATGTTGTTCTAGCGGATATCAATAACTCAATGCTGAATGTTGGCCGCGATAAGCTGCGTGATAATGGCATTGTGGGTAATGTGCATTACGTTCAGGCAAACGCAGAAGAACTGCCATTCCCGGATGATTACTTTGACGTTATCACCATCAGCTTTTGTCTGCGTAACGTAACCGATAAAGACAAAGCACTGCGTTCAATGTTCCGCGTTCTTAAACCGGGTGGCCGTCTATTGGTGCTCGAGTTTTCAAAACCAATCATCGAGCCATTATCGAAAATTTATGACGCGTACTCGTTCCATCTGTTGCCAAAAATGGGTGAACTGGTCGCGAACGATGCAGAAAGTTACCGTTATCTTGCAGAATCTATCCGAATGCACCCAGATCAAGAAACGCTGGAAGGCATGATGAAAGAGGCTGGTTTCGAAAACACCAAATACTACAACCTAACGGGTGGTATTGTGGCGCTGCATCGCGGCTACAAATTCTAAGGGTTAACGGCATGCCATTTGAACCTCTTATTACTGCCGTGATTGAAACGTCGCTGAACACGCTGATTAAAGACGATCCGACTCTGGGTCGTCGCTTAGCACGTCTTAAAGGCCAGATCATTCAAGTTCACCTCAAAGAAATCAATAAGACACTGACCTTCATTTTCAGTCAGCAGATTGATGTGCTTGGTAAGTATGAAGGGCTCCCTGACTGTTATTTGTCTCTCAACCTGAGTGTGTTGCCGGAGCTGCGTGATCAAGCCAACATCACCCGACTCATCAAGCAAGACAAGCTTGAACTTGAAGGGGATATCCAACTGGCGCAGAAATTCTCCCAGTTAATGGTCGATTGCAAACCAGACATTGAAGAGTGGCTGTCGCGAGTTACCGGAGATGTGGTTGCGCATACGGTTGTGCAGGGTTCAAAAAACGTCGGTAATTTCTTTGCTTCTCAGGCAGAAAAGCATCAGCGTCATCTTGCTCAAGTCGTCACGGAAGAGTGGAAGTTTGCCCCTGCACCACTCGAAGTCGCTCATTTTTGCGACCAAGTGGACGAAGTGCGTAGCCAGGCTTCGCGTGTGGAAGCTCGCCTGAATGCTCTACTTGATAAATTGGATTCGGATAAGCTTGTGCTGGAGAAACCATGACCCCGGCAGAAATAAAACGCTTATACCACATCGTTAAAGTGCAGCTGGAATATGGTTTGGATGAGTTGTTGCCAGAGCATCAGCTAACTAAAGCACCGCTTTGGATGCGAAAAAGCCTGTTCTGGATTAAGAATAAACATCCTGAAAAACCGCTTGGTGAGCGCCTTCGTTTAGCGCTGCAGGAACTGGGTCCGGTTTGGATCAAGTTCGGTCAAATGATGTCGACCCGCCGTGACTTGTTCCCTCCTCATATCGCTGATCCACTCGCGTTACTTCAAGATCAGGTTGCCCCATTTGACGGTGAACTGGCAAAACAGCAGATGGAAAAAGCGTTAGGTGGACCACTCGAAAACTGGTTTACTGAGTTTGATATTAAACCGCTGGCTTCTGCGTCTATCGCACAGGTGCACACTGCACGCTTAAAAGACACTAACCAAGAAGTGGTATTAAAGGTCATTCGCCCGGATATTCGCCCAGTTATTGATTCCGATCTAAAACTGATGCACCGAATGGCACGTATAGTCGCAGGAGCAATGCCTGAAGCACGCCGTTTGAAACCAGTAGAAGTCGTTCGTGAGTACGAGAAAACACTCCTCGATGAACTGGATCTGCGTCGTGAGGCAGCGAATGCGATTCAATTGCGTCGAAATTTCGAAGGAAGTGAAGAGTTGTATGTTCCTGAAGTTTTTCCTGACTTCAGTAATAAAACTGTCATGGTTTCTGAGCGAATATATGGTATTCAAGTTTCTGATATAGAAGGCTTGAAAGCAAATGGCACCAATATGAAGCTGCTTGCTGAGCGCGGTGTGAGTGTGTTCTTCACTCAGGTGTTCAGAGACAGTTTCTTTCATGCCGATATGCATCCTGGTAACGTATTCGTTAAACCAGAACACCCGGAAAATCCAATGTGGATTGGGTTAGATTGCGGGATCGTTGGTACACTTAATAGTGAAGACAAACGTTATCTGGCGGAAAACTTCCTTGCGTTCTTCAATCGTGATTATCGTCGAGTGGCGGAATTGCATGTGGACTCCGGTTGGGTGCCGGCAGATACTAATGTCGACGACTTTGAGTTTGCGATTCGCATTGTCTGTGAGCCAATTTTCGCTAAGCCATTGTGTGAAATCTCCTTTGGTCACGTGTTATTGAATCTGTTCAATACGGCACGTCGCTTTAATATGGAGGTTCAGCCTCAACTGGTGCTGTTGCAAAAAACGTTGCTTTACGTTGAAGGACTAGGCAGACAGCTCTATCCGCAGCTCGACTTGTGGGAAACGGCGAAACCATTCCTTGAAGAGTGGATGATGAACCAGGTCGGTCCGCACGCTTTGGTGAATGCCATTAAAGATCGAGCACCATTCTGGGCGGAGAAGTTACCGGAGTTACCTGAGCTGCTTTATGATAGTCTCAAACAAGGTAAAGCGATGAACCAACGTATGGATCAGCTTTATCAGGGCTACCGTCAAAGTAAGCGACAGCAGGCAACAGGTAAGTTTTTATTTGGTGTTGGCGCCACTTTAGTCGTATGCTCGGCAATATTGGTGGATAACGCTTATGAGCAGTTATCGTTCGCCTGCGGGATTGCAGGTGTCACATTCTGGCTATTTAGTTGGCGAGCTTATCGTCGATAGACGGTAAACTCTTGAAATACATTTTGTTTAAAGACCCGAGGTAAAAAGAATGGGTGGTATCAGTGTTTGGCAACTTCTAATCATTGCTGTAATTGTTGTATTACTATTCGGAACCAAGAAGCTACGTGGTATCGGTGGTGATCTAGGCGGTGCCGTTAAGGGCTTCAAAAAAGCAATGAGCGATGATGAAGAGACTGCGAAAAATGCTAAAGACGTTAAAGACGCAGACTTCGAGCCAAAAAGTTTAGAGGAGCAGCAAAAAAAAGAAGCTGCACCTGAAACTAAAAAAGACAAAGAGCAGGCGTAAAACGTGTTTGATATCGGTTTTTGGGAACTGGTATTAATATCTGTTGTTGGTCTGGTTGTTCTTGGGCCGGAGCGTTTGCCTCATGCTATTCGAAGCGTGTCGCGTTTTGTCGGTGCCGCTAAGAGTATGGCAAATAACGTCAAAGACGAATTGTCGCACGAGCTAAAAGTCCAAGAGCTGCAAGAGAATTTGCGCAAAGCTGAGCAAATGGGGATGAAAGATTTATCTCCTGAGCTTCGGTCTTCTGTGGAAGAACTGAAGCAAGCAGCGCAATCTGTAAACCGTCCTTACGCGGAAAACACTGAGTCTGACGCTAAACCTGCGAAAGCAGAACCTACCGTTGAGTCGGTAGAAAAAGCGGAAGATATCAAGGTTACAGCGGCAGATAAGAAAGCCGAATAGTCTCATTAGGAGGAGCTACTAGGATAGGTAGCTCCTTTTTGATCTGGTTTTTATAAAGAGGTTTGCCATGTCTACCGTCGAGCAGACACAACCTTTAATTAGTCACTTGTTGGAGCTTCGCAACCGACTACTGCGTGCAATATTGGCAGTGTTGGTGGTGTTTGTCGGGCTAGTTTATTTCTCTAATCACATTTACGAGTTTATCTCTGCACCTTTAGTGGAGCGTTTGCCTGAAGGGGCAACGATGATTGCGACTGATGTTGCTTCACCGTTTTTTACTCCTCTAAAGCTGACATTGATTACGTCGGTTTTTATCGCCGTACCATTTATTTTGTATCAGGTGTGGGCATTTGTCGCACCAGGTCTTTATAAGCATGAGCGTCGTTTGATCATGCCACTGTTGTTTTCCAGCTCCTTGCTGTTCTACTGTGGTGTGGCGTTTGCGTATTTTGTCGTATTCCCGCTCGTGTTCGGTTTCTTCACGGCAATTTCTCTTGGTGGCGTAGAGTTTGCCACCGATATTTCCAGCTATTTGGACTTTGTTTTAGCACTGTTTATGGCGTTTGGTATTGCTTTTGAAGTACCGGTAGCGATCATTCTGTTGTGCTGGACGGGTGCAACGACACCAAAAGAGTTAAAGCAAAAACGCCCATACATCATCGTTGCCGCGTTTGTTGTTGGTATGGTATTGACACCACCTGACATGATTTCTCAGACTCTGCTGGCTATTCCGATGTGTTTGCTGTTTGAAGTGGGTTTACTCTTTGCGCGTTTCTACACACGTAAAGATGAGGAAGCAGAAGCCGAAGAGTAGTCTTTGTATCGTAAAGTTGTAATTTAAAAGCGGCTCTTTTGAGCCGCTTTTTGTTTGTCATCGTGTTGTATTGGGAGTCACTATTTAATTTTGAGTACGTAGCCACAGTTGGAGCATACGTATATTTCTTTGATTCCTATTAGCTTTTGAAAAAAAGTTCGGTGTTGACGTTGTAAGTAAATACTATGCTGGCACATAAATATTCCTATTTTTTTATGTTTATTTTAGGCATGTTTTATGTGATGTCGATTCCATTTTAAACCTTTTGTTATGCAATTGGTTTTATTCCTTGAAACGAGTAATACTTTTCTTGAAAAATTAGAGTAATTAGCTTAATTAAATTGACTTTATTGTGCGCCTAAGATTCGAGTGTTACAGATGGGACACTTTTATTTTCTTTACCAAGCCACTTTTTAACAAGCCTGACTTACTTGCTCCCAATACGTTCTGACAGTGAGCGAGCTGTGATGCCATGGAAAATAAGGCTTAGTATCACGGTGCAAGCAACAGTTAATGCAATAAAGCGTCCTCCCGGTAAGTTCGCATCTAATACGATGATGGTAAACACAATGCTGGCTAAGCCACGCGGACCAAACCAGCCCATAAACCAGCGATGACGAGATGGTACTGAAGTACCTAGAAAAGAGAGATAGATAGGGAGCATTCGAACCAGAGTTAAACTGATGAAGGCGTATACAATCATACTGATGGAGAAAAGCCCCAACACTCGACCAACAACGGCGGCGCCAAAAAGAATCCAAGTCAGCATGGCTAATAACTCCGCGATACTTTCAGTGGTCAAGACCAGTTTATGGGTATGACGTGAAGCCAGATGACCAAAAAGAAGCCCACCCGTGAATGCTGCAATGTAGCCACTACCGTGTAGAGTCTGAGCTAATCCGAAGCTTGTAAGGGCTATCGCACCTACAGTCAGTTGAACCCATACTTCACTCAACCATTCTTTTTTTGCGCTCCAGTAGAGGAGTCTGGCGCCAATGTAGGCCAGTGACAATCCAACCAGCGTGCCAATCCCCAGTTCTTCAGCAAACACCATCAATGCATGGCGAGTACTGATGTCAGCATGTGTGGTACTGGTTTCCACTGCAATCAGCAGCAGTAGTATTGGGACGCAAAGGCCATCATTGAGTCCACTCTCTACATTGAGTCCTTCGCTTACAGGAGTTGGAACCTTAGGGTTTGAGATGACCGCTTTACCCAGTGCTGCGTCTGTTGCAGCAAGCATGGTCGCAAGGATAGCGGCTTCAATCATGGATAATACGTCAAACAGAACAACCGCGACGAATGTTCCTAATACAATCGCGCCTGGTAGGCCAAATATTAGCATTCGGATCGGATAGACAGCTTTTTGTTTTAATACGGTGAGATTGGAGTGAGCGGCATCTGAGAAAAGAATTAAAGCCAGTGTCAGGTCGGCAAGCAGCCTCAAATCATTCGCTTCTGCTGATAATCCGATGATCCCAAGCCCATGCTCTCCGAGCAGCAGTCCCAATGCGACATAAACAATCGGCCCAGATATACCGGAGTTTTCGATGCGCTTTGCTATAAGGGTATATAAGAAAACAATCCCTGCGAGAATGCTGATAACAAAATAGATACGCTCCAAATCCATATGTACTTCCTTGTACGCAAAGTAGATTTTTGAACAACTTATGTATCAGTGTAGCAACGGATATCGCAAACCTTATGGTTTATTAAGGGGCAACTTATTGACTAGAAGGTAAATTAAACAGGGATTCGGCATTTTTTGTCGTCAACGTGTCAATTTCTTCAATGGTTAAATCTCGCAGTTCAGCGATACGTTGGGCAACCAGAGAGGTATAAGCCGGTTCGTTGCGTTTTCCTCTATGTGGCACTGGCGCTAAGTAAGGACAGTCGGTTTCCAGGATGACCCACTGCATATCAAGGTGAGGAATGACTTTATCCATCCCACCATTCTTAAACGTTGATACCCCACCCAAACCGAGGTGGAAGCCTAACTCGTTAATGGCTTGTGCTTCTTCCAAAGTGCCTCCAAAACAATGGAATACACCACGCAAGCGACCATCTTGCTCCTGACGTAGCAGAGTTAATGTTTCTTCGATGGAGTCACGAGTGTGGATCACAACAGGTAAGTTCATCTCTTTCGCCCAGTTGAGTTGGGTAATAAATGCCATTTCCTGCTCAGCGCGATAGGTTTTATCCCAATACAGATCGATACCAATTTCACCTACAGCGATGAAATTGTGCTTCTCAAACCAACCGCGAACAATCTCTAGCGTCTGTTCTACATTATCATCCACATAGCATGGGTGAAGGCCCATCATCGAACGGCAAACATCAGGGTAAGCAGCTTCGGTTTCCAGCATAGGTGCAATCGATTCCAGATCGATGTTTGGCAGCAAAATCTTGTTAATGCCTTGCTCGCGTGCGCGTTTTACGACTTCGTCGCGGTCATTATCAAATTCGCTGGCGTATATGTGCGCGTGGGTATCGATCATGGTTAGTCTCTGTGCTTCATTATTTAGGTCTCGTGAGAAGTATACTTGAGTGTGAGTGCGGGGTCATTTTCAGTTTTTTTCCGCGCCTTTTTCCAGATTGTCACCCGCAAGATGCATCAAGAGTGATATGATTTTGTTCACCAGATGATTTGATCATCATAACCGTCCAGACAAGGAGAAAATGGTGTCTGTATCAATTCAAGGTCCATTCCCTGCACGCCGTATGCGTCGTTTACGTAAGCATGATTTTAGTCGTCGTCTAATGGCTGAGAACCAACTTTCTGTTAATGATCTGATTTACCCAATGTTCATTCTGATGGGCAAAGATCGTCGTGAAAGCGTAGAGTCCATGCCGGGTGTAGAGCGATTGTCTATTGACTTAATGCTAGAAGAAGCGCAATACCTTGCAAACCTAGGCGTACCTGCAATCGCGCTTTTCCCTGTCGTAAACCAAGATGCGAAAAGCTTATGCGCAACCGAAGCTTATAACCCAGAAGGTTTAGTTCAGCGTGCTGTGCGCTCTCTTAAAGAGCATATCCCTCAAATCGGAGTGATTACAGACGTAGCGCTGGATCCATTTACCACTCATGGCCAAGACGGCATCATTGATGAAGACGGCTATGTAATGAATGATGAAACTACAGAAGTGTTGATCAAGCAAGCGTTGTCTCACGCAGAAGCGGGAGCTGATGTTGTGGCGCCATCAGATATGATGGATGGGCGTATCGGTAAAATCCGTGAAGCACTGGAAGAAGCAGGCTACATTCATACTCAGATCATGGCTTACTCTGCGAAATACGCCTCAAACTACTATGGGCCATTCCGTGATGCAGTTGGTTCTTCATCTAACCTAAAAGGTGGTAACAAGAAAAACTACCAAATGGATCCGGCTAATATTGATGAAGCGATGCACGAAGTCGCGCTGGATATCAATGAAGGCGCGGACATGGTGATGGTTAAGCCTGGTATGCCATATTTGGATGTCGTTCGTCGAGTGAAAACAGAGCTACAGGTACCTACATTCGCGTACCAAGTCTCGGGTGAGTACTCCATGCATAAAGCGGCGATTCTTAATGGTTGGTTAAACGAGCGTGAGACCATTATGGAATCACTGTTATGTTTCAAACGCGCTGGTGCTGATGGCATCCTGACTTACTTTGCGAAAGATGTAGCAGAGTGGTTAGCGGAAGAAAACGCGCAGGCCGCTCAACACCTGAATATTTCTCAGGAAGCGACAGAAGAGTAATTATCGCTTGGTGAGAAAAACCAGACCGACAACAGTTGTTCGTCTGTATATACCCAAGTAACCTCTGGCGGATTAAAAATGGTCTACATCGCTTGCAACAGTCCAAGGTGCTTGGGTATTAGGAGAGAGAATAATGACAATGCTGATTCGTGAAGGCACGTTGGAAGAAGCACTTCAAGTGGTCACTCATGTAAAAGAGTTTGCCAATGGTGAAACAATAGAATCTATGGCACAGCGGATCGGCGATAAAAATAGCTTGATTCTGGTTGCAGAAAAGAACGGTTCCATTTTAGGTTTTAAAATTGGTTACGAATTGGATGATGATACTTTTTACAGCTGGTTTGGGGGCGTTGCGCCTCAAGCTCGTAATGAAGGCGTCGCACAAATGCTGTTAGAGGCCCAGGAAGAATGGGTTGCAGATCAAGGTTATAAAACCCTTAAAGTGAAGTCTCGCAACCAGTTTCCGGCTATGCTCAGATTGTTGCTAAGAAATGGCTACCTCATTGAAAAGTTTGATGAAAATGTAAACCTTCGCGAATCTAGAGTGCACTTCATTAAAGCAATGTGAAATTAAATGAGATTTTTTCTCATTTAATTGTTGACAGTTAAATGAGAATCATTATTATTAACCCTGTCTTAGGGAATGAGTAAAGGTTCACAAGGACGTTGAGTTGCCGATTAACTAGTGTTGAGAAGGTAATGAAACAGTTTTCGAGAGCTTGCACGAACTCTTTTTGACACGACATTGCTCACATTGCTTCCAGTGTAATTTATAGCTTCTTGGTTAAGCAGCTTGATAAAAATTGCTTTACCACTTCTGCTAGGCGACCCCATGGGGTCGCTTTTTTCTTTTTTACGATTTCATTTGACGCCGCGAACCATAACTTTTCCACATTGAACGATCATTTTTAGATCGTTGATCTTTTCATCTTTAAATTAATTATCTCAACAATATCAATTATTTATGTGTATTGTTTTCTTTGGTTTATCCTCGTGTATAACCAGTGGATAAATAATATAAACAGAGTTATCCACAGGTGGCGTTTACTTTTAGTGTATAAGCTCAAAATATTTCCCCGACCTGGATCGAGCGAACAAGATAGATTCGGATCAGTAGTCATGGCATCCTAAGCAGATCTATTTAGTACTGACTTGGATACAGACAATTATGGCAAGTATTCCTGAAAATCCGCTGATTCTTATCGACGGTTCTTCTTATCTATATCGCGCTTTTCACGCCTACCCTGGCACAATGAGTAATGGTGAAATACCAACTAATGCCGTCTACGGTGTAGTAAACATGCTACGCAGTATGATGCGTCAGTTTGCGTCTGATCGTATTGCAGTGGTTTTTGATGCGAAGGGTAAAACCTTCCGTGACGATATGTATCCAGAATACAAAGCAAATCGTCCGCCAATGCCGGATGATCTTCGTTGCCAAATCGAACCATTACACAATGTGATTCGTGCAATGGGCTTGCCATTAATTTGTGTTCCTGGCGTAGAAGCTGATGACGTGATTGGTACTTTGGCTCATCAGGCATCGCAGAAAGGTATGCCTGTATTGATCAGTACTGGTGACAAAGATATGGCGCAGTTAGTGGATGACAATATCACCCTGATCAACACCATGACCAACGTTGTTATGGATCGCGACGGTGTGATTGAAAAGTTCGGTATTCCACCGGAGTTAATCATCGACTACCTCGCGTTAATGGGCGATAAAGTCGATAACATCCCGGGAGTACCGGGCGTGGGTGACAAAACCGCAACCGCATTGCTGCAAGGTATTGGCGGCCTAACTAAGCTTTACGAAAACTTAGATGATATTGCGCCACTGGGTTTCCGTGGTTCAAAAACCATGGCGAAGAAGCTGGTCGACAACAAAGAAAATGCAATGCTGTCGTACGAGCTGGCTACTATTAAGCTGGACGTTGAGCTTGAAGAAACACCGGAATCACTGCTTAAAGCAGAACCAAGCAAAGACGAGCTGATCAAGCTATATGGTCAATTGACGTTTAAGTCTTGGCTAAATGAGCTATTAGAGGGCGGCTCTGGCTCTGTTGAAGCGGTGGAGCTTGCAGGTTCAGCACAAGCAAAATCTTCAGCTTCTTCTCACTCTGAGATGGAGACGTCTGCGGTGACGATTGATCGCAGTCAGTACGAAACCATTTTAGATGAAGCTGCTTTCGAAGCTTGGTTAGAAAAACTAAAAGCGGCAGAGCTGTTTGCGTTTGATACCGAAACTGACAGCCTCAACTACATGGTGGCGAATCTGGTTGGTCTCTCGTTTGCAACCGACGAAGGCATCGCCGCTTATGTTCCTGTTGCTCATGACTACCTAGACGCGCCAAAGCAACTTGACCGTGACTGGGTGTTAGAACAGCTAAAACCTATTTTAGAAGATGAATCACAAGCCAAAGTCGGTCAGAACCTGAAGTACGATGCGTCTGTGCTAGCTCGCTACGGTATTGATATGAAGGGCATCAAACACGACACCATGTTAGCGTCTTACGTGTACAACAGCGTAGGCGGCAAGCATGATATGGACAGCTTGGCGCTACGTTTTCTTCAGCATAGCTGTATTTCATTCGAACAAATTGCTGGCAAAGGCAAAAACCAACTGACCTTTAACCAAATCGAACTGGACCAAGCGTCGCCATACGCAGCAGAAGATGCGGATGTCACTCTTCGTCTGCACAACCGTCTGTTTGCCAATATTGAACAAGACGACAAGCTAAAATCGGTGTACGAAGAGATCGAAATGCCACTTGTGCCAGTGCTTTCTCGCATTGAACGCACAGGGGTTTTAATTGATGACATGAAGCTGGGTGCTCAGTCGGTAGAAATTGCTGCTCGCCTTGAAGAGCTTGAGCAAAAAGCTTATGAAATCGCAGAGCAAGAGTTCAACATGAACTCACCAAAACAGTTGCAAGCGATCTTATTTGAAAAAATGGGCTTACCAGTAGTTAAGAAGACACCTTCTGGCACGCCTTCGACCAATGAAGAAGTACTGCAAGAGTTGGCATTAGATTACCCGCTACCAAAACTGATTTTGGAATACCGTGGTCTGGCGAAGCTCAAATCGACTTACACCGATAAGCTACCGAAGATGATTAACCCAACCACAGGACGCGTACATACCTCTTACCATCAAGCAGTAACGGCGACTGGCCGTTTGTCATCGACCGATCCAAACCTACAGAACATTCCTATTCGTAATGAAGAGGGGCGCCGCATTCGTCAGGCATTTGTCGCACCTACAGGATACAAAATATTAGCGGTCGACTACTCTCAGATCGAACTTCGTATTATGGCGCACTTGTCTGGCGACCAAGCTTTGCTTGATGCGTTCCGCGATGGTAAAGACATCCACGCAGCTACCGCGGCTGAAATCATGGGTGTAGATATTGAGCAAGTGTCTAGTGAACAGCGCCGCCGAGCGAAAGCGGTTAACTTTGGCCTTATCTATGGTATGAGTGCATTCGGCTTAGCGAAACAGTTGGGTATCCCGCGTGGAGAAGCACAAACCTATATGGATAAGTACTTTGAGCGTTACCCAGGTGTGATGCAGTATATGGAAGACACTCGCAGCGCCGCGGCTGATCAAGGCTATGTTGAAACCATCTTTGGTCGTCGTTTACACCTGCCAGAAATTAAATCGCGTAATGGCATGCGTCGTAAAGCGGCGGAGCGTGCTGCGATCAACGCGCCAATGCAAGGTACAGCGGCAGACATCATTAAGAAAGCAATGCTGCTTGTTGACCAGTGGATTCAGGCTGAAGGTAACGGTCGAGTGAAACTTTTGATGCAAGTACACGATGAACTGGTATTTGAAGTTGAAGAGTCATCATTGTCCGAAATTGAAAGTAAAGTACAGAAATTGATGGAGTCAGCGGCTGAGCTGAAAGTGCCTCTTGTTGCAGAATCTGGCCATGGTGATAACTGGGATCAGGCGCATTAGTCATTTTTAAATCAATTTGTCTAATTTATCATGAGCCAGTGCACAAACACTGGCTTTTTTTTACGATTAAAAAAGACATGGCATTTTTGTATTTGTTGTCATTTAATAAAACTTTAATGAAAAAAAATTACAAAATGTCTTTGCAATTCTGACCAATTGTTGTACATTAATACTCGTAGGGTACAGAGGTAAGATGTTCTATCTTTCAGACCTTTTGTTTCACGTTATTGGATTAGGCTGATTCAGCCGCCCCAGTCAGTTTTTGACTGGGGCGTTTTTTATTGGGCGAAAGAAAAAGTTTTTACAGAACAGTTGTTTATGTTTTTTCGAACTTTTCCCCAAATCTCTTCTCTACAACTCCTTTCTAAACTTCACATTTTCCTTCATGTATCCGCGATATACATCCTGTAAATTTACGCCAGTCACACTATGATTTTTTCTTAAAAGAAACTAAGTTGTTGATGGTTATAATGATTTTCATTTTAACTGATTGAATATGTTGTATTTTATTGGGTTTTGAGGTGTTCGTTCGGCTAAGGTGAGGGGAGCTGGGGATTTTTATGCTATTGAAATCATTTGATAGTTCAGTAATGCTTTACAACATAATAACAACTACCAAGTTTTCTCTCCCGTTATCCCTGCCAGGAAGGTGGGGATTTTTATTTCTTGTTATTTCCTTTCTTATTCGTTAGACAAACAAAAGCCCCACCAATAGGTTGGCAGGGCTATATCAAAAAAATTAACAAAATTTGTTAATTATTCTTTGTTGTTTTCTGGTGTTTCTAATTCGTCTTCTTCAATCAGATGTGCCAGTGCAGGCGCAAACCAAGTGTCCAGTTTGGCACGCAGCTGATCGACACCTAACCCTTTCAAAGAAGAGAATACGTCCACGTCTACATCACCACCGAAAGTTTCAACTTGCTTACGAACTTTGAGTAGCGTTTGTTTACGAGCACCGCTTTTCAGTTTGTCTGCTTTGGTCAGCAGCACTTGTACAGGAATACGGCTGTCGATGGCCCAGAAAATCATTTGCTGGTCGAGATCTTTCATTGGATGACGGATGTCCATAAGAACCACTAAGCCTTTTAGACACTCGCGCTTCTGAAGGTATTCACCCAAAGATTTCTGCCATTTGTTCTTCATCTCTACTGGGACTTGAGCAAAGCCGTATCCTGGTAGATCGACGATGTGACAACCTTCTTCTACCTTAAACAGGTTGATCAACTGGGTACGACCCGGTGTCTTTGATGTCTTGGCTAAACTTTTTTGGTTAGTCAGACGGTTAAGTGCACTCGATTTACCAGCGTTTGAGCGTCCTGCAAACGCAATCTCGACACCTTCGTCCTCCGGTAAGTGGCGAATATCGGGTGCGCTGGTGATGAAATGCGTATTTTGGTAATGAATTTTTACGCTCACTGTTAACTCCATCTCGACTTTGTGTAGTCGATTGATTACTTTTTTGTGAAATTGTGTAAAATAACCGTGCTCGGCATGAGGTCGCCTATTGTACCATGAGTGTACACGGTATGTTCACATTCCGTGGTACTGGAAGCTTGATAATTATAATGGAATGTCATGAAGAAATTAGCGCTAATTTTGAGTGTTTTAGCCAGCTGCTCAGTATGGGCCCAAGGTAGTATTGAGGCTGGTAAAGCAAAATCACAAACCTGTGTCGCCTGTCATGGTGCAGATGGCAACAGTGCAATCGCAATGTACCCTAAACTCGCTGGTCAACACGCTAAGTATCTTGAAAAACAGTTACAAGATCTTAAGTTAGGTATGACAAGCGGTGGTAAGCAAGGTCGTTACGATCCGGTCATGAGTGGTATGGCAATGCCGCTAAGCGATGAAGACATCGCTGATCTATCCGCATACTTTGCATCTCTGCCGATGTCAGAGAATTCAACGCCTGAAGACGTCGTTAAGAAAGGCAAAGTGCTTTACACCGCTGGTGACGCAGAGCGTGGCCTAACAGCATGTATTGCGTGTCACGGTGCTCGTGGTAACGGTACTGAGCTTTCAGGTTTCCCTAAAATTTCTGGTCAGCACGCTGATTACATCAAAGCTCAGCTGACTAAATTCCGTGATGGTAGCCGTGGTAACGATATGAATGCCATGATGCGTGACATCGCGAAGAAGATGACAGATGAAGATATTGAAGTTCTGTCGCAATATGTTGGCGGTCTGCACTAATAACCCTATATAGTTCGAGCAATGTTTTACAAAAATGCCCCGGCGAATTCGTCGGGGCATTTTTGTTGGTGATGCAGTTCACACTCGATGTGCGCGGCTAAATAGATATCTAGCTCGGTCGTTTGTAAGACATTTGCCATACTTGTTGTTGCCTTTTTCTCTCTGGTATTTTTTAAGGTTTTGATTAGTAATATCTTTTGTCGATAATTTAAAAAATGATGCAGTTTTTTTCTGTGCTCGGCTTGTCGCAAGGTTTGATCGGCGTAAAGTAGAATTTGTTCACAGGGGGGTGAACGAAGGGAAATTCAGGCCAAGGTTTCGGTCTCAGGGATTCAAGCTAGGGATGCTTGGTGATTGCAAAAGGATTTGGGTAGGCAAGGAGCCTGCCGGATAAGGATGGTCATCTCGTCTGACGGTTAAGACAGTGAAACGGATCAGGCACAGGAAGTAGCCCAGAAGACAGGAAGTTAATGGATAGCCAAAATTCATCAGGAAGATGAAAAACAACACTTTTTGGCAAGGAAAGCTCGAAAAACAAAAGGATTCTTGGTGCACTTAATGCGTGCAACACAGTTTCGCCACATAAGGTGGCATTAGGAAGCGGCAGTTTAACTGTCGCTTTTTTTATTTCTTTCACACTGAATTTGACGTCTAAATTCTCTCAGGAGGCGATGTCGCATCAGAATCAGAGTTTTTTAACAAAAACTGCTGAAAAAATACTCAGCAACACTCCAATCTGAGTTCAGTTTCTGGTATGTTTCGCATCCCTGTTTGAGGAAGTCAGCATGCATACCTGTCCTTTATGCCACAATCAGCACACTCACCATTATTTTGAAGATAAGCGCCGCGAATACCTTCAATGTGAACAGTGCCATTTGGTATTTGTAAATCCAGACCAACGTTTGGATGCGGATACCGAAAAAGCTCACTATGATTTGCATGAGAACAATCCCGAAGATATGGGATATAGACGTTTTCTGTCGCGCATGGCTGATCCAATGACAGAGCGAATTTCTCCACAATCGAACGGAATCGACTTTGGTTGTGGACCGGGCCCGACGCTTTCTCTGATGTTAGAAGAAGCGGGCCATAACATGGCGTTATACGATCTTTATTATCACCCTGATACATCGGTGCTAGAAAAGCAGTATGACTTCATGACAGCAACAGAGGTGATTGAACACCTCTACCACCCTGATATGGTGTGGAAACAATGGTTGAATTTAGTTAAGCCAGGGGGCTGGATTGGCCTGATGACAAAAATGGTCATCGACGCAGAGGCCTTCAAATCATGGCATTATAAGAACGATCCAACGCATGTGGTGTTTTTTAGCCGTGAAACGTTCCAGTTCCTAGCTGAGCGGGATAAGCTCGAACTTGAATTTATTGGTAATGATGTAATTTTACTGAGGAAGACCCAGTAATGAGCCGTAGTAAAAAATCTAGAAAACCGGGTGCCGCAGGCGCACCAGAGTTTATTGTCACTCGTAACCGTACTGAATCTGACGTGGAAGGCCGTTTACGTAAGCGTGCGAAAAAGCGTAAAGGTTTGAAAACAGGTAACCGTAACTCGGAAGGAAACGAGCAGAAGAAACACGCAGCTGCGCAAAATCGTGACCCACGTTTAGGCAGCAAGAAAAAGATTCCTCTGATTGTTGAGCCAGCGAAGAAGATGACTAAGCAAGAGCGTCGTCTGTCAGCGGAACAAGAGCTGGAGATGCTGGAAAACGATGCTCAATTGAATGTGTTGCTGGATCGTATCGAAGCGGGTGAGAACCTGGGTACTGGTCTACAAAAATATGTAGACGAGAAGCTGGATCGCATTGAGAAGTTGATGGACCAACTTGGTCTGTTAGAACCAGAAGAAGAAGAGGACTTCACTGCTCCTGCTACGAAAGGCCCTCGTGATGACGATGATCTTCTTGCGGATTTCGATGATATCAACTTCGACGACTACAAAGGATAATTAAGCGATGAATGTAACCTTATTAGCAATTGCAGGGGCGGTAATCATCATCGCTCTGGCTTCTTATGCAGGTTACCTTCTGCTTCAATTGAAAAAGCAAAAGGAATTGCAGCTGAAGCATCAAAAACTGGCGATTGATAAACGTAACGCCAACATTTTTGAGAACGTGCATACCTTGTGTCAGGCAGGCATTCAAGGTCAGTGCGATTTGTCGGAAATCAGTATTCGTGTCTACTGCATCATGGATTATGTTCAGGGTGACGATCGTATTGATTTCGACAAAACGTATCCTGCAATTTCTGAGCTTTACCATATTGTGAAAGATATGGCACGTGGTGAAGATCGCCAGCAACTTGCCAAAAAAGAACGTATGCAACAGAATTTGGCTCGTCAAAAAGCGGAAAGTCGCTTAACCGAGTCGATTATTAAAGAGCTCGAATTGTTGAAGAAAAACGTCCAGCCACTGAATAATCAAATTAATATTCAGATGATCTAGTTTCCAGAATGTCACTTGATTGTTTGAGTCAGTAATTTCCCCCAGTTATGCTCTTATGGCAGCTGGGGTTATCGTGATCACGCTAGCACTTCTTTGGTTTTATAATTAAAAAGCCAAAAGGTATTACCGCGGTTATCTTTGTCGTGTGGCAAAATAAGCAGCTCTGAATATTGGGTGACGGCTTTCGTTGCCCTAACATTTAACGGAAAGTACCACCATGTCGAATCAACACACTGAATCGAAACAACAAATCGTTTGGGATCAAGCAGTATTGGATAAGTACAACTATTCCGGTCCTCGCTACACGTCATACCCAACAGCATTAGAGTTTCATGAAGCATTTACCATTTCTGACTATGATATGGCATGCGCTCAGTACCCTGATCGTCCGTTGTCGTTGTACGTTCACATTCCGTTCTGTCATAAGCTTTGCTACTACTGTGGTTGTAATAAGGTCATTACCCGCCATTCACATAAAGCTGATGAGTACCTTGATGTTTTAGAGCATGAAATTCGTCAGCGTGCTTCATTGCTGGTAGGCCGAACTGTAACACAACTGCATTTTGGTGGTGGTACACCAACGTTCCTATCTGAAAAACAGATCACACGTGTGATGAACCTGCTTCGCCAGGAATTTTTCTTCAGTGATGATGCCGAAATCAGCATTGAAGTTGACCCGCGTGAAATTGAGCTCACTATGCTGGATCATTTGCGTAGAGAAGGCTTTAACCGCTTGAGTATCGGCGTTCAGGACTTTAACAAAGAAGTTCAGAAGTTGGTCAACCGTGAGCAGGATGAGAAGTTTATTTTTGATATGGTGGCGCGTGCGAAAGATTTGGGCTTCCGCTCGACAAACCTGGACTTGATTTACGGTTTGCCGAAGCAGACCAAAGAATCTTTTGCCAAAACTCTGGAACAAGTGCTCGAAATGTCACCGGGTCGTCTCTCAGTGTTTAATTACGCCCACATGCCGCAACTCTTTGCCGCGCAGCGTAAGATTAAAGATGAAGATTTGCCACAAGCTGAAGAAAAGATGTCGATTTTGCAAGATACCATTGCAACATTAACGGATGCGGGTTATCAGTTTATCGGTATGGATCACTTTGCTAAGCCAGATGATGAACTTGCAGTTGCGCAGCGTAAAGGTGTGTTGCATCGCAACTTCCAGGGTTATACCACGCAGGGTGAGTGTGACTTAGTCGGCTTTGGTGTTTCGGCGATCTCGATGATTGGTGATGCTTACGCTCAGAACCAAAAAGAACTAAAGAAATACTACGCTCAAGTGAATGAACTGCGTCACGCTTTGTGGAAAGGGGTCTCGCTGGATGCCGATGACTTACTACGCCGCGAAGTCATTAAGCAACTGATCTGTAACTTTAAATTAGATAAAAAAGCCATTGAGTCGGAGTTTAAGGTTAAGTTTAATCAGTACTTCAAAGAAGACTTAGGGCTGTTGCAAACCTTCATCAATGATGAGTTAGTAGAAGTGGATGACAACGAAATTCGTGTCACTCTACGTGGTCGCCTGCTTATCCGAAACATCTGTATGAGCTTCGATAAATACCTACGTGCGAAGGCTCGTCAGCAGCAGTTCTCTCGAGTGATCTAAAAAATCGAGAGATTCCGAATACAAAAAATGCCAGCAAATGCTGGCATTTTTTATTCTTTTTCTCGGAATTAAACGCGATCTTTTACTTTTTCTTTCAGCTCTGCTTTCTCAGCGTCTGACAGGAATGCCAACTCAAGGCCATTGATTTGCGCTTGGCGAATCTGCTCTTGGCTGAGTCCAGCTGCTGGTGCGGCAACGTCGTATTCGTAAGGCAGTTCAATACCTTCAACCGCTGGGTCATCGGTATTTAGGCATGCAAGCACACCATGTTCAAGGAATTGCTTCAGTGGGTGATTCGCAAGTGAATCTACTGTGCTGGTTTGGATGTTTGATGTCAGGCAAGACTCAATACCAATACGGTGTTCCGCGAGGTAATCCATCAATTTTGGATCTTCAACGGCTTTAACACCATGACCAATACGGGTTGCACCTAACTTGTTGATCGCTTGCCACATGCTTTCTGCACCAGCGGCTTCGCCTGCGTGTACTGTGACGTTAAGACCTGCATCTCGCACTTGTTTAAAGTGAGAAACAAAACGATCCCCCGGCTGTCCCAGTTCGTCACCGGCAAGGTCAACTGCCACAATGTGATCTTTCTGACTAAGAATGCCGTCTAGCTCTTGTTGGCATGCATCAATACCGAATGTACGGCTCATGATACCAATCAGGTTGGCTTTTACACCGAAATCACGCATCCCCGCTTGAACACCATCTACAACAGCTTCGACAACACCGGCTACTGGCAGGTTGTGTTTCATTGCCATGTAGTAAGGCGAGAAACGCAATTCCGCGTAGTCAATTTGAGCGTTCAGCGCATCCTCAACGTTCTCGTAGGCTACGCGACGACATGCGTCTAGATCACCCAGTACCGCAACGCCCCAATCCAGTTTAGAAAGGAAAGCAACAAGAGAGGGTTCCGCCTCGACAATCTGAACGTGTGGAGTTAGAGACTCAACATCGTACGCAGGTAGGGCAATTCCAAATTGTTGACCAAGCTCTAGGATGGTCTGGGTACGGATGTTGCCGTCTAGGTGGCGGTGCAAATCTGTGAGAGGAAGGTTCTTAGTTATCATTATGTCGATCCGGATAGTTATGAACTGGAACAGGGCCCAAACATCATCTGTGACAATACTGGGGAAGACTTGCAGTTAAGTATAATTAACAGTTTGGTTGATTGTCAGTATAGCGTGACGAGGAAATCAACGATTCTCGTTCTTTTCGTTTTCATGTTAACCAAATATGTTGGTGATTCACCCTATTGCATTTGAAGGCGATCATAATAGCCCAGCTATTGATGTTCACTTATTGAGGGGGGTAATTGAGCTCGAGATCCCTGGATCTGTTGATACGAGTAAAAGAGAAGTCCGTGACAGCCGCATAGTGGTAACTGCCAGTTTTGACTGGTTGTATAAGCACGTTAAAAGATCACATCAGCCAGAGATGACGCCTAGTTGGCCGTCATCTCGTTGAATTTGGTTGTCTCATGCACATACCTAGGTTTAGGCAGTCTGCTTTCCACTTCCCCTCAGTGATGTGTAAAGTTGCAGTTGTATTAATCGAACGCTCAATACAATTCTTTTAGTTTTCTGGTGAGTGTATTACGTCCCCAACCTAATACTTTAGCGGCATCTTGCTTGTGACCTTTAGTGTGTTCTAACGCGGCTTCCAATAAAATACGTTCAAATTCTGGTAATGCATAAGAAAGTAATTCTTTATCTCCTGCTGCCAATGATTGACGAGCCCAATCCGCTAATTGTTCTTGCCAGCTGCCTTGTGTAGTGCTTGAAATGGTTTTCTTTTCTTGCAGAAGTTCTGCAGGTAAGTCGTTCGGTAATACTTCACTACCACTGGCCATAACCGTTAACCAACGACAAATGTTCTCTAACTGACGTACGTTGCCCGGCCAATCCAATCGGTTGAGGATTTCGACCGTAGAAGGGTGCAATGTTTTGGTTTCTACCCCAAGCTCGTCAGCGGCGCGCAGCAGGAAGTGCTGAGTCAGCTTTTCGATATCCTGTTTACGCTCACGAAGCGCCGGAATCTGTACTCGAATCACGTTCAGGCGGTGGAACAAATCCTCACGAAAATCGCCTTCATGAACCAGTCTTTCTAAGTTTTGGTGAGTCGCGGCCACGATGCGGACATCAACACTGATTGGTGAATGACCACCAACACGATAGAACTGGCCATCAGCCAGAACGCGTAGTAAGCGAGTTTGAATATCCAGCGGCATATCACCGATTTCATCCAAAAATAGCGTGCCGCCATTCGCTTGTTCGAATCGGCCTTGGCGAACATTGTTCGCGCCGGTAAAAGCGCCCTTTTCATGGCCAAATAGCTCGGACTCAATCAGATCTTTTGGAATCGCGGCCATATTCAGTGCGATGAACGGTTTGTTGGCTCGAGGGCTATGACGATGAAGTGCATGCGCGACCAGCTCCTTACCGGTACCTGATTCACCATTGATCAACACTGAAATTGAAGAGCGGGAAAGGCGACCAATGGCGCGAAACACCTCCTGCATCGCAGGTGCTTCACCGATGATTTCTGGCGTTTCGGCAGGAATATCTTCTGGTGAAATCTGCACACGTTTATTTTCGTGGCTGTGAGCGATAGCGCGTTCCACCAAAGTCAGGGTTTCATCTATATCAAACGGCTTTGGCAGGTATTCGAATGCGCCTTTTTGGTACGCATTAACGGCTGCGTCGAGATCGGAGTGGGCTGTCATAATGATAACAGGCAAGTCCGGATAGTCGCGCTGTACTTGTTTGAGAAGCTCAAGGCCATCGATGCCCGGCATGCGTATATCTGAAACCAGAACATCAGGTACTTCGCGCTCTAATGCCATTAATACGCTTTCCCCATCAGCGTATGTTTCGCATTTAATATTGGCTGAAGAAAGGGTCTTTTCCATCACCCAGCGAATTGAACTGTCGTCATCAACGACCCAAACATATCCTTTACTCATCTACTAGTCCTTGCAGCAAAACCGTAAACTGACACATAGCTAAACGCTAAGCTTGGTCAGATCGGCAAATAAATTGTGAAATTGGTGTGGCCAGGCCAGCTCTCAACATCGATTTTTCCGTTGTGCTGGTCGATCAGGTTCTGTGAAATAGACAGCCCGAGCCCGGTACCGCCTTCTCGGCCACTGACCATTGGGTAAAACAGCGTGTCTTGTAATTCTGGTTGAATGCCCGGCCCGTTATCGGTGATCTCAATACGCGCGGCTAATTTACAGCGCTTACCATGAATATTGGCTTGGTGCACTGTTCTGGTGCGAATGGTGATCTTGCCGTGCTCTTGAGACGCCAGAATTTGTGCTGCGTTGCTGACGATGTTCAGCATAGCTTGCTCTATTTGGTCTGCATCCATCAAAATCTCAGGCAGGCTTGGGTCATAATCTCGCTCGATAGTGATAGAGTTCTGCGACTCCAGTTCTACTAATTGGCGGACTTTTTCCAGAATCTGATGGAGATTTTCTTGTGCCTTTTTACCTGGTTTTTGAGGGCCAAGTAGGCGATCGACCAAGGCTCTCAAACGATCGGCTTGTTCGATAATAATATGGGTGTATTCCGTTAATGATGGATCTGGCAGCATCTTTTCCAATAGCTGTGCTGCCCCCCGCAACCCACCTAATGGATTTTTAATTTCATGCGCCAGACCACGCACAAGAAGCTTTGCTGCTTGTTGTTGTGCGTGTTGGTTGAGCTCCTGCGTTAGTCGGCGTTGCTGGTCAATCTTTCGCATTTCGACCAATAGCATAAGCTGCTTTTCCCTGGTTATCGGGCTCACTGTCACTTCCAGCATCAAAGGCTTTCCGTCGACAATGAAGGTGACATCGCTGTCGGTGATACTTTGACCACTTTGCAGTGGCTGAGTGAGCAGTGCCAAATCCATCGAGGCATGTTGGATAAGCTGAGACAATGACTGCTCGACAATGCGTTTAGCACTTTGTGAGAACAACAGCTCCGCTGCAGGGTTGGCATAACGGATCGCCAACCCATCATCGAGAATCAGCGTTGCTGTAACCATGTTGTTGAGAATGGCACTAGGAAGATTGGTATCCACATTATGTCCTTGTTTGCGTTAAGATCGTGCGACGCACAATAATGGTGCAACAGAACATTGAGTATGGCCAATAAAACTAAGAAGAAAAAGTGAAAAGCTTCATTGTGATGCTTTATTCTCACCAAAAATTCTAATTTGCCCCGTTTGCGCTCGGCTTGATACTTGCTCTATGTAAATGCACCGTTATAGGGCTAGATGATGCAATAAGCTTGCCGCTTCTCTTGGCATGAACCGACAGAGTGTGGGTCCCTCGGTCAATATCATTTAACTGCCAACTTAGGAGAGTTTGTGGTGCCTCATAAGGATTGCCATCAAGCAGAAGTTGTAACTGTTCACCGATCCCGAGTTTGCGGTTTGTTTCGAGTTGAATAGTAATCCGCCCCCGATTACTGCGCAGAGTTTCATCATGTTTGGGACTGAGCATAGTGAGCTGTAAAGGTTGGGGTTTTTCAGGTTGAGTCTTAGGCACTTCCTGTGCTTCGTCTGACGTTTTATTCACTTGTGGTGCAAGCGATTCGGTACTTTCGACTTCAGGAGCTGGCGCTGAGGCTTCCAAGTTAGGTAGAGCTATGGCCTTTGCACCCTGACAAGGCGTGTCACTGAAGTGAATAACGCCATCTTTATCAACCCAGGTATACGCAACTTGTGCAAGTATTACGGGGGTAATCAATACGCTGCTGAGAGCGCACAGGAGTGTAATAAGCTGAACGTTCATGGCTCACCTTCTTTTGACTGATATTTTCACGTTGAGATTGCTAAGTCCCTTGATTTACATAAAAAGAGTCTGAGCGAATTGTAATAATCTCCTCATGTTAAACGGCGATTCTTGACTGACGAATACAAAAAAGGCCCGCCTGCGAGGCGAGCCTAATATTTTACTACTGTGTTTACATGTTACACAGTCTGAATCTGAACCTTATACAGAGTAGTAAAGTTCGAACTCAAGCGGGTGAGTCGCCATGTTGATGCGCTCAACGTCTTTTGACTTAAGTGCGATGTAAGAATCGATGAAGTCATCAGAGAATACGCCGCCAGCTGTTAGGAACTCACGATCTTCGTTTAGTGCATTCAGAGCCACTTCTAGAGACTCAGCAACTTTTGGAATCTCAGCCGCTTCTTCTGCTGGAAGATCGTAAAGGTCTTTATCCATCGCTTCGCCTGGGTGGATCTTGTTCTTGATACCGTCAAGACCAGCCATTAGTAGAGAAGCAAACGCTAGGTATGGGTTCGCTGCTGGATCTGGGAAGCGAGCTTCGATACGACGTGCTTTCGGGCTTGGTACCACTGGGATACGGATAGAAGCAGAACGGTTACGTGCAGAGTAAGCAAGCATAACTGGTGCTTCGAAGCCTGGTACAAGACGCTTGTACGAGTTCGTTGATGGGTTAGCAAATGCGTTGATTGCGCGAGCGTGCTTGATGATACCGCCGATGTAGTAAAGTGCAGTTTCAGATAGGCCGCCGTACTTGTCACCTGCGAATAGGTTTACACCGTCTTTCGCTAGAGATTGGTGAACGTGCATACCAGAACCGTTGTCGCCAACAAGTGGTTTAGGCATGAATGTCGCCGTCTTACCAAATGCGTGAGCAACGTTGTGTACAACGTATTTGTAGATTTGGATTTCGTCAGCTTTCGTTGTTAGCGTGTTGAAACGAGTTGCGATTTCGTTCTGACCAGCAGTTGCAACTTCGTGGTGGTGCGCTTCTACCACTAGACCCATTTCTTCCATGATTAGACACATTGCAGAGCGGATGTCTTGAGAAGAGTCAACTGGAGCTACTGGGAAGTAACCGCCTTTAATACCTGGACGGTGACCTTTGTTACCACCTTCGATTTCAGAACCTGTGTTCCACGCGGCTTCTACGTCGTCGATCTTGAAGAAAGAACCCGACATGTCGTTTGAGTATTTAACGTCGTCAAATAGGAAGAACTCTGGCTCTGGACCAACAAGAACAGTGTCTGCGATACCAGTAGCGCGCATGTAGTCTTCAGCGCGTTTAGCGATAGAGCGTGGGTCACGGTCGTAACCTTGCATAGTCGCAGGCTCTAGGATATCACAACGCACGTTTAGCGTTGCATCTTCAGTGAACGGGTCAAGAACTGCAGAGGCAGCGTCTGGCATCATTACCATGTCTGATTCGTTGATACCTTTCCAGCCAGCAACTGATGAACCATCGAACATTTTACCTTCTTCGAAGAAGTCTGCGTCGATTTGGTGAGCAGGAATCGAAATGTGCTGCTCTTTACCTTTTGTATCAGTGAAGCGTAGGTCAACAAACTTAACTTCGTTTTCTTGGATCAGCGATAGAACGTTTTCTACTGACATCTTGGATAACCTCCAGTGTTAAATAAGCGGTAAAAGCTCGATTTAGGAACTATTCTTTAAATATTCAATTCGGCATTGATTAATCAAACTAAACTATCATTAATCGATGCTGTTTTTTCTAAAGCTAGAACCGTGCCAAAAAAAATACTCCATTAATTTCAATGGATTGTGTTTTCTTGATGCTAGTTTGGTGCAAGTCTCCGCACCAAAATGATCCTTAACTGCACTCTTGTGGTGCAATTTGGTTTTATTGCACCACGATGTGACAGTCACATCGCTTATTCAGCCCATTTTTTAAGCAATAGTCAATTTGTATTGAATGTTGAAGCAAATAAAGTTCACTTCATGACATCGCTCAGAACATGAAAGCGTGCATTAAGCGTATAAATCGCAGAAATGCTAAGGAGTAGATCACATATTTCTAGGCTTTTTGCTAAAATCTGGTACATTATGGCCGTTTTTTTAATCAGCAAATGTCGCCAGAGAGCACCCGTTCTTAGTGTGGTGGCATTTCATCTATCTAAGTGAATCAATATCCATGGCTACTCCACAGATTGATAAATTAAGAAATATCGCGATCATCGCGCACGTTGACCACGGTAAAACCACGTTGGTTGACAAGCTGCTACAACAATCAGGCACGCTTGAGTCTCGCGGTGAAGCTGAAGAGCGAGTCATGGACTCGAACGACATTGAGAAAGAGCGCGGTATTACCATTCTTGCTAAAAACACAGCAATCAACTGGAACGATTACCGCATCAACATCGTAGATACTCCGGGACACGCGGACTTCGGTGGTGAAGTAGAACGTATCATGTCGATGGTAGACTCTGTACTACTTATCGTTGACGCAGTTGACGGCCCAATGCCACAAACGCGTTTTGTAACGCAAAAAGCATTTGCTCACGGTCTTAAGCCAATCGTTGTAATCAACAAGATTGACCGCCCTGGCGCTCGTCCTGATTGGGTTATGGACCAAGTGTTCGACCTATTCGACAACCTAGGTGCAACTGATGACCAGCTAGACTTTAAAGTTGTTTATGCATCAGCACTTAACGGTTGGGCTTCTCTAGAAGAAGGCGAAACTGGCGAGAACATGGAACCACTATTCCAAACTATCGTTGATGTGGTTGACGCGCCAAATGTTGACCTTGATGGTCCACTACAGATGCAAGTTTCTCAGCTAGACTACAGCTCTTACGTTGGTGTTATCGGTGTAGCTCGTGTAACTCGTGGTAGCGTTAAGCCAAACCAACAAGTAACAGTTATCGGTGCAGACGGTAAAACTCGCAACGGTAAAGTAGGCACAGTAATGGGCTACCTAGGCCTCGAGCGTCACGATATTGAGCAAGCTAACGCGGGTGATATCATCGCAATCACTGGTCTTGGCGAGCTTAAAATCTCTGACACTATCTGTGCGCAAAACGCGGTAGAAGCGCTACCTGCACTTTCTGTTGATGAACCAACAGTAACGATGACGTTCCAAGTGAACACGTCTCCATTCGCGGGTAAAGAAGGTAAGTTCGTTACTTCACGTAACATCCTTGAGCGTCTAGAGAAGGAACTGGTACACAACGTTGCACTACGCGTAGAGCAAACTGACGATCCAGACAAATTCCGCGTATCAGGCCGTGGTGAACTTCACCTGTCTATCCTGATCGAAAACATGCGTCGTGAAGGCTTTGAGCTAGCGGTATCTCGTCCAGAAGTAATCATCAAAGAAGAAGATGGTCAGTTGATGGAACCGTTCGAGACGGTAACTATCGACGTGATGGAAGAGCACCAAGGCGGCATCATGGAGAACATCGGCCTACGTAAAGGTGAGCTGAAAGACATGTCTCCAGATGGTAAAGGCCGTGTACGTATGGACTTCGTTATGCCATCTCGTGGTCTGATCGGTTTCCAAACGGAATTCATGACGCTGACTTCAGGTTCTGGTCTTCTTTACCATACGTTTGATCACTACGGCCCTCACAAAGGCGGTAACATTGGTCAACGTGTGAATGGTGTACTAATCGCAAACGCGATGGGTAAAGCGCTAACAAACGCGCTGTTTAACCTTCAAGAGCGTGGCCGCCTATTCATCGGTCACGGTGTAGAAGTTTACGAAGGCATGGTTATCGGTATTCACAGCCGTGACAACGACCTGACAGTAAACGCACTGAAAGGTAAGCAGCTAACTAACGTTCGTGCTTCTGGTACTGATGACGCACAGGTTCTTACTCCGCCAATCAAGATGACTCTTGAGCAAGCACTAGAATTCATCGATGACGACGAGCTAGTAGAAGTAACACCTGAAAGCATTCGTATCCGTAAGAAGTTCCTAACGGAAAGTGACCGTAAGCGTGCTTCACGTTCAGCGAAATAATCTGCTGTAACGGATTCAATTAATAGTAAGCCCCGGGTTATGCTCGGGGCTTTTTGTATTTAGGGAAAGGAAAAACTTCAATGAAACCGATAGTGATTACGGGTGGGCCAGGTGCAGGTAAAACGACATTGCTGAACGCATTGGGTCAGCAGGGCTATGCGACTTTCTCTGAAGGCTCTCGCACCTTAATAGAGCAGCAAAGCCAGTTGGAAGGCGGTATCTTACCCTGGAACAACTTACATGAGTTTGCCAAGTTGTGCCTTGAGCTCATGAGTGAGCAGAAACAGCAGGCGCAGAACCATGAAGTGGCGTTTGTTGATCGCGCGATTCCAGACATCATTGCTTATCTTCGGGTTGGCGGTTGCAATGTTGATCCGGTCTTTATGCATGAAAGTGCTGGGTACCATAGTCAGGTGCTGACTTGTCGACCTGAGGCCTCGATCTATGTGCAAGATGAGGTGCGTCCCCACAGTTTTGAAGAGGCACTGGCAATCCATCAAATTCTAGTTACTACCTACGCTGAGCTTGGTTATGAGGTGGTGGAAGTGCCATGGGGAACGGTAGAGGAGAGAGCAAGGTTTGTTCAACGAGTGACCAGTGTAGTCAGTCAGGAAGAAATCTAATACCTCCCCACATGGAGAGGTGTTAAGTACTGGTACTTTATTTTTGATTCAGCTTTTGCAGGAATTTGTCTGACTCCGCTATCGCTGCATTCATCTGCTTGATAGCATATTGAATGTCTTGCTCTAGGTTTGAGAACTCACCTTGTAGAGAGCCAATCGCGCTCGCATTTAAGTTATGTTTTAAATACAAGGTGTTGTCGCGCAAAGTATTAAGCACTGGTGTCATCTTTTTTTCTGCACGCTTCATGGCGCTGAGCATCGTTTTGTAAGACGCCTTGGTTTCACGCAGTTTCTGTTCACTTGAACGACGCAGTTTTGCACTGGTGTATAGGTCGAGCTCGTCCTGCCATTCGTCAAAGAGTGCACCAGACACATCTTCTATGGCAGCGATACGATCACGGACATCTTGAGCCGCTTTCTCACTGTCTTCATATTTGTCGTTTATGTTGTTGTAAACATCTTCCAGCTCACCACCATCAAAGTTGGTCAGAGCAGATAGGGCCTCAAGCGCACTGGTGAACTCTTCCTGAGCGTCTTGTTGAGATTCTTTGGCATCTTCAACACGATCGACCATGATGTCGCGTTTATGGTATCCCACTTGTTCCATTGCTGAATAATATGCAGACTGACACCCTGTTAAAGTGAAAATTGATAGTACAATTGCTAATAAATAAGGCATTTTTTATGTCCCAGATGCTAATTATGAGATGAACTATGAACCAGTTATCAGAGAGTTACAAGGCGAGATTGAGCAATCTATTGCCAAGTTGCGTCGCTTTCTTTAAGTATCTTCTTAAGCGTTTGACACACGATCGTGTGAATGTGAACGCCGGCTACCTTGCCTATATCACCCTGTTGTCCATCGTACCGATGCTAACAGTATTGTTATCAATATTATCGAAATTTCCGGTATTTGCGAATGTCGGTGAAGTGTTGCAAGGGTATATCATCGAGAATTTTGTGCCCGCGTCTGGAGAGGCGGTGCATACGGCTCTGCAAGAGTTTGTGTCCAATACAGGAAAAATGAGTGCGGTTGGCGGTGCATTTCTATTTGTCGCGGCACTGATGCTGATCTCGAACATCGATAAGAACCTCAACTATATATGGCGAGTAAAAGACAAACGTCGCTTCGTCTTTTCCTTCTCAATGTATTGGATGGTATTGACGCTGGGGCCAATCTTGGTCGGAGCCAGTATCGCAGCAACCTCTTATGTGACATCACTTCAAATTCTTGAGAACGAAGCCTTATCAGGTGCGTTTAACCTGTTTTTGCGTTGGCTGCCCTTGTTATTGTCTTTCTTTGCTTTTTTAGGTCTGTACATTTTGGTACCAAACAAAAAAGTACACCTGAGCCATGGGGCGGTGGGCGCAGCGCTGGCAGCGGTTTTGTTTGAACTAAGCAAAAAAGGCTTCGCTTTGTATATTACCCAGTTTCCATCGTATCAGCTTATCTATGGGGCTCTTGCCGCGATTCCTATCCTGTTTGTCTGGGTGTACTTGTGCTGGATGATTGTACTGTTGGGAGCGGAAGTGACCGCGGCAATGGGTGAGCGAGAGCACTGGAGTGAAGATCTAGACATGATACACTTGGTCGCGGAATCTCAGTTAGCAAATAAAGGAAACGAGCGTAGTGATAGCTCTAATTCAACGAGTCAGTGAAGCTGCCGTCCGTGTTGACGGTGAAGTAGTTGGTGAAATCGGTCAGGGTCTACTTGTTCTGCTTGGTGTAGAGAAAGACGACGATGAAGCTAAGGCGAAGCGTTTGATGGAGCGTGTGACCACCTACCGTGTATTTGAAGACGAAGACGGTAAAATGAACCTCAACGTCAAACAGGTGGAAGGGAAGGTGTTAGTGGTTTCTCAATTCACTCTGCCAGCAGATACCAAAAAAGGGACTCGTGCCGGTTTTTCTCGAGGTGCACACCCGGCAGATGCAGAACGTCTGTATGATTACTTTTCTGACCTATGCGAACAGGTCCTGCCCACCCAGCGTGGTTGTTTCGCTGCCGATATGAAAGTGTCATTAATTAATGACGGCCCAGTGACTTTCTGGTTACAGGTCTAATCTGGTAACGCAATCTTCATGGTCTAAGCTTTAATTCCATGTGCATGGAATTGGCTTAGCGTTATTTCTCTGACATTTATTTGTTTTGTTCTTTCAAAGGATTGATATGTTCAAACTCATTACTCCAAAAACCGAAAACCAGCTTAATAAGTATTATCAGTTCCGCTGGCAGATGTTGCGTGAGCCATGGCGAATGCCGATAGGTTCAGAGCGTGATGAATTCGATGGTATGAGCCACCACCGCATGATTGTGGATGGCCGTGGTCGACCAATGGCGATTGGGCGTTTATATATTACGCCAGATAATGATGGCCAGATTCGCTACATGGCGGTAAAAAGTAACCGCCGTGGTAAAGGTATGGGTTCACTAGTGTTAGTGGCACTAGAGTCGCTTGCGCGCCAGGAAGGTGCGAAACGCTTGGTATGTAATGCCCGTGAAGACGCGATTGCGTTCTATGAGAAAAGTGGTTTTGAGCGTCGTGGTGAGCTCACTGATGAGCGAGGCCCCGTTCGTCACCAGCAAATGGTGAAACCTCTAGATCCGATGGCTAATGTTTTGCGTCGTCCTGAGTGGTGTACGGAGCTCCAGAAGCGATGGGAAGAGCAAATCCCAATTAGTGACAAAATGGGGATTAAGATTAATCAATACACGGGTTATCAATTTGAATGCTGCGCCCAGCTTAACCCTAACCTGAACCCTCACAATACGATGTTTGCTGGCTCTGCTTTTACGTTGGCGACATTGACAGGGTGGGGAATGACTTGGCTACTACTTAAAGAGCGTGGTCTGCATGGTGATATTGTTCTCGCGGACAGTTCAATTCGTTATCGCCAACCCGTTGAGCAGAACCCTGTCGCCACTACATCCCTGGATGGCATCAGCGGTGACTTGGATCGGCTGAAGTCGGGTCGCAAAGCACGTATCGTAATTCATGTGGTGATTTATAGTGGTGACACGCCAGCGGTAGATTTTGTAGGAACCTACATGCTGATACCTAACTACTCAAAATTACTCAGTTGCTAATGCTTCGTCGGCAGCTGCATTTATTGTTGGTTCATCTTCTTCGACTATCTCTTCAACAAGCTCTTCTTCCTGCAGCTCAATATTAATTTCCGCAATAGGAGCTGTGGGTTGTGCTTTTTCCGCCGTTAACTCTGGTTGCTGAGTGTCTTTACCTGACTCTAGCCCCTGGCTTTCTACGGGCTTTTTACAGTCATTCCTCGTGGACTCAGGGTTGAAAAGGTCTCCAGCAATGTAGCCGCATTGCTCTTGCAGTTGATACTCGAGCCCGCTTAGTGGATTGTTGGCCAGATCAAAAGCACCAGTGATTTTGCCTTTAATAGCACTTCCAGAGATGGTGATTGGTTGAATTGATACCTCACCACGTTTTGCTTGGACACGGATAGGAGAGAGTGTGATGGAGTTAAGTGACTGATTTGTTTGCGAGCGCAGAGTTGTGTCACGTAAATTGGCCTCGACATCACCGGTTAAACTGTACGCCAGCATATTGCGATCACCAGCCAGGCCTTGGAGATCAAGATTGAGATCGGAAAAACCTTCTATGGCTAGTACGTCAGGCAGATAAGAATGGAACAGTAGCAAAGGGATGCCATCTGCATTTAAGTTCAGCGTCCATGGTTGGCTGGTGGTGCTGACATTAATCTGCCCGTAACCTTCGATATAGCCTTGCTCTAATGGCGCAAATAAACGAGTCAATTGCCAAACACCATTGTCGCTTTGAGTTGAAAGTGCGGCATGGGATGCAATTACCTGATCATAACTCGCGTTGACGACGCTGATGTCTAGGTTGCCATTCCACACTGCCCAATGTTTCCCTAACCGTTTGATTTCAAGTTGATGACCTTCTAAATTCAGACCTGAAACCTGCCAATAGGGCTGTCGCGATATTTGTATGATCTGGCTGTGTTCTATATCGAGCTGGTTTATCGCGACTTCGTTTAGTTCGTTAGTCGCCACTTGCCACCAGCTGGAGCTTTCTTCCGGTTGAATTGCCCATTTCAAGCCGTGAATAGAGGCACTTTCTATCTGCCATTGGGTTGGCTGGAACCGACCCGAAACCTGAACGCGACCTTGTTGCCAGTCTAGGTAGAGCTCTTTTAGCTCAATCTGACCGGGCGTCATCGCGGCGCTTAAGCGTGGTTCTATCGCGGTCTGTTCCTGAAAATGGACGCTGTCGGCCTGCAGAGAAACCTGCGCTTTTGCCTGCCAAAGCGAGAGCGGAAGCTCAGCATCTTCTAGCGAAAGATCTAAGTTTTGCCAGTGCCAATCTCCCCATTCGATATCCGCATTGAGCAAATCTAAGCTATTAATGTGGTTTATTTTGAATGGCATTTCTTGCCATGGCTTAGCAAGCAGCGATTGTATCTGTGTATTGTTCATTTTGAGCTTGTCAACGGTGACATTGACCAAAGACCAGCCTTGAGGGTATTGCTCACCCTGACCAGAAACCTGACTGCCTCGCCATTTAAACGACGAGCCGTAGAGTGTGCTGTTTGCTGGCCGATAATCCATATCAAGCAAGACATTATCGAAAGCCTCACCATTCCAGTATATTTGTGCCGCAGAGAGCTGGATTTCACCATAAGGCACTACATACGGGCTGTTATGCCAGTCAGGCGATTGTATTTGAACATTTAGCCCATTGATCACTAACTGGTTGTTTGCGTAATCGAGATTTTTAACCGCCACTTGGTGAAACTGGACAGAGCTGAGGTTGGGTAAGGCAGGTATCCCTTTTTGTAAGCTCACGCCATTGATAAGCAAGCTATCGACAATCCACTTTCCATTGCGGCGCACATCTGGGTTCATCCACATATCGATTTGCTCAATATTGGAAATATGCTCTCTTTTAGTACGAATACCTTGCGCGGTGAAGTGATAAGGAAAGTCGTAGTACACTTTTTCTGCCTGAATAGGCAAGTTCAGATGCTCTGAAATAAAGGTCCAGGTTTGGTTAGCGTAGGAAGTCGTAAGCAGCGCAATAACGGTTGCTGGGATAGCAATTAGTAATACAAGTAACAGAATTAGAATTCGAAGCGCTGTTTTCATCCTTGCCAGAACCTGCGTAAAAGTATGGAAGTCAGCTTTAGCTTGTATCAATCTTGGGTGGGATTCAATAAAAAGCCCCTCAAAAGAGGGGCTTGTAGGATATTTTGGTAACCAAGTCACTCTCGACCGGGTTTTAGCACAACATTAGTCCAGCTGAGGACCAGCAGCAACCAGAGATTTACCTTCTGCGTTATCTGTGTATTTATCAAAGTTATTGATAAAGCGTTCTGCTAGATCTTTCGCTTTGCTTTCCCATTGCAGCGGATCAACGTAAGTATCACGTGGATCAAGAATGCTAGGATCGACACCTGGTAGTGAAGTTGGGACTTCAAGGTTGAAGATTGGGATTTGCTTCGTTGGTGCATCTTCAATTGAACCATCTAGGATTGCATCAATGATGCCGCGTGTATCCTGAATAGAGATACGTTTACCGCTACCATTCCAGCCAGTGTTAACCAGATAAGCTTCTGCACCTGCTGCTTCCATACGTTTAACCAGTACTTCTGCGTACTTAGTTGGATGAAGCGTTAGGAACGCAGCGCCAAAACATGCAGAGAAGGTTGGAGTCGGCTCAGTGATACCGCGCTCTGTACCTGCTAGTTTGGCAGTAAAGCCAGACAGGAAGTGGTACTTAGTTTGTTCTGGCGTCAGTTTCGATACTGGAGGAAGAACACCAAACGCGTCAGCAGATAGGAAGATCACTTTATTCGCATGACCGCCTTTCGACACTGGCTTAACGATGTTTTCAATGTGGTAAAGCGGGTAAGAGACACGCGTGTTCTCTGTCTTAGAGCCATCATCAAAGTCGATAGAGCCATCGTTACGTACTGTTACGTTTTCTAACAGTGCATCGCGACGGATCGCGTTGTAGATATCAGGCTCAGCTTCTTTTGATAATTTGATGGTTTTCGCGTAGCAGCCACCTTCGAAGTTGAATACGCCATCGTCATCCCAGCCGTGCTCATCGTCACCGATCAGAGCGCGTTTAGGGTCAGTTGAAAGCGTCGTTTTACCTGTACCAGACAAGCCAAAGAAGATTGCAACGTCACCCTCTTCGCCCATGTTAGCACTACAGTGCATAGAGGCGATGTCTTTCAGAGGAAGGAAGTAGTTCATCATCGCGAACATGCCTTTCTTCATCTCGCCGCCGTACCAGGTACCGCCGATAAGCTGGGTACGTTCAGTCAAGTTGAATACAGTGAAGTTTTCAGAGTTTAGGCCCTGCTCTTCCCATTTCGGGTTAGTGCATTTCGCGCCGTTCATGACCACAAAATCTGGCTCAAATGTTGCCAACTCTTCTTCTGTAGGGCGGATGAACATGTTTTTAACGAAGTGTGCTTGCCATGCCACTTCCGTGATAACACGAATGCTTAGGCGTGTATCAGGGTTTGCACCACAGTAACCGTCAATCACAAACAGGCGTTTGCCAGAGAGTTGGTTTGTCACTAACTCTTTTAGGTCGTTCCAAACCTCTTGGTTGATTGGCTTGTTGTCATTTTTTACTGCGTCAGAAGTCCACCACATGTTTTCTTCTGTCGTTGCATCTTTCACGATGTATTTATCTTTTGGTGAGCGACCAGTAAAGATGCCTGTATCAACTGCAACGGCACCCAATTCAGTAACCACACCGCGTTCATAACCGATGAGTTCTTCACGCGTTTCTTCTTCAAACAGCACTTCGTAGCTTGGGTTGCGAAGAACCTCTTTTACGTTGTGCAGTCCGTGTCTGGTTAGATCAAGTGTTGCAGCCTTAGTATGTTCCATAACGGTCATAGGTGCTCCTTATAAGGATTTTGTAGGGATTTTGTAAGAATGTTTTAATTTTTATCTGCTCACCATGCTAGCAACGGGGCAGAGAGAAAACAGGGATATAGTTCAAAATTTATCCATGATTTTGCTGGGGTTTTAGGTGACCCGTCACATATTGGTTGGAATAGTTTATCGTGTGCGCAATCCTTTACGCTAGGGCAAAGCGATTATTAATTACTTAAAATTAAGCAGTTATTTTATTACGTTAAAAGCTAGGTTTTGCGGGGCTTGGGTCACAAAAAGGCCAGCGTTGAGCTGGCCTTTTGAAGGGGAAATTACGTGCTTGGTAAGCTATGAAAATTAATGCAGTGTTTTGTTGTCCGTTGAAGCTTGTGCGTAGAGCGCGGTAATCTCAGCTTCATCGAAGGTATAAGTTGTGCCACAGTAATCACAATGTAACGAAACCGATCCAACCTCGGCTAAAATGTCATAAATTTCCGCTTTCTCAACAGTGACGATCGCAGCACCACTGCGTTCACGAGAACAGCCGCACTGGAATGAAACTGGTTGCGGCTCGTATAGACGCACTTTATCTTGGTTGTATAGGCGGTAAAGTAGCTCATTGGCTTCTAAACCGAACAGTTCTTCCTCTTTCACTGTGTCTGTCAGTTGCTCCAGATGTTCAAAATCATCAGGAGAGCCAGTACCATCAGGCATCACCTGAATCAGCATACCTGCAGCATGCGGTTTACCTTCGAATTCACCAGTGCGGATCCAAAGACGCGTTTTTAGCTGCTCAGAGTTTGCGAAGTAGCCTTCCAAAACTTCTGCCAGGTTGTCACCTTCTAAGCCAACTACACCTTGGTAACGTTCGCCAGCTTTAGGTTCGATAGTGATCACCATATGACCTTTACCCATCATATCGTGAAGGCTAGCGTCATCGGCAATATCGCCTTCCCAGCGGGCAACACCACGAACTCTCTGTTTGTGATCACCATTGATGACTGCAAGAGAAACCGGGCCGTCACCTTGTAGCTGAATAGTGATTGAGCCTTCGAATTTTAGCGTTGCGGTTAAAAGTGTGGTTGATACGAGTAGCTCGCCCAACAGTTTTTGTACTGCTGCCGGATATTCCTTGCTGGAGATAATACGCTGGTATGCTTCGTCCAATTGTACCAACTCGCCACGAACTGAAAGGTCTTCAAATAGGTAGCGGTTTAAAACATTATTTGCCATGGAGTGATTTCCTCGTTGGTATTCCGGCTTTTATTGGTGTTTAAACTTAATGATGTCTCGGCGTTGCTTCTTATCTGGGCGACGTTCCGGACTTGGATTGTGGGCATTAAGTTTACGTTGTGTCGCGTGTTCCTCACGTTTCGCTATACTTTCATTAGTTTCGCGATACAGGGTCTGTGCGATTGGTGCGCCTTTACGCTGATCTGAGATTTTCTCGATGATCACCGTTTTCTCTTCATTGCCTTGACGAAGTCTAATTTCGGCGCCCACTTCAACGATTTTACTCGGTTTGCTTCGTTGGCCATTATAGTGGACTTTACCGCCATCGACCATGTTACGAGCGATGGAGCGGGTTTTATAAAATCTTGCGGCCCAAAGCCATTTATCTAGCCTAACGGCTTCATTAAGGGAGCTCATAGAACACTACGCTATCTAACCACCGCTATTTACAGCGGTGAGTGATGGATTATTCACCTACAGATGGAGCCAAGGTCTATTTTTTTCAAGGGAGTTGGCAAAAACTGAAGAAGAAAAAGGTAAGCAATATTCGTTATGATATAGTTTACTGCTATTTGTTTATTAGTAATTTTACTGTCATTTTAGAAAGATAGAGTCGATGTTTTTTTAATAGCCAGTTCGACCTACATCGAAAGAAAGGAATCAATTTAGTGAAGCGAATAGAGCTGAGTGCTGGATTATCAAATAGCCCACTATTGGCTCAGATGAAATCCAATAACTACGCGATTCAAACCAAGCTTAGTTTGCTGTTTACTTGTTTATTCATCGCGCTCGCCGGGTGGTTGCTCGGAAAAATAGTGTGGTTACTGATACCACAAACGTCTGAGATAACGCCTTGGAGACCTTCTGCAGGTAACGTTATTGCTGGCAATAACAACGACGCGATTGATTTCAATGCCCTTCAAAATGCTCACTTATTCGGCCAATATTCTGAACAAAAACCGGTCATCATCGAACAGCCCGTTGTCAAAGATGCACCTAAAACTCGTCTAAACTTAACTCTCGTGGGGGCAGTGGCCAGTAATCAGGTGCAAACCAGCTTAGCGGTGATTGCTAATCGAGGTAAACAATCAACATATGGTATCGGTGAAGAAATCGAAGGCACACGTGCGACACTTAAAGCCGTATTGGTGGATCGTGTCATCATAGAAAACCAAGGCCGTGACGAAACCCTGATGATGCAGGGGATTGAATACAACAAGTTATCTGAATCGCCACAGCTAAGGCGAGCGCAGGCTGCCCAGCCAGAGTCAGTTGCTGGCGACAAATTGGAGCAAATCCGTGAGCAAATTGCTCAAGATCCGAAAAGTGTTTTTAAATACATCAGCATTTCACCCGTGAAGAATGGTGATGACATTGTTGGTTATCGAGTTGCTCCGGGTCGAGACGCCGCATTATTTAATGATGTGGGATTAGAGTCTGGTGATATTGCAGTACAACTAAACGGGATCGACTTAAGTGATCCTTCCTCTTCAGCTGAATTGATGCGAATAATGAGCGATCCGCAAGAGCTGAATCTGACTGTTGAGCGTGAAGGCCAACAGTACGAAATCTATATCCAATTGTAATACTTAGGCTATCAGCGTAAGTGCAGGGAGACATACGTGAAACATTGGTTAAGCAAAAGTGCTTGGTTATTGGCAGGGAGCCTACTCTGGGCTCCGGGTGCGATAGCAAATGAATTTAGTGCAAGTTTTAAAGGCACCGATATTCAGGAATTTATTAACATCGTTGGTCGCAACTTAGAAAAGACCATCATTGTTGACCCGTCGGTACGCGGAAAAATCGACGTCCGTAGTTATGACGTGCTGAATGAAGAGCAATACTACAGCTTTTTCCTCAACGTACTTGAAGTATACGGCTACGCAGTTGTAGAGATGGACAACGGCGTGCTGAAAGTGATTAAAGCGAAAGACTCGAAGACTTCTGCAATCCCAGTTTTAGGTGATAGTAGCGCGCAAGGCGACAGTGTTATCACCCGAGTTGTTGCTGTACGTAATGTATCGGTACGTGAATTATCTCCACTGTTGCGTCAGCTTATCGACAATGCAGGTGCTGGTAACGTGGTTCACTATGATCCGGCCAACATCATCTTGATTACGGGGCGTGCGGCGGTGGTCAATCGTTTGGCAGAAATCATTAAACGTGTTGACCAAGCTGGTGACAAAGAAATTGAGCTGGTAGAGCTACGTAACGCCTCTGCAGCAGAGATGGTGCGTATTGTGGAAGCATTAAATAAAAGCACCAACCAGAAAAGCACGCCAGAATTCCTAGAGCCAAAGATCGTGGCTGATGATCGCACCAATGCGATTCTTATCTCGGGTGATCCTAAAGTACGAGCTCGTCTTAAACGCTTAATCCGTCAACTTGATGTAGAGATGGCGACCAAAGGTAATAACCGAGTCGTTTACCTTAAAAACGCCAAAGCCGAAGATTTAGTCGACGTACTAAAAGGTGTATCTGACAACCTGCAAGCAGAAAAACAAGCGGGTCAGGGACAGAGATCAAGCACGCAGCGAGGCGAAGTGGTTATCGCAGCTCACTCAGCAACCAATGCTCTCGTATTGACTGCGCCGCCAGATATCATGATGGCCTTACAAGATGTTATCGCCCAGCTTGATATCCGCCGAGCACAGGTATTGATTGAAGCGCTGATTGTTGAGATGTCGGAAGGTGATGGTATTAACCTTGGCGTCCAATGGGGCTCGCTAGATACGGGGGCGGTTATTCAGTACGGTTCCGGTGCGCAAATTGGCGAAGTTATGGTTGGTTTAGAAGAAGCGAAAGACACCACACGGACAGAGAGTTACTGGGACAGCGAGTCAAGTAGCTGGCAGACTCGTGAGTTCACCGAAGAAGGCGATTTCTCCACACTGGCAGCTGCGCTGAGTGGTGTAAACGGTGCTGCAATGAGTATCGTTATGGGTGACTGGACAGCGCTTATCAACGCGGTGGCGACGGATTCAAACTCTAACATCCTGTCATCTCCGAGCATTACGGTGATGGATAACGGTGAAGCGTCATTTATTGTTGGTGAAGAGGTGCCAGTCATTACTGGTTCGACTGCTGGCTCAAACAACGACAACCCATTCCAGACCGTTGACCGTAAAGAAGTTGGCATCAAGTTGAAAGTGGTGCCACAAATTAACGAAGGTGACTCCGTTCAGCTGAATATTGAACAAGAAGTGTCGAACGTTTTAGGTGCCAATGGTGCGGTGGACGTTCGCTTTGCCAAGCGTCAATTAAATACGTCAGTAATGGTTCAAGATGGTCAGATGCTAGTACTGGGTGGTTTGGTTGATGAGCGAGCACTGGAAAGTGAAGCCAAAGTTCCTCTACTGGGTGATATTCCAGTTCTAGGTCATTTGTTCAAATCAACCAATACGGAAACGCAAAAACGCAACCTGATGGTATTTATCAAGCCAACGATTATCCGTGATGGAATGACGGCGGATGGTATTACCCAGCGTAAATACAACTTTATTCGTGCAGAACAACTGTACAAAGCGGAGCAAGGTTTGAAGCTGATGTCGGATGATAAGATCCCACTCATGCCTAAGTATGGACACGAACGTGAACATCCAGCTGAGATCCAGGCCTTCCTTGAGCAGATGAGTATGAACTAATGGTCGATATGTTAGACACTGCGCCAAGTATGCGTCGTCTGCCATTCAGTTTTGCCAATCGCTTTAAACTGGTGCTGGAGACTGAACATCCTGAGCGCCCACCCATTCTCTATTATGTAGAGCCGCTTAATCCTGCGGCTCTGGTTGAAGTCCGGCGCGTGATTAAGCAGAGCTTTGTGCCTCAGCCTATCGACCAGGAAGCATTCGATAAAAAACTGACCGAAGCTTACCAGCGAGATTCTTCTGAAGCTCGTCAGCTGATGGAAGACATCGGTGCCGATAGTGATGATTTTTTCTCTCTCGCAGAAGAGCTGCCACATGATGAAGACTTGCTTGAGTCTGAAGATGATGCACCCATCATCAAGTTAATTAACGCTATGCTCGGTGAGGCAATCAAAGAAGGTGCCTCGGACATTCACATCGAAACGTTTGAGAAAAAACTCTCTATTCGCTTTCGGGTTGATGGTGTGTTGCGAGAAGTCCTGACGCCAAGCCGCAAGCTATCACCCCTTCTGGTTTCTCGTGTCAAAGTCATGGCCAAACTGGATATTGCAGAAAAACGTGTTCCTCAGGATGGCCGTATTTCCTTGCGTATCGGTGGTCGCGCCGTTGATGTGCGTGTTTCGACCATGCCGTCTTCGCACGGTGAGCGTGTGGTGATGCGTCTACTGGACAAAAACGCCACGCGTCTTGATCTGCACAGTTTGGGTATGAATTCCTCGGTGCATGATAATTTCCGTCATCTTATCCAACGCCCACACGGCATTATCTTGGTTACCGGTCCGACTGGTTCTGGTAAGTCAACAACCTTGTATGCTGGCTTGCAAGAAATCAACAGTAACGAACGTAACATTCTGACGGTAGAAGACCCGATCGAATTTGATATCGATGGTATTGGTCAGACACAGGTCAATACTAAAGTGGACATGACCTTTGCCCGCGGCTTACGCGCAATTTTGCGTCAGGACCCGGATGTGGTGATGGTCGGTGAGATCCGTGACTTAGAGACCGCACAAATTGCCGTGCAAGCGTCTTTGACTGGTCACTTAGTGATGTCGACGCTTCACACCAACACCGCGGTGGGTGCGATTACTCGTCTGCGCGATATGGGGATTGAACCGTTCCTGATCTCTTCTTCGCTATTAGGCGTATTGGCCCAGCGTCTGGTCCGTACGCTGTGTCCTAGTTGTAAGCAGCCTTATGAAGCCGATAGCGAACAGAAAAAGCTGTTTGGGATGAATGAAACTGAATCGTTGGTTTTGCATCGGGCGAAAGGTTGCGATCTATGTAACCAAAAAGGTTACCGTGGCCGTACTGGTATTCACGAGTTAGTACTGGTCGATGAGGAAGTTCAAGAGCTGATTCATAAAGAAGCCGGTGAACTGGAAATCGAGAAATCGGTTCGCGCGCATACACCATGTATCCGTAGTGATGGGCTTAGCAAAGTACGTCGTGGTATTACGTCACTTGAAGAAGTGATGCGTGTGACGAAGGAAGCGTAATGGCGGCATTTGAGTACAAAGCGCTAGATGCCAAAGGGAAAAAAAAGAAAGGCACCATAGAAGGCGATAATGCACGTCAGGTGCGCCAACGTCTTAAAGAGCAGGGAATGATCCCAATTGAAGTGATGGAAGCGAAGGAAAAAGCGGCCAAATCTTCAGGTTCATTCAGTTTTAAGCGTGGCATTAAGACCGCTGAATTAGCCTTGATTACACGCCAGCTTTCGACATTGGTGCAGTCGGGCATGCCACTTGAAGAATGTTTACGAGCGGTTTCTGAGCAAGCAGATAAACCTCGTATTCGAACCATGATGGCTGCGGTTCGCTCTAAAGTGACCGAAGGTTACGCTCTGGCGGATAGCTTGGCGGATTACCCTCATGTGTTTGATGAGCTGTTTCGTTCAATGGTTGCAGCGGGAGAAAAATCAGGACATTTGGATGCGGTATTGGAGCGTCTGGCGGATTACGTAGAAAACCGTCAAAAAATGCGTTCTAAATTGCTGCAAGCCATGATTTATCCAGTGGTTTTGGTCGTCTTCGCGGTTGCTATCGTCTCTTTCTTGCTGGCGACAGTCGTACCGAAAATCATCGATCCTATTATTCAGATGGGACAAGAACTGCCTCAATCAACTCAAATTCTTCTGGCGGCCAGTGAGTTTGTTCAGGAGTGGGGCCTGATTATCTTTGTTGCTTTAGTGGTGTTTTTCTACGGTCTTAGGCTGGCATTGCAAAAGCCAGATTTTCGGCTTTCCTGGGATAAAAAAATTCTTAATTTGCCGCTGTTAGGTAAGATTTCTAAAGGTATCAACACAGCGAGATTCGCTCGTACACTTTCAATTTGTACCTCTAGTGCCATCCCTATTCTTGACGGGATGCGTGTCGCGGTGGACGTAATGTCAAACCGCTACGTGAAGCAACAGGTTTTGGTGGCTGCGGATAATGTACGTGAAGGGTCAAGCTTACGTCGGGCGCTTGAGCAAACCCGTTTATTCCCACCAATGATGTTACACATGATTGCCAGTGGTGAGCAGAGTGGCGAGCTGGAAAGCATGCTTACTCGTGCCGCGGATAACCAAGACCAGAACTTTGAATCAACCGTCAACATTGCATTAGGTATCTTCACCCCTGTATTGATAGCGCTAATGGCTGGCCTTGTGCTGTTCATTGTTATGGCGACCTTGATGCCCATGCTAGAAATGAATAACTTAATGAGCGGATAATATTCGATTAAAGGAATGTCTACTAAGGGCATTCCTTTACTCTAACTTTCGGAGAAAAAAATGAACTTTAAGCGCAGTAAACAACGCGGCTTCACACTGTTAGAAGTGATGGTGGTGGTCGTAATTTTAGGTATTTTGGCTAGTTTTGTTGTACCAAACTTACTTGGCAACAAAGAAAAGGCAGACCAACAAAAAGCGATCACAGATATTGTGGCGTTAGAAAACGCCTTGGATATGTACAAACTAGATAACAACGTTTATCCAACAACCGATCAGGGATTGGATGCGTTGGTGAATAAACCGTCGAACCCTGAGCCACGTAACTACCGTGATGGTGGCTACATTAAGCGTCTTCCAAATGACCCTTGGGGTTATGAATACCAATACCTAAGCCCAGGTGACAATGGCACGATTGATATCTTTACCTTGGGTGCGGATGGTCAAGAAGGTGGCGAAGGTCCAGCTGCGGATATCGGCAACTGGAATATGCAAGATTTTCAATAACCGTGATCGTTAAACCAGCGCCAAGGAAGCAAATGCGAAAACATCAAGCGTTTACATTAATAGAAATTCTATTGGTGCTGGTTTTATTATCTCTGACCGCGTTAGCGGTAGTCACCACATTGCCTACCAGTCAGAAAGACCTTTCAAAACAATACGCACAAAGCTTTTTTCAGCGCTTACTGCTGCTCAATGAAGAGGCGGTACTGAGCGGTAAGGATTTTGGTGTTCGAGTTGACGATGTTAAATCGACCTATGCATTACTGAGCTTGAGCGAAGGGGGCTGGCAACCATTAGACATGCGGCAGATACCCAGTGAAACCACGTTAGACGAAGACATCGCGCTGCAATTGGAGTTGGGTGGTGGTGCCTGGGATGACGATGACCGCCTGTTTGAGCCGGGCTCCCTGTTTGATGAAGATATGTTTGCCGAACAGGAGAAAGAGGATAACAGTAAACCGCCACAAGTGTTTGTGTTTTCCAGTGCTGAACTGACGCCGTTTACGTTGTCTTTCTTTCCAAAAAATGGCGATGCATTAAATGATGGTTGGCGTGTTGTGGGTAAAGAGTCCGGTCAGATTTTGTTGTTAGCACCGGGTGAAGAAGCAGAAGAGGATGAGAATGCGCAATTTTAAGCGAACTCACCTGAACTTAACGGGTCGCCGAAGCAGAGGCATGACCTTGCTGGAGGTGCTGGTTGCTCTGGCGATTTTTGCTACAGCGGCGATTAGTGTGATTCGCTCTGTGAGCCAACACATCAATACGGTTGGCTACTTAGAAGAAAAAATGTTTGCAGCAATGGTTGTGGATAATCAAATGGCTAATGTGATGTTAGACACCAGTGAGCTCAAAGCGAAAAATGGCACTGAGGAACTGGCTGGACGCACTTGGTACTGGAAAGTTGCGCCAGTTGCTACCACGCAGCCATTGCTGAAAGCATTTGATGTGAGCGTAGCAACAGCGAAAGACGCAAGTCCGGTTGTGACGGTGCGCAGTTATGTGGCGCAGTAGAATGAAAAACGTGGCTAAGCAGCATACGCAAAAAGGTTTTACACTTATCGAAGTGTTGGTGTCGATTGCGATCTTTGCCAGCTTGAGTGTTGCCGCGTACCAAGTGGTATCGCAGATACAACGCAGCAACCTGCTTTCTCAAGAACGTACAGCACGTTTGAATGAGCTGCAACGCACGATGGTGATGATGGACAATGACTTTCGTCAGATGGCCTTGCGTCGCACTCGTACCGATGGAGAGGAATCCGCAAGTCAGCTCATCTTTTGGTCAGACTATTTACTGGACTCTGATGCCAAAGGGGTGATGTTTGCGCGTTTAGGTTGGCACAATCCCCAACAGCAGTTTCCTCGCGGTGAGGTAACGAAAGTAGGTTATCGTCTTAAGGGCGAGACTCTACAACGCATCTGGTGGCGCTATCCAGATACACCTGTTGGGCAGGAAGGGATTGTTACGCCACTACTGACGCAAGTCGAAGCATTCGACATTCGCTTTTATGATGGTAATCAGTGGAAGAGTGATTGGGACAGTAACGGTGCATTAACTAAAGCAGTATCAGTGGTACTGACGCTGAAGGACTATGGCAAAATCACTCGCACTTATCTTACGCCAGATGGCAGCCTGGGTGAGTCAGAAGGGAGTGACAATGATTAAAAGTCAGCGTGGTGTCGCTCTACTCATCGTTCTCATGTTGCTGGCGATAATGACGACGGTTGCTGCAAGCATGTCTGAGCGTCTGTTTGCTCAGTTTCAGCGCGGGGGCAACCAAATCAATTTCCAACAGGCTTATTGGTATAGTTTAGGCGTTGAAGCACTGGCAAAAGTGGGTATTGAGCAAAGCTATAAGGACACCGACACCATCAACCTGAGCCAGCCGTGGGCAATTAAAGATCAGGTTTATCCGCTTGATTACGGTCAGGCCACAGGACGGATTGTAGATAAGCAAGCGTGCTTTAACCTTAACGTGTTGAGCCGTGTTCAGTCGACCAGCCAGCAAATGGTCAGGCCTTACTTGGTGCAGGTCCTGCAACGTTTACTGGAAGAGTCGGAAGTGGACCCGTATCAAGCCGAAGTGATTGCAGACTCGACTTGGGAGTACATAGACAGCGACTCTGTGGTTCGCTCGACGACAGGGGTTGAAGACAGTACTTACGAAGCGATGAGCCCTGCTTATTTACCACCAAATAGCTGGATGGCAGATAAAACTGAGTTACGCTCAGTCTATCAGGTGAGTGGCGAGTTCTATCAAAAAATCGCGCCGTTAGTCTGTGCACTGCCAAGCGATGACTGGCGTCTGAACGTGAATACTATTGAAGCTGAACAAGCGCCAATTTTAGTCGCGATGTTCTCACCCGGTTTGAGCAACAGTGATGCGGTACAGCTGATAGAAAAGCGCCCATTCGATGGCTGGGACAATATTGAAGCGTTTTTAGCCGAGTCAGAATTAGCTGGCTTAAATGAAAATATCACGAAGGAAGCCAAAGCTTATTTAGGCGTTGATAGCGCTTTCTTCGAATTAGATGCACAAGTGCTGGTGGATGATTCACGCGTACGTATCCGCAGCCTTTTGCAAAGTACAAACAGAGACACAGTGACGGTAGTACGCCGTCGTTTTGGAGGGATCAGTGAGCGAGTTTCTGACCGTTCGGCTGAGTAGCGAACAACAAAGTACCATTCCTTGGGTGGTGTGGTCGACAGAGCAGCAGGAAGTGATTGCCAGCGGCGAAATCGCCGGGTGGGAACATTTGGATGAGTTAGTGTCTTATGCTAACCAGCGTCCGGTGTTTGCTTTACTGGCAAGTAACGATGTCGTGCTCACTCAAGTGGATATCCCCGCAGGCGCAGAACGTCAGTTCGACACCATGCTGCCGTATTTGGTAGAAGACGAAGTGGCACAAGATGTCGACAGTCTTCACTTTACGGTATTGAGCAAGCAATCGGGTAAAGCGCAAGTATGTGCGGTTGAGCGAGTGTGGATCCAAACCGTACTGCAGCGCTTCTTGAGTCAGGGAATAACAATTAAGCGCATTTTGCCAGATGTTTTGGCATTACCAGTGAGTGAGAACAGTAGTGCAGCACTGATGTGCGATCAATGGCTGATTCGCCATTCACAAACCGAAGGCGCAGTGGTCGATGTTTCATGGTTAGACCTATATCTCTCATCTTATTTACAAAGCCATGAAGGCTGGAAGCTCGACTGTTACAGCTCTGTTCCGGAGTCTGCCGTCAGTGAAGTATGGGTACCTCAGCCAGAAGAAATGACAATGGCGTTGTTAGCCAAAGGTGTGGCTGAAAGCAAAACCAACTTACTAACCGGAGCATTTAAGCCGAAATCGTCTTGGGGAAAATACTGGAAAATATGGCAAAAAACCGCTATCGCTGCGGGTGTTTTGCTCGTGGTCTTGGTCGCTCAACAGTTGCTAATGGTACATAAGTATGAAGCTCAGGCTCAGACGTACCGCGAAGAAAGTGAACGCATTTTCCGCCAGATTTTCCCAGGTAAAAACCGTATTCCGACCGTAAGTTACCTTAAACGCCAAATGACGGATGAAGAGCGTCGCTTGTCGGGTGGTTCTGGTGATGAAGCGATGTTGGTTTGGCTGGCTGCGCTTCCTTCTGCGCTGAGTCAGGTTGATGATTTGGAAATTACCAGCTTCAAATATGATGGCCAGCGTGGAGAAGTAAGGATTCACGCTCGCAGCTCTGACTTTCAACCTTTTGAGCAGGCTCGAGTAAAGCTTGCTGAAAGGTTTAATGTCGAGCAAGGCCAGCTTAATCGCAACGATAAAGTTGTGATGGGCAGTTTTGTATTGAAACGTTTGTGAGGTGGTGATGAAGAATTTAATCTCTCAAGTCCAAACTTGGTGGAGCAGTATCTCACAGCGTGAACAGCGTATGATGATGGGGTGTGGGGTTCTCGTAATTGTCGGTCTCATTTATTGGGGTATATTACAACCGATGAGTCAGCGAGCAGAATTGGCACAGTCAAGAATACAGAGTGAGAGACAGCTTCTTGCCTGGGTGAAAGACAAAGCAGACGACATCACGGCACTGCGTAAGAGTGGTGGTGTGACCTACTCGAATCAGCCTCTTAACCAACTGGTGTCATCTTCGGCACGCCGTTATAAGGTTGAGTTGATACGCGTACAGCCCCGCAATGAGAGTGTTCAGGTGTGGATCAAACCATTAGCCTTTAACCAGTTGGTTGATTGGTTACGTTATCTGAAAGAGCAGCAAGGTATCGAGGTGGAGTTCTTAGATATTGATCGAACCGAACAGGCGGGCATGATCGAGGTGAATCGCCTGCAGTTTAAGCGAGGGTAAATTGAAGCGAGTTGTACTTTATGCAGGCATCTTTATTGTCTGCTTTTCTGTGAGTTTATTAATGGGGCTGCCGGCTTCCTGGGTTGTTCAACAAAGTCCAAAGATGAGAGGACTCGATATCCAGGGGGCTCAGGGCACCATATGGCAAGGCCAGGCTTCCAATGTGCGTTGGCAACGACAAAATTTGGGTGAAGTTAGCTGGGATTTCCAATGGTCTGCTTTATTTACTGGTAAAGCAGAATTTGCCGTGCGTTTTGGTCGTGGCAGCGATATGGATGTACGAGGACGTGGTTTAGTTGGTTATGGTTTGTTTGGTGATGCCTACGCAAAAGACTTGGTGGCCTCTGTCCCAGCAGTGAAAGTCGTTGAGCAGGCGCGCTTACCTGTTCCTGTTGGTGTCGATGGACAGTTGGAACTCAACATTCACCAGGCAACTTATGCTTCTCCTTGGTGTAGTGAGGGGGATGGCACTCTGGTGTGGAGTGCGAGTGGCATAGAAAGTCCATTGGGGCGCTTAGAGCTCGGTCCGGTCGTAGCAAACCTGAACTGTAAAGACAGCGTGCTGACCGCTTCTGGTGAACAAAATAGCTCACAGGTCTCCGCGGCATTTTCGGCTGAGTTAATGCCAAACCAGCGTTACTCGACGAAAGCATGGTTTAAGCCGGGCGCTGATTTCCCTGCATCTATGGGGGAGCAGCTGAAATGGCTAGGTAAGCCAAACGCACAAGGTCAATATGAGTTTGATTACAAAGGGCGTTTTTAAATAAAAGCCTAAAACAAGCGAGGAAAAGAGCTGCCAATGTGCAGCTCTTTTTGTTTTTGGATCATGGTAGGCCAAACCCTCTAATCGCTGTACGAGAAAATACTCCATCTATGCGCCTCGATTTAATTTGTTGATTTTTAATTACTTTGTTGGCGGTTGTACAGGTTGGTTAGCTTTTGGATCATAGTAGGCTAAATGCCCTGATAGCTGTACAGCGATAAAAGAAAGGCCACGAATTAGATTCGTGGCCGTATAGAAGTTCGCTCTGCTGGGAAGAGAAAGTTAATCTTTTCGCTGAAGAATATCATTCCAAGGTAATGATTCATCACCCAATACGATGAAGTTAGGGTTTTCCAACGTTTCGCGCTCATTGTAAGACAGCGGTTCTAATTGAGTACTCAGAATACGGCCTCCCGCTTCTTCAACAATGCACTGAGTTGCGGCCGTGTCCCACTCGCCAGTTGGCCCTAAGCGCAGGTAACAGTCCACCGCACCTTCAGCAACTAAGCACGCTTTTAATGCCGCAGAGCCAAGTGGAATTAGTTCATAATTCCAGGCGCTGCTCATGCGATTAGTAATGCGGTTGATGTCCTGACGACGACTGATCGCAATCGCAATGTTTTGTCCGGGATGTTCGTGCTTATGAGTGTGGATCCTTACGCTCTCCGACATGTCGGGAATTTTCCATGCCCCTTTTCCGCTATACGCATAATAAGTGACACCAGACACTGGGCCATACACGACGCCCATCGTCGGTTTGTTGTTATCGACTAAGGCGATAATAGTCGCGAAGTCGCCACTGCGTGCGATGAACTCTTGAGTGCCATCGAGAGGGTCTACCAGCCAATAACGCTGCCACTGAGCACGCTTCTCCAAGCTGATGTTGGCATCTTCTTCTGACAATACGGGAATATCTGGCGTCAGTTCGCTCAGGCGTTCTATGATGAATTTGTGTGCAGCAATGTCAGCGCTGGTGACTGGGGTTTCATCACTTTTCGTGTATTCTTCGTATTGCTTCTTTTGATAGATATCGAGAATCAACTGTCCGGCACTGCGGGTGATCTCAATAACTTGAGGAAGCAGGTGAGATAGATCTTTTGTCATTGGCATAGGTGATTGTCCTTACTCACAACGATGATTTGGCTCTAATGTTGTTATTGGTTGTGAGTGGTATTGAGTAAGTGTTTCAGCGCCAACATCAATGCAGTGATGCTGCGTGCTTCACAGAAATCCATGTGTGTGATCAGCTCTTCAGCTTGCGCCAGTGGCCAACGCACAATTTCTAGTGGCTCTGGTTCATCACCTTCTTGTTTTTCCGGATACAACGCCTGACCTAAAAACAGGGTCATTTTGCTCGAAAAGTAAGAGGGTGCAAGGATAACTTGCTTTAACGGGGTCAATTGGTTGCAGCCGAAGCCGATTTCTTCTTTTAGCTCGCGGTCTGCCGCCTGAAGTGGTGTTTCTCCCGGATCGATAAGACCTTTGGGAAAGCCCAGTTCATACCGTTCTGTACCAGCTGCGTACTCACGTACTAACAGTAGATCACCCTGCTCTGTCACAGGCACTACCATCACTGCATCTCGACCACTAGGTTTCATACGCTCGTAAGTGCGATGTTCGCCATTAGAAAAGCGAAGGTCGATGGCTTCCACTGCAAACAGCTTGGACTTTGCGACCGTCTGACAAGAGATAATCTCTGGTGGGGTCCTTTTCGACATAGCGCTGGCTCCTTGGTGTCGTTGGATTTTTACGAGGTGCGTAAGATTCTTAATATATGAAAAGTCTGTCTGAGTTGCTAGCTTGAATTTGTTCCCGTGGTGAACGTTAGATACAAAAATGGGAGACCTTAGTCTCCCATCTTCAATGACAGTACTTACCTTAATAGTAAGAGTGGTCACCACGATCATGTTCTGTTGCATCTCGAACCGCTGTTAACTCACCAGCAAACTGGTTCAGCAGCTCTTTTTCGATGCCTTCTTTCAGTGTTACGTCGACCATTGAACAGCCGTTACAGCCGCCACCAAATGCAACGATAGCAACACCTTCCTCAGTGATTTCAACCAGACTGACATGACCACCGTGGCCAGCTAGCTGCGGGTTCACCTGAGTCTGGATAGCGTACTCAACACGCTCAACAAGCGGTGCATCATCCGACACTTTGCGCATTTTAGCGTTTGGCGCTTTTAGCGTCAGTTGAGAACCCATTTTGTCTGTAACGAAGTCGATTTCAGCGTCTTCAAGGAACGGTAGGCTCAGCTCATCAACGTATGCTGAAAAGCCGCTGTATGGGAGCTCTGTGTCGGTTCCTTCCACCGCTTCAGGTGGGCAGTAAGACACACCACATTCAGCGTTTTGTGTACCTGGGTTTACAACGAAAATACGAATGTTAGTCCCTTCTGGCTGTTGACCGAGAAGATTAGCGAAATGCGTTTGCGCAGTTTCTGTAATAGTAATATTTGACACGACAATACCCGAGTAAATTTGTAGGTTACTGCTGCTATTCTACTCTTGTTGACGTATGGGTCTAGCTTTTTTGCTGATAAGGCATAGTGAATCGATCTAGAGCGAAGTAGGAGCAGGTGTTCTGCAGACGCAATAAATATCGATGCTTTCTACACCAACTTCAAGTAGTAATTGGCACAATTGTCGTACAGTACTGCCCGTTGTAACGACATCATCGACAATCGCCACGTGTTTATACATCGGCTTTTTATTGAGGATAAATGCGCCTTGCAAGTTTTGCTCTCGTTGCAATTTAGTATGACCTCGCTGGGAGTCTGCGTATTGGATACGACGAAACAATTTGGGATCAAAATGGCAATGCAAATGCGTTGCCAAATGTCTGGCAAGTACGTCACTTTGATTAAATCCACGTGATAAATAGCGTCGCCAATGCAGCGGAACGCTGGTGATCAGTGTCGCTGGAGAAGAAATGCGCGCCGCGAGCAATCGCGTTAATGCTTCTACGTGCCAACTCTCGCCATGGTCTTTAAAGCGTTGAACCTCGCGAGACAGAGGAAACGCATAGTCACCAAGAGTGATGAGCCGTTGCCAGGGAGGTGGCTCTGCTAAGCACTCGCCACACACCATGTCGCTCCTTTCTGTTTCCTGCATCGCCAAACCGCAATGTTGGCACCTTGTTATGGGATTAAGATACTGAAAACAATGGCTACACCAACGAAGAGCGTTCGGCGGTTGCGATGTTTCCAGCGGCAGCCTGCATAAACCACATTGGCTACCGAGCACGTGATGCATGATGTTTTGCCAGTGATGAGATAACATACAACTTATTCAGGTAGAGGTTTTGCACAGACTAACGCCGGGATGTAAGCGCAAGGAATAAGTTAAGTGGGAGAGATTGAGAGCATGAGCACGAATTTACACTGGCAGTCGTTTGGTCAGGGACCAGATCTGGTGTTGCTGCATGGCTGGGGAATGAATGGTGCCGTTTGGCAACAAACCGTCGAGTCTCTTCAGCCCTATTTTCGGGTACATGTGGTTGACCTTCCAGGATACGGCCATAGTGCTGAACATCACGGCGAAGATGTAGATCACATTGCGCAGATGGTACTTAACGGTGCGCCAGAAAAAGCGATATGGCTGGGCTGGTCATTAGGCGGTCTGGTGGCAACCCATATTGCTCTTAACGCACCAGAGCGAGTGAATAAATTAATCACTGTGGCGAGTTCTCCTAAATTTGCGGCAGAGAAAGCATGGCGTGGTATCCAGCCAAAGGTCTTGAGTGCTTTTACAGAACAGTTGCTGGAAGACTTTTCGCTCACTATCGAACGTTTTATGGCGCTACAAGCAATGGGCAGTCCGTCTGCGCGTAAAGACGTAAAATTACTTAAGCAAGCGGTGCTCTCCCGCCCTCAGCCAAATCCAGACTCGCTGCTGGTGGGTTTAAATATCTTGGCGGAAGTCGATCTGCGCGATGCGCTTATGTCACTGACCATGCCGATGTTACGTTTGTACGGACGACTAGACGGACTGGTACCGATTAAAGTTGCCAGCGATCTCAATGAACAGCTGCCACACACTGAGCATGGCATCTTTAGCCAGTCTTCTCATGCGCCGTTTATGACAGAACATGACGCGTTTTGTGCGCAAGTTCGAGAATTTGCTTTCCGATAGCAGCCCGTGAGTTAAAAAACTCAAGTTGTTTAAAATTTGGTCGATATGAGGTTTAAGCTAGGCTGTATTCGCTAGCTACATTGACGAGTTGGGCGACTCCGAGGAGGGTTCGCAATGATTGTGTCACCGACCAACGTAAGTGTGCCACTGATCGCCCCGTCCGTGAATGTGCAAACGGAGCAAGCGGCTCGTGACAACAAAGTCCGGGAGCCTGTGACGCCAACGATGGCATTGGTTAAAACCAGTGCTGAGCGCAAAGTAAAAGGGGATGACAAACGGCGACGTCAATCTGCTTGGGATCCTTCCGAACATCCCAATTATGAAGGGGAGCCTGAAGTTGATGCTCGTCACTCTGAAGAACCTGCCGATACGTTAGAACGGCTTTTCGGATTACTCGCACTCAAGTCGTACAGTGAAGAACAGGGTAAAGGCTATACGATACGCTTTCGCTTACCCAAGCGCATTCTGGATGCTGCGATCTATCAAGGATTGATGGAAAGGCGCAGGAAAGTGATCAAGTTTCATTATGGTCATTCGGTCGCGCCTCATACGCCGTCAGACGTGATAGCAGTATTGTAATAACTCAACACTCTACTCAAATAAAAACGCTCCAGTCAGAGCTACCTGACTGGAGCGTTTTCTTTTTGTTTTTAAAGTAATTTACTTTTTCGCCTTGGCAAAAGCCGCTGCAAAAGCGCCACCCATTGCGTTATTTCCTAATGCATTATTTGATGAGGAATTATCACGACGTGGTTGACGACGTTGCTGATCATTACGACGCGGCGCATCAGAACGCTGGCTGCGATTATCCTGGCCCGGCTCATCGTTAAGGCGCATCGACAGAGCAATACGTTTACGCTGAACATCGACTTCCATCACTTTTACTTTGACGATGTCACCCGCTTTAACCACTTCACGTGGGTCAGAGACAAAGCGATCCGTCAGTGCTGAGATGTGTACCAATCCGTCTTGATGGACACCGATATCAACGAATGCACCAAAGTTTGCGACGTTCGATACCACACCTTCCAGAATCATGCCTGGTTCCAAGTCTGCCACGGTGTTAACTCCGTCAGCAAAGGTCGCGGTTTTAAACTCAGGGCGAGGGTCACGGCCCGGCTTATCCAGTTCTTTGATGATGTCAGTCACTGTTGGAACACCAAAGTTGTCGTCAGTGTAATCCACAGCATGCAAGCTTTTCAGGAAAGTGGTATCGCCGATGAGTGCTTTAATGTCTTTGCTGTTTTTCGCTGCGATGCTTTTGACCACTGGGTAGGCTTCCGGGTGAACCGAAGAGGCGTCCAGCGGGTTTTTGCCATCCATGATCCGCAGGAAACCGGCACACTGTTCAAAGGCTTTTGGCCCTAAGCGAGGCACTTTTTTCAGTGTGGTACGCGCGTCAAAGCGGCCGTTTTCATCTCGGAAATCGACAATGTTTTGTGCGATAGTATTTGAGAGACCAGCGACACGAGTCAGCAGAGCGGCTGATGCGGTGTTGACGTCCACACCCACGGCGTTTACACAGTCTTCTACCACTGCATCAAGACGTTTTGCTAGCATCGATTGGCTGACATCATGCTGGTATTGACCCACACCGATCGATTTAGGATCGATTTTCACCAGCTCTGCCAGGGGATCTTGCAAACGACGAGCAATAGAAACAGCGCCACGCAGTGAAACGTCCATGTTCGGGAACTCTTTCGCCGCCAGTTCAGAGGCAGAGTAAACCGATGCACCGGCTTCGCTGACCATGATTTTTTGTACTTTCAGGTTGCCGCGTTTGATAACGTCCGCAACAAAACTGTCTGTCTCACGAGAGGCAGTGCCGTTACCAATCGCAATCAGGTCAACGTTAAACTTACGAACCAATTGGTCCACAATCTGAGCCGATTTATCGTATTGTTTTTGCGGCGGGTGAGGGTAGATGGTCTCGGTCGTCAGTACTTTACCGGTGGAGTCTACTACTGCGATTTTAGAACCAGTACGCAGACCCGGATCCAGACCCAGCGTGGCACGTGGACCGGCAGGTGCCGCCATCAGCAAGTCTTTCAGGTTGGTGGCGAAGACATCAATCGCTTCGATTTCTGCACGCTCTTTCATTGCGCCCATTAGCTCGGTTTCCATGTGCATCGATACTTTGATGCGCCATGCCCAACTGATTACCTGTTTGCGCCACGTGTCTGCGGGTGCATTGCTCAACGTCACGCCATAATGGTCTGCAATGAGGGTTTCACAGTAAGACTGACGAACGCCTTCTTCCTGTTCAGGATCGGCATTCATCGCCAACGTAAGGAAACCCTCGTTACGGCCACGGAGCATCGCAAGAGCACGGTGAGATGGCACTTTGCTGAGTGGCTCATTGTGGCTGAAGTAATCTTTAAATTTCTCGCCTTCGTTCTCTTTGCCTTCGACAACACGGGCAACGAGCTCTGCATTACGGTTCAGATGCGCACGAATTTTTTCTAACAGGTTGGCGTCTTCTGCGATGCGTTCCATAATGATCGCACGCGCGCCATCCAGTGCCGCTTTGGTATCCGCGATTCCTTTGTCTGCATCAAGGTACTTGCTTGCTTCGCTTTCTGGTTCAGTTTGCGGATGATGCCATAGGGCGTCAGCGAGTGGCTCTAAACCCGCTTCAATCGCGATTTGGCCTTTAGTGCGACGCTTTGGTTTGTAAGGCAGATAAAGATCTTCTAGACGAGTTTTGCTGTCTGCCTGAGTGATTTCTTTTTCCAGCTCAGGCGTCAGCTTACCTTGCTCCTGAATAGACTTCAGAATGGTTTGACGACGGTCGTCCAGTTCACGAAGGTAAGACAGGCGACTGTCCAGCGTACGCAGTTGGGTATCATCAAGGCCACCAGTCACCTCTTTACGGTAACGTGCGATAAAAGGGACTGTGTTACCGTCATCAATTAGGGTGACAGCAGCGTTGACTTGCTCTGGGCGAACATTTAGCTCTTGAGCAATCATGCGACAGATAGCTTGGCTCATCCGTGTATTCTCTTTTTATTCAGTTGAGTTTCATTAGTGATATAAACATTGGGGTCATTCGATGAATTTGCAATGTTTTCAGCGAGCAGTGCAAAAATTTACCGGGCGCTGGTGGACATCAGTCAGGTTTGTGTCAAAACTTTAATTAAATTGAGAACTTATACCCTCGATTACCAACTAAAGTACATACCTTAGCTCGTAGGGATAATCATGATGAAGAAAATGTCTTTGGCTTTGGCACTTACCTGTGCCTTACTTGTTGCGCCGTTTAGCTGGGCGCAATCTCTTTCCGCGACCACTCAGGACCCAATCTACCAACTCGATAACAAACTGGTGTTAGGGCGGGTAGAAAATGTCTATTACAGCGAGATTCCAGAGCTAAGTGATGTGCCATTTATGGGCAAGATTGATACGGGTGCGGATACCACGTCGATGCATGCCGAGAATATTCGTGTCACTAGCTCGAACCCAGATTTCAGTAACCTGAAAGATAACGAGTTACTTTGGGCGATAATCGATGATCTCGGTGGCACCAAAGCCAAATGGGATGATGGCACTTTCGAGCCGTATCAAGTCAAAGTGAGTTTCACCATTCAGCACCCTTACACTGGCAAACCGATCACTGTCACCGATGATTTGGAACGCATAAGTGCGATTCGAAGCCGCACCAGTAAAAAGCCGATTTTGCGTCCAACCGTAAAAATGCCGATGACAATAGCGGATCATACGGTGGATACCGTTGTGAATTTAACCGCACGTAAGCAGTTTTCCGCGCCGATTTTGATTGGTAAAACGTATCTGAAGGATAATGCGTGGGTGTTTGCTGGATTCGATTATCTGCAACAGCAGCCCAAGGCAAAAATGATTGGTAAGCAAGAGCTTGTCTCTGTTGAAGGCGTTCCTTACAAGGTGAGTATCTCGACCCGCAGTCGCTACACCAATGCGCATGCTCTGGACATCAAAGTAGACAAGAAAGCCAAGCAAGTTTCCTTCACTTTAGAGGGCGAAAACGGTAAGCGACACCCGATGACACTGCCGCTGATTCGTATGCTTAAAACGACGAAAGGTGAGCGACCATTGGTGTACCTACCGGTGAAAGTGTCGGAAAGCGAAACTCAGCACTGGTTGGTGTATCTACGCGATCGTAGCAATTTTAGCTCACAACTTCGCTTAGGTCACGATGTGGTTAGCCAGTACTTTGTGGTCGATACCGATAAAGAAAACCTGCTAGGTGGTGTTGAGAAGACCTTTAAGAGTGCTCTGAAAGCCAAACCTCTGGTGATTTCTCCTGAGGAGACGGTCAATATTGATGGTTACTCAGTGCCCGCTTACCCAACATTTACCGTCAAAACACCGCTTCTGCGCGTGCATGGTTTTGAACTGAGCGAAAAAGGCAAAGATGAAGTGGCGACCTATTACTTAACCAATGAACAGGGCAAAGAGGAAAAAATCACCAAACCCGTTGTGAAAAAGCTAAGAGTGGGCGATATGGTGCGCCCTGTGGTTGAAGGGGATTTTGTGTTTGGGAACACAGAGAAGACCATCGAATTTGCCATTGATGTGTTGGAGAACGAAGAAACCCAACCGTTTTTCGTGTTTGGTCATGACATGGCGAAAGGTGGTGTGCTGCTGAATACGCGTGCGGATCATCTATTGGATGCCAAACCGTTATTCCGGGCTGGTCATATTGAGGTTGCTGAAGTGGAAGGCATGTTGTTCCCGGTGAAGTTAGATACGGGCGCTGATGTTAGTTCAATCAGTGCCACTGATATTAAGCAATTTCAGCAAGATGGCAAAGATATGGTGAGCTTCACTTATGAGAACGATCATGGAGAGAAGCGAACCTTCACGCGCGAAGTGGTCAATGTGATGCACATTACCGCGAAGAAAGGAGAGAAAGCCAACGTTAGACCTGTGGTTAAAATGCACGTGAAACTGGGTGAGCTGGAGAAGAAAATTGAGGTCAACCTTCAGGACAGAGAACGTTTTAAGTACAGTATGATTTTGGGTAAAAACTTTTTAAAGCATGGTGTGGTGGTGTCGAGCGATACCAATTACATCGTGACCAAAAAGTCGGATGCCAAAAAGTAAAAAATCAGTCAATTTGTAGGCTGAACTCCAACGTCGCCCCGTGTTTTGCGGACTGTGATTGGTATAATCTCAGGATTCGAGTCGGGGCATAAACCAAACAAAAACCACCCGTCTCTAAAGGAGAAAAATTGAAAACTAAGCTGATTACGCGTGAAGGTTATAACAAACTCAAACAAGAGCACGATTATCTCTGGAACGAGAAGCGACCAGAAATCACCAAGATAGTCACTTGGGCTGCAAGCTTGGGTGATCGTTCTGAAAATGCAGATTACACCTTCAACAAACGACTATTGCGTCAAATAGATCGCCGCGTTCGTTTTCTCAGAAAGTTTTTACCTGAAGTGACTATCGTTGACTATTCCCCCCAACAGGAAGGCAAGGTTTTTTTCGGTGCTTGGGTAGAGATCGAAAATGAAGCCGGTGATGTGAAGAAGTTTCGTATTGTCGGGCCGGAAGAGATTTATGGCGATGCCAAAGGTTATATCTCTATCGACTCACCAATGGCGCGAGCGATGCTAAAAAAACAAGTCGATGAAGAGTTTACGGTTAAGACGCCGGAAGGCGAGAAAGAGTGGTTTATCAACTCGATTGAATACAACGTGTCCAGCCCTGATGCGGCTAAATCGTAGTTAGAGTGGCTGGTCAGTCAGCGAATGTTCTGATCATGTTTAACCGAAATACTCATTCATCCTGAGACGAAAGACATTGAGCGCTTTTAAAGGAGAGCATAAATGATGAGAGCTGTGATTAGTGGTACCGTATTAATTGTAGGGGTGTTCATTTTCTACGTTTTCCTAAGAAGAATTAAAAGGGTGTGATGCGAAAGCGCTTGCCGTCGTTCAGCAGCTTGAATACGCCAAAGTACAAGGTAAAGAGCAACATATCTAAAGGCTGTAACGTGTACTTGCTTCGGTGCAAAGTGAGTGTATTAGAGAGGAACAGCGCCAGAAATTACATGCGGAAATTGGAAAAAGTAACCACAAGGAAAAGTTGCAAGCCAGCAGTGAACCAGAGCGGGAGCTGAACCAGTAACCTCCTTTTAATAGTCGGTGTTTTTTATCAATGTGAGCAATCACCTCGCTTAATAAGGGCTCTGTGTCTTAGAAATAATGTGTCAAAAGAGCGGCTAAGATAAAAAGAGTAACAATTTGCCCAAGCACGTTTGAAAAAACAGTGATACATTTTCGACAATAGGTGCTTCTGAAAGGATGTTTCAATGCAGGAAAATCATAAAATTTTAGTGGTTGATGACGATGCTCGTTTACGTGCTCTATTGGAGCGTTACCTTTCTGAGCAAGGTTTTCAGGTTCGCAGCGTTGCCAATGGTGAACAAATGGATCGCTTACTAACGCGCGAAAATTTCCATTTAATGGTGCTGGATTTGATGTTGCCGGGTGAAGATGGCCTATCTATCTGCCGTCGCTTACGTAACGCGAACAATATGTTACCAATCCTGATGCTTACCGCAAAAGGAGACGAAGTTGATCGTATCGTTGGCTTAGAAGTTGGGGCAGACGACTACCTGCCAAAACCATTTAACCCGCGTGAGTTGCTGGCTCGCATTAAAGCGGTATTACGTCGTCAAACCATCGAACTGCCGGGTGCGCCAAGCACGGAAGAAAAAGTGGTGGAGTTTGGCGAGTTCCGTTTAAACCTTGGAACGCGTGAAATGTTCCGTGGTGAAGAAGCGATGCCGTTAACATCTGGCGAGTTTGCCGTATTGAAAGCCTTGGTCACCAATGCGCGTGAACCGATGTCGCGCGACAAACTGATGAATATGGCACGTGGTCGAGAATATTCAGCAATGGAACGTTCTATTGACGTACAAATTTCTCGTCTCCGTCGTATGTTGGAAGATGATCCGAGCAAACCACGTTATATTCAGACGGTATGGGGCTTAGGTTACGTATTTGTCCCAGACGGCAAAGACGTCTAATTTGCTCAACTGCACACTGATGCTTGTCTGTACATTCCGTCCTCATTTATCTCCTGATTGAGGACGGAACATCGCGATTAGGCACTTTCTTTTAGCAACACTCTGTTAGGATCACCAGGAACTGTCCATGCGAATCCGAAGCTCTCTCACTCAATCTATTCTGCTATTCATCTCTTTGCTTCTCGCTAGCCAAGTTTTCTCTTATTACGCCGTTTTCAACTATGCGTTGATGCCGAGTCTGCAGCAGTTCAACAAAATTCTGGCTCATGAGCTCAATCTGGTGCTTGATGCCGATGGAGAGCTTCAAGCTGAGGCGCCATTACGACGCCAGCTATTAGAGAGACTTGGTGTGACGGTGCACAGCATCGATAGTGAAAGAGTCGATGAGTTTAACCACGCGATGTCGATTGAACTGATGTCGGAAGAAATGACTCAGGAACTGGATTCTCCGACCGAAGTGCGATTGATGTTGGGCGAGGAGAGTTACGTCTTGTGGATGCACATCGACAAGCTGCCAAACTCACTTATTCGTATCCCCCTCTCAGAGCTGCAAGAAGAGGATTTTGCACCGCTATTTCGTAATAGCCTGATCATGGCACTGCTGATTATTGCTGGTGGCTGGCTATTTATTCGTTTCCAGAACCGCCCGTTACTTGCGTTGGAAAAGGCAGCTAAAGGGGTTGGGAGGGGGGAAATACCGCCACCAATACCAGAGAAAGGCGCGTCAGAAATTCGCGCGGTGACCCGGGCTTTTAATCAGATGTCGAAAGGCATTCAGGAGTTGGAAGAAGATCGCGCCTTATTGATGGCGGGGATCAGCCATGATTTACGTACCCCGCTGACTCGAATTCGTCTGGCGACGGAAATGATGTCACCAGAGGAAAGCTATTTAGCCGAAGGCATCATCAGCGATACGGAAGAGTGCAATGAAATCATCAGCCAGTTTATGGACTACCTTAAGCCGGTAAATAACCAGACTTTTGAGGCAGTGCCTCTGAACGACATTGTATGCGATGTCGCGAGCTCTGAAGGTAGTGATGAACGGGAAATTGAGACAAAAATTGAAGCGTCCATCAAACCTGCTTTGGGTAACTCGATTGCGATAAAACGTGCAGTGACTAACTTAGTGGTGAATGCAGTTCGCTATGGCAATGGCTGGGTCAAAGTGTCAACGGGTATGACGGCAGATAATCAACTGGTTTGGGTCACGGTTGAAGATAATGGCCCCGGTATTGAGCCTGAGCAGATCGGTAAATTGTTTGAACCGTTTACACGTGGAGATACCGCCCGTGGCAGTGAAGGTACTGGCCTTGGTTTGGCGATCGTCAAACGTATTGTCAGCCAGCATTCTGGGTCGGTTGTCATGCGTAATCGTAGTGAAGGTGGCTTAATCGCGCAAATCAGCTTCCCGACCAAGTAACCCAATAACTAAAGCGTCACCAACGTGCAAAATAAAAGCCCAACCTAGAATCTAAGTTGGGCTTTTTCCTATCCTATTGATCAGTTTAGGATTCTTTAATCTCTTGAGCTTCGGGCTCTTCGTCTTCCAGTTTCTCTGGCAATAACAAGTTCAAGATGATTGCAGTGATACCACCGGCAGCGACACCAGTAGAGAAGATGCTCTTAATAAATTCTGGCATAAATTGCAGAATTTCAGGCTTCTGAGCAATCCCCAGGCCCATCGAGAACGATAACGCCATGATCAGAATCGCACGACGGTCGAGATCTACACGAGAGATAATACGCACACCTGCAGCGGCAATGGTACCAAACATCACGATGGTTGCGCCGCCAAGTACAGGTTCAGGAATCAGCTGTACAAAGCTGGCCACACCAGGGAATAAACCAAGTAAGACAAGCATAGCGGCGATGAAGTAGCCCACATAACGGCTGGCTACACCTGTCAGCATGATGATGCCGTTGTTTTGGCTAAATGTAGAGTTCGGGAAGCTGTTAAATACTGCTGCGATAGCAGAGTTTAAACCATCAGCCAGTACGCCACCTTTGATGCGTTTCATGTAAACCGGGCCTTTGACTGGCTCGCCGGATACTTCTGACGTCGCGGTAATATCGCCGATGGCTTCCAGCGCGGTAATGAAGAAAATCAGTACTAGTGGAATAAACAATGACCAGTCAAAAGCCAGTCCATATTGCATTGGGATTGGCAGCGCAACTAAGTTGGTTTCACTCAGCTTGGATGTGTCAACCATGCCCATAAAGTAGGCCATCACATAGCCAACCAGCATGGCAATCACAATAGAAGCAACGCGAATGTAAGGGTTGTTTGAACGGTTCAGAATCACAATCAGACCTAGTACTGTGCCAGCCAGAGCCAGTTTATCCAGGCTGCCAAACGTGCCGTCACCCATTGCCGCATAACCGCCACCCATTGAGACTAATCCAACCTGAATCAGTGTCAGACCAATCAGGGTCACGACAATGCCTGAAACCAGTGGAGTAATGATACGGCGTGCGTGCTCAAGGACTCGCGAAAGCAGAATTTCTGCGAATGAGGCCACCAGAATAGTGCCGAAAATCGCAGCCATCATGGTGCTGATATCTGCACCGCCAGCTTTTAAAGATAAACCTGCACCAATGATTGGACCTAAGAAATTAAAACTGGTGCCTTGTACTGACAATAAGCCAGAACCTATCGGACCAAAGGTACGAATCTGAATAAATGATGACACACCGGACGCAAATAGTGACATGCTGATAATGGTGTTGGTCTGATCGGCTGGAACGCCTAAAGACTGGCAAATGATCAACGAAGGGGTAATAACTGCAACGAACATCGCCAGCAGGTGCTGAATGGCGGCGAAAATTGTTTGTGGTAGTGGTGGGCGATCATTTAATTGATAGACCAGTTCCGAAGTTCGGTTTGAAGTTGTCATGGTTTGTCTCGTTTGTCGCAATGTAATTTGCCCAGAGCTCGCTGAATGGGAGTACTGGGAGGAGCTGACGTTTTGATCTGTGATTGCTGTTAATCAGTGTCAACTCAGATTGGTTTGGGTAAATACCCTAAATTTGTGCGCGATTATAGAGTTATTTATTCAAAAAGCAAACGATTGCTTTTGGGCATTGATAATCAGTTAATTGAACAATTTTAAGCTTTGGAGTAAATATCCCGTTCGCCTAACCAACGGTCGATAATCGCCGTAGCATGAGTAGGGTAATTGTCGTGAATATGGCGAGCAATGCGCTGAACTTCGGGAATTAAGCGCTGATCTCGAACCAAGTCAGCAATTTTAAAATCTGCCAGTCCGGTTTGCTTGGTACCTAATAACTCACCAGGGCCACGGATCTCTAAATCTTTCTGCGCAATCACAAAGCCGTCGTTGCTTTCTCGCAGAACACCAAGACGCTTTTGCGCGGTTTTCGACAGCGGTGAATGATAGAGTAGAACACAATGACTGGCGACAGAGCCACGTCCAACACGACCTCTCAGTTGGTGTAGCTGAGCTAAACCGAGTCGCTCCGGGTTTTCGATGATCATCAGGCTTGAATTTGGCACGTCTACACCGACCTCTATCACGGTTGTTGCGACGAGTAGATGCAGTTTGTTGTCTTTAAAATCCTGCATCACGGCCTGTTTTTCAGCGGGCTTCATTCGGCCATGAACTAAGCCAACTTTCACATCAGGCAGCTTGCGCTGTAGATCTTCTGCTGTATCAGCGGCAGCTTGTGCTTCCAATACTTCAGATTCATCAATTAACGTACACACCCAGTAAGCTTGCTTACCCTCGTTGAGGCAGGCATGACGAACTCGTTCCACAATGTCGTCGCGCTTGGTATCAGGAATTGCCACGGTTTGAATTGGTGTTCGTCCCGGTGGTAATTCGTCAATCACCGAGGTTTCCAAATCGGCATACGCGGTCATAGCTAGGGTGCGAGGAATCGGGGTGGCGGTCATGATGAGTTGGTGAGGATAAGCACCTTGCTTGGCGCCTTTCTCACGTAGCTCTAATCGCTGGTGAACACCAAATCGGTGTTGCTCATCAATAATCACCAGTGCCAGATGATGAAATTCTACATGCTCTTGGAATAGCGCGTGAGTACCCACTACCATTTGTGCCTCCCCGCTGGCAATACGAGCGAGCTCAGCTTCTTTGGCTTTACCCTTTAACTTACCCGCTAGCCAGCCGACCTGAATGCCCATTGCTTCAAACCAGTTCGCGAAGTTGATGGCGTGTTGCTCTGCAAGCAGTTCGGTTGGTGCCATAAGCGCCACTTGATAACCGTGCTCAATTGCTCGAGCGGCCGCTAATGCCGCCACTAGTGTTTTACCTGAGCCAACATCGCCCTGAACTAGGCGCATCATCGGGTGGGGCTTCTCTAAATCGGTTTCAATCTCTTTTACCACTCGCGCCTGAGCATTGGTTGGTGAGAATGGCAGTTGCTCCAACAGCCTGTTTTTCAGATTTTCACAAGGTGTTAGTGGCAACGCAGCATCTTGCTGTCCTTTACTACGAACTGCCAGCATAGAAAGGTTCTGTGCCAGCAGCTCTTCCATGATCAGACGGATTTGTGCTGGATGTTTACCTTCGTCAAACTCATCCAGATTGATCGTTGGTGGCGGTCGGTGAATGGTGTGCAATGCCTGAGACATGGTGATTTGGTGGTTGTATAAACCCGCTGGCAGTAACTCTTGAACGGCGGCTTTATCTAGCAACGCTAACGCCTGCTCTGTCAGATTACGCAGAGTGATTTGTCGCAGGCCATCTGTGGTTGGATAAACGGGCGTCAGGTTCTGCTCTACATCTGGCTTCTGCTCGCTGATATAGAACTTGTAATCTGGGTGGACGATTTCTAAACCTATTCCGCCACGCTTTATTTCCCCGTAAGCGTGCACTAACTTACCTTGAGAAAAGTTGTTCTTCATTGCCGCGGTAAAATTGAAAAAACGCAGCGTAATCGTGCCATTACCATCGCTGATTTTTACCGTGAGCATCTTGCGTTTACCAAAAATGGTATCCACGGCCATGACCTTACCTTGTACCGCCGCCCATAGACCGACATGGAGTTTAGCAATAGGATAAATACGGGTACGATCTTCGTAACGAAGTGGCAGATGAAAGAGTAAATCCTGAACCGAATGCAGGCCAACTTTGGCAAGTTTTTCTGCGACTTTCGCGCCAACCCCAGAAAGAGAAGTTAATGGAACAGCAGATAACAGTTGGGCAGACATAGCGGGCTCAAGAAAATGGTTAACATTGCAGTATGTTAACCACGGAGCTGTGTTTTTGTACAGGAAAAAATAAGGGAAACTCCTAGGAATTAGGATCCTAGGATCTCTATCATTTCTGTTGCATCTCTTGCCACCACGCTTCATCTGCGACGATTTGACCTTCGTCGTCGAGTGGCGGATAAGCGAGACCTTTACGTTTGGCTACTTTAGCCAGAACCGGATGGCCGCGTTCAAACAGAATTCGGTTAATGGTCTCTTTCGGCAGGGCGCTTTCTTCACGGTCGTACATGCCAGCGGCTTCACGCTGGCGCTGGGCTTCATACAAAATCACCGCACTTGCTACGGAAACATTGAGTGACTGCACCATGCCAATCATCGGAATTATGATGTCTTGATCGGCGAGCTGTTTCGCTTTCTCAGAAGCGCCCACTTTCTCACTGCCTAAAATGATTGCAGTTGGCTTGGTGTAGTCTATTTCGCGGAAGTCGATTGCAGTTTCCGACAGGTTAGTTACCAGCACCTGCATTCCTTGTGCTTTTAATTCAGTCACGGCACTTTCAATAGAATCGTGAGTGTCCACTTCTACCCAGTTACGGGCGCCTGCAGAGGTGTGGCTTAAGGTGCGCATCTTATCTGGCCAAATAGCGTGGACTTTGTGCAAGCCAGTTGCATCGGCAGTACGGATCACCGCTGAAACGTTATTCGGTTTGTGCACTTCCTCAAGACATAACGTCAGGTCGGTTTGGCGTGCTTTCAGCACTTGGTGGATACGGTGGTAGCGTTCTAGGTTCATAGTAAATAGGGATATAAAAAATCGCCACCTAGTGGAGTAGGTGGCGATGGAGGTTATTTTCTTCTGCGTCTGACTCGAGTCGCATGTGGCATCGCTTTGATTTTACGCATGATGCCAGCCAGATGGACACGATCTTTGGTGGTTAACAGTACCGTGACGGTATACAAACGACCATCGCGTTCTTCCGTTGACAGGCCATGAATATTTGACCCAGTTTTCGAAATTACGTTGGTTAGCTCAGCGAGCGCACCCTGATGGTTGAGCATGTCGACTTTAAGTTCAGCGATGAACTCTTTATCGTAATCGTCAGACCAGGCAACCGCCATGTAGCGATCCGGTTCTTTCTGGTAACCACGTACGTTTGGACAGGTTTCGCGGTGAACAACTAAACCACGGCCCGGTGATACGTGCGCAATAATGTGATCATCCGGTATTGGGTGACAACAGTTTGCAAATGTCAGCAGTAACCCTTCCGCGCCACGAATTGGCAGCTTCTTCTTCGAATCCGTTGCAATCGAGCTGGTCGTGGTCAGTTCTTCAGTATCGCCAAGCAGACGACGAGCAATGACGATGCTCATTAACTCACCCAAGCCGATAGCGGCCAATAAATCATCTGTGCTTTCTAAGCGAAGGTCCGTCAGGACTTCCTTGACGTTTTCTGGGTAAATCGAGTCAATAGAGTGGCGACCAAGTGCGTGATTCAATAAGCGTCGGCCTAGTGTGATCGACTCTTCACGACGCATGGTCTTCAGAACTTGACGAATCTTCGTACGAGCACGTGAAGTCACCACATAGTTCAGCCATGCTGCATTCGGACGAGCGCCCGGCGCACTGATGATCTCGACCGTTTGACCGTTTTTCAGTGCCTTACTCAGTGGGTAAGGATTACGATCAACACGAGCACCAACACAAGAGTTACCGACGTCAGTATGTACCGCGTATGCGAAGTCAACTGCCGTTGCGCCAAGTGGTAGCTCGACAATACGACCTTTTGGTGTGAAGACGTAAATTTCGTCTGGGAACAGATCTGATTTTACATTTTCAATGAATTCAAATGAGTTACCCGCGCTTTGCTGCAGTTCAAGCAGGCTTTGCATCCAGCGCTGAGCTTTCACTTGCGCAGTCGTGCCAGACTTGTCGCCTTTATCTTTGTAAGACCAGTGCGCAGCAACACCTTTATCCGCCATTTGATCCATATCTTCAGTACGGATCTGTACTTCTACCGGAACACCGTGAGGGCCAACCATAGAAGTATGCAGGGATTGGTAACCGTTCGCTTTTGGTACCGCGATGTAATCTTTCATGCGGCCCGGGCGTGGCTTGTATAAACTGTGCACCTGACCAAGAACGCGATAACACGTATCAGCGGTATCAACAACCACTCGGAACGCGTAGATATCCATAATCGTGTGGAAGCGCTGTTCTTTGGTTTTCATCTTGTTATAGATAGAGAACAGGTTCTTCTCACGACCCACAACGCGTGAACTCAGACCGACATCTTGCAGGCGACCCTCGATCTCATTGTGGATGCGTTGGATCATCTCTTTACGATTGCCACGTGCCGTTTTGACCACTTCTTTAAGGACGCGATAACGGTTAGGGTAAAGCGCTTCAAAGCCCAGCTCTTCAAGCTCTGTTTTGATATTGTGAATACCAAGACGGTGAGCCAGTGGTGAATAGATCTCTAGGGTTTCACGAGCGATACGGCGTTTTTTGTCTGGTCGAAGTGCGCCAAGCGTACGCATGTTGTGCGTTCGGTCGGCCAGTTTGATCAGAATAACGCGGATGTCTTGCACCATGGCCAGAACCATCTTACGAAAGTTCTCTGCCTGAGCCTCTTTCCTGTCACGGAATTTGAGTTTGTCCAGTTTAGATACACCATCAACCAGCTCAGCCACGGTGATTCCGAATTGCTCTTCGAGATCTTCTTTGCTGACATCGCAATCTTCGATGACGTCGTGCAATAAAGCAGCTTGGAGAGTTTCGATATCCAGACGCATTTCAGCCAGGATTCGAGACACAGCGACAGGGTGGATGATGTATGGTTCACCGCTAGAACGGGTTTGCCCTTCATGGGCATCTCGCGCTACCACATAAGATTGACGCAGAGCCTCAATTTGAGGCTCTGTTAGGTATTCTTGGGCAACGTCTTTGAGGCTATCGAATAGATACAAATTATAGGCCCGGGAGGTTGTTGAATTCTCGAGTCAGAATTAACGGTTGTGAGCGATGCTGCTTACTGCCGCTAGCTCTGCCGCTTCTTGCTCTTGTTGTTCTTGACGTTCACGAGCGTCCAGAACTTCTTTCGTGATTAAACCTTCTTCGATTTCGCGAAGAGCGATAACCGTTGGTTTATCGTTCTCTTCTGGCACTAGTGCATCTTTACCGCCAGTTTGCATTTGACGAGCGCGGCGAGCCGCAATCAGTACTAGGTCGAAACGGTTGCCAACTTTTTCAACAGCGTCTTGAACAGTTACGCGTGCCATGAGGACTCCAAATAGTTAACTAAAATATTAGAATGACGAGAAAGTATACAGTCTAACTGCTTTATTTACTAGCGATTAGATATGCCACTGTAAGCGGGCTTTCTCTGGTGTTTTATTGTCTGCTCTTTACTGCGAGAAAATACGAGCAAAGAAGCAAAAATTCTTTGTGTTTTACAGCGTGACTTTATATTAGAAGTTACTCTGCTAACAACGCGTCAAGCATACCTTTATATTTAGCAGCTTGCTTTTCTTCCTTCAATCTTTCAGCTCGAAGAATGGCTTTAAAGTCCATCAGCGCGGTATCGAAGTCGTCGTTTACAATCACGTAATCGTACTCGTTGTAATGCGAGATTTCTGACTTAGCTTCTGCCATTCGCTTGGCAATGACTTCATCACTGTCTTGACCACGAGTGTTCAGGCGACGTTCTAACTCACCATTTGATGGTGGCAAAATGAAGATGCTTTTCGCTTCCGGCATTTGTTCACGAATTTGTCGTGCACCTTGCCAGTCGATATCCAGGAATACGTCGATACCTTTGTTTAGCGTTTCTTCAATCCATACGCGAGAAGTGCCATAGTAGTTGCCAAATACTTCAGCGTATTCAAGGAAGTCACCTTTCGCAATCAAAGCTTCAAACTCTTCTTTTGCGACGAAGTGGTAGTGGATACCATTTTCTTCACCAGGACGCATGTCACGAGTGGTGTGAGACACAGACACTTTCATTGCGTATGTTGGGTTACGCTCCAACATTGCTGAGATCAAGCTAGATTTACCTGCGCCGCTAGGTGCAGATACGATATAGAGAGTACCTTTGCCCATTGTACTGTTCCACTATTGATTGGATTGATTGAGTGCCGACGGAAAGTCGCGACAGTCTTATAACGATAGCACTGGCATTGTTGAATTAACTACCAAATGGATGGATATTGGTGATAATCCCGCCAGAAAAATGGAGGCGAAGAGTATCATGATCTCTATATTGTTACCAGTTGATCTTTATCTCTGTGTTAACTCCCGATAAAAGAGCAACTTATACCTGAGTCAGTAAAAGTTGTTTAACCTGAACTGAATTCCGGTTATTTATGTTTAGCAATCAATAGACGGAAAAAAGGGGAAGCTTTCACTTCCCCAGGCGTGCGACTGACTCACACTTAATTTTCGTGTAATGCTATTAAATGCATTACTTACCCTTGCGTCTCTAGGAAGTTAATCCAAGGGTTCACCGTAGGCCTAAATGTTGGAGACTCAGCGGCACCTTTCATTGCTTGCAAAGCTTTGTCTGGTTGTTGCAGTTCAAAATAAGCCATACCTCGAATGTAATCGAGCTCTGCTTTTTGATCCTTTGTCGCATTAGATGCGGCATTTCGGGTGAACTGAGTCGCTTGAGAGTACTGCTTATCTTGAATCATTAGTCGTGCAATCTGAATTTGAGTTTTAGCTGTAGGATTCATTTCGTACGACTTTTTGTAAGCAACAATAGAATCATCTAGCTCTTTAGCTTGTTGCCAAAAACTGGCTAATCGGTCCAAATTCTCCTTGGATTTTTCGATATTACCAGCAGTCATTTCCTTTTCTAAAGTCTTTGCCGCTTTGTATGGAATCCCTTGATATGCTAGGAAGTTTACAAAGCGCAGATACTCTTTCTCACCCTCTAGTTTTCCCATTTTGTAAACCATTTCCAAAGCCGCTAAAGAATTGCGCTCTTGGCCTAGCTCCATGTAAATGCCAGAGAGTTGCATCCAGTAGCGTTTTTTCTCTGGATACTTTGAGGTTAGAGTCTTCAAAACACTTGCAACACTTTTTAATTGCCCCAGTTCATAGTGAGATGCAATGAGGATGAGGTACCAAGACTCACTTGGTTTTTTGCTCATTTCGATCGCTTTCTTTGTCGGAGGGATCGCATTGCGGTAGTCCTCTAACTGAACATAAGCACTTGCGAGAGTGATGTACGCATGAGCTTGTGGCTTCTCTTGTGTTGTCTCTGCGACTTTGAACCATTCGTTCATAGTGTTGACAGATTGCTTGTACTTTTCTTCAGCAAGGTACAGTTGCGCTAGGCTATAACGAACTTGCTGAGCGACAGGTACTGGCAGAGCGTCGAGTTTTAAAGCTTCCGCAAAGTATTTTGCTGCTTGAGCATAGTTATCTTGCAAAGAATATAAAAAACCAGTTTGTTGCAGTAACACAGCTCGATCGTATTTCTTCGAGCCAGTGCTCTCTAATGCATCTGCGAGTTTCTCTTTGGCTGCAGAGTACTTTTCGGTTGCGATTAACTCTTGAACTTTGTTGACTGTACGAAATGTACGGTCTGATAACTGAGGAGCTTCTTTCGCCATTGAAGGAGCGGCGGATGCCACTCCAACAAGGAGAATTAAAGAAGCCACTCTGCTTTTCCATAAACTTTTCATAGCGACTCCTTAGTTGGTTGAAAACTCTATTTCTTGCGATAAGCGCGCACTAACAGGTTTTCCGTCAACCAATTTAGGTTTGAATGTCCATTTCGATACGGTTTTTCTCGCTGCTTTACCTAGTCCTAATCGACGAGGGGTTTCTTTAAGGACTGTTATATCTTCTACAGCTCCTCGAGCGTTAACAGTAAACTCCAGTAAAACAACACCTTTTTCTATGCCAGCTTTGGCTGCTTTTCTCGGCATTTGAGGTTGGAATGTTGCCAGTGGTGTTGGCCCACCACTTCCAACCATTTGAGCACCGCCACCTTGGCTGTAGTGACCAAGTACCGAACCACCAGTCACGTTTACTGGGAGGTCGAGTTTTGGCATATCCATTGGGACTTGATCCATCACCGGCTTCACGTTCGACGTCACCTTCATTTCTGGTGGCGGCGGCGGGCGCTTAGGTGGTGGTGGTTTCGGGAGTTCGCGTTTTTTCTCCTGTACTTTTTCGTCCGGTTTAATGCGAATGAAATCGACCATACGCTGATCATCATTCGACACTAGCTCGTGGCGCTCTTTGTTTACCAGCTTGTCCATCCCCCAGAACAGTCCGAGGGAGACAATGAGCGCCAGTGCAATTGAGGCCAGATACCGCATAAGCTTAATCCTTACCGGTTGCGGCAATGGAGATGCTTTCTACACCTGCCATCTTGATCTGGTCCATAACCTTCACGACTACGCCTGCGTTGGCTTCTGTATCCGCCTGGATAACAACCGCACCATCAGGGCTTTCTGCGCGAAGACGCTCGATGTTGGCGCGAACGGCGTCGACTTCAATGCGTCGTTTATCAACCCATACGTCACCAGCTGCACCAACTGCAACCATGATGTTACCTTTCTTCACGGTTTGTGCTGAGCTTGCCGTTGGGCGGTTTACTTCTATACCGGCTTCTTTAACGAACGATGTTGTTACGATAAAGAAGATCAACATGATGAATACGATGTCGAGCATCGGTGTCATATCGATAGCGGTTTCATCACTGCTATCACTGCTATAGCGTCTTTTCATGACCTATACCTCTAATTCCATTTACTCAGGCAATATGCTTTAGCTTATCTTCCAGCTTTTGCGTTGTGACTTTGGCTAAATGATCAAGACGTGAACTAAAGAACAGTCCTGATAGAGAAGCCACCATCCCGGCTAACGTTGGGATTGTTGCCTTTGAGATCCCCGAGGCCATTGCTCGAGGGCTTCCTGTTCCTGTTACCGCTAAGATGTCGAATACCTGGATCATGCCGACAACCGTGCCGAGCAGACCGAGTAGGGGACAAAGCGCAATCAATACTTTCACGATTGGCAGACCCTTTTTATTCTCAATATCCTGACGAGAAACGATTTCTTGTCGGATCATCTTTGCGTTCCAGCTTTGATGTTCTGAACGCTCACTCCAAAGAGTCACGGCTTTTTTCGCGGCTCTCGGAGCGACGGCGGCAAAGTAGAACCAGCGTTCTAGCAGCACTGCCCACAACATGAAGCTGAGGATGAAGATGGCGACGAGTACATCGCCACCCATTCCCAAGAAGCGCCTAATTGATTCAAGTTCTCCAACTAACCACCACATAACGCCTCCTTAGCTTTCGGCTTTATGTAGTTTTTCCTGATAGCGAGCGATGAAACCTGCACTCTGTTCTTCAAGAGTTTGAACCAAACGGCGACCTTTACTGTGTACTAGGGTGTAAAGGAACAGTAGAGGAATAGCGACCACCAGGCCTAGCATGGTTGTTACCAATGCTTCAGAGATACCGCCAGCCATGAGTTTCGGATCGCCTGTACCAAATAGCGTGATTGCCTGGAAGGTACCGATCATACCCATTACTGTACCCAGTAGACCTAGTAGCGGTGCGACAGAAGCAAACAGTTTGATTGAGCTGATAAAGCGTTCGATGCTTGGTGCGTTGCGCAGGATAATTTCGTCCAGTTTCGCTTCCAGATCTTCAAGGTTGTCGCCTTTGTGCTCTTGGTAAGCTTGGATAACTTCACCCAGTGGATTGCCAGGGATAACCGTTTCTGATTTCGCCTGTTTACGCATTTTGCCACCGATAACCTGAAGACGTAGGAAACAGATCAGCGCGATGATTGCACCAACTGCACCCATTGCCAGGATGACGTAACCAACGATACCACCTTGGTCAATACGCTCCTGAACCGTCGGGCTCTGTACTAGCAGCGATAGGATTACACCACGAGACGGGTCAAGGAATAGTGGCTCGTAAGTGCCTTCTGCAGATTCGAAACCAGCCACTTGGCTTGTGATGTTTTTGCTTGGCTGACGTGATAGCTCTTCGAATTTACCAGTCTGAGGCACGTAAATAACGTATTTGCCATCAGCAATCGCGTTGAACTCACCCACTAGCGTCACGTCGCGAACGGCTTCTTTACCTTCACCGTAAACAACGGTGGCTTGTGTTGTTGTGGTATCACCTGATGCAACAACTTGTTGAAGAATGGTGTGCCAGAATGCTTCCAGCTCCTGAGTTGATGGCAGTTCTTTACTTTCTGCCAGCTTAGTCAGTAGTGCATCACGTTCTGGAAATTGAACCGCATTTTGCGACGCGGCAAACAAGCCTTTAAATTCGCCTGCGTATTGACGAACCACACCAAACATTTCACCTAACGTACCTGAGCGTACGCGTAGCGTTTCGGTGAGTTCAGTCAGTTGTTTGTCGTTTTCGTCGAACGTTGCTTTTAGCTGATCACCCAGTGCTTGTTGTGAAGCCAGTTCATCGTGTGCTTGTTGTAGCAGCGCCGCTTGCTGGTCACGATCGCGTTTGAAGATAGCTTCGCGCTCTTTGTTCTCTTTCGATTCAACAATACTTTCTGACTTTACGTTTTTCAGTAGTTCAGACAGTGTTTGCGGTGTTTCTGCTTGAACGCCAGAAACCATAAATAAGCTAGCTAATAGGCCAGCAGCTAGCGTTTTGAATCCTTTCATCTCTTATTCCTCCCCAGCAAATACAGGCAGTTTGATCAGCGATGGTGGCGCTTGCTTCTTAGCGATGCGCAGACCTTGCTGTACAGCGATACGGTAGCTTTCAGGTAGTGTTTCCCACTGACGAGTTTGTTGGTTCCACATGCCTGTTTCACCGCCGTCTGGAGATTGGAATAGAAGTGCCGTACGACCAATACGTAAGAAGTCATAAGTCACAACTTCGCCGTTACGGTCTAGGCTAGCTTTGTAAGATTCAATAGAGCGCGAGAAGCCTTCTTCAATTTGGTACGCTTCCATCACTTTACGGAATTTTTCTGAGGTAGTTACGTCCGCACGGTCCATCAGGCGGTGTAACTCTTGAACGCGTTTATTGCGTTCTTCTTTTTGGAATGGCAGATCGAGAGTCACAAATTCGTCTAGCGCATCGATCATTTTTAGTGTTAGAGGGACAACTTCTGTTGCCGTTTGATCGATTTGAGCAATTTGATTATTCAATGAGTCCAGTTCGCCTTGTTGCGATTGAACCATACGGTTAATTTGCTCGTTGTAGACTTTCATACTGTCGATTTGACGAAGTAAGCCTTTATATTCTGCCAACATGCCTTCAGTGCTTTCAGCGTAAGTGTCGATTTTTTGCTGAGAGGCTTCAGAAGATTTATTCGCTTTTGCTTGGGTTGAAACTACAGTGCTGGAATCGGCAGCAACAGCGTAGCTACCTATAGTAAGCAACGCTGTAGCAATGGCACTGAGACCAAATTCCTTGAAATTCATGGTTGCATCCTTGTCAGTGTTTAAGTCAGTCAAAAGGGCGCGGAAGATCCGCGCCAAATATTTTTAGAAGTCGTATGATGCCTCGATGTAAAGCTGACGGCCGATAGGGTCGTCATAGCCAATCGCGTAGAATGGTGAAGTATCATTTAGAGGATCGGCAGGCGGTACTTTGTCAAACATGTTGATAGCACCAAGTGTTACACGACCACTCTCGTTGAATTGGTAAGAAGCCGTTAGGTTCCATGTTGTCATACTAGCGATTTCTGCTTTGTAACCAGCTTTCTTAGCAGAGTCACAGTCGTCAAAGTAGTAACGGTTCGCGTAGCTAGAACACATACGGTCGCGGTATTTACCAAATAGGTTGACCGCTACGTCTTCATAAGCCCAACCTAGGTTCAGAGTTGCAGTGTACTCAGGCATGAAGTCTGTCTCATCAGTCACTGGTTCACTGTCGTTCTCTTGGTATTCAGCAATCAGAATCTTAGTTAAAGCAACTCGAGTATTGAATGAACCAAACTCGTTGGTGTCGTAAGCGTAAGTTACGGCAAGGTCGATACCTGAACGCTCTTCGAATGATTGGTTTACTGGACCGTAAGATACTGACTTGATTGTTCCGTCTGCATTACGAACAACTTCAGTGCCAGGGTATTTACCTGGAGCGTTGATAACGTCTTGGTAGCTTGGTGCTGTTACAACATCTTCCATCTTGATGTGGTACCAATCTACTGTTAAGCCAAGATCATCTACAGGTTCCCAAGCAAGGCCTAAGTTGATGTTCGTACTAGTCTCTTCTTTTAGTTCAGCATTTGGACCGTTTAGCGTGTCAAAGTACTGGGTATCACACTCTGGGTACTTATCTTTGTCTTGTGGACCACTGCCGCCAGCTTGTGCACAAAGAACAGGGTCAAAACCAGAGCCAAAGCCACGAGTTTGTTCACCGAATAGACGCTTCAAGTCTGGAGCTCGGAAACCTAGACCGTAGCTACCACGTAGTAAAAGAGTGTCTATAGGTCGATACGCAAGTGCTACTTTCGGAGTGAACGCCCCACCAGTTGCGGAGTCATCGAAGTAGTGGTCATAACGACCTGCGATAGTCATTTCTAAATCTTCAATGATTGGAATGAGCGCTTCGACACCAAGGCCAATCTGATCACGATCACCACCGCCAGATGTACCACCTAGACCAGAGAAACCACTCGCAGCAGTTGTAGCATCAATGCTCTCGTTGTAGTCAGTACGGTTCCACTCACCATATACCGCGAAGCCGGACATACCCGCAGGCAACTCCATTAAGTCACCAGAGATAGAGCCGTTTAGCGAGTAAAGTTTTGAGTAAGCTTCTTTGGTTGAAGTACCGCTGTATTGATTGACGACATCTTGAGAAATTGGACCTAATAGGTCTACAGTGCCATCTTGAACGGCTTCATCAAGAGTTAGATAAATTGCAGGGTTACTGGTTTCAACGGTTTGCTCTGAGTATCCCGCAGAGACATCCCAGTCATAAGTGTCAGCTAAAAGGCCATTTAAACCAACGGTTAAACCGAAAGAATCCGCTTCAGTATTACTTTCACGAGCGCCAAATTCGACCATACGGCGAGTATATTCACCAGCGCCACGGAAGTGAGTATCATCTACGACAACGCTGTAAGGGTTTGGCTCGAACTCTGACTCAGTAGATTTGTAACCGAAACGAGCTTCAGCCATTGCAGTAACGTTATCGTTGACATCCATCTCACCGCGTAGAAGAAGGTCGACTTGTTTGTTTTCTGGTTTTAGCGTTCGATAAGCTGAACGGTTAAATCCACATTTGCCATCAGCACGGTCAACACCAGCCTCACCAACGACCTCTTTACATGAGGAACCGACATCCGCAGGTGTTAAGTGTGTGCCGTTGTCACCATAGAAGTTTGCGCCGTAGCTAGAGTAGCCGCTAATTTGAGAACGTTGAGATGCATCATTGCCTGCCCAGTCATCACGATCTGACTGTTTAAGCATTTCATTACCAGCAAACTGACCAACGAATAGAACGCGTTTGTCTTCAAAGTCTTTACCGGCTACAACGTCCAAACGACCATTTTGGTAGTCACCATCAGTTGCATCACCCGCTCGTACTTTTACTGAAACGCCGTCAAAGTCTTTCTTCAAAATGAAGTTTACAACGCCACCGATCGCATCAGAACCGTAGATTGCAGAGCCAGAGTCTGTCATTACTTCGACACGCTCAATAGCTGCTACAGGGATCTGACCAATATCTTGAAAGTTCGATGTGCCGTTTTGCGCTAGAGGATATTGTGGTACACGACGACCGTCGATCAAAATCAACGTACGAGAAGCGCCAAGACCACGTAAGTTTACTGACTGTGCTGCAGGAGTGAATGAGAAAGAGTTGGTTTGAGCCATCACACCACCGGTGTTTTGAGTCAAACTGTTTAGCACGTCTTGAGCGCTGTTAAAGCCTTTGGATTCTATATCTTTGCTGTTGATAACGGTAACTGGTGAAGGGCCTTCCATATCCGTTGTGGAGATACGCGAACCAGTAACTTTCATCTTTTGAAGTTGTTCAACTTGTTGCTCTTCTGCCTGAGCTGCTACAGGTGCGAATGCCGTGGCCGTACCTAAAGCAAGGCTGATCGCAACAGATAACGCTGTTGTGTTTTTATACATCCTTGTTGCTCCAATTTATTATTACTTCCTGTGTCTGATCGCAAAATGACCAAGTGTAACGTTAATGTTTCGTTAACGTGCGGCCCATGTATAACCGAGGTCAAAAAAGGAAGTCAAACTAGTAGTAAACTAGGATGGTCAAATGTAAAAAAGATGTAAAAATCTGATTGTGTTATTAATGGCAGAGTAAATATCTAAAAAATGTTAAAAATCCATATTAAACCTCGGAAAAACGCCGAATTTTGTCTTTCTTATAAACTTTAATGGGTTATGTTGTGTATGGTTTTTAAGCGGGTGATTGAATCTGAAAAAATGTATTTTCCCAGTGGATAATTATGAAATGAGTTTTATATGAAATCCTAATCAAGTTAGCTCTAGCACGTGGGGTGGTATCAAAATATGATACCCATTGCTATTAAAGGGCTCACTCACAATTTCGAGTCAATATGCTTGGGTTGAAATTGTCTTATTATTCTTAATTTTTGCATGTTTATGTAGTGCTTGGGCTCTAATCTGGTCAGATTGATATTCTGTATGAATTATTTTTGTGGTTTTTTATCATTTTTTATCCAAATGATGCGTTTTTTTGAGAGTAGACGAAGTGCGTCATGTTTTGTTTTTAAACACTTGAAGCCAATGTGGATTCAAGC
>JAAEZQ010000042.1 GCA_018222805.1 Vibrionaceae bacterium
TTAGCACGACTCACGCAAAAGTAACTCTTGAGCCATTAGAGCGTGGCTTTGGTCATACTCTGGGTAATGCACTTCGCCGCATTCTTCTATCTTCTATGCCTGGTTGTGCAGTGACAGAAGTAGAGATTGAGGGCGTACTTCACGAGTACAGCACTAAAGAAGGCGTTCAAGAAGATATTCTTGAAATCCTTTTAAACCTTAAAGGTTTGGCAGTGCGTGTAGCTGAAGGCAAAGATGAAGTGTTCATTACTTTGAACAAATCAGGCTCGGGCCCTGTGGTTGCAGGTGACATCACCCATGATGGTGATGTAGAGATCGCTAACCCTGAACACGTTATTTGTCACCTAACGGATGACAACGCTGAAATCGCAATGCGTATTAAAGTAGAACGTGGTCGTGGTTACATTCCAGCTTCTGCGCGTATCCATACTGAAGAAGACGAGCGTCCAATTGGTCGCCTACTAGTAGATGCTACTTACAGCCCAGTAGACAAAATCGCCTACGCTGTAGAAGCAGCTCGTGTAGAACAGCGTACTGATCTAGACAAGCTTGTTATCGATATGGAAACAAACGGTACTCTTGAACCTGAGGAAGCAATCCGTCGTGCAGCTACTATCCTAGCTGAACAATTGGATGCATTCGTAGATCTTCGTGATGTACGTGTTCCTGAGGAGAAGGAAGAGAAGCCAGAATTCGATCCGATCCTACTGCGTCCTGTAGACGATCTTGAACTAACAGTTCGCTCTGCTAACTGTCTGAAAGCAGAAGCGATTCACTACATCGGTGATCTAGTACAACGTACTGAGGTTGAGCTACTTAAAACGCCTAACCTTGGTAAAAAATCTCTTACTGAGATTAAAGACGTACTTGCGTCACGTGGTCTGTCTCTGGGCATGCGCCTAGAAAACTGGCCGCCTGCATCAATCGCTGAAGATTAATCGATACTAGTTAGAAGGATTAGGTCATGCGCCATCGTAAGAGTGGTCGTCAACTCAACCGCAACAGCTCACATCGCAAAGCGATGTTCAGCAACATGGCTAGCTCTCTAGTACGTCATGAAGTTATCAAGACTACTTTGCCAAAAGCAAAAGAGCTACGTCGCGTAGTTGAGCCTTTGATTACACTAGCTAAGACTGACAGTGTTGCTAACCGTCGTCTAGCATTTGCACGTACTCGTGACAACGAAGTAGTTGCAAAACTTTTCAACGAACTAGGTCCACGTTTTGCTGCTCGTCAGGGCGGTTACACACGTATCCTAAAAGCTGGCTTCCGTGCTGGTGATAAAGCTCCAATGGCTTACATTGAGCTTGTAGATCGCCCAGCTGCTGAAGAAGCTGCTGAGTAATCAGTTCGTAAGAACGAAAAAGCCGAGCGTTAGCTCGGCTTTTTTGTATCTGTTACTTTCAAACAAGTAAAAATCTGAGCGTGTTATATCGTCACACGACTTGCTTCATCCTTAACTAACGGCGCTTAGTTCCTTATTCACTAGCAGTTCTTGCTTATTCGCCTGACCACAATCCTGTCAAAGAGTTTAACAGACCTTCACTTGCACCTTGTTCGTTCAGATATTGAAGAATAACTGGGGCAAACTGGCTGATCATCGATGAATCCAGCCCTAACGTATCGAATGCACTTTGCACCGCGCTTAGACTTTCCACATTACCTAGTAAGCTTAGTGCGCTACTCAGGCTAGATACGCCTGGTACTAACGACTCTAGCTCACTGCTATTCTCACCAGACAGTTGGCTTTGAGCTAGTGCGAGTAATGCGCTGCTACCACCCGCAGCTTGTTCGGTTGATACAGGTAATTGACTTGTTAGTAATTCAGTTAATGGTGAAGATTCCGTAACTAAACTTTGACCGACCATGTCCATCAGACCGCTTTCGCTACTTTTTTCGACTACTGCATCAAGGAAAGCATGTGCACTACCGATATTCATCGATAACAGTGCCAGAGTAAGAAGTGTTTTACGCATAGTATCTCCAATGGTCGAGCGTGTTTTTTAATTATTCGACTGACTGATTATGTTTGAAGGGAAATGTCTTTATATATTAGAAAAAAAGCGGCGCAAGAGCGCCGCTTTAGAAACCGTCATTGAAAGATTTTCAATTATAGGATGTCTAGTAGTTCTACTTCGAATACTAGTGCTGCAAATGGCGGAATCGCCGCACCTGCGCCGCGCTCGCCGTATGCTAGGTCTTGTGGGATGTATAGTTTCCACTTAGAACCAACAGGCATTAGTTGTAGTGCTTCAACCCAACCTTTGATTACGCCAGTTACTGGGAACTCAGCTGGTTGACCACGTGATACTGAGCTGTCAAATACAGTACCATCAGTTAATTCGCCGTGGTAGTGAACACGTACTTGCTTGTCTGAAGTTGGGATTTCACCAGTACCTTCAGTGATAACTTCGTATTGTAGACCAGACTCAAGAACCTTAACTTCTGGGCGTAGAGCGTTGTCTTTTAGAAACGCTTCGCCGTCAGCTGCTGCAGCTTGAGCCGCTTCTTGACGAACTGCTTCTGCACGAGTGTGTAGCTCTTGTAGCGCTTTGTTGATTTCGTCGATTTCAATTGCTGGCATGTCACCAACTAGTGCAGTCGCAATACCAGCTGCGATTGCATCAACGCTAAGACCTTCAAGACCAGAACCTGCAAGTTGCTGACCCATTTGCAGACCAATGCCGTAGCTTGCTTTTTGTTCTGCAGTTTCAAATTTAATTTCAGACATGAATGTCGCTCTTGTTAGGAGTGATAAAGGCAACAGGATATCAGTTTCGAGCTTAGGTTTAAATGATTGCGACTGAATGCTTAATTGAGGCGGCCAGGGTGTGACTTATCTCTTACTCCAAGTGAATTTTCTGCTAATTTAATCCAAATTCCATTTTACTTGAGTGAAAAACATATACTCTCCGCGCTGGTATTTTTATACTGGCTTTAAGCATTAAGGGGTCTATCAGAATGAATCGTCGCAGAAAGAAAAAGCAGCAAGTCGACTACGTAGAACTGATCAAACAAAAATGCGCTGCTATCGACTGGAGGCAGCCGTTCAACAAAAGTAAGTGGTTAGAACGCGTACAGCCAGTGACTGAGTTTTGGCAACGCCTGCCTAAATTCCATCAACGAGCATTGATGGTGCTGGTGCCACTCTTATTTTTGCTTCTTATTGTTCCGATGCCAAAGAAAACAGAAGAGTTAGTTGAACAAACTCCGCCTGTTGATAATCAGCGAGTTGCTATCGAGCTAAATACCCAGAGCTTGAGCCAGCAACGAAACTCTCAGAACTCAGGTCCAAAATCTGAAGATTGGAAAGAGTATCAAGTGAAGAATGGCGATACGCTCGCGCAAGTCTTCCGAAATAATCAGTTACCCATGGCGGATCTCAGTTCATTGGTCAAAATTGAAGGTAGCGACAAGCCGCTTAGCCATATCAGACAAGGGCAGTTGATTCGCTTTAAGTTCTCCGATGATGGAAAGCTTGATATGTTACAGCTGGAGAAGGGAGACCATTCTGTCATGTTCTTCCGCTTATCTGATGGAACCTTCGGACGCAATAAGTAGCGGTATCTGATAAAACACATGGTTGAAAAAAGACGCGAGATGAACGCGTCTTTTTTGTTGGAAGATGATTTTCCTAGGGATGCAACGGTCTCTATTTACTTCGTAGTTGTTTCTCTACGCATATCGACATGGGGAATACCATCTTCGAGGTAGCTGTCTGAAATAGAATGAAACCCGTGACTCGAGTAATATTCAATGAGATGTTCCTGGGCGCCAATATCGATGGTCTGCTTAGGCCATAGCGCTTCACACTGTGTTAATGCTTCTTTCATCAACTTGTGACCTAAGCCTCCGCCGCGAGCTGTCTGTTTAGTAACGACACGACCAATACTGACATTGCTGTAGGTTGTTCCAGCAGGTAGTAAGCGAGCACAAGCGACTAATTCATCATCGTGATAGCCGAGCAGGTGGTAGACTCCGTCCAATGTGTCTTTGCCATCAAGTTCTGGATAAGGGCAGGTTTGTTCTACAACAAAAACATCGACACGCAATCGCATCAGTTCGTAAAGCTGTAGCGTGGTTAGTTGAGCAAAAGGCAAAGTTATCCAGGTAAGCATTTCTATATTCCGTTATTGATTTTTTGTGTTACTGACTTTACTCATTTTTCTGCTAATACTCATTAACTATGGTTAATTTTAACTGGTCTTCCTGCCAAATCTGGTCATAATGTGCCCTCTTTTTCATCCTACCTGAGGATATTCCCCTGTGAGCAAACAAACTTTTGACCACGTAGGGCTAAGCCCGGCGTTACTCGCGACGCTTGATTCATTGAATTACACCCACATGACGCCGATTCAGGCATTAAGCTTGCCTGCGATTCTGAAACAGCGTGATGTGATTGGTCAGGGTAAAACTGGCTCGGGCAAAACCGCCGCGTTTGGTCTTGGGGTTTTATCTAACTTAAATGTGAAGCGATTCCGTGTACAGTCTTTGGTGCTGTGTCCCACACGTGAACTGGCCGATCAGGTTGCGAAAGAAATCCGCACTCTGGGGCGTGGTATCCACAATATTAAAGTGCTGACACTGTGTGGTGGTATGCCTATGGGACCACAAATTGGTTCACTGGAGCATGGCGCTCATATTCTGGTTGGCACTCCGGGGCGTATTCTTGATCACCTTGAGAAAGGCCGAATTGATCTCTCTGAGCTAAATACGCTGGTACTGGATGAGGCTGACCGCATGCTAGACATGGGCTTCCAGGATGCGCTGGACGCTATCATAGATGCAGCGCCGAAAAAGCGTCAAACGTTGCTTTTTAGTGCAACTTTTCCTGAAAAAATTGAGCAAATTGCCCAACGTATTATGCAGTCACCTGAGATGATCAAAGTGGAATCGACACACGATACCTCGAGCATCGCCCAGTATTTCTATAAAGTCGAAGGTTCGGAAGCGCGTGATGAGGCATTGGCAAACCTTCTTCTTACTCATCAACCTGAATCTGCGGTTGTGTTCTGCAACACCAAAAAAGAAGTGCAAAGTGTGGCGGATGAGCTGCATCATCGTGGTTTCAGCGTGATTGATCTTCATGGTGATCTGGAACAGCGTGAGCGTGATCAGGCGTTGGTGCAATTCGCGAATAAGAGTGTCTCTATTCTGGTGGCAACAGACGTTGCGGCACGCGGTTTGGATGTCGATAACCTGGATGCAGTATTTAACTTTGAATTGTCTCGCGACCCAGAAGTACACGTGCACCGCATTGGTCGTACTGGTCGAGCGGGCAGTAAAGGCCTGGCGTTCAGCTTCTTTGGCGAGAAAGATGGTTTACGTGTTGCACGTATCGAAGAATATTTAGATATGGATATCCTTCCTGCGACGTTGCCAGAAAAATCAAATCAACAGCCTTATCAAGCGAAAATGGTGACGATAAACATCGACGGTGGCAAAAAACAAAAAGTGCGTCCGGGCGATATCCTAGGTTGTTTAACCGGGAAAAATGGTATTCCGGGGGCTCAAGTGGGCAAGATTCATTTGTTCCCAGTGCGTGCTTATGTGGCGGTAGAGAAGTCAGCTGCGAAAAAAGCTCTGCAAATCATCAGCACGGGTAAGATGAAAGGACGTCAGTTCCGAGCTCGTCTTCTTAAATAAGTATTTAATTTTAAGTAAAGGCTCTTCTCTTGAAGAGCCTTTTTTGTTTTTGGCTTACTGGTTATCTTTTGCTAACCGCCCTTTAATTCGGCTCAAACTGATGGCCGTAATACCAAGATAGGCGGCAATTTGGCTATCGGTAATTCGTTGTTCTAAATCGGGGTAATGCTGGCAGAACAACTGATAGCGCTCTTCTGGCGAGTACAGCAGCATAAAGCGCTCTTTGTGCTCTTTATTTATCAACTGTGTTTCCAGCAATTTGAGATAAATCGAATGCTTGTCTGAACGCCAACGGTGAAGTGTCTCTACAGGTAAACAAAATAAGCGACAGGCAGTGAGTGTTTCCAGCAAATAGGGGGAAGGCTGATTGTTTATAACGCTTTCGAAACCTATCACCCAGTCTTTTTCCCAGTAGAACTCTTTACTGAATTCCTTACCTTGCTCTGTGAGATAGCTGGCATGGCATAACCCTTCAAGAATGAAATAGATGTGCGAGCCAAATTCTCCCTGATGGCAGAGAATATGTCTGGTTGGCAATTCGAGTTCTTGCCCATGTTCTATCAGTTGTGCGGCTTCTTGTTCGGAAAAGCCATTTTGAGTCAGGTCAGAAAATACGTCGTTTGGCATCAAGGGGTAAAAGTCTAAAAATCGTTGATGTATTCTAACGCTTCTTTCTCAACAACAGAAAGTGGCTAAATAAAAAAGCGGCCCCTGAGAGCCGCTTATATCGATAAAACCGGGATTATTGGTTCAGGTTAATTTGATAGATGGCAAAGCCAATTTCATCGGTTGCCACTTGCTTCATTGGGTATTGAGCTTTGTCTTTGATGAACTTCGCGGCTTTGTTACTTGGTGAGGTCTCAAAGCGAATATCCAGTGGTTTGTCGGATTTAATTGGCGCAAATGACCAGTTGTTGTCCGCACTTGGTGTGACTTCGCCGTTTTCTTCACTGACTCGAGAAATATAAGCCGCCACGACCGAGCGGTTCTCATCTGGCGAGTCAAACGCGATAAAGTCTGGTCCTGTGCCAGGGAAGGTGTTGCTGTACGCTCGATAGTTGTTGGTCGCGATGAGGAAGTCTTGTTTTGGGGCGAGCGGTTTGCCGTTGAAAGTCAGATTCACAATACGCTGTGAGTCTGGGTTTATCACTTTACAGCTTGCATCATACTTAGGTACTTTGGTTACATCGATTTGATAATGAACACCGTCAATCACGTCGAAGTTGTAGGTACGGAAATTATCCCAGTCAATCAGAGACTGAGGTTGGGTGTTAGTGACATCAATCTGCTTAAACTGACCAGCGCTGCACTCTAACCATTCCTGAACTTGTTTGCCCTTCACTTTTAGCGCGACCAGTGTATTTGGGTACAAATACAGATCGGCGGCGTTACGGAAAGTCAGTTGACCTGATTCCACTTCCGTAAAGTTATTGGGATCGTTTTTACGGCCGCCTGCTTTAAATGGCGCAGCTGCACTGAGTACAGGAATGCCGTCTAAATCTGGATCGCCCTGAATAAATCGTTCAACGTAATCTTTTTGCGCCAAATTAACGATTTGAATCGTCGGGTCATCCTGAACTAAAGACAGGAAGCTGTACATCACGTCATTCGCTTTACCAATCGGTTGATTAACGAATTCGCGAGTTCCTTTATGGTCTTCCTCTAATGCTTTTACGATGCCCGAGTCAGCTTCTGCCAAAGATGTCTTGCTGGCCTTGTCAAAGATTGGACGTGCTTCAGATTGCCCATCAACCACTTGCCATTTGCCATCTTTTTGTTTGATGACTAAGTCCATCACTCCGACATGACTACCCCAGCGGCCCGGCATCACTGCGGTTACACCATTAATAGTGCCATGTTCATTATCGACGCCTTGTAGGTTTTCAAACCCTTTTCCAGGGAAGACCGCATGAGAGTGGCCAAAAGCAATCGCATCAATACCTTCAACTTGGGTTAAGTAGTAAACCGAGTTTTCTGCCCCGAGTTTATATGGGTCTGTAGACACGCCCGAGTGGGGGATTGCCACAATCACATCAGCACCTTCCGCTTTCATTTGCGGGACAAGCTTCTGAGCGGTTTCTTTCATGTCTTTGGCGAAGACTTTTCCTTCTAGGTTCTTTTTATCCCAAACCATGATCTGCGGTGGCACAAAACCAATGTAGCCAACCTTAATTTGGTGGGTTTCACCATCAGTGTCTTTCATGGTGTAGGTTTTGATCAGATAGGGTTTGAAGTAGTGCTCGCCAGTTTCTTTATCAAAGACGTTGGCGTTGATGTATGGGAAGTTGGCACCAGCGAGCGTTTTTTGCAAAAAAACCAAGCCATAGTTGAATTCATGGTTGCCAATATTGCCGACATCGTAGTGAAGTTGGTTCATGGCTTTATACACGGGATGAACTTCGCCAGGTTTAATCCCTTTTGCCGCCATATAGTCACCCATAGGACTGCCCTGAATAAGGTCACCATTATCCACTAACACGTTGTTTACTGATTCTGATTGAGCTTGTTTAACCAGAGTAGCGGCTCGGCTTAGACCAATTTGCTGAGACGGCTGGTCTTTGTAGTAGTCGTAGTCCATTACGTTGGTGTGAATGTCAGTAGTTTCGATAATGCGCAGCTTGATCGTGTCAGCCATTGCGGGTCCGGCAAGCGTTAACATTCCGCTTAAAACCGCGAAGGAAATAGGATTAACAGCCAATTTCATTAGGTGCTCCAATTCAAGGGGGTAAAAGACAAATGTAACGAAATTCTTTGCAACATGATGATTTAAGTGCAGAAAACTGTGAATAAGCGCATTTTAATGATCCCTTTTCATATTAAACGCCCGCTTTTTCACACTTTTGAATGAGACCAAACAAAAACTTCTTAGCAGATTTTTGAATAAAAAATGAAATTTTAGAATTTCAGGTAATATAAACGCCCCGCCATAATGCATGCATACCGAAATCTATGGACGATGAGCAAACACATGGCAGCGAAAGATTCAGTCACCACTTTTCCCACATCAAAGCCTCGATTGGTTTCTGATAACCCAATGGCTGTGACAACGCGATTTGCAAAGCGCTCGCTGCAGCCTGGTGAAGTCGCACTCGTTGGTGCGGGCCCGGGTGACCCTGAACTTTTGACTGTGAAAGCTCTGAACTGCTTACAGCAAGCTGATGTGGTTTTGTATGACTATCTTGTTTCTGAAGAGATCATGGCATTGATCCCAAGCGATACGATCTTAGTTTGTGTTGGTAAGCGTGCTGGACACCATAGCGTACCGCAAGAGAAAACCAATCAACTGCTGGTAGATTTCGCTAAACAAGGATACCGAGTTGTACGAGTAAAAGGTGGCGATCCATTTGTGTTTGGTCGCGGTGGTGAGGAACTCGAAGTTCTGGCTGATGCTGGTGTGCGTTTTCAGGTTGTGCCTGGCATTACCGCGGCGGCTGGAGCAACAGCCTATGCGGGGATTCCTCTGACTCACCGTGATTACGCTCAATCCGCCATTTTTGTCACTGGTCACTTGAAAGAAGAAAGTGATGAGATGGATTGGTCGACACTGGCTCGCGGCAATCAGACTTTAGTGATCTATATGGGGCTGATGAAATCACAATATATTCAGAATCAGCTTATTAAACACGGTCGCTCAGCCTCAACGCCGATAGCTATTATCGAACGTGGTACGCAAATAGAACAGAAAGTATTTAAGGGAGAGTTGTCCCAACTATCTGATTTATCTAAGGATGCTCAATCTCCTTCTTTAATCGTGGTAGGTGAAGTGGTGCGATTGTCTCAAAAATTAGACTGGTTTTTGTCTAGTACAGAGTTCAACAAAAGTGCTATTGCCAACTCCATATAATTTCAGTCCAAAGATTAGAGACGTAATGCGCCTTCAAGCTTAAAAGGAAATACAAAACATGGACCAACAACGTTTAACTCACCTTAAACAACTCGAAGCGGAGAGTATTCATATTATCCGTGAAGTTGCGGCTGAGTTTGGTAACCCAGTCATGATGTATTCGATTGGTAAAGACTCATCAGTGATGCTGCACCTGGCGCGTAAAGCGTTTTACCCGGGTAAAATCCCATTCCCACTTTTGCATGTCGATACGGACTGGAAATTCCGCGAGATGATTGAGTTCCGTGACCGTACTGCAGAAAAATACGGTTTTGAGCTTTTGGTTCATAAGAACCCTGAAGGTCTTTCGATGGGTTGTAGCCCATTTGTTCACGGTTCTTCAAAGCACACTGACATCATGAAGACTCAAGGTCTTAAGCAAGCGCTAAACAAATATGGTTTTGATGCGGCATTCGGTGGTGCTCGTCGTGATGAAGAAAAATCGCGAGCGAAAGAGCGTGTGTATTCATTCCGTGACAAGAACCATACGTGGGATCCGAAAAACCAACGTCCAGAGCTTTGGAAAACCTACAACGGTCAGGTTAACAAAGGCGAGAGCATTCGCGTGTTCCCTCTATCAAACTGGACAGAATTGGATATTTGGCAATACATCTATCTAGAAAATATTGAGATCGTACCGCTTTACCTTGCTGACAAGCGTCCGGTTGTCGAGCGCGATGGCATGTTGATCATGGTTGATGACGACCGCATGGAGATTCAGCCAGGTGAAGTAGTAGAAGAGAAAAGTGTTCGTTTCCGTACTTTAGGTTGCTATCCGTTAACTGGCGCGATCGAATCCGAAGCCAATACGCTGACGGGCATCATCGAAGAGATGCTGGTGGCGACATCGAGTGAGCGTCAAGGGCGAGCGATCGACCATGATCAATCAGGATCGATGGAACTTAAAAAACGTCAAGGTTACTTCTAAAGGATCTAAGGAAAGATAATGAACAGTGCAGTTGAAGCTCAATTAGCCGAGCTTGGTATCGAAGGCTATTTAACACAACACCAGTACAAGTCTTTACTTCGATTTCTGACTTGTGGTTCTGTTGATGACGGTAAGAGTACCCTTATTGGTCGCTTACTCCATGACTCAAAACAAATTTATGAAGATCAACTCGCGGCAGTGCACTCAGATAGCCAACGCGTAGGTACAACAGGTGAAAAGCCAGACTTAGCCCTACTTGTTGATGGTCTGCAGGCAGAGCGCGAACAGGGTATCACTATCGATGTAGCTTACCGTTACTTCTCAACGCAGAAGCGTAAGTTCATCATTGCCGATACTCCAGGGCATGAGCAATATACTCGTAACATGGCAACAGGCGCTTCGACGTGTGATTTAGCTGTGATCCTTGTTGATGCGCGTAAAGGCATTCTTGATCAGACTCGTCGTCACTCATTCATTTCAAACCTATTGGGCTTGAAGCATTTCGTTGTCGCGATCAACAAAATGGATCTGGTTGACTACTCGCAAGCGCGTTTTGAAGAGATTCGTGATGAGTACCTTGAGTTCTCTGAAAAGCTGACCGGTGATATTGATATTCAAATCATCCCGATTTCAGCGCTTGAAGGCGATAACGTGGTAGACAAAGGCGACAATCTGGACTGGTTTGAAGGCCCGTCACTACTAGAGTTGCTTGAAACTGTTGATGTTGACTACGAGAAAGGCAGTGGTGAGTTCCGTTTCCCAGTTCAGTACGTGAACCGTCCTAACCTCGACTTCCGTGGTTTCGCTGGCACGATTTCTTCAGGTTCAGTGAAAGTGGGAGACAAGATTAAAGCGCTTCCATCAGGTAAAACGTCGACAGTTGCACGAATCGTAACTTTCGATGGTGATATCGAAGAAGCACGAGCAGGCCTTGCCGTAACGCTGACTTTGAATGATGAAATCGATATTAGCCGTGGTGATTTGATTGTTTTAGAAAATGCTCAGGTAGAAACCACAAACCATCTTCTTGCAGACGTTGTGTGGATGACCGAACAGCCACTTCAACCGGGTCGTGATTACGATATTAAGATTGCGGGTAAGAAAACAGTTGGTCACGTTGAGACGATTCGCCATCAATACGACATCAATAACCTTTCTAGCCATAGTGCGGCTGAATTGCCACTGAATGGTATTGGTTTGTGTGAGTGGTCATTGAACGAGTCTGTTGCACTTGATAATTACCAAGATTGTGCAGACACGGGTGGCTTCATCATTATTGACCGTCTGACTAACGTTACCGTTGGTGCGGGGATGGTGAAAGAAAGCCTAGCATTGGTAGAGCGTGATTTGACTGGTATCTCTGCATTTGAACTAGAGCTTAATGCACTGGTTCGCAAACACTTCCCGCATTGGGAAGCTAAAGACCTAAACCAATTACTTAAAAAGTAAATGGTGTTCCTGAGCAGTGAAGAAGCCAATGTTGCCTCTTTTTTCTGCTCAGGTTTTTAGCCTGACTGAGTTGCGAAATACAGTCTGGCTCTTTCCCCCAGAAACCAGAATGCACTGTGAAGTGTGGGTCATTCTGGCTTTCTTTTTCGCTTGCTTTGCTCTGGTTACTTATTTTCTCGCTCTGCAACATGTGATGTGCAGTGGCTGTTTTCGCCCTGATCGGGCTATTTGGTAAGGAAAGGCTATGTGGGAACAAGGATTTGTATTAGCGATTTTGCTTGGCATTATCACTTGTTTGCTTGTCACGAAAATTAAGCCTAGTTATGTGTTTGCTGGTGCAGCCTTTATTTCGTTTCTAGCTGGCATGATAGATTTGACATCCATTGCCTCTAACTTTACCAACTCGTCATTACTAACCTTAGTGTTACTAATACTCGCGTCGTGTGCATTAGAAAAAACGCTTCTTATCAGCTGGGTCAGTCGTAGTATTTCGGAAGGACATTTAGGCAGTGTTATCGCCAAGCTGGGACTCTCTACGGCGCTGCTATCATCATTCACCAACAATACGGCTGTTGTGGTATCTCTGATTGGCGCCATCAAACGAAACCAGCAACATGCGCCGTCAAAGCTATTAATCCCACTTTCATATGCGGCGATTTTGGGTGGCACATTGACCTTGATTGGTACGTCGACCAACCTCATTATCAACAGTTTTGTTGAAGATGCAGGTTTACCTAGTCTGGGCTTTTTTACACCTACGTTGATTGGATTAGCTGTGCTGGCGGGTGGATTACTGATTTTGATTCCACTGAGCTACTTGCTGCCGAATTATGACGATCAAACTCAGGAAGATCTGCCTTATTTCCTAGAATCACGCGTTGAGCCGGGCTCACCATTAGTCGGGCGCACAATTAGTGAAAATAACTTGCGTGCGTTACGCAAACTGTTTTTGGCGGAAGTGGTTCGTGATGGTGTTACTGTCACGTCAGTCGGGCCGGACTTTGTGCTCAATGCGAAAGACCGTCTTCTGTTTTGTGGGGATGTCGAAAGTGTGGCGACGCTGCAAGAAATTCCTGGCTTGACACTGTTTGGTCATCAGCATTTGAATGGACAAAACTTTCGTGAAGTTGTCGTCAGTTCTTCCGCAACGTTTTGTCACAAAACACTCAAAGAGAGCCGATTCCGTGATCGTTTTGATGCAGTTGTTGTCGCGATTCGTCGTGGTCATGAGCGTCTGCAAGGCGGGTTGGGCAGTATAAAGTTAGCTCCAGGTGACACTTTAGTGCTGGTGCCAGGTAAGCGATTTGAGTCTGAGCGTCGTGCGCACCGTAAAGAGTTCGTATTAGTCCATGATTTGGATTCGAGTGCTCGCCTGGACGCGAACAAATCTTCTATCGTATTGCTCGGTTTTGCAGCGGTTATTGGCTGTGCATTACTGGATCTGGTGCCCATCATCAAAGGGCTTGCGGTTTACATTATCTCTCTGTTGGCTTTTGGCATTATACAAGTTTCTGAGCTGCGACGACGTTTTCCTATTGATATTGTCGTGATTGTTGGCTCCGCGCTCTCGATTGCTCAGTTAATGATCTCCTCTGGCTTATCCGTCAGGATGGGGGAGATGTTTATTCAGGCCTTTAATGGTTGGGGCGTCTTTGGGGCTTTGATCGCGACGTATATCATGACGCTGGTGTTAACTGAATTAGTCACCAATAACGCAGCTGCCGCGCTTTCTTTCCCTATCGGCTATAGTATGGCGATAGGGTATGGCGTCGATCCTATGCCATTCATCATGGCGGTATTGTTTGGTGCAAGTGCAAGCTTTATTTCTCCCTACGGATATCAAACTAACTTGTTGGTTTACAGCGTAGGTAATTACAAATTGACCGATTATGTGCGAATTGGTGTGCCGATTTCTATTGTGTATTCCGTATTAGTACTGACACTAATTCCGGTCTTCTTCCCGTTTTAATTCCGATATTTACAAGGATACGTTATGACAGCCGACACCACGGTAAAAGATGAAAACATTGTTTGGCATCAGCACTCGGTCGATAAACAGTTTCGTGCTGACTTAAAGCAACAAAAGCCAGCGGTGCTGTGGTTTACCGGTTTATCTGGTGCGGGCAAATCAACCGTAGCGGGTGCATTGGAAAATCGTCTTGCAGAGCTTGGTTACCATACCTATTTACTTGATGGCGACAACGTTCGTCATGGTTTATGTAGTGATTTAGGCTTTTCCGAGCAGGATCGTCGCGAGAATATTCGCCGCATTGGAGAACTGGCTAAATTGATGGCCGATGCAGGTTTGATTGTACTGTCTGCATTTATCTCTCCTCATCGAGCTGAGCGCCAACTGGTGCGTGATTTATTGCCTGAAGGTGAGTTTATCGAAGTGTTTGTCAATGCTTCTCTAGCGGTGTGTGAAGAACGTGATCCTAAAGGGTTGTACCGTAAAGCTCGCGCGGGTGAAATTCCAAACTTCACTGGTATTGACTCTGAATATCAAGCTCCTGAAAACCCAGAAATTGATTTACCAGCGGGAGAAAAGAGTGTCGATGAGTTGGTAGAACTGTGCATCAATGACTTAAAACAGCGTGGTGTGATCCGCTAAATAAGCATTTAGATCATGGGTGACTAAAAGGTCGTGAAGTGTTTAAAGAGCTTTTGGAACATAGGTGACCAAAAGCTCTTAAAGCACAACTATACGGTATGATCTACGCGACTGTGTGATTCCGTGTGTACAGTAAACTTATGATTTATAAGCGCGATTAATTGATCGTAGTACTCTGTATTGGGTTTGTTGCCGAGCAGTTTACACAGTTCGTTGCCAGTTAAGGTAAATCGATAGTAAAGCAACCTTACTCCTTTGGTGTTGGCGTGGAGTGATAAGTTTTTACCTTGGTACGAGAGTATTAAGGGAGTTTCAACACCGATTTCTCCAGACTCGAGCTCGGTACTGTGCAGCAGCCCCAACTCAATCAACACTAACAAGCTGGAATAAGGGAGTTGGAACGCCCCCATATTTAGGTTGCTGGTGGTATCCCGCTTGCCAAAGCTAAAAATACCGTTATGAGCTTTATACCCAATCAATAATTTGCGGCTGCCATCACCACCGAAGCTACAAGCCAAAGAGGCTGCTCTTTGCAGTGTATGGGCTTCTTTGGGCGACATGTCTTTGAGGGCTTTAAGGGCTTTCATCGATGTTGAACCGGGGTTGGTGACTTCCCGCTTGAGTACCTGCGCCCAGAGCTTTTGCATCGAACTGTTGTGAATATCCTGCGCCATGTCGAAAAAGCGATACAACCAATCCTGTTCTGGCTCACCCGCCGTTTCGTCTCGGCAGGCTTCGTGGGCTAATTTTAAAACCTGTTCAAGGTTCTTCTGCCGTTGCTCTTGATGCCGTTGTTCACGAAGTTGAGCTCTCTCAAGGGCAGTTTTCTTCGGAGGGTCGGCGTGAAGTAATGCATCGAGTCCATAACTGTGCGCAATGTTTTGAATTCGGCTGGCGCTGTCCTTGATATAGCTGTTTTTCTTGTCGCTTTTAGAACGCTGTTGGGCGCTGGACTGTTGTACCATTACGCTGGGTTGCTTTACTGATTCTGCCATTTATGTTCCTACTCAGGGAGCTACGAGTAACGCTTGCCTCAATTTACATCTTAATCTGCCTGACGACCAGAAAGTGAACTTCAAAATTTGATCAAATTAAGGCTATTCAAAATGATAATGAATTGTTAAAATTGTTATCGTTATTTTGGAGGGGCAATGAAGTTCTCAGAAGCAAGCAAACTGAAAAAGCACCTGTCGATAGCGTTTCTTTTGATTCTCTATGTGGGTGTTTTAGGGTACCTGTCTCGCTATATCATTTAGCGTTGGATTAAAAAATGGCGCCGAAGCGACGCCATGGGTGTATCTGAAAAGACGAGATATTACATATCGTCGTAACTTTCTATTTTCGTCCCTTCTATCAAATAAGCTGTTTGAGCTAACTCATGGCTTATCACTTCCGTTTTGAGTTTTCCAACGACGTAAACCACATCCCAAAGCTCCTGAACTGGCGCTCCTTCTGGGAACTTCACGTAAATGATTTGATTTGGTGGTGGCGGTGGAACGTGAATACATGCCCCGAAGTAGGGTACCAACAGAAACTCAGTCACTGTGTTGGCATCACCTTCTAGCGGAATTACAAATCCCGGTATTTTTACCAGACTGCCATTCAACTCCGTTCTTACACTGCCAATCTTCGATTGTTGTGCTGCACCACCACTATGCTCTGACGCCGATGGCATGCCGACACTGTCAAACAGTTTCCGTTCCGATTCTGGAACCAGGTCAAGCCAGTCGATCTTCAATGGCTCTTCACTTGCCATTACCGGGTTCGTAAAAGAAATCACCAGCAAGCAGCTAGCGAGTATTATTTTCCACATGTGTTTATATCCTTATTGTCATTCCATCACTCAGAGATTGTCGATAAGCGCGTAGTGCAGGGATGAAACCAATCATTATACCAGCGCATTGGACTAAACCGAGTAGCATCCATTCATATGAAGAAAGAAAGCTTAGTGTCAGATGTATACCATAATGTTGCTGCATGACGGGTTGCAATAGAGCCAGGATGGAATAAAGCCCCGCAACTCCAGAGAGAATACCGGCAGCGGTCAATAAACTAGCTTCGCTTATCAGGAGTGAGAACACATGGCGTGGTCTTGCTCCCATGGCACGCAGAATAGCCATCTCTCGGCGTCTCTCCTGTAAACTGGTCAGTAGGCTGCTTAGCATGCCAAGTAAACCAGCTACGACGACAAAACCTGATACTGCCATTAACGCTTGTTCTGCGACTGACATCATTCCCCACAATTCATGCAGTGCAACGCCCGGCATGATCGCGCTGAGCGGCTCGTGCAGGTAGGTATTGATTTGTCTTTGTAAGGCGAACGTCTGGATGCGTGATTTTAAACCGACGAGCATGGCGGTGATCTGCTTCGGTTGAAAATCGACGGTTTTTAAATCTTCGGCTTTTGGTGTTGCACCTAAATTAGCACCACTTTCCCAACCTACGTGAATGGCTTCAATCGCTTCTAAAGAGACGTGAACGGTTTTATCTACTGGCGTGCCCGTTGGGGCTAAAATGCCCACGACTTTGAAAGGCAGGTTGTCATGGCGGCTAAAGCCAACATCACTGATACCATGGGCAATGATGATCTCGCTACCTATCTGGTAACCCAGTGCTTTAGCGACATCTGCGCCGATGACGGTTTCAAATAATCCGTTGAACTCTCGACCTTTTTCAAAAGTAAGTGGTTGCTTACTTCCATACTTGAAATGCTCGAAGTAGCTGTGGTTGGTTCCCATGACACGAAAGCCTTTGTGGGAGTCACCCAGAGAAATTGGGATCGCCCAATCAACGGAGCGGTGCTGGCTGAATTCCTGGTAGCTCTTCCAGTCGATGTTATTGGTGGCATTGCCGATTCGAAATACCGAATAAAGTAATAAGTTTACCTGACCTGAGCGGCCACCAATAATTAAGTCAGTGCCAGAAATCGTATTGGCAAAACTGTCTTTTGCCTGTGTACGAATGCGCTCGACGCCAAGTAACAAAACCACAGAAATCGCAACGGTCATCACGGTGAGTAATGCGGTCGCTTTACGGTTCATCAAACTCTTCCAGGCAAGGCTTACAACGGCAGTCATGATAAACCTCCTAACGTATTCGCCTGGTTGATTTCAGGAAGATTAATAGTGCGGTTAAACAAAGGCTCTAAGGTTGGGTCATGGCTGACAAATACCAATGTCGCGTTGACTTGATTGGCTTGTTCCATGAGCAGCTCAATAAACGCCATCCTATTGTCATGATCCAAAGCGGAGGTTGGCTCGTCAGCAATGACTAACGCTGGATGTCCCATCAGCGCTCGTGCTGCTGCAACGCGCTGCTGCTGGCCGATACTCAACTCGGAGACCGGACGCGAATGCAGGCTTTGTGGCAAATGCAGTCTTTCTAATAATTCCGAAGCCTGTTCAGTTAGCGCCTCATTGCTGGCATTCGCTGCAATACGGTTACGTCGCACTTTGCTGAATTGACACGGCAGCAAGACATTTTCAACCACGTTCAGGTAGGGTAATAAATTGAATTGCTGGAAAATATAGCCAATATGGTCTGCACGAAACTTGTCTCTTTGGCTTGCAGACAAAATCGATAGGTCTGTGCCTAATACCGATAACGAACCCGCACTTAATGTGTTAATGCCGGTCAGCAGCGCGAGAAGCGTCGACTTACCACACCCGCTAGGCCCTTTGATGAATACATGCTCACCGGGCATGATACGTAAGTGAGGGATATCGATGGTAGCGATGTCTGAACTCGGCCAAATAAACTGGGCGTTATTGAGTTCAACAACGCTTGATATTGAATCAGTCATAGAAAGTTACCAAAGTAATAGCGTGTAAGTGGGTACTTACACGCTATGCGGTTTATTTGATTACGATTTCGGCGTTGTCTTTGTTCAAACTAGTCGCTGATTGTGTGGTATCAGTGAACAGATTAACGCTGACTGACTCTGTGTTTGGGAATTGATTGAACCAAGCCGTTTTGATTGTGTTCAGCTCGCTGACCTTTTCACAGTTGAAGCGGTACTGCGCAGAGAATTCGCCATGGCTGCTGTGTTCATCATGGTCGTGACCTTCGTGACTTTCATGAACAGCATGCTCATCGTGGTGTTTATGCTCGTCATGTTCACTGTAATCATGGCCTTTGTGTTCATCATGGTTGTGACCTTCATGAGCAGCATGATCATCGTGGTGTTCATGTTCGTCATGGTCTTTGTGTTCATCATGTTCGTGACCTTCGTGGTCATGTTCGTCGTGAGAGCCACCAAGGGTATGCTCTACATGTACATCTGCGATGTCACACTCAGCTTGTGAGTTGATAGTAAAAAGGCTGCTGGTATCTTCCAGTTTTGCGATAGCTTGTTTTAATTGCTGCTCTTGCTCTGCGTTCTCTGGAGCGTGTTCGAAACCAACCACGTCGGCGCCCGGAGAGGTGATTTCAACTAACAAATCTTTGCCGTCTTGTGCAATGTTAAACTCTACATGGCCATGCTCGTGCGCATTGTGTTGGCGATATTCTTCTGCCATTGCTGTTGTAGACATAGACAAGCCGATAACAAGAGCCAAAGTGTGTTTAGATGGCATTTTTCTTTCCTAATTTTGCGTCTATCAATTTGAATGATTATGCATTCCAATTGATATTAAGTCTTTTAATACATTGTTAAAAGCCGCGAATGTGCGAGCGAATAACACTAAATAGTTTGAGTTGAGGAGAGATGAGCAAAATCAGGCGGAGCGCGGGCAGAACTGTGTACTTCTTCAGTGTGGAGTGAGCTTTCGGCTACATCATGAAACTTGAGCCGAGTGTAAGTCTGGGCTGTTATGGTGGGTAGAGCTTTTGCTAGACCATGGTGAGTCCCTGCAAACATTTGACAGTGATGGTGCGTGTGGTGCTCAGGCGTTACATCCAATTGATGAAAAAGGCTGGCAAAATTCCATACAATCAGCAATGCCGTACTGAAAAGTACAACAGTACGATAGCAATGTTGAAATGTTGTTTGCCTAGAGAGAACCATCATAGTGCCTGAGACCCAATTGAGTGTTATAATATAACACTCAATTAGGGTAAAAGTTCACTCTTTTGTCAGTTAAGGGAAAATTCAGATCATGCTGAGGTACTGACTCCCTGCACTTATCGGGACAAGGAGCCTCTTGATACGGGTTAAATATTTTGTTTGATTAACTCAATCACTTGCGTGATCTCGCTTTGTTCTAAAGGACCTTCTTTGGTGAAAAGCACTTTCCCTTGTTTATCCTGAACGATGATCGCTGAACTCTCTTGCTCTAACCCCCAAGCTTTTGCGACTAAGCCATTTTCATCCAGTACCATTGATGACCAAGGAAACTCCTTCTTACTGTCTTGCGCTGAAGACTTGACGAAAGAGCCGGTACCCCAAATCGCATCATCTTGATTGATGATCGTTGTGGTTTGGTAACTTTCTTGAGGAAATTTCGCGGCGGTAATGGCAGACATCAACGGGGCGTTCATCTCTTTCGCACTGCTGCGTCCGGCAATCGCCTGAATAACGCGTACTTTGCCCAACATGTTTTGCGTGACCCACGGTTGGTACGCAACGCCTTCGCCTTGCATCACAATTTCACCATAAGCACCAACTCGTACATCTGGAACATTTTCGCCGATGGTTAAATTATTTGCGAATGAAAGGCTTGGCGTCATAGCCAGAAGAAGTGGGAGGAGAGTCTTAATTTTCATATTGTTATATTCCATACAAGTGAGAGCTTTACAACCAAGTCACCTCTGAGTGATTGATACAGTCAGGCGAGCTTGGTTTACAGGAACCATTTGGATGTCGCCAGTATATAAGTAGAACAAGTAAAATCACAGTTGGTTTGTTAACATTTATTTAACGTATAAAATGATGTAATATTGCGTTGTAATTAGGATTTGCTAGAATGAAGCCGCTCGCAAATTGCGCTACTAGATTGTTAAGGTTAGACAATCTGTGTTTTCTCAAAGGAATTGAGGTGAATTATGCTTCGTGAATTCACGGTATACCGACCACTCCAGGTGGCTCGTTTTGTAAAGACGCTGTTTAAGGGGCAGTTTTTCATCGCAGGCGTCGGGAACTTTGATTTTGACAATGGCAAGGTTCTTCTACCTGACGTAAAAGATCAGAAAAGACTCTCGGTATTCAAAGAAGTGAATCAGGCAATAGCATCACTATAAGTACAGTGAGTTGGTTACAAGTTAAGTGACATTAAAGAGCGACGATGGTCGCTCTTTTTCATTATAGGTTATTGATATTATTTGTTTCTTAATCGAATCAGCTTTGTAAACTTGGTGGAAAGCACACACCGGTACCGCCCAGACCACAATAGCCCTCAGGGTTCTTCGCTAAGTATTGCTGGTGGTACGTTTCAGCAAAGTAATATGGCCCTGCCGATTGGATCTCGGTGGTGATAGCGGCTCTTTGTTCCTCTTGCAGCGCTTGCTGATACTGAAGTTTTGAATGCTCTGCTATGTCTTGTTGCTCTTGCGAATAAGTATAGATAGCAGAACGATATTGCGTACCTAGGTCGTTACCCTGACGCATCCCTTGTGTTGGGTCGTGTTTTTCCCAAAATGCAGCCAGAAGTTGTTCCAAAGAGATAACTTGCTCATCAAATACCACTCTGACTACTTCAGTATGTCCGGTTTTTCCCGTACACACTTCTTCATAAGTGGGGTTTTTCGTGTACCCACCAGAGTAACCTACTGATGTTGAGATCACGCCATCCAGTTGCCAAAACAAGCGCTCCGCTCCCCAAAAGCAGCCCATACCTAATAGAATTTGCTGTTGGTTAGCCTGCAATGGTGCCGTTAAACTGGAATGATTAACAAAATGAGTATCTTCAATTTGCATCGGCTGCTCTCGACCAGGTAGAGCATCTTCTATACTGATTAGTGTCTGTTTGTTGAGCATGCTATCTGTCCTTTAAATTTGTCTTAAAATTGCGAACTTTTCCTAGTTCGTCTTTATGTGAAAATGGATCTGCAAAGGCTACGGTAAAGTTATTAATATTACAGACTTAGCCTCTAATTGGCGTTATTATTAAACACGTTTCTTTAATCTCACGCAGCTAAAACGCATGATAAAAAAAGCTCTCCCGATCATTGTTGTTGGCTTGTTTGCCTTTTCCTATAACGCCGCTGCCAAAGTATCTATAAAGCTACAAGGCATAGATGGCGCGTTAGAAGAAAATGTCAAAGCTTATCTGACTTCGATACCTGAAGAAGACTACTCTACTTCGTTGCGTTTTCAAGCGCGATTAGATGAAAGCATCACTGAGGCACTCAACGCGCTTGGGTATTATCACGCAAATATCTCATACTCTGTTACTGAAAATAATGATGAACTGATCATCGACATTGCGAAAGGCTTACCAGTCAAAATCAAAGTTATGGATGTCGTGATCACTGGTGAAGCGCAAGAGGATGAAGCATTTGAAGCACTTCTAGCGGCGTCTCCCTTAAAAGTTGGCCGGGTTCTAAATCAAAGCGAGTACGATAATCTCAAGTCGGGAATACGTAATTTAGCGATGCAGCGAGGTTACTTTAAAGGGGATTATCAACTTAACCGTTTGGAGGTGGTGCCGGCGTTCAATGAAGCGAATATCCGCTTGCATTATGACAGTGGTATCCGCTATCACTTTGGTTCCATCAATATATCCGGCAGCCAGATTTGGGATGAGCGTGTTGCTTCGTTAAGTCCGTTTGAAGCGGGCGAACCTTACCTAGTTTCGAGTGTCGGTGAGTACAACCAGAACCTGTCTAATACCGACTGGTTCTCGTCTGTATTTGTTGAGCCAGACCTAGCAATGCTGGAGGAAGGGCGTGAATTGCCAGTAAAGGTTTCTCTTGCTCCCGCAGCCAAAAACCAGATAGAAACCGGTCTCGGGTACTCTACTGATACTGGCGTCCGCGGCACCTTGAAATGGAAAAAGCCATGGATCAGCTCTCGTGGCCACAGTCTAGACACCGCACTTTCCCTGTCCCAACCGGAACAAACCGTCACTGCAGGCTACAAAATACCGCTTGATGACGTTCTGCATGAGTACTATCAGCTCCAGTTTGGCTTAAAACATTTGGACAGCCGTGATACCGATAGTTTAGAAACGAATTTAGCGGTAGAGCGCCACTGGATCGTGGATGGTGGCTGGCGTAAGACCTTGTACGTACGTCACTTGTACGAAAACTTCTCTCAGGGTCTACAGGAAGATGGGGTGCACTTTTTGCTACCTGGGGCCAGGTTCTCACGTACAAGAACTCGTGGGGGCAGTATGCCAATGTGGGGCGATAAGCAAACCATCACTTTTGAATATGGTGACCCGTCCGTTTTGTCTGCGACCCGAGTATTTCGCTTTTTGGGCCGAACCTCTTGGATTCGAGGGGTTGGAGAAAACCATCGCGGACTTTTCCGCCTAGAAGGGGGCGCTAACTTCATGGAAGAGTTTGATAAGCTTCCTCCATCGTTGCGTTTCTTTGCGGGTGGTGACAATAACATCCGTGGCTATGGTTACGAATCCATTTCGCCTGTCGATGAAAGTGGAGCTCTGACAGGGGCAAAATATATCCTGACCAGCACTCTGGAATATCAATACCGCATTACCGGCAACTGGTGGGGGGCGACTTTCTACGATATTGGTGACGCATTTGATAATACACCCGAATGGAAAGCGGGGGCTGGGGTTGGTATTCGCTGGGCTTCGCCAGTAGGCCCGATCAGCTTTGATTTTGCATGGGGATTGGACGACCCTCAGAAGAACGAATTTCGTATCCATTTCTCTTTGGGGCCTGAACTATGATGAAAAAGGTGTTTAAGTGGACCAAATGGCTATCGCTAGGTTTGATTGGTCTTCTGTTGTTGCTCATCATTTTAGTCTCAACAGTGCTCTTTACTCACCCTGGTTTAGCACTTGCCATATGGGGGGCAGAAAAAGCCCTACCACAATTGCAGGTGGAGAAAGTTCAGGGTTCATTATTCCCACGATTTGCACTGGAAAACGTCAGCTTTGTTGATGAGTCACTGAATATTGATGCCAAAGTTGAACGCCTGACATTGGCGGTTAACTTTCGTTGCTTTTTTGACCCGAGAGTGTGTGTCGATGAGCTATCTCTGCAGGGCGTGAACTTCCAGATGCCGGAACTGCCACCTGCGAGTGACGAGCCAGAAGAAGAGACGCCACCATTGCGTTCAGTTAGTACGCCAGTACCAATCTTCGTCAACAAAGTGAGCCTTAATGATATCAACCTGAATATACTGGGTAATCAAGTTGATTGGCACTATTTCTCGACCGCATTATCAATGCAGGGCGACCGCTTAGTCATCGCTCCAACGGCATTGAAAGAGATTAATGTTGCATTAGCACCAACTGACATCGAGCAAGCACCTGCTGATGCTGATGCTGATGCTGATGCTGATGCTGCACAATCCCAGACTCCTGCAGTCGAAGTCGCTGAAGGTGAGGATGATAAGCCCCATAATGCTCAAGTAGATGGCACTGATACTGACGCTGCTGATTCCCAGACCGACGCAACCGAGATTACAAACTCGGAAACAGCAAAAGCCGCCGATGTAGAACCGCAAGATATTGTTTTACCTGAAATCTGGATTCCGTTGACAGTCGATGTTCGACGCCTAGATATCCATAACTTTAAGTTGGCTGGTGAAACGCCTGTTATCGTCCATCATCTCGGTCTGGTGGCGAAGGCCGGCCGCGATCGTGTTGATTTAAAAACACTTGAGCTCGACATGCCTGAAGTTGAGGCTACGCTGAGTACGCAAGTGACACTTTCTGCAGACTATCCTCTAAATGTACAACTGGATGCGTTAGTGAAGCATGCTGAGGTGAAAGGACAGAAATTGTCGCTATCGGCATCTGGTTCAGCGGGGGACTTATCACTAAAAGCTACGCTGTCTGAACTGACTAAAGCCGAAGTTCAAGCCAAACTTCAGCCATTGAAAGCGCAGTTACCTTTTGATGTGACGATTAACAATGTGGAAGTAAAGTGGCCACTGCTAGGAGAAAGTGATTATCAGGTTGCAGTGCCTAGTCTTACCGCTAAAGGCTCGTTAGATGGCTACGAGTTGGCGCTGGAAACTAAAGCATCCGGTAAGGATATTCCTGCTGTTGATGTGGCGTTAAACGGAAAGGGCACATTAGAGCAGATTGATCTGCAAAGTCTTGTGGTAAAAACCTTAGGCGGAGAACTGTCGGGCAAGCTCATGGCTAACTGGGCAGCGCCAATTAACTGGCAAGCCGATCTCAACCTGCAGCATATTCAGCCTGGTCTGCAGTGGCAGGAAGCCGAAGGAGACATTAGTGGTAGCTTATCAACTTCAGGTTCGTTGACAGAGCAGGGTGGCTGGCAGGTTAGCCTTCCTACGCTTGATATTGATGGTGTTTTACGCGGTTACCCACTAAAAGTGAAGGGGCAGTTAGAAGCATCTGATAAAAATGGGAAAGCCGAAGATATCAAGCTTACAACTCAAGGTTTAGTGCTAGCTCATGGTCCTAACCAGCTGAGTGCTAAGGGTAAGATCGATAAAAAAATCTTGATGGATGTTGATGTTAACTTCCCTGATTTTGCGAAAAGTGTGCCTGATCTTAGCGGTAATATGAACGGTAAAATTGCCGTACGAGGCAGCTTGAAAGAGCCGGATATCAACCTAGATCTTGCTGTAAATAAAGCGAACTGGCAGCAGCTAGCCAAAGTAGAAACGGTCAGGCTGAAAGGTGATGTCTCACCGTTACCCGTACCCAAAGCTAACGTGAGCCTAGTGGCAAATAATATCACCTATGACAGTGTTAATATTGATAGCGCAGACCTTGAAGTTTCAGGAGATGAAAAACTGCATCAACTCACCTTAGATGTGGTTTCGGATATTGTATCAACCAGCTTGGAAATCCAAGGTTCATTGGCGCAAAAGCCAGAAATGATCTGGGACGGTGCCTTAACTCGTTTGTCGCTTAATACTATTCAAGGGCCTTGGGCCCTGCAAAAGTCGACGCCTGTAAAGGTCAATATCGATAAGCAGATCGCGGATGTTCAGGCGCATTGTTGGCTGCAAGCTGATTCGAGTGTGTGTTTATCTGAAAACATCAGTGTGGGTAAAAGTGGCGAGGCGAAGTTAGCGGTTAACAACTTTGACTTTAGCCAAATAAAGACACTATTACCGGCAGAAACTAAGCTGCAAGGCGAAGTGAACGCACAAGCGCTTGCCAAGTGGGCTCCAAACATGAAGCCAGAAGTGACGCTGAATGTCGATATGCCACAAGGTCAGGTAGAACAAGCATTAGAACAACCAATTACGGTTGGCTGGGAAAGTATCAGCTTTAAAGCGGCTTTAGCAAAAGACAAGCTAGATGCACAGTGGTTCGTAGACGTGGCAGATAATGGTGATCTATCCGGAAATGTCTCGCTAATTAATGTCTCTTCCGAGTCTCCTGAGATCGCAGGTAATGTGTCACTTTTAACGCTCCATCTGGATTTCTTAGCGCCATTGATTGGCGAGTACAGTTTGTTCAAAGCCAATATGAATACAGACTTAGCGTTATCCGGTGATGTCATGCACCCTAGGGTGAACGGCCAGTTCCTGATTGACCAGATTAAACTGAACGGTGAAGTGACACCAATCGATATCGACTCGGGTCTGGTTGCGATTAACTTTAAAGGCCATCAAGCTGACCTAAGTGCCGGTATCAATACACCTGACGGAAAACTGGAAATCACTGGTGATGCGGATTGGCAAGACTTACAAGATTGGCACACCAAAGCTCGAGTGTTTGCCCAAGAATTAAAAGTCGATATGCCACCAATGGTGAAAATCAAAGTTGAGCCAGACATGACGATTGAGGTGACGCCGAACCTAGCCAAGGTACAAGGGAATATTAATCTGCCTTGGGGTCGCATTGTCGTTGAAGAGTTGCCTCCTAGTGCCGTTGGTGTCTCAGAGGACTTGGTTATTCTGGATGAAAACTTACAGCCGGTCGATGATACCGTGGCGGTACCGTTTAATGTCGAAACCGATATTAACATCAAGATTGGTAACGACTTCCGGCTTTCGGCGTTTGGCTTGGAAGGTGATCTGCGAGGTAATCTCAACGTAACTCAAAAAGATAAAGGCCCGTTTATCGTCGGTGAAGTTAACATCGTCGATGGTTCTTACCGATCATTTGGCCAAGACCTGCTCATTGAAGAAGGTAAAATCATGATGAATGGTCCTGCGGATGAACCTTATCTGTCGATTTCTGCCATTCGTAATCCTGATAATACGCAAGATGATGTGATCGCTGGGGTTCGTGTTACTGGCCCCGCATCTAACCCAAGTTTGGAGATCTTCTCGGAACCGTCGATGGCTCAGGCTAACGCGCTGTCCTATCTGTTACGTGGTCAGGATATCGATGCAGAGTCAGGCGGTAATGCCATGACCACCACCTTAATTGGCTTGAGCCTAGCGAAAAGTGGTCGTGTTGTTGGTCAGATAGGTGAAGCCTTTGGCGTACAAGATTTGCAGCTCGATACCGCAGGATCGGGAGATGACTCTCAGGTGACGGTCAGTGGTTATATTTTACCGGGTCTACAGGTGAAATATGGCGTAGGTATCTTTAACTCTTTAGGTGAATTTACCGTTCGTTACCGATTAATGCAGGATCTGTATTTAGAAGCGGTTTCTGGTGTAGACA
>JAAEZQ010000043.1 GCA_018222805.1 Vibrionaceae bacterium
CGATGAAGTACATCGAGCGTTTTAGTTAAAAAGTGTCAACCCATATCAGGACGGGGCATGTATAACAAGCCTTAGGTGTCTTGTTGCCTGCGCCATGCTAGCAGCCCCAACAAGAATAAGAAGATAAAGTTGAGACTACCACCGCCGTCACTCGTGTCTCTGAAGTTACAATTATTGGTCGCAATCCCGTCATTACAGTCATCGGTATTACCGTCTTCGATTTCAGTAACAAACTCAGGCGCTATGATATAACGGCTTGGAGGTGCATCAGCCGTAATGTATGACTGCACCCAATCATAATACTGACTGACTTTGGTATAAAAGCTCGGAATCGTAAGCGAACCGCAGGTCGGCAGAATCAAAGGCGCACCGCTGACAATACCTATTTGTTTCCCAGAGGCGATATCCACAAGAGGACCGCCGCTATCCCCTTTGCACGCAGAATTGCCGTACTGGGTGCGGCTGTCCTCTTCCAAAACGGTATTGAAAGTGGGGAGCGTACAAATTTTTGTGACATTTTTACGAGAGTTAATTGTCCCGGGAAAACTGCTACCAATTTCCAAACGCTCATAGCATTTATCAATTGGCAGAAAGCCAATCGCCGTCTTTTTCAACGTTTTTGAGGACTCATTCGCCGTTGGTGTTGTTGCCCCCCAGCCAAAGACTTGCACATTCGCAGTTCGCTGATTGGTTTCATAATTATCGTTCCAATCAGCTGCGAGCCGAGCTTCTATATCGACCATCTCTTCTTTGGTCGCCAGTTTAGCAAAGGTGGCGTTATTAACGGGACGAGTCAGATATAACAAAGCAATATCGCTGTCTAATGCAGTCTGAATAGGTTTGGCGTCACCGCCACTGTCTATTTCAGCTTTCGCTATACGGGTATATTTGGGATGCACTACTACGTGAGAAACCGAATAATAGTTATCTATACTGGTGTGGTTTAGATCATAGACCTTTGCTGTAACCGCAAGCTCTCCTGGTTGAGTAACGTAGTAACTCGCTTCATTCGTTCCCTCCCCCATCACCACGCAGTGCGCTGCAGTCAACACCCATTGCTCGGACAGCAGGGTGCCACCACAAATCGGAAACTCGGCCATATTACTGGCACGAATGGAAACACGTTCAGCTGGGTTGGTTTCTTCTTCTCCTAGCACAATCGCTTGCGCTGATTGCACACTGAGCGCTGTAGCCACTATCGCAAATAGTTTTTTGTACATAGTCGTCTTCAATTTAGTAAGCCTGAGCTTATCTTCTTCGACAGCCCAAATAGGGAACATCAGGTAAATACAAATGTGCGATTCAATTCATTGGATTACTTTTTAGGGACTTTCAATATCACGTAGAAATGCAAACTCACTCGCACAGAATTCCATCAACTTTAAGTGATGGAATTGTAGATAACCTGACCATTTAAAAACCAAAATCTGACTTTATTTCAGCGCTCTATTTTATTGATAAAAAACGGGGTGGCTCTCAGATATACGGCAAAATATTCTCTATATTTAAGTAAGGACAATGCTGCTGGAGATTACTATGATCAAGGTTGAAGACATGATGACTCGCAACCCTCATATCTTATCTCGCTCACATACACTGCGTGACGCAAAAGAGATGATGGAATCGCTTGATATTCGACACATTCCGGTTGTTGATGCCGATAAACATTTACAAGGCTTGGTAACTCACCGAGATATTCTTGCTGCTCAAGAATCGAGCTTGCACCCGGATGAAGCTGAACAATCTTTTACCCTAGATACCCCTCTCGAAAAAATGATGCACACCAACATCATGACTGCAGAGCCGCGCGCCGGTTTAAAAGAAAGTGCCATCTATATGCAAAAACACAAAGTTGGCTGTTTGCCTGTCGTTAATAAAGGGCAATTAGTCGGCATTATTACAGACAGTGATTTTGTGACGATTGCGATTAACTTGCTCGAACTCCAAGAAGAAGTCGAACCAGAAGAGATCGAGCCAGACGAAGAAACACAATAACAACTGCATTGTGTCTGAGTTGGCTGATGCTGAGAGTCTATCCGTCTACAAAATAAAAAAGAGCGGCAATAATGCCGCTCAATATGCCATTACTGGCGTCGTTTTGGGAAATCGAAATTTTGCCTAACTAATTAGAATTGGTCTTCTTCAGTCGAACCCGTTAGTGCCGTAACCGATGAGTTACCACCTTGAATCGTATTGGTCATTCTGTCGAAATAACCTGTACCAACTTCTTGCTGGTGAGCTACGAATGTGTAACCTTTTTCTGCAGCTTGGAACTCTGGGCGCTGTACTTTCTCAACGTAATGACGCATACCTTCACCTTGAGCATAAGCATGTGCCAGTTCAAACATGTTAAACCACATGTTATGTATACCCGCTAGAGTGATGAACTGGTACTTGTAGCCCATGTTTGCAAGCTCTTGCTGGAATTTAGCAATAGTCTCTGCATCCAGGTTTTTCTCCCAGTTGAACGATGGAGAACAGTTGTATGCTAGCAGCTGATCTGGGTACTCAGCGTGAATTGCTTCTGCAAACTTACGTGCTTCTTCAAGACAAGGTGTTGCCGTTTCACACCAGATCAAATCTGCGTATGGTGCGTAAGCCAGACCACGAGAGATTGCTTGGTCAATACCAGCACGTACGCGGTAGAAACCTTCTTGAGTACGTTCACCTTCAATAAAGTCTTTATCGTATGGGTCGCAATCTGACGTTAGTAGATCTGCCGCGTTCGCATCAGTACGAGCGATAACCAGTGTTGTTGTACCCGCTACGTCTGCTGCCAGACGAGCAGCAACCAGTTTCTGTACCGCTTCTTGAGTCGGAACCAGTACTTTACCGCCCATGTGACCACACTTCTTAACTGACGCAAGTTGGTCTTCGAAGTGAACGCCTGCAGCACCTGCTTCAATCATAGATTTCATCAGTTCGTAAGCGTTTAGTACGCCACCAAAGCCTGCTTCTGCATCCGCTACGATAGGCAGGAAGTAATCGATACCACCTTCATCTTCTGGAGACTTGCCACCAGCCCACTGGATTTGGTCAGCACGGCGGAAAGAGTTATTGATTCGCTTAACAACAGAAGGTACTGAGTCTACTGGGTATAGCGATTGGTCTGGGTACATTGTTGACGCAGTATTGTTATCTGCAGCAACCTGCCAACCTGATAGGTAAATCGCTTCGATACCCGCTTTCGCTTGTTGTACCGCCTGGCCGCCAGTCAGCGCGCCCAGACAGTTAACGTAACCCTTTTTCGCGCTACCGTTGACCAGTGACCACAATTTGTCTGCACCACGCTGTGCAATTGTGTTTGCAGGAACCATAGAGCCACGAAGTTCCACAACTTCTTCAGCAGTGTAAGTACGCTTCACGTTTTTCCAGCGTGGATTCGTTGCCCAGTCTTTTTCTAAAGCTTCAATTTGTTGGCGGCGAGTTAATGTCATTGGTCTATCCCTCTTTATAATTTGCACTTTTTATATGTGCGTTGAGTTCCCGTTCTCAGGCAGTACGTCCTTATCTGCCTTCAAAGTTCTTCACGTTATTGGTTTTGTGTTGTTTTCTGGTATTCGTATTCTTAGTCCAAGTAGTCATAACCTGGAATGGTCAAGAAGTTCGTTAGCTCATCACTGGTTGTCAGCTTCGCCATAAGTTGCGCAGCCTCCTCAAAGCGACCGGCTTGATAACGCTCTTCTCCGATTTCTTGTTTCACGACTTCTACTTCTTCTTTCAAGTAGGATTCAAACAGTTCTTTTGTGACTTTTTGTCCGTTATCCAGTGATTTACCATGTTGAATCCATTGCCAGATCGAAGCGCGAGAAATCTCTGCGGTAGCGGCATCTTCCATTAGGCCGTAGATTGGCACACAACCGTTGCCAGAAATCCAAGCTTCGATGTATTGCAGCGCAACCCGGATGTTATGACGCATACCTTGTTCTGTACGCTCACCTTCACACGGTTCAAGTAACTCAGTTGCGGTGATGGGTGCATCTTCAGAGCGGCTGACCTCCAGCTGATTTGAGCGCTCACCAAGGATATTGCTGAATACTTCCATTGCGGTATCCGCCAGACCAGGGTGCGCAACCCAAGTTCCGTCGTGGCCATTATTCGCTTCGAGCGACTTATCGTTGTGAATCTTGTCCAGAACCTTCTGGTTTTCTTCTTGGTCTTTTGCAGGAATGAAAGCGGCCATGCCACCCATCGCAAACGCACCACGCTTATGACAAGTACGTACCAGTAGTCGTGAGTAAGCATTTAGGAATGGCTTATCCATGGTCACAACCTGACGGTCTGGTAATACGCGATCTGGGTGGTTTTTCAGTGTTTTGATGTAGCTAAAGATGTAATCCCAGCGACCACAGTTAAGACCTACGATATGCTCTTTAAGCGAGAACAAAATCTCGTCCATTTCGAACACAGCAGGCAGTGTCTCGATAAGTACCGTTGCTTTGATCGTGCCAGTATCAAGACCAAAGTACTCTTCTGTGAAATGGAACACTTCACTCCACCACTTCGCTTCGTGGTGAGATTGCAGCTTAGGAATATAGAAATAAGGGCCGCTGCCTTTTTGCAGTAACGTTTTGTAGTTATTGTAGAAATACAGCGCGAAATCAAACAACGCCCCTGGAATGATCTGACCGTGCCACGTAACGTGTTTTTCTTTTAAATGAAGACCGCGTACACGGCAGATCAACACCGCTGGGTCGTCTCCCAGCTGATAATGCTTACCGTTACCGGGATTGGTGTAACTGATGGTACCGTTTACGGCATCACGCAGGTTCACCTGACCATCCAATACCTTGGTCCAAGCAGGTGACATCGAGTCTTCGAAGTCTGCCATAAACACTTTTACGTTCGCATTCAGAGCGTTAATCACCATTTTACGATCCGTTGGACCTGTGATTTCTACTCGGCGATCTTGCAGATCTTGTGGAATCCCCAAGATCTTCCAGCTTCCTTCGCGAATGTCTTGTGTTTCTGGCAAAAAATTTGGTAATTCACCAGCATCGATGCGTGCTTGTTTTTCTTCTCGAGCTTGCAGCAGTTGTTCTACACGTCCGGCATATTTTTCACAAAGCAGTGATAAGAAGGTTTGGGCCTCTGAAGGGAAAATTGCCTGATGTTCCGGAGCAAGTGCACCAGTAACCTCAAGCATGCCTTGGGTCTGCTTCGTTGGTTGTGTTTTTTGTTCTGTCTGAGCAAGCATAATCATTCATCCTTAACGTGCTTTATCAATCTTGGGCAGTCAGCGAAAAGCTACATTTGTAAGTTACGAACAACAAACTACATCCTGAATATTTGTGTTCATCTCTTGTGGCCGTGTCTAGAGATTGCGTAAAAAAGTGTACTTTTGCAATCTAGACATAAGTCTTATCGGCCGTTAAATAAGCTATATCAACAAAGGGTTTAGAGGAACCCCCAAGGTAAACAAAAGTTGAAATTCGAAGTTTTATTCGGCGCGAAACAAACGGTTGATTTTCGACACCATTTTGTAAGTTATTACGTAATTAAATTACATGATTTTTTTGATATAAATGCCATTTAAAACAGGTGTATGAATAGTTTAGTAGGGGGAAGGCCCTTGTATTCACAAGGGCGGAAGCAAAGAATTCAAACAAAGATTAAACACTATGCATAAGCAGATGTGTAAAATTAACATTGTAAAATTTCACTATTTTATGAAATCTTCATCAAAGAAAAGCTGTAAAATTTTACAAGTCAAAGTTTACGAACAGAATAAAATACTAAAAAGATCACCATTTACAGTGTGCTTTTGGAAGGATATCAGGGCAGATTAGGCTAATACTAATAGCTAAAGCAGTTCAGAAACGACATCTGCAAGCTGATTGAAGGTATTAGTACGTGACGTACTTGGACGCCAAACCAAACCAATTTCTCGATATGCTTGTGCGCCAGGTGGGTCAATAACCACTAAATTTTGGTTATGTAACAGTCCGTGATCAATGGCCATCTGAGGAATAAAAGTCGTCCCTAAGCCATTGGCCACCATTTGTACCAAGGTATGCAAACTCGTTGCAGTAAATGGATTGATTTTTTCTTTGTCTGTTAACTTGCAGGCAGAGACCGCGTGTTCCGTCAGACAGTGTTCTTTCTCTAGAAGAAATACCGATTCATCTGGCAGATCCGCATAACGAATAGGTACTGGTACTGATGACGCTTGGCTTGCACTGATCACCATTCGGAATGGGTCTTTACCTACCACTCGGCTTTCCATTCCGTCAATTTCTACTGGTAGCGCCAATATCAACACATCCAACTCTCCGTGCCTGAGAGCCTGCAATAAATTGTGTGTCGTGTCTTCTCTCAGCAACATATTGAGTTGTGGGAAACGATAATTAACTTCCTGAACCAGATCACTCAGCAAGAAAGGAGCGATAGTTGGGATACAACCGACTTTTAACTGGCCCTGCATCTCATCGCCCTGGCACATCCGACCCAGCTCAACTAAGTCCTGCCCTTTCGCCAGTAGTTCACGGCCGTGCTTCACTACCATTTCACCCGTTTGAGTGAAAACCAACGGGCTTTTTTTATCTTTCTTTTCATATAAAGGACAACCAATCAACTCTTCTAGATTCTGAATGCCTTTACTCAAGGTTGACTGACTGACAAAACAACGCACTGCTGCATCGCTAAAATGCCGTGTTTCATGTAGTGTCACCAGATAATATAGCTGCTTTAAACTAGGCCACTTATTCATAATATTATTAATACCTACCACTACTGAAGTGATCGAGTTAAGAGTTTTGTAATCATCGCTTTTTTCGATTAACTCAATCTATTTAATTCGCTTTTTTCTATACTACAATCTGTACTATAGTTTGTCTCGATTTAATACGGACCAAGACGGTATGACTTTATTCGTCTTGGAACAAACCATACTTTTTAGGAGCAAAAAAATGGTACTAGTAGGTCGTCAAGCCCCTGATTTTACTGCTGCAGCTGTTCTAGGTAACGGTGAAATCGTTGATAACTTCAACTTTGCAGAATTCACTAAAGGTAAGAAAGCCGTTGTGTTCTTCTACCCACTAGATTTCACTTTCGTTTGCCCATCTGAGCTAATCGCATTCGACAACCGTCTGGCTGATTTCCAAGCTAAAGGCGTTGAAGTAATCGGCATTTCTATCGATTCTCAGTTCTCTCACAACGCATGGCGTAACACTGCTATCGAAAATGGCGGTATCGGTCAAGTTAAGTACCCTCTAGTTGCTGACGTTAAGCACGAAATCTGTAAAGCTTACGATGTTGAGCACCCAGAAGCAGGCGTTGCTTTCCGTGGTTCTTTCCTAATCGACGAAGACGGTCTAGTTCGTCACCAAGTAGTTAACGACCTACCACTAGGCCGTAACATCGACGAAATGCTACGCATGGTTGACGCGCTTAACTTCCACCAGAAGCACGGCGAAGTATGTCCTGCACAATGGGAAGAAGGTAAAGCAGGTATGGACGCATCTCCAAAAGGTGTTGCAGCGTTCCTATCTGAGCACGCAGCTGACCTAGGCAAAAAATAATAGACCTTCACCCTAGCTCAACGGGTGTGATGGTTGGATGTATATAAAGCAAAAAAGCTAATGCGGAAAACCGCAAACGCCAATCAGTCTAAGTAAAGTCTTATCAAAGCCCAGAGCATATGCTCTGGGCTTTCTTTTTTCACTCTATCAAACTCAAATAAGGTAAGACCCAAGCGCTAACTTTACCTCTATTTCCCGAAGCTACCGTACAGATTCTCGCTCTTGTCCTTGTTACTATTTATCGAGAATATGCATTCGGGACAACCACATGATTACTCAACTAGAAGTCTGTATCGACAACATTGAATCTCTTCACCATGCCATTTCTGGCGGCGCGACGCGTATTGAACTTTGCTCCTCTCTTGCGTTAGGTGGGCTTACGCCGAGCTACGGTTTTATGCAGCAAGCAGCAAAGCTTTCCACTGTTCCTATCTATGCAATGATTCGTCCGCGTCAGGGAGATTTCCTCTATAACCAACAAGAAATCGAAATGATGCGTTGGGACATCGAAGCCGCATACCAAGCGGGTTTAAACGGGGTTGTTCTCGGTGTACTGACTCAAGATGGTGATATTCATATACAGTATGCAGCAGCATTGTGTGAATTTGCTCAGGCGCTCGGATTGGGCATTACTTTCCACCGCGCTTTTGATCAGTGCCGTAAGGCGGAGCAAGCCCTAGAAGATGTCATAAGCTTAGGCTGTGAGCGCCTACTAACATCAGGTCTGGCACCATCAGCACCAATGGGCAGCGAAGTGATCAAATCACTAATAGAACAGGGGAATGGACGCATTCATATCATGGCAGGCGCTGGCATTAATGCTGATAACGTACGCTCATTGGTAGAACAAACGCATGTGCAAGAAGTACATCTTTCAGGTAAGAGTACTCGCCCTAGTGGTATGAACTTTGTCGCCAGTCAGAGCAAAATGGGCGCATCCGATATCGATGACTTTGCGATTCCTGTCACCAGTAAAGAAGCGATTGCTAACGTAGTATCAGCTCTCAAATAAAAGCCTAGATACCCCGCCGCCAGCAATTGAGTGCTAACATATTGATAATCAAGGATTGAGGAATGAAGTATGTCTAAGCTGAAGAAAAAAGAATACGAAAAAGAGCTCAGAAAGCTACAAGTAGAACTGGTCAAGCTCCAAGAATGGGTCAAACACAAAGGATTAAAAGTGGTGGTGCTATTCGAAGGCCGCGATGCAGCAGGAAAAGGTGGCGTTATAAAGCGTATTACAGAGAAGCTTAACCCTCGTGTATGCCGCGTCGTCGCTTTACCCTCCCCAACAGAGAAAGAGAAGACCCAGTGGTATTTTCAACGTTATGTAACGCATTTGCCTTCAGCTGGAGAGATCGTCTTATTTGACCGCAGTTGGTATAACCGCGCTGGAGTTGAAAAGGTCATGGGCTTTTGCACTGCGGATGAATACGAAGAGTTCCTGCGTTCCTGTCCTGAATTTGAACGTATGTTGCAGCGCTCTGGCATCATCTTGATAAAATACTGGTTTTCAGTCTCTGATGAAGAGCAAGAGAAGCGCTTTTGGGGGCGTATTAATACTCCGATAAAACGCTGGAAGTTCAGTCCTATGGATTTGGAGTCTCGTCACCGCTGGGCTGAATACTCCGAAGCGAAAGATAAGATGTTTGCCTATACCGACACCAAAAACTGTCCTTGGTGGGTTGTGCCATCTGATTCTAAAAAGAAAGCTCGGCTAAACTGCATCAACCATCTTTTGAGTCAGATTGATTACAAAGCACTTGAGTATCCACCAGTTGAACTTCCAGAACTAAACAAAGAAGGTTATGTAAGGGCCCCGATCGACGATCAGACCTTTGTACCGGATAAGTATTAGTCTTTCAGTCATGATAAAAAAGACCAGCTTTATGCTGGTCTTTTTTATTTAACTCTATTTTGTTTATTTCAACACATCATCAATACTCTGATCGCCAAGGTGTCGAACGTCCTTACCTTTTACAAAGTAGATAATGTATTCACAAATGTTCTGGCAGCGGTCTCCCACTCGCTCAATTGCGCGCGCCGACCACATCACTTGCAAAATGTGTGGAATATTTTTCGGGTCTTCCATCATGTAAGTCATTAACTGACGGATTACCGCTTCATATTCTGCATCAAGTTTATCATCCTGCTTGTGTACTTCGGCTGCGGCTTCCACATCCATTCGCGCAAACGCATCAAGCACCTGATGCAACATTTTAATCGCCTGACGACACAGCGGCTCTAAAGATACCTGAAACTGACGTTCTTTTGATGAAGGACTTTCGATGGCAACATAAGCGATGCGCGTTGCTACATCACCAATTCGCTCTAAGTCGGTGATCGTTTTGATGATGGCCATAATTAAACGCAAATCTTTCGCCGTCGGTTGACGCTTGGCGATGATACGAGTACAGGCATCATCGATGGACACTTCCATCGCATTCACTTTGTGGTCATCACGCACAACCTTCCGCGCGAGCTCGATATCTTCTTTATTCAAGGCTTGAATAGCATACGACAGCTGCTGTTCAACCAAACCGCCCATGGTTAAAACATGAGTACGAATCGATTCTAGCTCTACGTTAAATTGTCCTGAAATATGACGTCCAAAGTGCATAATTTTCCTTCTGTTTAATCTTGTCGCAGAGCTTAGCCGTAACGGCCCGTAATATAGTCTTCAGTTTGGGTCTTAATTGGTGACGTGAAGATCGAATCTGCGTCTGAATATTCTATTAGCTTACCCATATGAATGAATGCAGTATGATCGCTGACTCTCGCCGCTTGCTGCATGTTGTGGGTAACAATAACCACAGTATATTGAGTTTTTAGCTCATTGATAAGCTCCTCAATAGTTAAAGTGGAGATTGGATCAAGTGCTGATGTAGGTTCATCAAGTAAAAGCACTTCTGGCTCTATCGCAATCGCACGAGCAATGACCAAGCGTTGCTGCTGACCACCTGACAAGCCAAACGCATTTTCGTGCAAACGGTCTTTCACTTCATCCCACAATGCGGCTGATCGTAATGAACGCTCAACCGCATCATCCAAGGCTCGGCTGTTCTTTACCCCTTGCAGGCGCAGTCCATATACCACATTTTCATATATCGATTTAGGGAAGGGGTTTGGCCGCTGGAATACCATGCCTACACGGCGTCTGAGCGTTGCGACATCAACATTGGGATGGTACACATTTTTTCCATGCAGACGCACTTCTCCAGTGACCTTACACCCTTCAACTAAGTCGTTCATTCGGTTGATACAGCGCAACAAAGTAGATTTTCCACAGCCTGATGGACCAATAAATGCGGTTACCCGACCTTTAGGGATTCGCATCGAGATATTATGTAACGCCTGAGCTTGCCCGTAGAAAAGATTAAGGTTCTCAATTGAGATAGCCGTTTGTTCATCCGTCAGGTTATGCACATCTAATGGCGGCTCATAACCCAATGTATTATCAAAATTAAACATACTTAATCTTGTCCTAACGTTCTGTATTTTTCACGCAAATCATTACGAATGCTGATTGCTGTTAAGTTTAGCCCGACAATCACAGTAATGAGCAGGAAAGAGGTCGCATATACCAGAGGGCGCGCCGCTTCAATATTGGAGGTCTGGAAGCCGACATCGTAAATATGAAAACCCAAATGCATAAACTTCCGGTCTAGGTGTATGTACGGGAACTGCCCATCAACAGGTAGGCTTGAAGCCAGCTTAACAACGCCCACCAGCATCAGTGGTGCCACTTCTCCGGCGGCTCGGGCTATTGCCAGTATTAACCCGGTAATAATTGCTGGCGTCGCCATGGGTAAAATCACACGCCAAAGCGTTTCAAACTGGGTCGCTCCAAGCGCCAACGAGCCGTGACGAACTGAGTTTGGAATCCGGGTGAGTCCTTCTTCTGTAGTCACGATCACCACAGGAAGCGTTAACACGGCTAAAGTCAACGCCGACCACAACAAACCTGGTGTACCAAATGTCGGTGCTGGTAACTTCTCGCTATAGAACAGGTTATCGATCGAACCACCAATGGTGTAGACGAAAAAACCCAAACCAAAGACACCGTAAACAATCGACGGTACACCTGCCAGGTTAATAACGGCAATCCGAATCAGTCGTGTCAGTGCGTTATTCTTGGCGTACTCATGCAGGTAAATCGCAGCAATAACGCCCAACGGCATGACGATGATTGACATAATGATCACTAAGAATACCGTACCAAAAATTGCGGGAAAAACGCCACCTTCCGAATTAGACTCGCGCGGATCATCCGATAAAAACTTCCAGACCTGCTTACCCCAGTGTGCCACTTTGCCAGGCAGAGTCATTTGATTTGGGTACCAATAATCCAGAATATCTTCGAGTGGAATTGAGACCTGCTCGCCAGTCATATCTTCGACAATTAAAGCATAGCCAGATAGCTGTAAGCGCAGGCCGTCAAGCTGTAAATCTAGGCTTGCCAGCTCTTGCTCGATTTGTTCTTTTCTCTTCTGGTTATCCGCTAAAAACGTATCGGTAATGGTGTTGTTGAGCTCATGTTTACGCTTATCCAGTCGTAATTGCTCTAACTTCCAGCCGAGATCCTGTAATTGATCAACCACCAGAGAATCAATCTCATGACGTAATGTTTCTGCGTCGTCTATCTTCTCATCGAGTATCGCCCGAAGGTTCTTGTCATACCGTTTGTCCCCATCCTGGAACGCGATCATTTTGCCAAAAAAGTACCCACCACTGCTGCGCTCGATGACCGCTAACTCGTGAGGGGTGGTTGGCTCATCCAACTGCATTTGCAATACGGAGATAAAATCCGCAGGATAAAGCTCTCGGTTAGCAATTTTAATACTCAGACGAGTCGCAAAATCTTCATCATCGTCGAGTTTCTGCACGGCTTCTTCCGGTAAGTAGCTTTTGGGAACAAAGCTCCGCTCGTAAACCTGACCGATCAGTTTACTATTTTCCTGCAGTACTTCGCCTTGCACAGGTGTCAACGCCGCCACATTCCATTGATACAAAGGTGCGGGCCAGAAAAAGGTTAACCCTTTCCAACCTATAAGCAAAAGTAAACCCAAAACGGAGAGTAAACTAATACTCACCGCTCCACCCGTTAGCCATATCCAAGGTGCGCCAGAACGAATCCAATTTAACACGTGATTACTCTCAAACTACTATTACAACGCACGGTACTTATCTCTCAGCCTTTGGCGGACAAATTCTGCAAGCGCATTCACCGCAAAGGTAAATAAAAACAATATTAATGCCGCAAGGAACAGCAATCGAAAATGCGTACTGCCTACTTCAGACTCTGGTAACTCAACCGCAATCGTTGCCGATAGGCTGCGCATTCCCTCTAAGATGTTCCAATCCATCAGCGGTGTGTTACCCGTTGCCATTAGCACGATCATCGTTTCACCTACAGCGCGTCCCAATCCCATCATAATGGCGGAGAAAATACCGGGACTCGCTGTCAGTAGTACAACGTAGATTAAAGTCTGCCATGGTGTCGCCCCCAAGGCTAAAGATCCATCCGACAAGTGCTTCGGCACCGAGAAAATCGCATCTTCAGCAATAGTGAAAATCGTTGGTATAACAGCAAAGCCCATCGCCAGTCCTACTACCAATGCATTGCGCTGATCAAAACCAATACCATGCTCAGTCAGGAATAAACGCATATCACTACCGAAAAAACTCTGCTCGATAGCTGGGGATAACCATACCCCCAATGCCATAAGTAGCAACAATAACGGCATCAGTACCAGTGCATGCCAGCCATTTGGCAGCCTATTTCTTAACGACTGTGGAAGGAGTGCCCAAAGCCCACCCATGATCATAGTACTCAGCGGTAATATAAAGAGCATCACCACAACCGTAATCAAATGATCCTCAACAATTGGGGCAAACCAAAGCCCAGCAAGAAAACCGATGATCACTGTTGGCAGGGCTTCCATCAACTCTATCGAAGGTTTAACCACTCTTCGCATGCGTGGTGACATAAAGTAAGCGGTATAAATTGCTCCTAGTACCGCCAACGGTACTGAGAACAACATCGCAAACATCGCAGCTTTAATCGTGCCAAACGCGATAGGCACTAAGCTAAACTTGGCTTCAAAGTCATCACTTGCCGACGTCGATTGCCAGACAAATTCCGGTTCGGGATACCCTTCATACCAAACCTCCTGCCACAGAGAAGAGAGCGACACTTCCGGAAATGGGTTATCCACCACAGCGACATCAAGCTTGTCATCTTGCCAGCTAATTAAATAACGCTCATTACTCGACATCGCAGCTAAAGCGGGCGCTTGCTGATAAGCGCGCTTAAATAACACTAGTTTTTCACTGGTAGTGTAATGGCTTTGTACTGTGCCATTGGTGTAGAAGCTGTAGAACCCTTTACGATGGGAGTCTGGTAACAAGTACTTGAGCTCCGACGCCAACTTAAAATTACGGATATAGGTCAGTGTTCGCTTATCACCTTGAAGCGTATCGAACCATTGGGAAACGGTGCCATCGTTGTGGGTGACAAGCAGAGAATAGGCACCAGAAAGTAAATCGATGTTTCTCACCGAATGCTTACTATCGCCTTGTGTCAGGTCAATGACCTCACGTACCACAAAGGTGAATTTATCTTTCTTTAAAACGATCAGTTCAGAACCATCTCGCAGATACAACGTCTCTCCACCCGGTGTTAGCAAGATTTGATCGGGAGAGTTAAAACCAGCAGAAAAGGTAAAATCAATCGTACTAGGCTCAAAACCCAACAAAGAAGATGATAACTGCCAACGAGCGTGAACCTGACCACTTTGAGTTTGCCAAACAATGGTTGGTGCTTGCTCAGAAGCACTGAAAGCAAATTGAAAAACTGGATCGGACGCATCGGTTAGAACCAGATTCATATCGGTATTGAAAGTAACGATCTCTGGTGGACGCGCATTCTCTTTTAAAGTCGCATTAAACTCGGGCTTGAAAATATGCGCTTTCCCCAGATCATCGACCAAACCGTACCATCCTCGGCCCGGTGCTGATTGTGAGAAAGAAACAGGATGAATAACGAGTTGCTGAGAGTGAAACGAAGACGACACAGATTCATCCATCGGCAGGAAATGAGCTCGTCCACCTTCGGTAAGAACGAAAGCCAACTGGGCATAATCATCAACAGATATCGCTAACGGCTTGCCAACCTGAACACTTCTGGAAGCTTGGTTCGTCTCTATTTTCGCATCCGAAAACAGAGGAATGATAACCATAGCGAGATAAACAAATATCAAAATCAGCGCAGCCAGTACGCCCACCCCCCCAGTAGTCACTGCAAGCCTGACCAAACGATCTTTAATCAGTCGCTTCTTATCTTTTTCCTGCAATGAAAACTCGGCTTGTGCCATTTATCTCTCTACCTTTTTTACTCAGTACCAGAATATGTCTTTTAGATGACAATTATATTACAGATCACATTAACCGACTGAAAAGAAAACAACTCTGGAATCCAACACGTGTACTGAAATAAAACTGCAACAAAAATCTCATAATGTTCTCACTCAACTATATTTTCCTTGATGAACATGCAAATTTCACCTTTTGGCTAGGTAAGATAATGAGCACTGAAAAACTATATGTAGAAAAAGAGCTTAGTTGGTTGTCTTTTAATGAACGAGTATTGCAAGAAGCCTCAGATAAGACCGTTCCATTGATCGAGCGAATTCGATTTCTCGGGATCTTTTCCAACAACCTTGATGAATTCTATAAAGTACGTTTTGCTGACGTAAAACGCAGAATCCTAATCAATCAAGAGCGTGGTGGAAATGACAGCTCCAAACGCCTACTGTCAAAGATGCAAGCGAAAGCATTTAAGCTTAACGAAAAGTTCGACGAACTTTACAGTGAATTAATACGAGAAATGGCTCGACGTCGCATTTTCTTGGTGAATGAACAGCAACTTGATGAAGTACAGCAGAAGTGGATAACCAAATACTTCCGCAACGAAGTTATGCCACATATTACGCCGCTATTAATGAAAGACGAAATCGACGTGCTTCAGTTCCTCAAAGACGAATACGCTTATATCGCAGTAGAGTTACGCAAAGAACAACACTCTCAGTACGCGTTGATAGAAATTCCAACCGACCACTTACCTCGTTTCGTGATGGTTCCAGAACAAAAAGGCAAACGCCGTAAGACCATCATTTTGCTCGACAACATTATTCGTTACTGCTTAGACGAGTTGTTTAAAGGCTTCTTCGACTATGACGAGTTAAGTGGCTATGCCATGAAGATGACTCGGGACGCAGAATATGACTTACGTAATGAAATCGAATACAGCTTGCTGGAGCAGATGTCAGAAGGTGTAAACCAACGCCTTACCGCTATGCCAGTTCGCTTTGTCTATGAGCGTGAAATGCCACAGAATATGCTCGATTTTTTGTGCAGTAAAATGAAAATTTCGAGCTACGATAACCTTATCCCCGGTAGCCGTTACCAGAACTTCAAAGACTTTATATCATTCCCTAACGTTGGTCGTGACTACCTAGAAAACAAGCCTATGCCGCCAATGAAGTGTGCTGATTTCGAAGGTTATCCCAACAGTTTCGAGGCAATTAAAGCCAAAGATATTCTGCTTTACTACCCATATCATACTTTTGACCACATCACGGAACTGGTTCGTCAGGCCTCATTTGATCCGAAAGTCATTGGTATAAAAATCAATGTGTATCGTGTCGCCAAAGATTCACGATTAATGAATTCATTGATTGACGCCGTTCACAACGGAAAGAACGTTACTGTTGTCGTTGAATTGCAAGCTCGTTTTGACGAAGAAGCGAATATTGAATGGTCTAAAGTACTGACAGAAGCAGGCGTGCACGTTATTTTTGGAGCTCCGGGTCTGAAGATTCACTCTAAGTTACTGCTCATCAGCCGTCGTGAAGAGGACGACATTGTTCGCTATGCTCATATCGGTACGGGTAACTTCCACGAAAAAACCGCACGAATTTATACCGACTTCGCTCTACTTACCGCAGACCAAGATCTTACTACAGAAGTTCGCAATGTATTCGGCTATATCGAGAATCCTTACCGCCCGGTAAAATTCAATCACCTGATGGTATCTCCTCGAAATTCGCGTTCACAAATCTATCGCCTCATTGATGGCGAAATCGCCAACGCAAAAGCAGGGAATAAAGCCAGCCTGACGATCAAGATTAACAACTTGGTCGACAAAGGCATCGTCACCAGACTTTACGCGGCAAGTAATGCGGGCGTAAAAGTAAACATGATCATTCGAGGCATGTGTTCTCTTGTGCCGGGCATCGAAGGAGTAAGTGAAAATATCCGTATCATCAGTATTGTGGACCGCTTTTTGGAACACCCAAGGGTGATCATCGCCCACAATGACGGCGATCCTCAGGTGTACATCTCTTCGGCAGACTGGATGACTCGTAACATCGATCACCGCATCGAGGTCACGACTCCTATACGCGATCCTCGTTTGAAACAGAGAATTATTGATATAATCAGCATTCACTTTACCGATACCGTAAAGGCACGCTTGATAGATAAAGAGATGAGCAATAGCTACGTACCTCGCGGTAACCGTAAAAAAGTTCGCTCACAAGTTGCCATCTATGACTATCTTAAAAATATAGAAAAGCAAACCAGAAGACAAAGGCCAAATGTCTCAGATACTTGAACTAGATGAACGTTATATTGCCGCGATTGATCTCGGCTCCAACAGCTTCCACATGGTGGTGGCAAAAGTTGTCGGTAGTGACCTGCAATTAATCAGCCGTCATAAACAACGAGTTCGTATGGCTTCAGGCCTGGATAGTGAACTGAACTTAAGTCATGCATCGATGGAGCGTGCTCTTGAGTGCCTGGCTATGTTTTCCGAACGCCTGCAAGGTTTTGACGAGTCTAACGTCCGCATTGCTGCTACTCACACACTAAGGCGGGCAAAAAACGCGCACTTGTTTATTAACCGTGCCAAAGAAGTGATGCCTTTCCCGATTGAAATCATCCCGGGGGAGGAAGAAGCGCGCTTAATTTATTTAGGCGTGGCACATACACAGGTTGAGTCAAATTCCAAACTCGTTGTCGATATCGGTGGCGGCAGTACCGAGATGATCATCGGTCAAGGCTTTGAGCCTGAGCTTCTTAACAGCAAACAAATGGGCTGTGTAAGCTTTACCGAACAGTTTTTCAAAAATGGAAAGCTGTCTGGAAAAAACTTTACCAAAGCCATGCTAGCTGCAGAGCAAAAACTGGAATCTATCGCGAGTAAGTATCGTAAAAAAGGCTGGGACATTGCCCTTGGTTCATCAGGTACAATAAAAGCCATTCAAGAAGTACTCATCGGCATGGGCTATGAAGATGGCCTGATTACTTTAAAGCGTCTAAATAAACTTATTGAAGCTTTATGTGCCTTTGACTCGATTGAAGACATTGAACTGAGTGGGTTAACTGACGAGCGTAAGCCCGTCTTTGCTGCCGGTGTCGCGATTCTTACCGCTATTTTCCAAGCATTAAAAATCGAACAGATGTTCTTTTCCGATGGTGCATTGAGAGAGGGATTACTGTATGAGATGGAAGAGCGATTTGCCCGCTCCGATATTCGCATGCGTACCACTGAAAACTTGGCTCAGAAACATCGCGTCGACCTTGAACATGCTGCACGTGTCAAAGGCCACGCCAGAGACATGTTAGAACAAGTCTACTCTGAGCTGGGCATTAAGAAAAAAAGTGATCTATTTGACTTGTTAGAGTGGGCAGCACTGCTACATGAAGTGGGCTTGAGCATTAACTTGCGCAGTTTTCATCGCCACTCATTCTATATTCTCTTGCACTCTACCCTACAGGGTTTTAACCGAGAACAACAACTGGTGTTGGCAACGCTGGCTCGTTTTCAGCGCAAAGCTTTAAAGCTCAATGAGTTACCTGAGTTTAACCTATACAAGCAAAGCGATGTGCTTAGCCTGATAAAAATTCTCCGTCTTTCAATCGTGTTAAATGGGCAACGCAATGACGATCCTCTGCCCGAAATCACTCTGTCCATCAAAGAGGATGTTTGGACGTTAACTTGCACGGATGAGGAGTGGCTGGACAACAATAAGCTACTTAATGCAGATTTACAGGAAGAGCAACTACGCTGGGAAAGCGCAAAGTGGCTGCTCTCATTTTAATGAAACAATGATCATCACTAAAAAGTCGGCTTATAAGCCGACTTTTTTTAGCTCTTCTGCAGCGAAATCTGCAGTGATTGGTACGTAGCCATCTTTCTCAACCAAAGCCTGCCCCTGTGCAGAGAATATAAAACGGATGAACTCTGCTTCGACTGGTGAAAGCGGGTAATCTGGGTGCTTATTTACGTAGACATAGAGATAGCGCGAAAGTGGGTACTTACCAGTAATAATGTTATCACGTGTAGGGCTGATATAGTCTGTGCCAGATTTAGCGATAGGAATCAGACGAACCCCCGATACTCGGTAGCCAACCCCAGAGTAACCGACACCGCTTATTGTAGACGCCACAGACTGCACCACAGAGGCAGAGCCTGGCTGCTCATTGACACGGGTCTTAAAGTCACCACCACAAAGAGCATTATTCTTAAAATAACCATACGTACCCGACACCGAGTTACGACCAAATAGTTGCACATTGCGTTTGGCCCACTCAGCTTGTACCCCGAGCTGTTGCCAGTTGGTGATGAACTTACTCTCACCACAACGCAAAGTCGCTGAAAATATAGCATCCAGTTGCTTAAAGTTAAGCCCCGGAATTGGGTTATCTTGGTGAACAAAGATACCGATAGCATCAATCGCAACACGTAAGGCTGTCGGCTTGTACCCGTGTCCACTCTCAAAAGCTTCTACTTCCCTCAAGCGCATAGGACGACTCATGGGGCCGAACTGGGCGGTTTGTTCAGCTAGAGCAGGAGGCGCTGTTGAGGATCCCGAGGCCTGAACCTGGGCATTAATATTTGGATAAATAGACTTAAATTCTTCGACCCATAACGTCGTCATGCCCGCTAGTGTATCGGAGCCAACCGACAGCAAATTACCGACGATACCTGTTGTTTTTTGGTAATTAGGTAGAGGCTTATCTTTTGCTAAAGACACACCTGAGCACGTCAATGTAATCAGAGTCACCAGTACTGACTTAATCACTCGATATCCCATTACTTCGCCACCAAACGGCCAGGAAGCACAAAAGAGAACTTACTCCCTACTCCGACTTCACTCTGGATTTCTAGATGAGAATCATGATGGCTGAGAGCGTGCTTCACAATCGCAAGGCCCAGACCACTGCCACCCGTATCACGCGATCTAGCCTTGTCTACGCGATAAAAACGCTCCGTCAGTCGGTGTAAGTGTTGCGGCTCTATACCATCGCCACTGTCTTCTACTTCCAAACAGGCTCCTTGTGCATTCTGATACCAGCGCACATTAATATTGGCGCCTGGAGGGGTATATTTCACGGCGTTATACACTAAGTTGGAAATAGCACTACGCAGCTGATCATCGTCCCCAAACACGCGAAGACTTTCATCGACCTCAAAATGGAGTTTATGATGATCGTCACCACTCAAGCTTGCCGCTTCTTTTTCCACTACTTCGAGCATTGCTGGAACATTAACGACATCTTCCAACTCATGCATTGGTGCAGCTTCTATTTTAGATAAAGTAAGCAATTGATTAACCAATGCGTTCATGCGGTTGAGCTGCTCGGTCATGACACCATGAGCCTTGGTCCACATTGGACCTACGATCATATCTGGATCTTCCGTCATCTCCAGATAGCCTTGCAGAACCGTCATTGGCGTTCGCAGCTCATGAGAAACATTAGCAAAAAAGTTACGGCGCATGCCTTCCAGTTGCTTTAACTGACTCACATCACGCACAACCATCAAGTGTTCGCCTTCAGTGTAAGGAACAATACGCAGTTCTAGCATGCGTTCCACATTTATTGGGGAACGCATTTCTAGTGGCTCAGAGAAATCTTGCTTATTGAGGTATTTTATGAAGTCTGGCGTGCGGATAAGATTTGAAATCGGTTGACCCGAATCTTCTGGCCAGTGAAACCCCAAAAGATACTGAGCCAGTTTGTTACACCAGACAATATTGCCTTCAGCTCGAAATACAACCACCGCATCCGGCAGAGATTCCGCACCATTTCTAAAACGACGAATTAAGTTAGTCAGCTCTTTACGCTTACGGCGTTGACGCTGTTGCAAGCGGTATAAGCCATTAAAGAGAGACTCCCAATTACCACTGCCTGAAGGAGGAGTAAGACGCTTTTCGTCCCATAACCAAGAAGACAATCTGACTTGATTATGCAAATGCCACACAAGCTGCAATGCCGTCGCTGCTAATAGCAACCACGGCATATAACCGAATATCCAACCTACTATCACCCAGGGGGTGTAAAAAAAAGCCAGCTCCCAGGCCAGCTTTTTCCACGTTAATCTTTCAACCACTCATTACTCCAAAAAATGGTACCGATCAGCTGATTAAGAACTTATGCCTTCGTCGAGAAACGGTAGCCTGCACCACGAACCGTTTGGATCAGCTTATCATGTCCAGCTGCTTCTAGCGCTTTACGTAAACGACGGATGTGTACGTCGACCGTACGGTCTTCAACATATACGTTGGTGCCCCACACGTTGTTTAGCAGTTGTTCACGACTGTAAACACGCTCTTGATGCGTCATGAAGAAGTGCAACATTTTGAATTCCGTTGGTCCCATGTCGACAGCACCGTCATTAGCCGTAACACGATGTGATACAGGATCAAGCTTTAAGCCTTGTACATCAATTACGTCTTCTAGTGCAGTTGGAGTGACACGGCGGATGACAGCTTTCAGACGAGCAACCAGCTCTTTAGGCGAGAAAGGCTTGGTGATGTAATCATCTGCACCCACTTCTAAACCACGAACCTTGTCTTCTTCTTCACCACGCGCCGTCAGCATGACAACAGGAATATTGCGCGTCAGCTCTTCACGCTTCATATGCTTAATGAAGTTAATACCACTACCACCTGGTAACATCCAATCCAGCAAAACTAAATCAGGGAAGGGTTCAGCCAGTTTGGTTACGGCAGTGTCGTAATCTTCTGCTTCCACCGCTTGGTAACCTTTCTGTTCAAGTACGAAGCAGAGCATTTCACGAATTGGAGCTTCGTCTTCAACAACCAGAATCCTTCTAGACATAATTGAATAACCTTATGTTTGTTGAACTAATAAATTTAAGAGACAAAGCGCGCCCCTCTATGCATAAGCATTATCACTACCAATTATGACACTTTTGTGACCTTTGAAAACAAATTTTCATATAACTTTCTTTTGAGATTCATCCTGATATTTTTCATTTCTATTAGGACATCAGCAATAAAATTCCCTATGATTAGTCCCTTGTCATCAAGCCTAGAGAAGATTTATGTGGTTTAAAAACTGTCTGGTATACCGCGTTAACCGCGAGATTAACTTCAATGCAGATCAACTAGAAACTCAACTTGCTGAGTTTCAATTCACCCCTTGTGGCAGCCAAGATAAGCAGAAGTTTGGCTGGGTAAATGCAATGGGTAGACATGGCGACATGATGACTCACGTATCTGAAAACCGCATTCTGATATGCGCCAAGAAAGAAGAAAAGATGCTGCCAGCATCCGTGATCAAAGACTCTCTAAATGCAAAAGTTGAGGCGATGGAAGCTCAAGAAGGTCGCCCGCTAAAGAAAAAAGAGAAAGACAACCTAAAAGATGACATCGTGATGGATTTGCTACCTCGAGCATTCAGCCGAAGCAGCCACACTCATGTATTAATCATGCCGAAAGAAGGTTTCATTCTTGTAGACGCAAGCAGCTATAAAAAAGCAGAAGATGTTCTGGCACTGCTGCGCAAAACCATGGGCAGTTTACCAGTCGTCCCTGCCATTCCTGAAGTGGCCATTGAAACAACATTGACTGAATGGGTGAAAACCGGTGACACACCGCATGGCATCACAATGATGGACGAAGCTGAGCTGAAATCAGTACTGGAAGAAGGTGGTGTGATCCGCTGTAAGAAACAAGAACTGACCACGGATGAAATCCGCAATCACATCGCAGCAGACAAAGTTGTCACTAAACTGGCTCTTAACTGGCAAGATCGAATCGAGTTTATTATGACGGAAGATGCGGGCATCAAACGTCTGAAATTCTCCGACGAGCTGAAAGACCAAAACGATGACATCCCACGTGAAGACCAAGCCGCTCGTTTCGATGCAGACTTTTCACTCATGTGTGGTGAGTTCAGTGCATTCCTGCCAAATTTATACCAAGCACTAGGCGGACTCCCGAACCCGAACGCCTAAAATAATCCTACTTTTACTAAATACGCCCCTACTTTTTATGGGGCGTTTGTTCGCTAAAAGCACAATTCCCCTAGTCACAGTTCACATTTTGACGTAAAATTTGCGCCCCATTTCCATAAGGTGGAATTGGCCTGACTTGTGATCAGATATAAGAGAATTGAGCAATGACAACTGAGAAAGCATTCGTACCCGAGCTACTGTCTCCTGCGGGCAGCCTTAAAAACATGCGTTACGCATTCGCCTATGGCGCAGATGCGGTATACGCAGGTCAACCTCGCTACAGCCTTCGTGTACGTAATAACGAGTTTAACCACGAGAACCTAAAGATCGGTATCGATGAAGCGCATGCCCTAGGTAAAAAGCTTTACGTGGTATGTAACATTCAGCCGCACAACTCGAAGTTAAAAACTTTCATTCGCGACCTCAAACCAGTCGTAGAAATGGGCCCGGACGCTCTGATCATGTCTGACCCAGGCCTAATCATGATGGTTCGTGAAGCTTTCCCAGAAATGCCAATTCACCTTTCTGTTCAAGCTAACGCAGTTAACTGGGCAACGGTTAAGTTTTGGGCTGCAAACGGCGTTGAGCGCGTAATCGTATCTCGTGAGCTTTCCCTAGAAGAAATCGAAGAAATTCGCGAGCACTGTCCTGAAACGGAACTAGAAGTGTTCGTACACGGTGCGCTATGCATGGCTTACTCTGGCCGTTGCCTACTTTCTGGCTACATCAACAAACGTGACCCTAACCAAGGTACATGTACTAACGCATGTCGTTGGGAATACAAAGTTGAAGAAGGCAAGGAAAACGACGCTGGCGATATCGTAGAGAAATTTGACCCATCTGAGGCGCAGCCTGTCGAAGTTCAAGATGAGCGTCCTGAAACCACAATCGGTCGTGGCAAACCAACTGATGAGGTAGTCCTACTTTCTGAAGCTCACCGACCTGAAGAGAAAATGGCGGCATTTGAAGATGAACACGGCACTTACATCATGAACTCTAAAGACCTTCGTGCTATCCAGCACGTTGAGCGTCTGACTAAGATGGGTGTTCACTCTTTGAAAATTGAAGGCCGTACTAAATCGTTTTACTACTGTGCTCGTACTGCTCAAGTTTATCGTAAAGCGATTGATGATGCTGTCGCAGGAAAACCATTCGATGAAAGCCTAATGGGTACACTAGAGAGCTTGGCTCACCGTGGCTACACCGAGGGCTTCCTCCGCCGTCATACCCATGACACATACCAAAACTACGACTATGGCTACTCAGTGTCTGACGCTCAACAGTTCGTTGGTGAATTCACGGGTAAACGTCGCGGTGACATGGCGGAAGTGGAAGTGAAAAACAAATTCCTTGTCGGTGATAGCCTAGAGCTAATGACACCAAAAGGTAATGTTGTTTTCACTCTAGAAGCAATGGAAAACCGTAAGTCAGAGTCAATCGAAGACGCAAAAGGTAACGGCCACTTCGTATTTATCCCGGTCCCAGAAGATATGGACTTAGAATACGGTCTGTTAATGCGTAACCTAAACTCTGGTCAGGACACTCGTAATCCGACTGGTAAGTAATCATGGCGTTACTCATTACCGATAAATGCATCAACTGTGACATGTGTGATCCCGAATGCCCTAACGGTGCGATCAGCATGGGAGACAGTATTTTCGAAATCGACCCTGATTTGTGCACAGAGTGTAAGGGTCATTATGATAAGCCGACGTGTCAGTCGGTTTGTCCTATCACGAAATGCATTATCACCGATCCGAATCATGTCGAAACGGAAGAGCAATTACTAGAAAAGTTCGTGATTATCCAAGGATTGGCATAAATAGATAAGGTTCAACTTTTGGCGCAAAGTTGAACCTTTATTTTTAGCCCGATTTTTCGATGGGATAGATATTGCAGAATAACTCTTTCTCAAAATTATACTCTAACCTTTCTCGCCAGTTTTCCGCTTGAGACACTGGAACTAAATAGAAATTCTCTCGGCTTGTATCAGTAACGAAAGCCATCCCGTATTGCATCAGCTCGTAATGCACATCATTAACAAACCCCGGATCAAGACGCTGGCGCCCTGTCAGATGATTCAAATCTTCTCGAGTCAAGAAGACTCCCTTGGTCTCACTGCTAAATCTGTGTCTTAACCACTCTGCAAACTCTTTTGCACAAATCATAGTCATGGTTTTATCCTTGATTAACTCTATCGGCAGGTAACACCACTAAACCTACTTTAATACAATTGTCCGCATTGCTATTTTTCTTTTTACCAAGCGACAGACATATTGAACATAAATCAGAGTATCGCGACAAAAGAACTTAAAAAACAGAGGCTCCAACATAAAAAATCCGTAACCCTTTGTTTATTCAAGATTCATATAACATGTCACCCAAACTAATTAGGTTAATTTTTGTATTCGTATTATTCACTGTAGACAAAAGTATGATGTTTCTCCAGTTTCATAACGGAGATTCGACAAACGCTATAAGAAACTCAACTGACTTTTAATTCGTACGAATAAGTGGCTGACATTGCGATGGAATCACTTTCGCCCGTTTTGGTTTTACCACCACTTTTTTAGCCGAAGGTTTTGAAGGCACTACCGCTTTAGGTTTCCAGCTTGCTAGCTCGTACCCACAACCATCTCCAGCCGGTGGTGGGGCTTGCTCGACGCAATTTCGACTGGAATCCGGGCAAGACAATCTGACGTGAAAGTGATAGTGGTGTCCCCACCAAGGGCGAACTTTACGCAGCCAAGTACGATCTTTACCTTCTTCCTGTGAACATAACTGCTCTTTAATGACAGGATGAACAAAGATACGAGCGACACCTTCATTCTGAGCAGCATAACGAATAAGCTCAAAATGCCTGTCATCCCAGCGATGTTCAAGTATTGAGTACCCTTTAAGGTCAACCACACTTATTGGCTTAGGGAGTTGTAATTCATTGTAGGAAAGTGGTTGGTCAGCTAAGCGCAGCCATATATCAATATCTAAACCAGTTTGATGGCTAGAGTGACCAGATGAGAAACGACCACCTCGCGGTAATGATAAATCACCGATCAACAAATTAGTACTTAACTCTTTATTTGCAGTTAAGGCAAGACTTTCAACAAATGAGATAGTATTGGGATGCCCATAGTAGCGGTTCGATCTACTCCGTAGGACTTGATATCCCGTCCCCTCTAGAGGTAAAGGATAAGCTCCATCTAAGCAGCCATTCGCATAGCTGCCAATGGCGGCAGATGAATTGTGAGTGGGAGCCGAGACTTTCTCCCACGGAGTTGCAAAAATAGAAGCTGAGAAAAGACAACTGGTGTAGAGGAAAATACTCAGCCTCATAACAATTACTCCTCAGTAGTGTTCACCATTATCATAGTAGGCTTTAGGAGAGAGTGAAGTGAATATCACTGCGACATCAATATCTTCACCCACTATACCTCTGACTTGCTGAGTAATGGTTTTAGCAACTTTATCTTGAACCTTCTGACCGCGATCAAACCAAAGCACTTCTACAAAAGGGTATGCTGCACAAACTTCTCCCTCACTAAAAAAAGTCGTATAGATGTATTCAAAAGTGAAGTCCTCACGTGGGCATTCCATTAGAGGTTGCAGTTCATCGGTGAGAGTTTTTGATAAGGCCTGAACGGTCTGAGGCTCTACAGCACGAAATCGAAAATGTGGCATAAACGTACTTTCCATTATTAGAATTAAGGCGTGATCATAACAAGAAGTCCGTCTTATATCACCCGGCGTGCATTATGATCTAATTCAAGATCCAAATAGAGTAAGTGTAGAACTATTTAGGTAAAGGGGAAATGAAACCACCAGTGGTATAGGCAGGATAAAAAAGCACAGAAAAGAAGAAAGGTGTAGATTAAACGACTCTTCCAATCCCTCCCCCTAAAACGTATTTGTTTTGGTAGGGGCGAAATACGCTGCTCTACAAATTTAACCCACACCGTACAGATCGAAAAAAGCCCCAGTCTTTCGACTGAGGCTTCTTAAATATGGCAGGGGTGGAGAGATTCGAACTCCCAACACGCGGATTTGGAATCCGCTGCTCTGCCAATTGGAGCTACACCCCTGTAGTTCGTATTTTATGAGACGACTCTCGAATAAGTGGCGGAGTGGACGGGACTCGAACCCGCGACCCCCGGCGTGACAGGCCGGTATTCTAACCAACTGAACTACCACTCCGCAGTGGTATCACTCGCTTAAGCAAGTGTCCAAAATTTAAAGCCTGGCGATGTCCTACTCTCACATGGGGAAACCCCACACTACCAT